>NZ_BSTB01000016.1:0-194093 GCF_030269285.1 Micromonospora sp. NBRC 101691
TTACTCACCCGTTCGCCGCTCGAGTACCCCGAAGGGCCTTTCCGCTCGACTTGCATGTGTTAAGCACGCCGCCAGCGTTCGTCCTGAGCCAGGATCAAACTCTCCAACAAAAACTTGTTGAACAATCATCCCAGCAACAAAGTGTTGCCAAAGGAATCCCCACCAGCCAGACATCAAGCCCGACCAGCACGGGGTATAACTTAATTGGCACTGGCTTATCAAGCACCCTGTTGAGTTCTCAAAGAACAACCACACACCATCCGGCAACCCCCTCAGGGGCCCCATCCGGGGCAACCGCTCCAACCTACCTAACCTCGACCCGCCTGGCAAGCATCTCTTTCAAGATTCTTTCCGCTGGCTTCAGTCAGACCCACTCTGACGCACCCCGACAATCGGGGGTCGTTTCTGAGGTGGGGTTCCCGCAGACCGGCCGATCGCCGCTCTGCGGCGTTCCGCCCGGCTCCTGCCGGCTTCGGTACTATACCCGGTCGACTTCGCGATCGCAACCCCAACTTTCGGGGAACTTCGCACCGCCCGGACCAGTCTCGTTCGGCGTTCCCGCCTTGAGCCTGGTGCTCGCTTCGGCCGGTTTGTCCGGCCTCCCGCTTGCAGAGAGAAAGTTACGCGTCCGGCCATCAGGACGCAAATCAACGTCCGTCACTGTAATCTCGACGCCCCTCGGCGCGGGCTGTCGAAGGTCCAACTGCTGGTGTCCCGACAGGAGTCGGTCCGGCGTGCCAGAGTGTCTGACATGGCTGACCTACCACGGTCCCCGACGTCGGTGCTCGCCGAAGACGCGCTGCTGGGGCTCCTGCTGCCGATCTGGCAGCTGGTCATCGCGGTCCTGGTGCTCTTCGCCGTGGTGGCCTCGGTGCGACGGCTGGCCCGACGGGGCCCTTCCCGGATGAGCACCGCTCTGCTGGTCACCGCCGCGGCCATCGCCGGGCTGGCCGTGATCGGTGTCCTTCTCCAGGAGACGTGACCGCTCAGAGTCGACGGTTCGCCAGGCTGGGCAGCTCCGCCCGGATCGTCCGGAGCCGGTCGAGGTCGAGGTCGGCGACGGTGAGACCGGTGCCGTCCGGCACCTGGCTGAGGACCGTGCCCCAGGGGTCGATCACCATGCTGCGGCCGAAACACGTCCGGCCCGGCTCGTGGTCGCCGGTCTGTCCGGCCGCCGCCACGAAGCACTGGTTCTCGATGGCCCGGGCCCGCAACAGGACCTCCCAGTGGTCCCGGCCCGTGTGCATCATGAAGGCCGCCGGCACCACCAGCAGTTCGGCACCACCCTCGGTGGCCAGTTGCCGGTACAGCTCGGGGAACCGCAGGTCGTAACAGATGGACAGGCCCACCCGGAGGCCCTCGACCGAGACCACCACCGGTTCCGCGCCGGGCGCGACGGTGGCGGACTCCAGGTACGAGACCCGTCCGGGGATCTCCACGTCGTACAGGTGGATCTTGCGGTAGCTGGCCGCCAGCGCACCGGAACGGTCGAACACCAGCGACGTGTTGTACGTGTGCTCCGGGTCGGGCCCCCGCTCGTGGAACGAACCCGCGATCACCCACATGCCCAGCCGGCCGGCGACCTCCGCGAAGAAGCTGCCCACCTCGCCGTCGACCGACTCCGGCTCGGGCAGCCCCTCGGCCAGGCCGAGGTAGTCGACGTACTCGGGTAGGACGGCGAGGTCGGCGCCGGCGTCGGCAGCGCGGACCAGGAGACGTTCGGCGGTCGCGAGGTTGGCCTTACGGTCCTCGCGGGCGTTCAGCTGGCAGACGGCGACACGCATACACACCAGACTAAGGGCGTGGTCCGGGTACGCGCTGTCCCGTACCCGGACGTCGAACCGCGGTCAGGCGGACTTCTCCTCGCGGTCCCGGCGGGCCCGCCGGCCGGTGAACTCGCGGGGCACGATCGTCGGGTTCACGTTCTCCAGGACCACCTCACGGGTGATCAGAACCCGAGCGGCGTCCGGGTTGCTCGGAACCTCGTACATCACCGAGAGGAGGACCTCTTCCATGATCGCCCGCAGGCCCCGGGCCCCCGTGCCACGGAGCATCGCCTGGTCCGCGATGGCCTCCAGGGCCGGCTGCTCGAACTCCAGCTCGACCCCGTCGAGCTCGAAGAGACGTTGGTACTGCCGGACCAGGGCGTTACGCGGCTCGGTGAGGATCTGCACGAGGGCCTGACGGTCCAGGCTGCGGACGTTGGTGATCACCGGAAGCCGGCCGATGAACTCGGGGATCAGGCCGAACTTGAGCATGTCCTCCGGCATGACCTGACCGAAGATGTCGTCGGTCGAACGCTCGGACACCGCCCGCAGACGGGCGCCGAACCCGGTGCCGCCCTGCCCGGTGCGGGCCTCGATGATCTGGTCGAGGCCGGCGAAGGCACCACCACAGATGAAGAGCACGTTGGTGGTGTCGATCTGGATGAACTCCTGGTGGGGGTGTTTCCGACCGCCCTGCGGCGGCACGTTGGCCACCGTGCCCTCCAGGATCTTGAGCAGCGCCTGCTGGACACCCTCGCCGGAGACGTCCCGCGTGATCGAGGGGTTCTCGGACTTGCGGGCGATCTTGTCGACCTCGTCGATGTAGATGATGCCCGTCTCGGCGCGCTTGATGTCGTAGTCGGCGGCCTGGATCAGCTTGAGGAGGATGTTCTCCACGTCCTCGCCGACGTACCCGGCCTCGGTCAGCGCGGTGGCGTCGGCGATGGCGAACGGCACGTTGAGCATCCGGGCTAGGGTCTGCGCGAGGTGGGTCTTGCCGCAGCCGGTCGGACCGATGAGCAGGATGTTGGACTTCGCCAGCTCGACGGCGTCGCTGCCGGAGCCCGGCGCGCCGGCCGCCTCGGCCTGGATCCGCTTGTAGTGGTTGTAGACCGCGACCGCCAGGGCCTTCTTGGCCTGGTCCTGACCGACGACGTAGTTGTCGAGGAACTGGCAGATCTCCATCGGCTTGGGAAGCTCTTCCCACTTCACCTCGCCGGACTCGGCCAACTCCTCTTCGATGATCTCGTTGCAGAGGTCGATGCACTCGTCGCAGATGTAGACCCCGGGGCCCGCGATGAGCTTCTTGACCTGCTTCTGCGACTTGCCACAGAAGGAGCACTTCAGTAGGTCGCCGCCGTCACCGATCCGTGCCACCTACGTTCTCCCTGCACTCGTCGGCCGGTACGCCGGCCCTGGCTTGAGGACGTTGATCCCCGTGTCCGTGTCTTCACCCGCCGGTCCGACCCGGCGAAGGGGCACAGACCCGACGTTACCCGCTGCCGGGGGTTTCTCCGACCCCCAAAACGGGTGTGTCAGAGGCCGGCGCCGGGAGCACCCCCGGGCCGACCTCCGACCCCAACTGTTCAGCTGGCGGCGTTGGCGGCCAGCAGACCCTTCTTACGGCTGGTGAGGATGGTGTCGACCACGCCGTACTCGCGGGCCTCCTCCGCCGTCATGATCTTGTCCCGGTCGATGTCCTTGCGGACCTTGTCCACCGGCTGGTTGCAGTGCCTGGAGTACATCTCCTCCAGCTGCGTCCGCATCCGGAGGATCTCCCGGGCCTGGATCTCGATGTCCGAGCCCTGCCCGTAGCCGCCCTCGGTGGCCGGCTGGTGCATGATGATCCGCGAGTTCGGCAGGGCCATCCGCTTGCCCGGCGTGCCGGCCGCGAGCAGCACCGAGGCGGCGCTGGCCGCCTGGCCGAGGCAGACCGTCTGGATGTCCGGCCGGACGTACTGCATGGTGTCGTAGATCGCCGTCATGGCGGTGAACGAGCCACCCGGCGAGTTGATGTACATGATGATGTCGCGGTCCGGGTCGGTGCCCTCGAGCGTCAGCAGCTGCGCCATCACGTCGTTGGCCGACGCGTCGTCGACCTGGACGCCGAGGAAGATGATCCGGTCCTCGAAGAGCTTGTTGTACGGGTTCGACTCCTTCACCCCGTACGAGGTGCGCTCGACGAACGACGGCAGGACGTAGCGGTTGTGCACCGGCGCGAAACGCGGCGGCAGGCTCAGGTCGGTCATCGTCAGCTCCTCGATCAGCTCAGGGTCCCGGCGCCTTCCGGAACCTGGGTGGCTCCGGTGATCACCTTGTCGATGAAGCCGTAGTCCATGGCCTCCTGGGCGGTGAACCAGCGGTCGCGGTCCGAGTCGGCCTCGATCTGCGCGTGCTCCTGCCCGGTGTGGAAGGCGACCCGCTCCTGGAACATCCGCTTCGTGTAGAGCATCTGCTCCGCCTGGATGGCGATGTCGGAAGCCGTACCACCCATGCCACCGGACGGCTGGTGCATCATGATCCGCGCGTGGGGAAGGGCGTACCGCTTGCCCTTGGTGCCGGCGCAGAGCAGCAGCTGGCCCATGGAGGCCGCCATGCCCATCGCCACCGTCGACACGTCGTTGTCGATGAACTGCATGGTGTCGTAGATCGCCATGCCGGAGTAGACCGAGCCACCCGGTGAGTTGATCCAGAGGTTGATGTCGCGGTGCGGGTCCTCCGCCGCGAGCAGGAGCAGCTGGGCGCAGATGCGGTTGGCGACCTGGTCGGTCACCTCGCTGCCCAGGAAGATGATGCGCTCCTTGAGCAACCGGTTGTAGACCGAGTCGTCGAGGTTGCCAAGGGGATCGCCACCGCGGGCTTCGATCGCCCGGAGCGGCATCGCTGGGATGTGCTTGTCGGTCATGGCAGCCCTTCGCTCTCCGTACCGTCTTACCCGACACTAACCGCTCCACCGGGTGACACACTCCCGGTCCGGGTGCTTTTCGCTCTCAGCGCAGCTGCCCGGGATCCGTACCCGGAAAAGGGTTTCGGCCGCCGAACGCCGTGAACGGCGGACGGCGGCCGACCCCGCGATCAGTGCTCGTGGTCGTGCTCGTGCGCCTCGTCGCCCTCGGCCTTCAGGGCGTCCAGGGTGACGGCGTTGCCGGCCGCGTCCTTGATCGTGACACGCTCCATCACCGAGGCCAGCGCCTTGCCGCGCCGGACGTCGCCGAAGACGGCCGCCGCCGCGCCCGAGCGGACCAGCTGGTCGTAGTACTGCTGGGGCGGCATCCCGGCGCGCTGCGCCCGGTGGACGATCTCGTGGCCGAACTCGTCGTCGGAGACCTGGACGTCGTCGGCGTCGGCCAGGGTGTCCAGCAGGAGCTGGATCTTGACGCCCTCGGTCGCCGCCGTCTTCAGCTCCTCGTCGAGCTGCTCCTCGGTCTTCTCCTCGGCCGCGAGGTACTCCTCCAGCGAGGCGCCGATCCGCTCGAGCTGGTCGACCATCGCCTGCTTACGGCTGGCGACCTCCTCGGTGACGACACCCTCCGGCGCCGGCACCTCGGCGGCGGCGACGAGCTGCTCGAGGGCCTTGTCCCGGGCGGCGTAGATCTGCTCGACCCGCTTGCCCTTGGTGATCCGCTCGCGCACGTCGCCACGGAGCTCCTCGAGCGTGTCGAACTCGCTCGCCATCTGGGCGAACTCGTCGTTCAGCTCGGGCAGCTCCTTCTCCTTGACCGTGCGGACGGTCACCGCCACCTCGGCGTCCTTGCCGGCGAAGTCGCCGCCGACGAGCTGGGTGGTGAAGGTGGCGCTCTCGTTGGCGGCGAGGCCGACGACGGCCTCGTCCAGGCCCGGGAGGAGCTGCTTGCTGCCGACCTCGTGGGAGAGGTTGGTCGCCGAACCGCCCGGCACGTCCTCGCCGTCGACGGTGGCGTTCAGGTCGATCTGGACGAAGTCGCCCTCCTGGGCGGCGCGCTCGACGGTCTTGAGCGTGGCGAACCGCTCGCGCAGGCTCTTGACCTGCTCGTCGATCTCGCTGTCGTCGATCTGGAGCTCGTCGACGGTCACCTCGATGGTGGCCGGGTCGGGCAGGGTGAGCTCCGGACGGACGTCGACCTCGGCGGTGAAGTTGAGGCTGTCACCGTCGTTGAACTCGGTGATCTCCACCTCGGGGCGACCCAGCGTCTTCAGGTCGTGCTCGCGGACGGCGGCGAGGATGTTCTGCGGGATCGCCTCCTGCACCGCCTCGTTGAGGACGGCGCCCCGGCCGACCCGCTGGTCGATCACCGCGGCCGGAACCTTGCCCCGGCGGAAGCCGGGAACCTGGACCTGCTGGCCGATCTCCCGGTACGCCTTCTTGAGGCTCGGCTCGAGCTCGACGAACGGCACCTCGATGGCGAGCCGCACGCGCGTCGGGCTCAGAGTCTCGACGGTGCTCTTCACAGGCGTACTCCTTGAACGGATCTCGGTTTTGAGTCTGGGCGTGATTCAGCCCATCGAGTGTAGGCGAGCCGGCCGGACGCTCCGGCAGCCGCCCAGGTACCGCGACGACCGCCCTCCGGCGACCCGGCCGCGACGACAGTCGGGGTGGCGGGATTTGAACCCACGGCCCCTCGCTCCCAAAGCGAGTGCGCTACCAAGCTGCGCCACACCCCGTGGCGACCAGAAGTGTATGCCGTCGGCGCGGGGCAGGGGCGTCCGGGCGGGGCACTCGGCGACAGATTCCGACAAATTCCCCCCGGGTCGGTCCGGAAGCCGCCCGCCAGCAGGGCACCCGGAGCCGAGTGTGCGGTACGGCAGGGGCGCGCCAGCCGCCCGGGCGGGAACCTTCCGGTGACGACGTCCGGGCGGGGACGGAATGCGGCTGCGCGGCGCGTCGGGGTACGCGGTAGGCTGTCGGCGCGTCCCGGGGAACCGGGAACACGCGGGCGTAGCTCAATGGCAGAGCTTCAGTCTTCCAAACTGACGGTGCGGGTTCGATTCCCGTCGCCCGCTCCACATTCTCCGGCCCAGGTCAGCGGCGTTCCCGTCGAGCCTGGGCCGTTCTCGTCTCAGCCCTCTGTGCTCCTGCGTGCCCAGTAGCGCACGGCATGCCGTCCGGGGCCGCCTTCCGTGCCGGCTGGCATTGCCTCGGCTACCGCCCCTGCTTCGGCGCATCTACCTGGAGGTCGCCAACGGCGGCTTCGGTCCTGTGATAGGCGTCGCTGGTGGCTCCACCGACGATCTCGGGCGTACCGCGGTCGAGCGGCTCGACTCACGAGAGCCCCCCGGCCTACTGCCGATCGCCTATTGGGGATGTGCGATCTACTCGTACGTGGACTGCGCCGGCCGGGGAGCGATGATGTGGGGCTTCGACCCGAACTCGGGCCTGGCCGAACACTCGTTCTATGCCGAGGGGATCTCTCTCGTGGAATGGCTCGACCGGTGGCTTAGCGGACGTCTTGAGCAGCCGTGCCTTGCCCCCGATCGTGAAAGCTGAAGGAGCACGACCTGCTCCTGAGTCAAGGCTGGACGCACACCTCTGACGGTCGATGTGGCAGGCTGCCGGCGTGACCCCGACCGATCACGGACCGTCCGCCGACGTCAGCCGAGGGCCGCAAGACGCCGCGTACGCGTGCCCGTGCTGCGGCTACCTGACGCTGGCTGAACGCGGCGGCTACGAGATCTGCGACGTGTGCTTCTGGGAGGACGACGGCCAGGACGACCACGACGCCGCACACGTACGGGGTGGACCAAACCGGAACCTGAGCCTGCTCGACGCCCGCCGCAACTTCGCCAAGTACGGGGCCAGCGACCCGAAGGACCTCGAGCACGTGCGACCGCCCAGGCCTGACGAACACCCCGTGGGCGGCCGTCAGTCCGGGATACCGCCGAACTGACAAGTCGCGTCGGCGACAAGCACGAGCAGGTATCCATCACCTGCTCACAGCGTGTTGAGAAGCCTGCCGCGATGCGGGGTCGCGGCCAGGCCTGCGAGCCGATCCAGCCTGCCCCACCTACAGCCTGGCCCCCACCAGGTGTCCCAGGTGGACCCGGCTTATTTCACCTACTATCGTTAAGCGGGTGCCAGACGGACCCGTACGGGTGACCGGACCCCTCCTCGCCGTCCTGAACGCCCTGCTCGTGGCGAACGACCATGAGCTGCACGGCTGGGCGATCATGAAGACGACCGGAAAGTCCGGACCCACCATCTACAAGATCCTGGAACGGCTCGCCGAGGCCCGATGGGTGACCTCCCGCTGGGAGGAGGACGCCGCGCCGGGCAAGCCGCGTCGCCGCTACTACCAACTCACCGGCCACGGCGTCGCCAGCGCCCGACAGTTGGTCGCCCAACGCCAGACGAAGGCCGCGACCACGACGCGGACCCGTCTCGCCTTCGGACGGGGGCAGGCGTGAACCAGTGGGAGATCATCCTCGGCATCCTGTTCGGGCTGCTCGTCAACGAGATCACCGACGTCTCCCCCTGGCTGGCGAAGAAGCTGGTCCGCTGGTCGGCGTACCGCTGGACATCCGACCCGGGGCTGGCCGAGGCGTATGCCGACGAATGGGCGGCGATCATCGAGGATCGACCGGGCAAGTTGTTCAAGCTCTTGACCGCCTTGCGGTTCGCCCTCGCAGCAGCAGGCCGCTCCGCGGCAAGATCCCTCACCCTCTTTCAGCCGGAGAAGAAGAATGACGAGATCATCATCTACGGCAACGGCGGAGGAAAGTGGGACTTACCGTATGAGATACGCATTCCTCGGAGCCGGGTCCGGGTAGAGGCCAAGAACAGCGAGACCTGAACCGCCCGCCCTGACGCTTGACGAAGCCGTTTCCCCGGGGCGGTTCAGCTCGGTGGGCGCTGAGCCCAGAAGAGAGCGTGCCCGCCGGAGCCTTCCGGGACGAAGTCCTCGGCGGTGATCGCCAGCCCCGCCTGTCGCAGCCATGAGCGGTAGGTGGAGGCGTCGGCCTGGCTCCACCACATGGTGGCGGGGCCGTCGAGCCAGTTGTCCTCGATGCCGGTCCAGGCGGTGTCGCCGACGGTGGTGAGCAGCCAGCCGCCCGGGCGCAGCCAGGTGGCGATCCGGTCGATGAGCTGTGGTTGGTCGGCCAGGGGCATGTGGATGAGGGCGTAGAGGCAGACCACGGCGTCGAACGAGGCCGGCGGCAGGTCGAGCCGGGTGGCGTCCGCGCGCAGGAACGTGCCGGTGGGCACCAGGCGGCGTGCCCGCTCGATCTGGACGTCGCTGATGTCGACGCCGGTGACGTGGTGCCCGGCGATGGCGAGAAAGCGGGCGACCGGCACACCGCAGCCGCACCCGAGGTCGAGGACCGCCGCCGGGGCCGGTAGGCGTCGGTGCAGGTCGGCGAGCCAGGGCGCGTACCGACCGTCCTCGGCGTCGTCGGACCGGTAGTGGTGGGAGAGTGCGTCGTACCCACGTCGGACCAGGTCACGTTCGTCGTGTTTGTCCATCCCGGGAAGGCTACGAGTCCCGCTGCCGGAGGCTGCTCTTCGCGAGTTCGTAGGCGGGCAACATGGCCGTGTGCTCGTCGCTGCCGAAGCTGTCGAGGGAGACGGCCGTGATGCCCCGCGCGGTCTGGACGGCGAACACCCGTTCCGGTTCCATCTCGTCGTCGAGCTGGCTCTTCTCCTGGTAGACGACCTCCAGCGCGGGACGGTCACCGACCCGCAGGTCGGTGTAGGTCGGCTGGTGCGCGTCCGTACCGACGAAGGCTTCCAGGCTCGCCCGTAGCTGGTCCCCGGCTCCGGTCCACACCCGCAGGAAGCCGATGTTGCCGGCGGGTTTGGCGTCGATCTCGCACACCATCGTGAGTGGACCTCGGCGCGCGAGTTCCGCCAGCGGATTGTCCGGGGCGACGGTGACCGCCTTCGGCTTCCACGACTCCGCGAGCGCGAAGGTGACGGGCATGTCGCAGGCGCTGTCCGGCGCACCGACACGGGCCCCCTCCGGCACCGGGGGGCGCGTCGTGGACTGCCCCGCCGTACCCGGCGTGGCCTCCGGGGCCTCCGCGTCGGTCTGCCCGCAGCCGGTCAGGGCGAGTGTCGAGGCGACCAGGGCGACGACGGGCGCGGCCCGGCCGCCGTACGTTCGGATTCTCACGGGTCCGGGAGTCTACGGCCCGCATCGCTACGCGCGACAACCACTTTGAACAACGGGCGGGCTTCGGCTAGCGTCCGCGCCCGTGAAACCATTCCGCATCGTCTCCGCCGTGTTGATCTGCGCCTCCCTGACCCTCGCCGGTTGCGGCGGTGGGGAGGACGACACGACGGCCGGGTCCGCTCCCTCCCCCTCCTCCACCACCTCCGCACCTGACGCCTCCGCCTCCTCGGCGCCCGCACCGTCGGCCCCGGCGGGCGGCGCGAGCGACAAGGAACTCTGCGAGTCCGCCAAGAAGGCCGGGAACGACATGAAGGCCTCGGTCGTCACCGCTCTCCAGGCCGACCCGGCGGCGGCGCCGGAAGCGTTCCGGAAGGTCCTCACCGAGCTGGAGAGCAAGTTGACGGCGCTGGCCGCTACCGGGGGCGACACCGCGGTGACCACCGCCATCCAGGCGTTCACCGCGGAGGCCGCCAAGGCGGCGAAGGCGACGGACCCGGCGTCGGCCGCCGACAACCCGGCCTTCGAGAAGGCCGGCACGGACCTCGCCGCCGCCTGCAAGAAGGCGGGCGTGGACGTCGCCTTCTGACGGCACCACACGGCGGTAGGCCGATGTGGGCACCGTGGTCGGCGACGAGTGTGGCGGTCAACTGCGCAACCACCTGGTGAGCAGGTCGACACACTCGTCGCCCAGCACGGGGGCGGCGCGCCGGGCCAGTCGGGCGAGGTCGTCGCGCTCGGCGGCGGTGCCGGTCGGCACGGGCGGCGACGTGTGCCGCCGGTCCGGACGGCCGACGTCACGGGCCAGCCGGACGACGTCCGCGCGACCGCGTCGGGCCAGCCCCGGATCGGGGTCGAGGGCCAGCAGCATCCCGGCGCGCAGCCTCGCCGGCACGTCCCGGGTGCCGAGGAGGCGGTAGCCGGCGCGGCGGCGTTCCACCCGTGGGTCGGCGAGCAGCTCCCAGGGCAGCACGGGTGGCAGGGCGCCGGAGACGGGACGTAGCGCGGTGGCGGCTTCCCGCACGACGGCCGGTGCCGGGTCGCGCAGCAGTGGGAGGACCAGGGACGGTTCGACGGCGGCGAGGAGCCGCAGTCCGCGTACGGCGGCGGCTCGGACCGGCGCGGCCGGGTGGGTGACCAGCGGGTGCAGCAGCACCGCGTCGGTCGACGGGGCGGTCTCGGCGAATCCGGCGACCGCCCCGGGGGGCGGCGCGTCCCCGGTGACAGCCCGCCGGTAATGCGCCGGCGCGTCGATGCCGTCCCGTCGGGCGGCCTCCCGGGCGATGGCCCGGACCAGGTCGGCGGGGTCGTCGAGGTGCGCCGACACGTCGGCGAGCCGGCCGAGTCGCAGCAGTCCGGTGAGCGCGGTCGCCCGTACCGCCGGACGGCGGTTGCCGGCGAGACGCCGCAGGGTCGGGAGCCGGCCGGTCCACACGGCGTCCCGGCAGGCGGCCTCGGCTGCCCGGGCCCGGACGAGCACGTCCGGGTCGGACTCCGCCGCCTCGACGAGGTCGTCGCGGTGCAGCCAGCCGTGGGCCAGGCCGATGGTGAAGACGAGCCGGCGCTGCGCGGCGGGACCGGACCGGCTGAGCGCCTGGCGTACCGGCGCGGGGGCGGCGAGCAGCGCGGCCGTGACCTGGGTGACCGCGAAGCCGCCCCGGGAGCGGGCCCCGACCAGCAGCGCGGTGGGCAGCGCCGCCGGCAGGTGGGTGGCCGGGTCGTCGGCCAGCAGCGTCGCCAGGCCCGCACGGGCGGGATCGCGCACCTGTGCGACCCAGTCCCCGGTCCGCAGGACCAGGAAGGGCGTCATCTCCGCGACGGGCGCGGCGAGCATGGCCCGTACGGCACGTTCCCGGATCCGCCCGTCACCGTGCGCGCTGGTCAGGGCGACGGCGACCGCTCCGGGTGCCGGCCGGTCGAGCCGGGCGGTCAACTTCTCCAGGCCCGGCGACCGGTACGGCAGGCGCCACGGGTCCTGTCGGACGTGTTCGTCGAGTCGGGCCACGGTTCTCGGTTCGCGGGCCAGCAGACCGAGCACGGCCCGGGCGACCCCCGGGGTACCGGTGGCGTCGAGGGCCGCCAGTGCCCCCAGGAGGCGTTCGAGGTCCTCCCCGCCGCCGGCGGCGGCACGGGAGATCGCCACGGCGACCTCCGCTGGCACCGGGTCCGGCTGCGCTGCCGCGCGGACGGGAGGGTGGTCGTGGTGGCGTCGGCGGCGCAGGAACATGGCAACGATCATGTCGATCGTGCGCTCGTCGGGCCAGTTCCGACCGGTCCTGGGGCGTCCCGCCGAAGGGTCGGCCCCGGGCCGGGCCGAAGCGGTCCGGGTCGGGCCGACCCGGGTGGCGGCGTGACCGACCCCGTGCCGCGTCACCTCGGTCGCGCTCACCCGCACCGCAGGCCAACTGTCGTGTCTATCGCGCCCGGGACCCGTGAGACAACGTTTCACGGGTAGAAGTTCGTCAATATCATCCTCAGATCGTGAACATTGCAGAGATCCAGGTTTGTAAATATCGACGCTAGGATTCTCCCATCGTCCAGCACCTCTCGAGTGGGCCCCGAGTCCCACGAGAGGTCACCACAGTAGGAGGACCGGGAGATGACACTCCCCCGCACTCACCGGCGTACCTTCGCCGCGGTCGGCGTGCTCGCCAGCGCCGCCATGGTCACCGCCATGGCCAGCGCTCCCGCAACGGCAGCCCCGTCCGGCGAGATCCGGAGCGCCGGTGGCGCGACGGCCGTGGCCGACAGCTACATCGTGGTACTCAAGGACAGCAGCGTCGGTGGCCGCGCCGGCACCCGGCAGGCCGCGGTGAAGAGCACCGCCAGCTCGCTCGCCGAGCGCTTCGGCGGCAGCCTGGGCCACGTCTACGGCGACGCGCTCAACGGCTTCGAGGTGAAGCTGTCGGAGCGGGCCGCCAAGCGGCTCGCCGCCCACCCCGCGGTGGACTACGTGGAGCAGAACCACACCGTCACGATGGACGCGACCCAGGTCAACCCGCCGTGGGGCCTGGACCGTACCGACCAGCGGAACCTCCCGCTGAACGCCAGCTACACCTACGCCAGCACCGGCGCCGGGGTGAAGGCGTACATCGTCGACACCGGCATCCGGACCACCCACAACGACTTCGGCGGCCAGGCGATCGACGGCTACGACGCGATCGACAACGCGCTGCCGGCCGCGGACTGCAACGGCCACGGCACCCACGTCGCCGGCACCGTCGGCGGCACCAGCTACGGCGTCGCCAAGGACGTCACGCTGGTCGCCGTCCGGGTGCTGAACTGCCAGGGCAGCGGCACCTGGGCCCAGGTCATCGCCGGCATCAACTGGGTGACCTCGGACCACCAGCCGGGCCAGCCCGCGGTGGCGAACATGAGCCTCGGCGGCGCGACCAACGCCTCGCTGAACACCGCCGTGGCCAACTCGATCGCCGACGGCGTCACCTACGCGGTGGCCTCCGGCAACTCGAACGCCAACGCCTGCAACTTCTCGCCGGCGTCGGTGCCGACCGCGCTGACCGTCAACGCCTCGCAGAGCAACGACGCGCGGGCCTCGTTCTCCAACTGGGGCACCTGCACCGACCTGTTCGCCCCGGGCGTGGGCGTCCTGTCGGCGTGGCACACCAGCAACACCGCCACCAACAGCATCAGCGGCACCTCGATGGCCTCCCCGCACGTCGCGGGTGCGGCTGCCCGGGTGCTCCAGGTGAACCCGTCCTGGACCCCGGCCCAGGTGCACTCGTACATCGTCAGCCAGGCCACCACGAACGTGGTGACCAGCCCGGGCACCGGTTCCCCGAACCGCCTGCTCTACCTGGCCCCCACCTTCTGATCCACCCCGGCTCCACCGGCCCCGAGGCGACCTCTCGCCCCGGGGCCGGCCCCATCTGGGAGGAGAGACCATGACCAGATCACGCCTGCGGGGACGGCTGCTCGCCCTCACCCTGGCCACCGCCCTCACCGCCGTTCTCGCCCCGACCGGCACCGCGTCGGCGGCCGGCGCCGCCGAGGGAACCGTCCGCCACGCCGGGGCCGCCGACGCCGTCCGGGACAGCTACATCGTCGTGCTCCGCGACGACGTGGCGCGGCGGGCCGACACGAACGCCACCGCCGAGGTCACCCGCGTCGCGGACCGGCTGCGCGCCCGCTACGGCGGGACCGTCGGGCACGTCTACGGCAGCGCCCTGAGCGGTTTCGAGGTACGGCTGTCGGAGCGGGCCGCCCGCCGCCTCGCCGCCGACCCGGCGGTGGCGTACGTGGAGCAGAACCGGGTGACCCCGCTGATCGGCCCCGGCACGCAGTTCGGCCCGCCGTCCTGGGGCCTGGACCGGATCGACCAGCGGAACCTGCCGCTGGACAACCGGTACAGCTACCCGAACACCGCGCACAACGTGCACGTGTACGTCGCCGACACCGGCGTCCGCGCCACCCACCTGGACTTCGGCTCCCGGGTCACCGGCGGGATCGACCTGGTCGACGGCGCGCTGCCGGCCGACGACTGCAACGGCCACGGCACCCACCTCGCCGGCACCATCGGCGGCACCAGCCACGGGGTCGCCAAGGAGGTCATGATCCACCCGGTCCGGATCCTGAACTGCCAGGGCAGCGGCAGCTTCGCCACGGTGATCGCCGGCATCGACTGGATCACCGCGAACGCCCAGCGGCCGGCGGTGGTGGAACTGGCCATCGGCGGGTCCGCCAACACCTCCCTGGACACGGCGGTGACCAACTCGATCAACCGGGGGATCACCTACGTCACCACCGGCGGCAGCTCGAACGGGAGCGCCTGCAACTACTCGCCCGGCCGGGTGCCCGGCGCGCTGACCGTGGTGGGCACCTCGGCGACCGACGCCCGGCTGTCGAGCGGCAACTACGGCAGCTGCATCGACCTGTACGCGCCGGGCCAGAACATCACGTCCACCTGGTACACCAGCAACACGGCGGTCAACACGATCAGCGGCGGGTCGGCGGCCTCCGCGCACGTCGCCGGTTGCGCCGCGCTCGCCCTGTCGGCGAACCCGACCTGGTCCCCGGCCCAGGTGTCCAACTACCTGACCACCCGGGCGACGGCCAACATCGTCACCGGCGTGCCCAGCGGCACCCCGAACCGGCTGCTCTACTGCGGCCCCTGACCCGTCGCCCGAGCCCCGATCCACCCGGCGTGTCCGTGGCCACCCGGTCTTCCCGGGTGGCCACGGCAGTCACCCACGGAGGAGGCGTCGCCCGTGGCCATGCACCCCACCACCGGCCAATCCAGTGACGATTGACTATATGGTCATCGGCGGTGGCATCGCGGGCGCCACCGCCGGCTACCACCTCGCCCGGTACGGCCGCGTGCTGCTGGCCGAGATGGAGCAGGTGCTCGGGCACCACTCCACCGGCCGCTCCGCCGCCCTGTTCTCCGAGTACTACGGCGGCCCGGCGGTCCGCGCCCTGACCCGGGCCAGCCGCGACCCGCTGACCGACCCGCCCCCGGGGTTCGCCGCGCACCCACTGCTCACCCCACGGGGCACGCTGGCCCTCTGCCCGCCCGGCGACGAGGACCTCTTCGACGCGCAGTTGCGCGACGGGGCCGAGGTCGACCCACCGGCCCGGGAGATCGACGTCGCCGAGGTGCCGGGCATCTGCCCGATCGTGCGGCGGGACCGGTTCCGCCGCGCGATGCTGAGGCCCGCCACCCGGGACGTCGACGTGGACGCGCTGCACCAGGGCTACCTGCGGGGCATCCGCGCGGCCGGGGGCACGCTCTGCCGGCTCACCCGGGTCCGGTCGCTCCGCCGGGAGCAGGGACGCTGGCGGGTCAGCACGGACGCCGGGGACGTGGCCGCCCGTACGGTGGTGAACGCCGCCGGGGCGTGGGCCGACGAGGTCGCCGGGGCCGCCGGCGTACGCCCGGTGGGGTTGACCCCGCTGCGACGTACCGCGTTCCTGGTGGACGCACCCGCCGGCCTGGACGTCACCGGCTGGCCGATGGTCGCCGACGTGGCGGGGACCTTCTACCTCAAGCCGGAGTCGGGCCACCTGCTGGTGTCCCCGGTGGACGCCACGCCGGTGCCGCCGGGTGACGTCCGCCCGGACGACCTGGACGTCGCGCTCGGGGCCGCCCGGGTGGAGGAGGCGACCACGTTGACCGTCCGGCGGATCCGGCACGCCTGGGCGGGACTGCGTACCGCCGTCTCGGACGACGTGCCGGTGATCGGGCCCGCGGCGGACGAGCCCGGTTTCTTCTGGCTCGCCGGGCTCAGCGGCTACGGCGTGCAGACCGCCCCGGCCGCCGGAGCCCTGCTCGCCGCGCTGGTCACCGCCGGGCCGCCCCCCGTCGACCCCACCCCCTACTCCCCGGCCCGCCTCACCGCCGGCCGGCCGTGAGGGCGACGCCGACCTCGGGAATCGACGTGCCGGGCACCGGGCGGCCCGGGTTCAGGGGGACCTGGGGGTGGGGGCGCTCAGGGGCGAGGCGGAGATGGCGGCGGAGAGGAGCGCGGCCGCCAGGGTGACCCAGAAGACCGCCGGGTAGCCGGCAGCGCTGGCGACCAGGCCGGCGAGAGGTCCACCGGCCACCAGGCCGATGTCCCAGAACGAGGTGAACGCCCCCAGCGCCGCGCCCTGGTGCGCCGGGTCGGTCCGGTTGATCACCAGCAGGGCCAGCGCCGGGAAGAGCAGCGAGAGCCCCGCCCCGATGACCAGGCCGCCCAGGATCGCCACCCACAGGTTCTCCGCGACCGCCACCAGCAGCAGGCCGACCGCCTCCACCAGGGCCGACCAGAGCGCCACCCGGCCCGCCCCCAGCCGGTCCGGCAGCCCACCGGCGAAGAGGCGTACCCCGACGTAGGTGACGCCGAAGGCGTTGAACGCGGCGATGCCGTTCTCCACGCCCCGGTCGGCCAGGTGCAGCGCGGCGAAGGCGGCGAGGCCCGCGTACCCGAGGCCGGCGAGGGAGAGCGCGACGCCCGGCGCGACCGCGCTGCGGGGCAGGAACCCGGCCGGTCCGGCGGCCGACGCCTGGGCCGGTCGCGGCCGACCGGCGACCAGCGCCAGCCCGACCGCCGACGTCAGGGCGGCGAACACCCAGACCGCCGGGTATCCCCCGGCGGCCCGCAGCAGGACCGTGCCGAGCAGCGCGCCGAGGGTGATGCCGGCCCACATGTGGATGCCGTAGAGCCCGACGATCCGGCCCCGCCGTTCGGTCGGCGCGAGCGCCACCAGCCAGGCTGCCCCGGCGGTGTAGACCGCCCCCTCCCCCACGCCGTGCACGATCCGGACCGCGACCAGCAGCGGAATGCTCCCGGCGACCAGGTAGCCGAGGCTGGCCAGGCCGCAGAGGGCGGCCCCGGCGAGCATCACCGTCCGGTAGCCGTGCCGGTCGCCGAGCCGGCCGGCGATCGGCCGGGCGACGACGGCCGCGACCGCGATCGCCGCGATCACCACGCCCACCTCGACGCGGTTGCCGTCCAACTCGTCGAGGACCAGGAACGGCAGCACCGCCAGGGACGCCCCCACCCCGAGCAGGCAGAGCAGGATCGCCCCGAAGAGCGGCAGGTACGGCCGGTAGAACGTGAGGGTGCCGCCGGGCGCGGTCGCAGTCATCAGCGGTCTCTCCTAGGCCGGGACGACGTGGAAGAAGTGGGTCGGCAGGTGGATGGCGAGTCCCTCGTGGATCTCCGCGCAGACCGCCGGGCCGTCGGTGGCGAAGGTACCGGGCGGCGGAACGGCGATCCGGATCGCCGAACGTCCGGCGTCGAGCAGCCGCGCGGCCATCGCGAAGTCCCCCACCACCGCCTCCCCCGGCGCCACCATCCGGGTACGGGAGATCTGTACGCCGTTGCGGGCCAGGTCCGCCAGCAGCCCGCCCCGACCGAGCAGGTGGGTGTAGTAGTCCCGGGGGTTGACGATCATCGCGTGCGGGGTGGCCCCGGTCTGCTCGATCTCGTCGCAGGCGGCCAGCAGCCCGGTGAGCCAGTCGTGCCGGTACGGCAGCTTCGCGATCTCCGGGTGGCGCAGCAGCCCGTGCTCGCCGATGGTGAGCGCCTGGTTCTCGGCGGTGGCGAGCCGGACCAGCAGCCGGTAGTCGACGAAGACAGCCAGCCCCTCCGGGTCCTTCGCCAGTTCCTCGGGAATCTGCACCCAGGCGCGGATCGGGTGCACCCCGGCCTCGGCCATGCCGAACCGGAAGGCCGCCTCCCGGCGCAGCTCCGACTCCCGCACCGCCGCCGCCTCGGTGGCGTCCGGCCGACCCTCGCACCAGAACCGGACCGGGTCCGTCCCGACCGGCCGCTTCCGGAACAGGTTGCGGACGGTGACCCGGGGCCGCTCCTTGGTGGGCTGGAAGGCGTCGGTGATGGTGAAGTCGAACCGGACCTCGGCACCGGCCGGGTCGGCGGCGTACGCCGCGGCGAACTCCTCGCCGGGGGATCGGGTGACGGGCGGCGCGCTGGCGCTGGTCATGACGGCTCCTCAAGCGGGATGGCGTGCTGGACGAGGCGCTGGTAGAAGGGCAGGTGGTGGTCGTAGTAGGCGCGCAGGGTGGCGTCGTTCTCCACGGTCACCGGGAAGTCCTTCGCCACCGGGCGGAAACCCGAGGTCCGCTCGACGTCCAGGTGCCAGATGCGGGTCCGGGCCCACTCCGCCCGGTCCCCCGGGTCCCAGGTCAGCGCCTCCGGCCGGTACGGCAGGTCGACCGCCGCGCACCAGGCCGCCACCACCCGGGCCGGGTCGCGCAGCAGCGCCTCGGCGGAGAGCACCACCGGGGGTCGGCGCGCGGTCGTCCGGACCAGCTCGAACAGGTCCCACTGGTGCTCGTAGCCGATCTCGTGGCAGGCGACGGTCGGTTTGATCGCGTGGTGCGAGCTGATCGTGCGGGCCGGGTGGCGGACCAGGAAGGTGTGCGTGACGTCGGCGATCCGCTCCGGGGCGTCGAAGAGGTGCCCGTACCGGTACTCCAACGTGTCCTTGACGAAGACCGGACGGTCCCGACCCAGGTCGAGCAGGTGCGCGGTGACCTCGGCGGGGCTGGTGACGGTGACGCGGCCCCCGTCGGCGGCGGGCAGTTCGACCCGACCGGTGTCCACCAGGGTCACCAGGGGTTCGTGGACCACCGTGACGTCCCCCCGGGCGATCATCATCCGCAGGAACGCGGTGGAGATCGCCCGGGGGTGTGCCCACATGGCGATCAGCGCCATGGCGCCTCCGTCGGACGCCCGGGCGGTACCGCCGCCGGGGCGCCGGGACGGACCGGTTCCGGTGCGGCGGGACGGCCGGCCGCCTCCGCCGGGGCGGGCCGTGCGGGGCGTACGGGACGGGTGGGGGGCGTGGGCGCGACCGGGCGGCGGGGTCCGGTGCGGACGACCGCGCCGGGCGGCGGCGTACAGCCTCCCGTCCGCCACGGTCCCGCCGGGTTCACTGCGACCACCAGGTCGGTTGACGGTCCCAGCGGTGGGCGCGGAGTCGGCCCAGCAGCTCCGGGTCGAGCGGCCGGCCGTCGCTGACCGCCAGGTTGGCGCGGACGTGCTCGGGTCGGCGCATGCCGGGGATCACCGTGCTCACCGCCGGGTGGTGCAGGATGAAGCGCAGCGCCAGCTCCGGCATGGTGGTCCCGGGCGGCAGGTCGGCGGCGAGCTTCTCCGCGCGGGCCACGCTGGGCAGCAGGTTCTCCGGTCCGAAGTAGGTGCTGCGCCAGTCCTCCGGCGGCCAGGTGCTCTCCGCGGTGAGGGTGCCGGTCAGCGTGCCCTCGTCGAACGGGACGCGGGCGATGATCCCGATGTCGTCCCGCAGGGCCCGGTGGAACAGCTCGTCCTCCGGGGCCTGGTCGAAGATGTTGTAGATGACCTGGACGACGTCGACCAGGCCGGTGTCCAGGGCGGCCAGGCAGTTCGTGGGCTCCCAGCGGTTGACGCTGATGCCCACCCCGTCGATCAGCCCCTCCCGCTTGAGGTCGGCGATCGTCTCCTGCCAGCGTCCGTCGGCGGCCCAGCGGTCCTCCCAGACGTGGAACTGCATCAGGTCGATCCGCTCCACGCCCAGGTTCTCCAGGCTGTACCGGGTGTACTCGCGGATGTGGTCGGCCGGGAAGACGTCGTCGAGGGTGTCCTGCGGGCCGGGCGGCCACTCCCGGTTCTTCGGCGGGATCTTGGTGGCTACGTGGAGCCGCCGGTCCGGGTGCCGGCGGAGCAGGTCACCGAGGAGGCGTTCGCTGACCCCCCGGCCGTACACCCAGGCGGTGTCGAAGAAGTTGCACCCCTGCTCCACCGCCTCGTCGAGGCAGCGGGGGGCGACGTCGTAGTCCCAGCCGGTGAACCCGCCGGGGCCGCCACCGATGCCCCACATGCCGTACCCGACCTCGCTGACCTCCCAGCCGAGGCGGCCCAACCTGCGATAACGCATGCTCATGTTCCTTTCGTCACGCTGCCGGGGCCGGGGTCCGGTCCCCGCCGGTCCGTCCCGGCCCGGTCAGCCATCTCCGGTAGGCGTCGACCGACGGGCCGAGGTCCGCGTCGGTGAGGCCGTGCCGGCGTTCCAGCCGGTCGCACCCGTCCCGGCGGAAGAGCCGGGGGTTGTCCGTGAGCAGCGCGCCGAACACCGCGCGGAGCTGCTCCTCGTCCGCGCCGAGCCGGGTGGGGAAGAGCGCCAGCAGCGCCGCCGCGTCCCGGTCGCCGTCGGTCACCGCGTCCCGCAGCGCGGCGAGGAACCGGGCACAGCTGACCCGGGGTACGGCGTCGCCGCCCGGCAGCTCGGTGAAGTCGACGCTCTGCGGGTGCAGCACGTGCAGCGCCCGCCCCCAGACGGTCCGGTCGGCGACGGCGGCGACGATCCGGCGGACCGCGTAGTCGACCGGGGTCCAGTCGGAACGGACCGCGGCGTCGGGCCGCATGCCGAGCCGGTGGGCGACGGCGAGCAGCAGGTGGGTGAGGGCACGGCGGTTCGGTGTCCCGTTGTCGGCGGCCGGCATCACCTCGCCCAGGCGCAGCAGGGTGACCGTCGCGCCCCGACGGCGGGCGGCCGTCAGGTACCGCTCGGCCACCCACTTGGAGCGGCTGTACCCGCTGCTCGGTGGGGTGGCGGCGGACGGGTCGAAGGTCTCCGGCAGGGGCAGCCGGTGCCGGGCCGCCTCGGTGTCGAGCACGCCCAGGGTGGAGACGTGGTGCAGCGGTTTCGGCCGGTCCGTCAGGGCCAGCCGGAGCAGTTCGGCCGTGCCGTGCACGTTGGTCCGCCGGTGGGCGCGGTAGTCGAAGAGGAAGTTGACCAGCGCGCCGACGTGCAGCACCAGGTCGCAGTCCCGGGCCAGGTGGTCCCAGGTGCGGGCGTCCAGGCCGACGGCGGGGCGGGACAGGTCGGCGGCGTAGCCGGCGAGCCGGTCGGCCAGGTGCGGCGCCCACAGGCCCCGGTCGGCCAGGGACCGGACCACCCGGGCGGTGGCCTCGGTGTCGTCCGCGCCCCGGGTCAGGCAGTGCACCCGTACGTCGGTGGTGGTGAGCAGTTCGTGCACCAGGCGGCTGCCGACGAACCCGGTCGCCCCGCTGACCAGCACGCTGCGGACCTCCCGGCGCGGGTCGGCGGCGCGGACCAGCAGGTCGACGGGGAGACGGGCGTCGGCCGCGACGAGGTCCGCCTCGGGCGCGACCGGGACGCGCCGACGCCGGGCCAGCAGCCCGGCCATCCGCGCGGGGGTGGGGTGCTCGAAGAGATCCTGGACGCCGAGCGGGACGCCGTGTTCCCCGGCGAGCGCGGTGGTCACCGCGACGGCCTGGAGCGAGTCGCCCCCGGCGGCCAGGAAGTCGGTGTCGGCGTCGAGGTCGGGTTGGCCGAGGACGGCCCGGAACACCGCCAGGACCGGGTCCGGGAGCCCGCCGCCGGCGCCGGACAGCCGGGTGGCCCGCTCGTCGAGCAGGCCGTCGAGGCGGGCCTGCAACACCCGCCGGTCCACCTTGCCGTTGCGGGTCAGCGGCAGGGCGTCGAGGACGACCAGGTGCCGGGGCACGCTGGTCCGGGGCAGCAGCCGACGCAGGTGTTCCCGCAGCCGTGGTTCGGGCACCTCGCGGTCGGCGGCGACGAAGAGGGCCAGGGACCTGCTGCCGCCGTCCCGGGCCACGATGACCTTGGCCTGGTGGATCCCGGGGAACCGGGTGGCCGCGGTCTCGATCTCGCCGGCCTCGATCCGGACGCCGTTGACCTTGAGCTGGAAGTCGCGGCGGCCGACGAAGTGCAGCCGTCCGTCCGCGTCGAGGCGGCCGAGGTCCCCGGTGCGGTACAGCCGACGGCCGGGGATCTCCGGCAACGGGTTGGGCACGAACACCTCGGCGGTGCGGGCGGGCGCGCCGAGGTAGCCCGCGCCGAGGCAGACACCGCCGATGACGATCTCGCCGACCGCGCCGGGCGGCAGGGGACGCAGGTGCGCGTCGACCACCGCCGCGTGGCAGTTGTCGATCGGTCGGCCGATCGGGATGGTGTCGCCGTCGGCGGGGGTGACCGGGTGGAAGACCATGCCGATGGACGCCTCGGTCGGGCCGTACCCGTTGGTGACCGCGATGGCCGGCACCAGCTCGCCGAGCCGGTGCACCGCCGCCGGGTCGATCTCCTCGCCGCCGACGATCAGATGGCGCAGGGTGCTGATCGCCCGGCGGGCGTCCGGGTCCCGGTCCACCATGGCCACCAGGAGCCCGAGGATGCTCGGCACGAAGTCGGTCATGGTGACCCGCTCGTCGGCGATGGTGCGGACGGTGGCCTCGACGTCGAGGAAGCCGCCCTGCACCGGCACGACGACCCGGCCGCCGGTGGCGAGCGGCCAGAACAACTGCCACACCGAGGAGTCGAAGGTGTGCCGGCTGTTCTGGAGCACCACCTCGTCGCCGGTGGCGTGGAACCAGCGGGTCATGAAGCGGAACCGGTTGGCGAGCCCGTCGTGCCGGTTCATCGCGCACTTCGGGGTGCCGGTGGTGCCGGAGGTGAAGATCCCGTAGATCAGGTCGTCGGGTCCGATCGGGACGCCGGGCCGGGTGGCGGTGGGCGGGACGGCGTCGAGCCGCACCGGCACGGTCGGCACCGGGTGCGCGTCGTCCGGGGCGGCGGTGACCATCAGCCGGGGGCGGACCACCGCCAGGGCGGCGTGCAGGCGGTCGGCGGGCCACCCCGGGTCGAAGGGGACGAACGCCGCCCCGAGCTTCATCAGCGCCAGGTACGCGACCGGCAGTTCCAGCCCGTCGGCGAGGAGGACCGGCACCACGTCGCCACGGGTCACGCCCCGGGCGGCGAGCCCGGCGGCGAAGCCGTTGGCCAGTTCGTCGAGCTGCCGGTAGCTGAGCCGGCGTCCCCGGAAGGCGACGGCGGGCCGGTCCGGATGCGCGTCGACCCGTTCCTCGATCAGGGCGGGGATCGCCCGGAAGGGCGTGTCGTCCACCGCCCGTCCGGCCCGGCGGCCGAACGCCAGTGCCCGGGTGACCGGGCCGACCGCGGGAGCCCGACCGGACGGAAGCCGCGGGTCGGCCAGCAGCGCGGCGAACACCTCGGCGAAGATCTCGGCCACCGCCGGCACGCTCACCGACCAGGGATCGGCGGGGGCGCAGTGGACCACGGCGGTGACCCCGTCGGCGGTGACCGTGGCACGGAACAGCACCGGCACGGTGACCAGGTCGGTTCCGGGGTCGCCGTCGGGGAGCAGCAGCGGCCCGGTGGTCGGGTCGACTCCCGGGTCGTCGTCGAGGAGCACCACCAGGGCTCCGGGGTCGCCGTCGACGGGCGGTCCGACGGCGGCCAGCGACCGGACGGTGGCGCGGGCCGGTCCGCCGGGGAGCCGGTGCAGGCTCGCCGGCCACTCCGGCAGGTCGAGGGTCTCGACACCGGTCCGGACCCGGACCGGAAGCTCCCGCCCGAGCCGGTCGATCAGCTCGACGGCGGCCAGCAGCGCCGCGGCGGCGTGGTCGTGGGCGGCGCGGACCGCCGGTCGGACAACGGTGTACCGGTAGGTGAGGCCGTCACCGGCGTGGACCGGTACTGCCGAGCCGGTGTCACCGGATCTCATGCCGCCCCCAACGTCCTCTGCCGGGCCCGACGCAGCGCCGACACCGTCCACAGGTGACAGACATCACTCGCTGCTGCGCAGGGACACTAGAGCAAACATCGAGCCATGGGAATATGTAACTTTAGGTGACAGCATTCCCGGCGCCGGAAGTCCTGCTCACGGGACGGTTCGGGGTCGAACCGGACACACCGGTGGCCCGGTCGACGGGATGTCCGTCGACCGGGCCACCGTGGAATCCGTCCCGGCGGAAGCGGCGGGGTCCCCACCGCCGGGCAGGTGGTGCACGTCCCTCGGGACGTCCGCCCGGCGCGCGGCGGTCGGCCGGTCGCGCCGGGCGTCGACCGGTCAGCCGCCGAGGCTGGCCGCCGCCGAGGCGATCGCCGAGGCGTAGTAGCTCACCTGGGTGTAGACACCGGGGTAGTTGGGACGGGCACAGCCGTTGCCCCAGCTCACGATGCCGACCTGGACCCAGGCGTTGGCGGCGTCCCGGCGGAACATCGGGCCACCGGAGTCACCCTGACAGGTGTCGGTCCCGCCGCTGGCGTAGCCCGCGCAGATCTCCTCGGCCGGGATGATGTCGCCGCCGTAGTTGGACTGGCAGGTGGCGTCGTCGACGAAGGGCACCTGCGCCTTCAGCAGGTACCGCTGCTGGGCCCCGCCCTCACGGGCCGCACCCCAGCCGGCCACGGTGAACATCCCGTTGTCGTACGCGGTGGTGTTGGCGATCTTCAGGGTCGGCAGCGTGGTGACCGGGGTGGCGAGCCGGATCAGGGCCCAGTCGTCACCGGAACCGTTGTAGCCGGGCGCCCGGTAGACGTAGTTCGAGCGGACCGTGATCCGGCTGGACGACTGGAGGTCGACCACCCCGAGGGTGGCGGTGATGCTGGTGTTCGACCCGGTCCGGCCCACGCAGTGCGCCGCGGTCAGCACCAGGTTCGGGCTGTAGAGCGAGCCGCCACAGCCCATCGAGAGCCGCACCATCCACGGGAACTCGCCCTGGGTGGCCCGCGTGCCGCCGACGACCTGCGGGGTCACGTCGGCCTCGGGCTGGGCGACGGCCGGAGCCGCCACGACGAAGGAACCGACGGTCACCGCCGCCAACGCGACAGCCGTACGGCGGAGGAATCTGCGCCAGGGTGCCATGGGGGAGCCTCCCGAACCTGGGGGTGGCACGCCGTCGGCGTGCCGAGGTCACGATGGCGGAAGCCTACGTTTTTCCATCGAAGATTGGCAATGGATGGCGACTATTCCGCATTCGTCATACCGCCACCCGGACCATCCGATCGTCCATCATGCACAATGATCAACCCCGCGTTACGTATTGACGTCCATATGTGTACGGGGTGTGATGGGCGTAACCTGCCGGCCACCCGCTCCCGGAGGGGCCCATGCGTCCACGAAGCGCGTACGTACTCCGCTCCGCCGTCCTGGCGCTGCTGCTCGCCGTGCCCGCCGCCGCCGTACCGGCGACCGCCGCGCCCCCGCCACGCGCCGGGGACGGGGGCGCCGGGAGCCTGGCCGACGGCTGCGACCCGGTCGACCCGGCCGCCTGTCTGCTGCCGTTCCCCAGCGACCTGTACACCGTCGCCGACCCGGCCACCGACACCGGGATCCGGGTCGACCTGCAACGCGCGGCGATGCCGGAGAACATCTTCGGCACCAACATCGACCCGACGGACTGGAACCGCAACGACGGCTTCTCCCCCGGATCGATGCTGCTCACCCGGATACCGGGGCTCGACCCGGTGACCTCCGGGATCGCCCCGTCCACCGACATCGGTCGGTCCCTCGCACCGGACGCCCCGATCGTGCTGGTCAACACCAGGACCGGGGAACGGCACCCGTACTGGGCCGAACTCGACGCCAACGCCGCCGACGACCCGGACCGCCAGGCGCTGATCATCCGGCCGGCCCGCAACCTCGACGAGAACACCCGGTACGCGGTCGGCCTGCGCCACCTGCGCGACTCGGCCGGGACGACGATTCCGGCGTCGGAGCTGTTCGCCACGTTGCGGGCGCCCACCGCGCCGGCCGACCCGGCGCTGCACCGCCGCTGGGAGTACGCGCAGCGGGCGATCGGCGCGCTCTCCACCGCCGGGGTCGACCCGGCCGCCCTGCACCTCGCGTGGGACTTCACCGTGGCCAGCGAGCGCAGCCTGACCGAACGCGTCCGGCACATGCGGGACGAGGCGTTCGGCCAACTCGGCACGGCCTCCCCGGTGGTGACCGTGGACAAGGTCACCGACTACACCGTCGAGCAGGACCCGGACATCCGACGGCAGGTCGAGGGCAGCGTACGGGTACCGAGCTACCTCGACACCCCGCTCGGCCCACCCGGTTCGCGGCTGAACTACGGCCCCGACGGGCTGCCCGAGCAGCGCAGCCTGAACATCACGGCGAAGTTCTACTGCAACATCCCCCGATCGGCGAGCGCCGCCGCCCCGGCCCGGCCGACCCTGTACGGCCACGGCCTGCTCGGCTCTCCCACCGAGATCGACTCCCGCAAGCTCAAGCAGTACTCGAACGAGTCGAACTCGATGCTCTGCGCCACCCCGTGGATCGGCATGGCGACCACGGACGTCCCGAACGTCATCCGCTCGCTCGGCGACTTCTCGCGGTTCGGCACGATCCCGGACCGCACCCAGCAGTCCTTCCTGAACTTCCTCTACCTCGGCCGCGCGCTGATCCACGCCCGGGGCGCCGCCGCGAAGGACGCCTTCCGGGACGAGACCGGTCCGCTCACCCGCACCGGTACCGGCCAACTCGTCTACCTCGGCAACAGCCAGGGCGGGATCCTCGGCGGGGCGCTCTGCGCCGTCGCCACCGACTTCACCCGCTGCGCGCTCGGCGTACCGGCGGCGAACTACTCGACGCTGCTGGACCGCAGCGTCGACTTCGACCAGTTCCACCCGGTCTTCCACAACGCCTACCCCGACCCGGTCGACCAGCAGCTCTGCCTGGCCCTGGCGCAGATGCTCTGGGACCGGGGCGAGGCGAACGGCTACCTGCACCACCTCACCGGCGACCCGCTGCCCGGCACCCCGGCCAAGCAGGTGATCATGATCGAGGCGTTCGGCGACCACCAGGTGGCCAACATCGCCACCGAGGTGCAGGCCCGCACCATCGGGGCACGCCTGCGCACCCCGGCGCTGGCGGCCGGTCGCAGCCCCGACGTCGTACCGTTCTGGGGCATCCCGGCGGTCCCGGCGCTGCCCTACGCCGGAAGCGTGCTGGTCATGGTCGACAGCGGCTCGCCCGCGCCACCGGCCGGCAACGTGCCGCCCCGCGAGGGTCTCGACCCGCACGGGCACCCCCGGAACTCACCGGAGATCCGGGCGATGATCGCGCGCTTCCTCGACTCCGGCACGCTGGTGGACACCTGCACGGGAGTCCCCTGCACCGCCCCCACCGGCTGACCGCTCAGTTGCTCGCCGTGCCGGGTGCTCGCCGTGCCGGGTGCTCGCCCCGCGTGGTGTTGCGGCGTCGGGTGTTGCGGCGCGTCGGGTGTTTGCAGGGGCCCCCTGCTCGGCAAAAAGCGGTAACAGGGGGCCCCTGCTACCAACCAACGCGGCGGGCGGGCGGGCCCGGTGGGATGAACCCCGGTCGACCGGGTAAGCCCGGTCGGCCTGGTGGAGGAGGACCGCTGTCGCGGTGGGCCGCGACGACGACGCCCGGGCGGGCGGCACGATGCCGACCCACCCGGGCGTCATTTCCGCCCTGCGGTACGCCTCAGCCGCCGGTGACCCAGTTCCAGGCGGAGACCACCCAGTCGGTCTGCTGGAGATAGGCGACACCGACACCGACCAGGAAGATCGCGGTCACCGCGTGGGCTCCCCGCGCGCTGCGCCGCACCCGGCCGAGCTGCCGCTCCCACACCAGCCGGCCGAGCAGCCGGGCGAGCGCGAAGAGACCGGCGGCGACCACGAGGGTGAGCAGGAAGGTCACCACCGGGGAGGTCAGGTCACCCCGGGAGGAGATCGCCCAGATGCCCCAGCAGACGAAGGCGAACAGCCCTCCGGCGGCGGTCCACTCGGCCCCGTTGCGCCACTGCGCCAGATACCAGCTCAGCGGACGGCTGGGACCGGGCGAGAACCAGCCCGTCGGCTCCTCCGACTCGACCGCCGGGAACGTCTCGGTACGCGGAGCCTTCGGCCGGCCGACCGACGCCACTCCCCGCTGGAACCCGTCCCGTTGGGGAGGAACCACCGGGCCGGAGTCCTTCGGCACCTCGACGGTCCGCTCCGCCCACGGCTGTGTCTGGTCTGACATCTCATTTCCTCCCTGACGCCGGCCCTGCGGATCGGTCTGTCCCTTCCGAGGGTAGCCAGCGCGTACCGCAGGCCCCGCGCGCGCATCCCCCGGTGCGGTACCGTCGGCGGATGGCGGACACCGAGCGTCGGCGACGGCGCCTGCGGCACCCGACCGGACACGACCGGGAGCAGGCGGGTGGTTCGGCGACGACCGCCGGGACGCACGACGGGACACCCGCCCCGAGCCGCCGTGGTGGGCCGGAGGAACGCGACGGCGACCGTGGCCTGCGTGGTCTGGTCGGCTCGGGCACCTCGCAGGTCGGCATCACGGCGGCGCTGCGGGCACGGGACGCCAGCCGACCCACCGCGCAGGACGTGGCCGAGGCGGAAGCCCGGCTGGTGCTGGTGCGACGCAACTGGGTGCCCCGCGAGGAACTGCCCCGCTCCGGTCGCTGACCCGCCGGCCGTGGACCGGTCCGCCCATCCGGACCGGTCCGCACCCCGCAGGGCAGGTCCGCACGCCTCAGGGCAGGTCGGGCAGCTTGCCGGAGGTCTCGTACGCGGCGACCTGGGCGATCCGGCGGGCGTGCCGCTCGTTGCCGGAGAACGGCGTAGCAAGGAACGCCTCCACGATCGCGGTGGCCTCGTCCAGCGTGTGCTGCCGGGCGCCGACCGCGACCACGTTGGCATCGTTGTGCTGCCGCGCCAGCTGAGCGGTGTCGATGTTCCAGGCGAGCGCCGCCCGCACCCCGGCGATCTTGTTCGCGGCGATCTGCTCGCCGTTGCCCGAGCCGCCGATGACCACCCCGAGGCTGCCCGGGTCGCGCACCACCCGGTCTCCGGTGTGCAGGCAGAACGCGGGGTAGTCGTCGTCGGGGTCGAAAGCGTGCGGGCCGACGTCGACCAGCTCGTACCCCTGCGTGGCCAGGTGGTTGGCGAGGTGCACCTTCAACTCGAAACCGGCGTGGTCGGAACCCAGGTAGACGCGCATACCGCGCAGTCTGTCAGGCCGTCCTCCGCGGTGTCGCCGAGGGCGGCACCGCGGAGCCGGTTCGTCACATCACCGGGGCGTACGGGTCAGCGGGACAGCTCTGCCACCACCAGGCCACCCCGGGCCTTCGGGGTGAACCAGGTGCTCTTGCGGGGCATCTTCTCCCGCGCCAGGTTGACCGCCACGAAGTCGTCCACGGTCACCGACGCGATCAGGACGGCGAGTTCGGCGCGACCCGCGTCCACCTCGCCGGTCAGCCAGCTCGCCGGGTAGTCGCCGCCGACGTAGGTGATCCGCTTGTCGCCCGGGTCTAGCCCGAGGGCGTCCCGCAGCAGCAGCCGCTCGACCAGCGCGTGGTCGAGGTTCTCCAGTCGTCCCTGCTCGCCGTGGGGCAGGGTGACCGCGTACCCCCCGCCGGGAAGGCGGAGGTGCACGGTGCCGCCGGCCGCCGGGACCTCCACCGGGCCGTCGATCGGGCTGATCTCCGCGCCGGCCGCGCGGAGTCGGTCGAGCAGTTCCTCCGGGCTGCTGGTCAGCTCGCTGACCAGCCGGTTGTAGGGCTGGATCGCCACCGAGCGGGGCGTGGTGACCACGGCCAGGAAACGCGGCAGCTCACCGGTCTGCGCGGCCAGGCTGCGGTGGTTGCCGTCCGCGACCACCAGCTCCCCGCCGCCCGCGAGGGCGGTCAGCGCGTCCTGCTCCGGGCCCGGGCCGACCAGCCAGATCGCGTGGGTCCGCCCGGCCTGGTCGGTGTCGGTGGCGGCGGGCGGGCCGGCCGCGTCGGTGGCGGCGGCGAGCCGGGCGTGCAGCTCCTCGCCGGTGCCGGTCTGGAGCAGCAGCACCGGGGACAGCAGGTGCCCGAGCGTCTCGGCCAGCGCGACCCGCTCCCGCACCTTGGCGATGAAGACGTCCTCGTTCCGGATCACCAGGCCTGGTTCGTCCCGGCTCGTGGAGATCTGGTCGGTGTCGACCATCGCGAAGATCCCGTACGCGGGCTCCTCCCCCGCCGCGCTGATCCGGTAGAGCACGACCACCTGCTCCGCCGGGGTGTAGCTGCCGTCGGCCTTGGCCTCGGCGAGCCGGGCCGCCGCGTCGGGGAGGGCGTCGAGGAACGCCTTGCCCAGGCTCTCCGGGGCCCGGTGGGGCATCTCGATGCCCAGGGCACTGTGCGGGTTCGCCTCGATGATCGCGGTGATCTCCGCGTCGTCGGCGAACTCGTCGTAGTTCTGCGCGCCGGTGCCGCCAGTGGTGATCCAGGCCCGGGCGATCGGATGCACGACCGTCATGTGCGTTGACGCTACCGGGTCCACCAGGTGAAAAGAGGGCCCCCTGTCAGCGCGGTCCCGGGCGCGGGACTCCTCCGCCGAAGCGGTTCGACCGGCCGGAAGCCCGCGCCACCCCGACCACGATCGGTGGGGCCAGCAGGTCCACCAGGTGCGCGGGCAGGCCCGGCCGCACGGACGACCAGGCACCGGCGTCCACCGACCAGTACGACTCACCGACCGGCTCGGCGACGGGCCGGCGGGCGGCCTCACGGGTGGACACACGGCGGTGGTTCGCCATCGGGATTCCTCCGGGTCGGGCGCGGTCCGGAACGGACCGGCGGGAGCGACACCGGATGCAACGACCACCCCGATGCCCGGTGACGGGACGTGGCCGGCGAACGGACACCGGGTGCGGCCGGCGAGGGCCCGGCCATCCCCCTCGACAGGCGACGGCCGGGCCCCGCCCCGGTCACTCGAAGCTGGGCTCGACGTCCCGGGAACGCTTCAGCTCGAAGAACCCGGGGGTGCCGGCGACCAGGAGGACGCCGTCCCAGAGCCGTCCGGCCGCCTCGCCCTTCGGGGCCGGGGTGACGACCGGGCCGAAGAACGCGACCGGCTTGCCGTCCGGGCCGGGAGCGTGGATCACCGGGGTGCCGACGTCGTAGCCGACCGGGTCCATGCCGGCGTGGTGGCTGGCCCGCAGCGCGTCGTCGTGGTCGGTGCTGGTGGCCGCCTCGGCCAGCGCCGGGTCCAGCTCCGCGTCGGCGAGCGCCGCCGCGATGGTCTCCGGGCCCCGCTGGCCACCGAGGTGGATGCGGGTACCGAGCGCGGTGTAGAGCTTCCGGAGCACCTCGTTGCCGTACCGCTGCTCGGCGGCGACGCAGACCCGGACCGGCCCCCAGGCCGACCGCATCAGCTCCTGGTAGCGCTCGGGCAGTTCCCGGCCCTCGTTGAGGACCGACAAGCTCATCACGTGGAAGCGGACGTCCACGGGACGGACCCGCTCGACCTCCAGCAGCCAGCGGGAGGTGACCCACGCCCACGGGCAGGTCGGGTCGAACCACATGTCGACGGTGACGCGTTCGGCCACGGTGATTCCCTTCGCGAACCCGGCCGCGCCGGCGGCGCGGCACCTCCCCCGATCTTCGTCTCCCGCACCGCCGCCCGGCAGCGCATCCCACGGTGACCTCGGCCACCGGGCGGGACAACCTCGCCACCCCGGCAGGGCGTCTGCATGGAAGACTCGAATCCGCTGTCGGTCCGGCCACCGGGCCGGCAAGCTGGCAAGGACGCCGTTGACAGTGGGATGGAGACAGACAGTGCCGGGAGTGCGCAACCTGACGCAGGTCGAGGCGACCGAGCGGGCCCGCCTGCTCGACGTGACCGGGTACGACATCAAGCTCGACCTGTCGTCGGCGGTCCAGCCAGCCGACGGGCACACGTTCAACTCGGTGACCGAGGTCCGGTTCCGGTGCAGCGAGCCGGGGGCGAGCACCTTCATCGAGGTGGCGGCCGAGGCGGTGCGGTCCGCGACGCTCAACGGCACGCCGCTGGACACCGGCGGCTGGTCGGCCGAGAAGGGGCTCACGCTGCCGGGACTGGCCGCCGAGAACACCCTCGTGGTCGACGCCGACTTCGCGTACTCGACGAGCGGGCAGGGCCTGCACCGCACGGTCGACCCGGTGGACGGCGAGACCTACCTGTACAGCCAGTTCGAGACCGCCGACGCGCAGCGCGTCTTCGCCTGCTTCGACCAGCCCGACCTGAAGAGCGTCTACACCTGGCACGCCACCGTCCCCGAGCACTGGCGGGTGGTCTCCAACATGCCGGTCGAGCGGGAGGAGCCGGCCGCCGAGGGGTGCAAGACCGTCCACTTCGTCGAGTCGGCGCGGATGAGCACCTACATCACCGCGCTCTGCGCCGGTCCGTACCACGAGGTGCGGGACACCCACGACGGCATCGACCTGGGCCTCTTCGTCCGGGCGTCGATGGCCCAGCACCTCGACGCCGACGACCTGTTCCTCGTCACCCGGCAGGGCTTCGACTTCTTCCACGAGCAGTTCGGCGTGCGGTACCCGCTGCCGAAGTACGACCAGCTCTGGGTGCCCGACTTCAACGCCGGGGCGATGGAGAACTTCGGTTGCGTCACGCACGCCGAGTCGCACTACATCTTCCGCTCGCAGGTCACCGACTTCGAGTACGAGCAGCGCGCCAACACGATCCTGCACGAGATGGCGCACATGTGGTTCGGTGACCTGGTCACCATGCGCTGGTGGAACGACCTGTGGCTGAACGAGTCGTTCGCCGAGTGGGCCAGCCACTGGTGCAACACCCACGCCACCCGGTTCACCGACGCCTGGACGACCTTCCTCTCCGTCCGCAAGAACTGGGGCTACCGGCAGGACCAGCTCTCCTCCACCCACCCGGTCTACTGCGAGATGCCGGACCTGGAGGCGGTCGAGGTCAACTTCGACGGCATCACGTACGCCAAGGGCGCGAGCGTGCTCAAGCAGCTCGTGGCGTACGTCGGGATGGAGCCGTTCCTGGCCGGGTTGCGCAGCTACTTCGGCAAGCACGCCTGGGGCAACGCCACCTTCGACGACCTGCTCACCGAACTGGAGTCGGCCTCCGGTCGGGAACTGCGCAAGTTCGCCGCGCAGTGGCTGGAGACCGCCCAGGTCAACACGCTGCGTCCCGAGGTCGTCATCGGCGACGACGGCAGCTACGAGCGGGTGGTCGTGCACCAGGACGCCCCGGCCGGGCACCCGACGCTGCGTACCCACCGGATCGGGGTCGGCCTCTACGACCTGGCCGACGGCCGGCTCACTCGCCGGGACCGGATCGAGGTCGACGTGACCGGCGAGCTGACCGAACTCAGCGCGCTGCACGGCAAGCCGGCCGCCGACGTGCTGCTGCTCAACGACGACGACCTCACCTACGCCAAGCTCCGCCTCGACGAGCGGTCGATGTCCACCGTGGTGCAGCACATCGCCGGCTTCGAGTCGTCGCTGGCCCGGGCGCTGTGCTGGACCGCCGCGTGGGACATGGTCCGGGACGCGGAACTCTCCGCCCGCGACTACGTGGCGCTGGCGCTCGCCGGGCTGCCCGCCGAGTCCGACATCAACCTGGTCACCGCGACGCTCCGCCAGGCGGTCAGCACGCTGGTCTTCTACGCCGACCCGGCGTGGGCCCCGACCGGCTGGGCGGAGCTGGCCCGCACCACGAAGACGGCGATGCAGGCCGCCGAGCCGGGCAGCGGCTTCCAGCTCGCCTGGGCACGGACGTACATCTCGGCGGCCCGCTCCGCGGAGGACCTGGCCACCCTGCGGGGCTGGCTGGACGGGTCGAACGTGCCGACCGGGCTCACCATCGACACCGAGCTGCGCTGGTCGCTGCTTCAGTCGCTGGTCGCCAACGGTCGCGCCGGCGCCCCCGAGATCGAGGCCGAGCTGGCCCGCGACAAGACCGCCAGCGGCGAGCGGGAGGCCGCGTACGCGCACGCGCTGGTGCCGACGCCGGAGAACAAGGCCGCGGTCTGGGCCCAGCTCACCGGCGCGGAGGCGCTGCCGAACTGGCGTAACCGGGCGCTGTTGCAGGGCTTCGCGCACCCGACGCAGGTGGAACTGGTCGCGCCCTACCGGGAGCGGTACTTCGCCACCGTGGCGCAGGTCTGGGCCAACCGGGACAGCGAGCCGGCGCAGGAGTTCACCCAGCTGGCGTACCCGGCGTACCTGGTCTCGGAGGACACCGTGGCCGCGACCGACGCATGGCTGGCCGGCGAGGGACACCCGGGCCCGCTGCGCCGGCTGGTCGCCGAGGGGCGCGACGGTGTGGTGCGGGCGCTGAAGGCCCGCGAGAGGGACGCCCAGAGCGCCTGACGGGCACCGACCGGGGCGGGCGCGGGGGTAACCCGTGCCCGCCCCGGCCCGTTACGGTTACCGACGGAGGTGGACGTGATGGCACAGCCGACCCAGTGGCGACCGCCCGCGCGGGCCTGGCGCGAGGAGGACCTGCGCGACCTGCCGGAGGACGGAAACCGCTACGAGATCGTCGACGGGAGCCTGCACGTGACCCCACCGGCCGGATACGCGCACCACGAGCTGGCGGACGACATCCGGATGGCGTTGCGACAGGCCGCGCCGGAGGGGTGGCGGGTGATCCGGGAGATCGGGGTACGCGTCCCCGGCGGCAACCTGATCCCGGACGTGACGGTGCTCCGACCCGGCGTGCCTGCGGACGGCATGTGGGCCGAGCCGGTCGACGTCGCGCTCGTCGTCGAGGTGGAGTCGCCGAGCAGCCGGCGGCACGACCGGTTCACCAAGCCCGCGCTCTACGCCGAGGCCGGCATTCCCGCCTACTGGCGGGTGGAACGGGGCGACTTCGGCCCGGTGATCCACCGGTACGAGCTGGCCAAGGGAGACCACTACCGGCTGGTCGGCACGGTCGGGCCGGACGACCCGGTCACGGTGACCGAGCCCTGGCCGATGACCCTCACCCCGGCCACCTGGCCCCGCTGACCCTGCGGACCCGCAGACACCGACACCCGGCCCGCCGAGCGGCGGACCGGGTGTCGTCGCGTCGAAGGTGGGTCAGCCCTTGCCGGCGTGCGTGGCGAGCTGGTCGAGGCCGTTGATGATCCCGCCGGCCAGGTCGCCGCCGCCGAAGGCCGCGACCATGGAGAGCGCGGCGAGCTTGGCGTACGTGTCGGGGATGCGCTTGCGGGCCTGCTTGCCGGTGACGACCTCCAGCCGACGCTGGTTGGGCGACACGGCGATCAGGACCGAACGCTCCGGCTCGGCGAGCTGCCGGTGCAGCCGCTCGGCGTGCTCGCGGGTCGGCTCGTCGAGCCCGCCGACGAAGACCGAGAAGACCAGCCCGGTGCCCTGGTCGGCAAGGCGCAGCGCCTCGTCGATGCGGAGCAGCTGCCGGGTGGTGAAGGGGCCGTCCAGCACCTCGGGCGGGTTGCCCGCCTCGATCTGCTTCTCACCAACGGTCACTTGCGCCTCCGGTTACCCCGACCGGCGCCTCGATGCCGGCCTGCTCCTGCTTGCGGCTGCTCAACGCCGGGGCCTGTGCGCCCGCGGCCAGCGCCGTGCCGGCCGAGTCGGCCAGCTGCTCGGGCCGGCCGAGGAACCAGACCGGCGTGAAGTCGAAGGGCCGGCCCGGCCGGTAGCGCTTGGCACCACCACGGCCGCCGCGACCACCACTGGCGAGGGCCAACCCGGCGATCACCAGCGTCGCCGCCGCCGGGATGCCGACGAAGACCAGCAACGTCTCGGTAACAGACAATCCCAACGCCCCCAGGCGGAAAGAGAGACCAGATCCACCGGGCCGGATCGGGCGTCATGGTGTCGCCCCTCCGACCCCGCTGCTGTTCACGTTAGCGGAGCCGACGGCCCGCCATATCGCGGGGTGGCGATGATCCCACCCGCCGTCGGCCCGTTCGACCTCGGCGGCAGCGGCCAACAGCCGCGCGTCGTCGCCGTACCGACCGGTGAGGAGGACACCCACCGGGAGCCCCTCGCCGGTACGGCCGACCGGAAGCGAGACGGACGGCTGGCCGGTCAGGTTGAAAACCGCACAGTACGGCGAGAACCGCCGCTGCCGGTCGAAGTCCTCCGCCGGGTCGACACCGGAGTGGAACCAGCCGACCGGAGCCTGCGGCGTGGCCACGGTCGGGCAGAGCAACAGGTCGACCCCGGCGGTCCGCCGGGCACCGAGGCGGACCAGCGCCTGGAGTTCGGCGAGGGTGCCGGTCAGGGCGGCGGCGGAGATCCGGCTGCCCCGCTCACGCATCAGCCGGGTCAGCGGCAGCAGGTCGCCCTCCCGTTCCGGGGTGACCGGGGCGAGCGACAGCACGTACCAGAGGGTCTCGAAGAGCGGCCAGCACTCCGGGCCGAGCGGCGGATCCACCTCGACCACCTCGTGCCCCGCCCCGGCGAGCAGCGCGGCGGCCCGGTCGACGGCGGCCACGCAGTCCGGGTGGACCGGTCCGTCGACGAGCATCGGGCGGGTGAACCGCCCCACCCGCAGCCGGCCGGGCGCGGCCCGGCGGGCCGCGGCCAGGTGACCACCGGGCGGCGGCGGAGGCGGCAGGTAGGGCTCCCCCGGCACCGGGACGGCCATGACGTCCAGCAGCGCGGCCACGTCGGCGACGGTCCGGCCGATCGGTCCGTTGGTGGGCAGGCCGAACGCGCCGGAGCCGAGCGGACCGCCGGAGACCAGCCCACGGCTCGGTTTGTGGCCGACCAGGCCGCACAGGGCGGCCGGGATGCGCACCGAGCCGCCCCCGTCGGAGCCCTGCGCGACGGGCACCAGCCCGGCGGCGACCGCCGCCGCCGCGCCACCGGAGGATCCACCCGCCGTGTACGCCAGATGCCACGGATTCCGGGCCGGCGGCGCGACCAGCCCCTCGGAGTAGAGCGAGCAGCCCAGTTCCGAGGTCGTGGTCTTGCCGAGGCTGACCAGCCCCGCGTCCCGCAGGTGCCGCACCACGTCGGCGTCGACCATCGGCACGAAGTCGGCGAAGGCGGCCGACCCGAACGTGGTCCGTACCCCGGCGGTGAGGGTCAGGTCCTTCACCGCCGTCGGTACGCCGTGCAGCGGGCCCCGCTCGGCGGGCGGCACCGCGTCGGCGGCCCGGGCCGCCCGGCGGGCCTCCTCCGGGGTGACGGTGACGAACGCCCCGACGGTGTCGCCCAGCGCCTCGACCCGGACGAGATGGTGCTCGACCAGCTCGACGCTGGAAAGGTCGCCCCGGGCCAGGGCGTCTGCCTGCTCCAACGCGTTCAGGTCGTGTGGCTCGGCCATGACGTCATCCTGCCCCTGCTTGTAGGGGGCTGGGGTGTTTGCAGGGGCCCCCTCCTCATCAAGAACGAGTAACAGGGGACCCCTGCTACCACCCCACCCCACCCCACTCCACCTCACCGCTCACGGCGGCAGGTGGTCACATGGCGGTGCGGGCCGACCAGAGTTCCGGGAAGACCACCCGCTCCATGCTGCGGCGCAGCCAGGACAGCCCGGCCGAGCCGCCGCTGCCCACCTTGGCGCCCATGGCGCGCTGCACCGCCTTGAGGTGCTGGTACCGCCAGTCGCCGAACTCCTCGGCGACCGTGGTGAGCGCCTCGCCGAGCAGCCGGAGATGGTTGTCGGGCCCGGCGTCGGCGTAGACGTGCACCCAGGCCGACTCGACCAGCGGGTGCGACTCGTGCTCGACGGTCACGTCGCGGTCGAGGAGGTCGGCCGGCAGGTCGAACCCGTGCCGGGCGAGCAGGGCGATCACGTCGTCCCACACGCTCGGCGCCTCGATCCCGGCGCGCAGTTGCGCGTACACCTCGGTCTGCCGCCGGAACGGACGGATCAGCGCCGCGTTGCGGAGCCCGAGCAGGAACTCCAGCTCCCGGTACTTCGCCGACTGGAATCCCGAGCCCTCGCCGAGCAGGTCGCGGAACCGGTTGAAGTCGGCCGGCGTCATCCAGCGCAGGCTCTTCCAGGCGGCGTTGAGCCCCTCCAGGTGCAGGGCGGTACGACGCAGCGGAGCCAACGCGTCGGCGATCCGGTCGGCGCGGAGCAGCCGCTGGGTCTCCCGCAGCTCGTGGCAGGCCAGCCCGAAGTACAGCTCCATGATCTGGCTGATCATCAGGAAGGACATCTCGCCCGGGTCGTCACTGAGCGGCTGTTGCAGCGTGTGCAGCGTGCTGGCGTGCACGTACGCGTCGTACGGAACGCGGTCGGTGAACTCCAGCGTCGGGCTGCCACCGTTGCGGTCCGCCCGGGCCGCGCGCTGCCGCGGGGTCAGCGGGCGCACCGTCGCGGTCAGGGTGGGCGCCCGCAGGTCCGTCTTCTCCACCTGTGTCTCCCTCCGTGAGCCGGTCCACTCATGATCTCGCGGGCGGAACGTCAGATGGAATGCCGGAACGACGGTCCTTGCCCTTGGCCACCTGTCGGAGCAAAGGTGGAAGGGTCGAAGCACTTCAGGAAAGGAAGGTTCAGCGTGGACGACATGGACTGGGCGCTGCTGCGGGAGTTGCAGGCCGACGCGCGCCTGTCGTTCAGCGAGCTCTCCCGTCGGGTCCACCTCTCCCCACCGGCGGTCGCCGAGCGGGTACGCCGGCTGGAGGAGTCCGGGGTGATCACCGGCTACCACGCCCACGTGGATCTCTCCCGGGCCGGCCGGAGCGTTCTCGCCCTGATCAGGATGTCCTGCTACGGCCCCCGGTGCATACTGCACGACCCGACCGTCACCGACTGGCCGGAGATCCTGGAGATCCACCGGATCACCGGGGACGCGTGCAGCATGCTCAAGGTCGCGGCCGGCTCGATCGACGAGTTCGAGGCGGTGATCGACCGCCTCGCCCCGTACGGCCAGCCGTCCAGCACCATGGTCCTCTCCACTCCGCTCGGCTGGCAGCCGGTCACCCCGCTCGCCTCGGAGCCGACCGACCGTCCGGAGCCGCCCGGCCGTCGCCGCTGACCCGCCCCGCCCGGCCGCCGCCGAACCGGTCCGCCCCGCCCGGCCGATGCCCCCGAACCGGCCGACGCGGGGCCGCCCGGGGGCGGGCGGGGTCGGGTTTGCCTCTCCGGCAACGGGAATGCAGGGCGGGTCGCCCAGCGCACCACCGGTGCCGGGAAGGGGAGGATCATGCGGGGTCACGGACCCGGCCGCGCCGTGTCGGCGGCGTTGGTCATGATCGCACTGGTCGGGGTCTTCGTCCTGGCCACACAGGCCCCCGCCCACGCGGGGGAGAACGTCTTCATCGAGGTGCGGCCGAGCACGGTCCAGGCCGGCAGCCGCGTGGACATCCGGGCCAGTTGCGACCGGAACAACAACCGGCAGGCGGAGGCGACGTCCGACGCCTTCGGCCGGGTGGTGCTCCGCCCGCACGACGACCGGTGGGGCGGCAACGACCCGAACGCCAACGAGCCCGACCCCAACGGCAACCGCGCCGACAGCGGTTTCCTCACCGGGGCGGTGACCGTCCCGCCGGACACCGCCCCGGGTGACTATCCGGTGGAGCTGCGCTGCCCGAACGGCGACCGGGCGAGCACCGTGCTGACGGTGTTGAACATGACCCAGCCGAGCAAGGGACCGGCGACCGGCGGCGGGGGGACCTCCGGCGGCCGGGGGCCGGGCTCGCTGCTGCTCGTGGGCGGCCTGGTGACCGCCGCCGTCGCGGCCGGGCTGGGCCTGTTCGGCAGCCGCCGCCGGCCCGGGAGCCCCTGACCGGGGTACGCCATGGCCGGCTCACGCCAGCGCCACCCGCGTCGGGACCGTCGGGCGACCCGACGATCGGCTCCCGCTCGTACCGCCCGGCACCAGGGTCCCGGCCCGGGGCGGCTGCCCGTCCTGCTGGGGCACGGCGCGGTCGGGCTGGTCCGTGCCCTGTGGTGGTCGCTCGTCCTCGTCGGGCGGGGACTGCGACACGACACTGTCCTGGTGCGGCACGGGGGTGTCGCCCTCGGCCACGCCGGCCTCGGGATCGGTCGGGGCCTGGGACGCGGGCTGCGCCGGCTGCGGAGGGTGGCGGCCGAGGCGAGCCGGGCGGGGTTGCTGGTCGTCGACCCGGCCACCCGGCGGCAGGCGGTCGACCCACGCCGGACGACGCCCACCCGACGGTGGGCGGGACGGCGGTCGGCGCGCTCGGGTCCGGGCGCCCCGGTGCTGGTGGTCGCCACGCTGATGGTGCTGGTCATGGGAATGCTCGGGGTCGAGCAGGTCACCGGCACCAGTCTGCTGCCGGACCGGCTCGGTGCCGGCCTGCGTCCGCCGCCCCGGAAGTTCCCGGTGCTGCCGGAGAGCCCACCGGTGGAGATCGAGATCCAGGCGCTGGACCTACGCGCGCCCGTCCACCACGTCGGGCTCGCCGCCGACGGGACGATCGGCGTACCGGACGAGAAACGCGCCCACGAGGCCGCCTGGTACGACCAGGGCCCGACCCCGGGCCAGTACGGCCCGGCGGTGATCGTCGGCCACGTGGACACCTCGACCGGGCCGGCGGTCTTCCACGACCTGAAGCGGCTGCGGTCCGGCGACCGGATCGAGGTCGACCGGTCCGACCGGTCGGTGGCGGTCTTCGAAGTGAACGCGGTGGAACGGTTCGACAAGGAACGACTACCGGTGGACGAGGTCTTCGGCGACTTCAGCCGCCCCAACCTGCGGCTGATCACCTGTGGTGGCCGCTGGGTGGGCGGTGCGACCGGCTACGCCGACAACGTCGTCGTCTTCGCCTCACTGGTCAAGGCACGCCACCCCTGACCAGCCCACGAAGCCGACACCCGGACCGGGCCACGGAGCCGCCCACCCGGACCGGGCCACGGAGCCGCCCACCCGGACCGGGTCAGGGACCGCCCACCCGGACCGGGTCAGGGACCGCCCACCCGGACCGGGTCAGGGACCGCCCACCCGGACCGGGTCAGGGTTCCGGGCAGCCCGGCCCGCGCAGGGACCAAGCCTGACCGCCCGGAGCGGGTCGGGCTGCCCGGAACCCCACCACCCCAGCCCCGGACCCCATCGCCTCAGGACCCGAACCCCGCCACCCAGAGCCCGCACGGAGCCCCGCTCAGGCCGCCTCGGCGACCGGCGCGGCCACCGACTCGCCCTCCCGCAGGTCGAGCCAGTCCGCCCAGCGGGGGTCGGGCGCACGGTGGCCGAGCACCCGCCACGCCGTGCCCTTGGGGGCCACCGGCAGGACGTGCAGTCGCCAACCCAGCTCCGCCGGGGTCTTGTCGCCCTTGGTGTGGTTGCAGCGCGCACAGGCGGCGACCACGTTCTCCCAGGCGTGCCGGCCGCCCCGGCTGCGCGGGAAGACGTGGTCGATGGTCTCGGCGGGGCCCCGGCAGTACGCGCACCGCCACCCGTCCCGGGCGAAGATCGCCCGTCGGGAGAGCCCGACGTGGGTGCGGTACGGCACCCGGACGAACCGGGTGAGGCGGACCACCGAGGGGACCGGCAGCGCGTCGAAGGCGCTGTGCAGGACACCGTCACCGTCGGCCACGCAGACGGCCTTGGCGGTGAGCACCAGGATCGCGGCCCGCCGGACCGACACGACACACAACGGCTCGTAGGTGGCGTTGAGGACCAACGCGCCGGAGCCTGTTGCGGGTCGTATGTCAGGCATCGTGCTCACCCTCCGGGTCTAGCCGCGTCGCGTCCTCGCGGCCGACCGCGGGCAACACGAACCCAGCCGCGGCCGACGCCGGAAGGATCACCGACGTTCCGTGCGCCAATCGTCCCTGATCGGACCCCGGATTGCACGCACTAATGCGAGATGCGGACCATCGATCAGCGCAGATCGGACAGACCCGGCGTCAGAGCAGGGCGACACCCCTCAACGGCTGTCGACGTCTTACACCCGTTTCCGGGCTCAGTTGTGCCGAATCTGTGCCCGATGATCTTGTGACGGCATCGATGGCTACCGGTCCGGTGCTACTGCTGCGGTCGCTCCTGCGGGCAGAGATCGGCCCGGACATGGGTGCCGCACCATGGCGGTAGCTCGGCCGACCAGACGCGCCACCCGCCGGCATCCCGCCGCGTCTCCCACCGCCACGGGTGTGCCGCGCCGGCCATCGCGTTGGGTCCGTCCCACCAGACCCCGCGCACCTGCGCCACGACCAGGGCGCGATCCTCGCCGCGCTCGTCGACGACCAGGCGGCCGACCGTCTCCACCTTCGACGGCGGTCGCCCACTGCGCTCCATCGCGGCCCGGTACACCTGCCACTGGTCGCGCAGCTCGTCGTGCCGCTCGTTGGCCAGCACCCGCGACAACCCGATGCGCTCGCCCGCGCTAAGCCGGAGCACCCACACGGTCACCGCGGCCTCGGGGGTCGCCTCTCCGCGTTCGGCGTCCGCCTGCACCCGACCGGCCACCACCGCCGCCGTGGTCAACAGGGTGGCGCACACCACTGCCACCGCCACAGCCGCCACCATCGGCCAACGTCGACGCGGCCGGAACGGCCGAACCCGCCGTTCCGGCACGCGCGCCGGCACATCCTCCCCCAAGGTCATCTGAGCACGATAGATCGACTAGGCCCGGGAACAGAGCAACTCACAAGTACGGCCGAGAGCTAAACTCGCAAAGTTGGCACGTGGTCAATTCAGCGATCGCCGGGGGCGTCACGGACAGAAAATCACCAGTAAGGATTATATGCAGGCGCTGAACGCCGACAAGTGTCCTCTCCTGCGTCATCTACACAGACCTCGACACGCAGAGCGTAGATTCGCACTCCCCAGTTGATGTAGAGATTACTCCACCGGACGTAATCAGCTTGACATCCACTCTTGTTCCACCGCTTTGTCGTTGCGTGCCCTTCATCCGTGGTGCCGTCAAAGACCCTAAAGCGGATGTAGACGCCGTGACCATCACAGCTGGTGTCCCTCACAGACATACTGATACCGGAAACATCGTCTCCGGACTGCCATGTGAACGTTGCACTACCGCAGGCACCCGTGAAGCAGGCGTCCAATCGAGTTGCCGCAGCCTCGACCGAGGTACTGGGAGCATCGTTCGAATTGGCCGATGCAGGGACAGCCAAGCCCAACAACAGCGTGACTACTATCGTCAATGCGCTGATCGCTTTTGACAGCACCACTTGAGACCCCCTAGAGCATCGACTAGACGAAGCTCGATACTCCAACAACATGGACACCAATAGCGGATTATGGGCAAAACTATTCACGACATGAAAAATGATGGCTATTTGTATAGAACCCGACAGCACCGCTCTCCCGTTCAGAGTACGAACGGGCAACTGCGGCGATGCCCACCGCTCGCCCTTCGGCGCGCTGCGGCCTCCTCGGGCTGCGGTGTCGGCCCCAGCCCTGGCACCGGCTCCGGCGCACGCCTAGTTGGCTCTCGTGTTACGGACCTTGCCCCCGGCGGACACCGCCACAGCGGCGCATTTGACCTGACCGCGACCGGCTACGGCGTCGGCTCCTGGGCGACCGGCCCGACCACGGCGGCCACCACCCCCTTCCCAGGTGCCGGTTTTGACCTGAGGTGGACTGCGGTAGCGGCTGACGTGGGCGTCGTTTGCTCGGGCACAGCGGACACCGCCCCCATGCTTGGGGCTTGCCGGGCGAGCCTTGCGGGGCATTCTCGGCGCTGCGCTCCGGCGGCGGTCGGCGCTAACTCCTGCTGTGCCGTGCGCCGGGGCGTGACCGGCCGCCAGGCCGCACGCGCGCCCCGGCGCGACACGGCGGCGGGCCGAAGGCCCGCCCTTGACCAAGTAAAGAAAGTCTGAACACACTACGCTCGGGCCACTGCATACCACTGTGGAAGAATAGAGACGTGTCTCGCGACCAGCACCCCGAGGTTCAGGCTGCAAAGATCACGGCAAGGGCCACTCTTCGGACTGGAAGAATGGCCTCCGTCACTGCTTTGCTGGCTGCCTGCATCGGTGGACTATGCATGGTATCCAACACCACCCTGCAGACTGCGCTACCAACGCTCCTGCCTACCGGCAAGCCAACTCTCTCGTTTGACACAAGCGCCCACAAAGCCAAGATTGCGGGTCTTGCGGAGAGCGCCGTGGAGACGCCTTGCAGGATAGTGGTGTGGGAGCGCAGCGACAAGCTAATGCTTCAGTTTATCCATGAGCCGAACAGCGTTCCGACAATTCCCGGCAGCAGCTTATCAGCAACTCCCCTGGAAATTACCCCTGAGGAACTGAATAGTTGCCCCCTTGACTGGCTTGAGGTAAAGCGATACGACTAGAAGTTCTATCGCAAGGCGCAGCTACAGACCTCTGTCAGGTGGCGTAGCTTCTGATCTCTTCACGGAGATCATTGGCGAGGCCGGAACCGTGATACTTCTCGACTCTCAGCATTCCGGCGATGCGGTCCATCCTTTTCTTAATCCAGGAAATCTGGCGGTCTTCGGGGAGGTCCAGGATAGGGCGTAGGGCCGTGTAGGTGGCGTCCAGCTCGTTGAGCTGAAGGTGGGCGGTCGCCTGGTAGACGTGGGCCAGTGCCTCGTCATCAAGTGAGCGGGCCTCGGGCGTCTCGCTCTCCCACATCTCGATAGCCTGCCGCGCTTCCCGTACGGCGCGCTCTGCATCGGCGGCACCGGGAAGCCATATCAGGCTGCTACCGGCGTAGTAGTGCTGTTTGGCCTCAGAGAAGGTGAAGAGACCTTGGACGGAATCGGTGGAGGTTAGCGCCTCGCGTTCGTGCTGGGCCTGGTCGAGCGCCGCATTTGCCCCGTTGGAGTCTCCGAGGTTGGCTCGGCACTGTGCCAGGCCACACAGCAGGCGCAGCCGACCGGTCCCGGTGGTCGGCCAGGACAGCCCGTCAAGGACGTAGTTCAAGGCGCTGTTGTAGTCGGTGTTGAAGCGGGCGATCAGGCTCTGTGTGCCGCGTACCCACGCGCGCAGCTCGTTGTCTGAGGCACGTTCGGCGCAAGTCCATGCGGCGTTCGCATGCACCATCGCGCCGTCTGCGTCGCCCAGGTCGAGCGCGGCGTACGCAAGGACACCTTGGATGCGGCCGAGAGTCACGTACATGTCGGCCAGTTCGTGCGGCCGGTAGTGGTGTTGGCGCAGTCGGCGGATGACCTCGCTGCGCAGCTCTACCGCGGCTTGCAGCATCGGCCCCGGCGGTTTGGCGAGGTAATCCACTGCAAGAGACCGGGCACCCTGATCGATCTCGGGTAGTAGTAGCTGCTCGTCCGGAGTCGCCATGAGCTGTAGCGAGTCCTTGACTGACGCGGTCAGTAGACGGCCAACCCGCTCGGATTTGCGGCGTTCCTCGGCTTCAGCCTGCCAGGCGTCGATCAGGGCACCATGCGCAGCAAGCGCCGGGTCTGCCAGCTCGGCGAACTGACGATCGGGGAACTTCTCCCCCTGCTCCACCTTGCCGATGTATCCCCGGTTGAACTGGATCTTCTCCCCGAGATCACGCAGTGACCAGCCGCGATCGGTACGCAGCTCCCGCAGCAGTTGACCGAACCGTATGGGCGCACTCATGGGCTTAAGTCTCATCGCCGTCGGCATCTGTGGCCTCTCTCCACGTGTCGCCTGTGCTTGTTTGAGCTCCTAGGCGACAGCTAGATCTCGTCGCAGGTAGATCCTGAGGGCACAGTGGACCGACGACGATCGACGGTGTCAGGTAAGGAGCAATGGCCGATGTCGAGCAACGGGGTGGTCGACCAGATCCGGGAGCTGTCCGAGCAGCTTGCTTGGTTGGACTTCGAGCTGCGCGGACTCTGCGAACGGGTCGGAGAACTGGTCATCGGGGGCGGTTCGACCGTTCCAGCTCCTCGACCCGCTGAGTCAATCGGTGAAGGTGATTCGTGAGGTCCTGGACCTGACGCACAACGGTCGACAGATCCGCCTCAGGCGCGTCGATGTTGGCATCGGTCCGGACGAACACGCCCTTGCCATGCCTAGCGACAACTAGCCCGGATTCACGGAGAACCCGAAGCGCCGCTTGGACCGTGCCCTTGGCGACCTGGTATCGCTCGGCCAACTCGGTGATCGACGGCAACTGCGAGCCAAGCGGGAACTCGCCGCGCTGGATGCCGCCCCGCAGCTTGTCAGCTAGCTGCTGGTAGGGCGGCCGACTGTCGTCAGGATCCAAGCTCATCTTCCCAGCGTACCGCCTCAGCTTAGTGACTCAACTCAGCTACTGTGTTGACAGTGTCGACTGAGATGCTAGAGCGGCATGGATTTGGTGCCGGAGTTCGTGAAGGAGTTGACCGGCAGACGGCGGTACGAGGCGCTGATGGGTAACACGCAGGGTCTGGCGATGCTGCTGGACGGCGTGAAAAGCCTGATCAACGCGTGTGAGCCGCCGCCGGGCACGCTGTACCAGTACTCGGCCCGGATCGAGGACTTGGAAGACGCGCACAAGCAGGCGGCGGAACACCTGCGGGCGTTCCATCTGCGGGTGAAGACGTTCGAGGCGGACCTGATCGCCAAGCCGTGGAAGGTGAGCTGATGTCCTACCAGATTGGCGACACCTATGACGGCATCGACCGGGCGATGCGCCTGTTGCGGGATTCGATGAGGGGCATGCCGGAGCGGCACCGGTACATGCGGCAGTACGACGAACTGCGTCGGTCGGTCGCGGTGCTCCTGGTCCTCCTCGAAGAGGCCACGCCGTGGATGGACGAGACGCGGGAAGCGCAGCGGGCCACGTCGAGCGCGAAGCAGTTGCTCTCGGCGGTGAGCTGACAGTAATTGCTCTACAGGAAAGGCCCGGATTGGTGATCCGATCCGGGCCTTTTCTTGCCCAAAAACAACACATGACGATTCATTCATAAATGGTGAAGGTGGGTGCGGGAAATGGGTAAGCGTACTCAGGGGTGGGAATGGCGGGTCGCGGGGTGGGCCGCTCGGCATCCCGGTTTCGTGGCGGCTCCGACCGCTGTCACTGCCGGCCTGATCGAGTTCGGGCCGATGACGACGGGCGGTGTGCTGGCGGGTGCGGTGGCGGCCGGTGTGAGCTGGTACCGGGGTCACCCGGACTCGTGGGCGCGGTGGGCGGCTCCGCAGTTGCGGGCGGTGCGTCGGCGGTGGTTGTCGCGGGCGTACCTCGGGCCGTGGTGGGGCCGGGTGACGGAGGCGTGCGGCTTGGTGACGGTGCATCGGTCCACGGGCGTCGTCTCCGTGCCCCGGATCATCCGGGTCCGGTCGCACTCCCCGTCCACTGAGACGGTGTACGTGCGGCTTTTGCTCGGGCAGACGCCGAAGATGTGGGAGGAAGCCGCCGAAGCCCTGGCCGTGGCGCTCAAGGCTGAGCGGGTCGGCGTCGAGCGGGTCCGCCCCCAGGTCATCGCGCTGATCGTCCAGCGCTCCGAGCCGTTCACGGAGGCCATCATCCCGCCGGACATCCTGGCGGACTCCGACGCGGTCGACCTGTCACGGGTGTACCTCGGTGAGACCGAGCACGGCACCGACTGGCACGCGCCGCTGATCGGGCAACACTGGCTGATCACTGGTGCCACCGGCTCGGGCAAGAACTCGATCACCTGGCAGGCGCTGCGGGCGTGCGCTCCGCTGATCCGTGACGGCCTGGTGCGCGTGCACGTGGTCAACCCCAAGGGCACGGAGTTGAACGCCCTGCGGCCGGTGTCGTACCGGTACGCCGAGACGGACGCCGACATCGTGGATGTCATCGCCGGTTTCTGGGCCACGATGCAGGACCGCAAGAAGGTCTTGGCGGAGCAGGGCCGGCGGACCTTCGCCATGTCGCGGGACACCCCGCTCGATCTCCTGGTGCTCGATGAGCTGGGCGCGGTGACCGGCTACGGCGACCGGTCCTTGACCAAGGGTGCTCAGGCGGCGTTGCCGCTGATCCTGTCGCAGGCTCGGGCGCTGGGCGGCAGCGTGATCGGTGCGCTCCAGGAACCGACCAAGGACGTCCTTCCGCAAAGAGATTTGTTCTCCCTGCGGGTGTGCCTGCGCGCCACCTCGGCCGGCCACGTCGACATGGTCCTTGGTGAGGACATGCGCCGTCGGGGTGCTCTGGCCGACGAGATCCCCAACGTGCCGGACTCGGCCGGGATCGGCTTCGTCGTCAAGCAGCGTTCCCGTACTCCGATGCGGGTGCGGGCCGCGTACTGCGACGACTCCGACATTGCCGAACTCGTCCGGGTCGCCGGCTGGCCGGTGTCCGAGCTGGCCACTGCGCGGCAGGGGTGAGCGACGTGAAGCGGGACGACAAGCAGGCTCGGCAGCCTCGACAGGTCCGCCGGCTGAGCAAGCGCCTAGACGTGGCGCGGCAGCTTCACGACCTGGAGCAGGATGCCGCGCTGGACATCGTCGACATCGAACGGCTTCGGGTGTCCGTGACGCGGTCGCTGTGGATCTTCCTGGCGGTCGGGTCGGTGTTCACCACCACCGGCGTTCAGGACTTCCTCGCCGGGCACCTCACCCCGGCCGACCCGGTGTGGTGGGGCTGCTGGGGCGTCGAGCCCTGCCTTGTCGGCGTCCTCATCACCGTCCTGCGGTGGGAAGCGGCGATGATCGCCCGAGAAATCGAGATCGGCTCCAAAGCGGTCGACTGGCTCAAGCGGTTCCTCCTCACCTGCACCCTGGTCATGAACGTCGTGCCGGCGCTCTGGCCTCGTGAGGGCGGGATCAGCGCGGGCATGCTGGCGGCGCACATCATGGTGCCGGTCCTGGTGTTCTTCCTGGCCGAGGTCATGCCGATCGTTCAGGCGCGCTGCACCCAGGCGCGACGGGCGGTCACCCTGACCAAGCCTCAGACCAGTGAACCCGCCTCGCCGGCCCCGGCCCCGGCCGTCGAGCCGCCGGCCTCATCGGTGGAAGCGCCGGCTGTCGTCGTACCCCCGCCGCCGGCCGTCCCGGTCGAGCCCTCACCCACCCCGGTGATGCCCCCGACCGTGGCGACCCTGCCCCCGGTCGCCCCGGTGGAGACCCCGGCTCCGGCGCCTGCGGTCGAGCTGGATGGGCTCGGCATCCCCGTGGCGATGCAGGCGCAGATCCGGCAACTCGTCGCGGACTCACCCGACCCGGTGACGGCCGCCGACATCCAACGCGCTACGCGGCTGCCGCTGACGATTGCGGCTCGGGTGGTCGACCGGCTCACCCCGGTCGGTGCCAACGGCTACGCGCACTGACCCTCGCACCTTCTCGCTCTGTCCTGCCGTGCCCCTACACGTCCTCAGGGGCACGGCAGGGCCGTATCCGGAGGGATTCCCTATGTCCTCACCCCCGTGGCCCGTGCATGACCCTGAGGCGGCGCTGACGCGGTGGATGCGCTCGCCGGCCTACAAGGAATGGCGGGCCGGCGTCGAGTCCGTCCAGGGCTGCCTACAGCCGGTCCGGCTCACCGGCAAGTGGGAGGTCCGCCACCTTGGTAGCGGTGACCTGATCGCTTCCCGGCAGGGTCGGGTGTGGGCCTCCTGCGGCACCCGCCGCGCCGCTGTCTGCCCGACCTGCGCCGACCGGTACGCCGCCGACGCCTGGCACCTGATCCACGCGGGCATGTCCGGCGGCAAGGGCGTCCCCGACACCGTCGCCCGGTCCACGCGGCTGTTCGTGACCCTGACCGCTCCCAGCTTCGGCGCGGTGCACAACCGGCCCGGCAAGCGGCCCTGCTCCTGCGGGCGCTGGCACCCGGACGGCTACCGGCTCCTCGGTAGCCCGATCAACCCGGGCGCCTACGACTACGTCGGCGCGGTGCTGTGGCAGGCGCACAGCGGGAAGCTCTGGCACCGGTTCACCATCGCCCTACGTCGCGCGGTTGCCGCCGCCAGTGGCCTTACCGTCCGCGAGTCCGGGGCGCACATGCGGATCTCCTACGCCAAGGTTGCCGAGTATCAGGGGCGCGGCCTGGTCCACTTCCACGCGGTCATCCGCGTTGACGGCCCGACCGGTCCGGACTCGGAACCCCCCGCGTGGATCACCCCCGACGTGTTGGCCGATGCGGTGCGTTCCGCGGCTTCGTCCGTCGAGCTGGGCACCGTCCGCCCCGATGGAACTCCGCTGCCGCTGCGGTGGGGCACGCAGGTTGACGTCAAGGACATCACCGCCACCGACATCGACATTCCCGACGGGGCCGACGACGACGGGGACCAGGCGGTGGCCGACACCCGGCTTGCCGGCTACATCGCCAAGTACGCCACCAAGGGCACCGGCGCGACGGAGACCGGAGACCGGCGCATCCGCTCGCAAGCGCACATCGATCGGCTGACCGTCTCCGACCACCACCGGGCCATGATCCAAACCGCATGGGACCTCGGCGGCCTCGACCAGTACGCCGACCTCAAGTTGCGCCACTGGGCGCACATGCTCGGCTTCCGGGGTCACTTCCTCACCAAGTCGCGCATCTACAGCACGACCTTCAAGAACCTCCGCGCGGAGCGTCGCGCGCATCAGCTACAGACCGCGCTCATCGAGGCCGGTCTGCCTGAGGACACGGACGTCCTGGTCGTCAACGACTGGCAGATCCTCGGCATCGGCTACGACACCCGCGAGCAAATCGAACTCGCCACCGCTATCGGTGACCGCATTCGAGCGGCACGACAGCAAGCCAGAAAGGAATCCCGATGACCACCCCCACCACTGAACGCCTGTGGAGCGTCGCCGACGTGTCGGCGTTCCTCGGTATCCCGGTCGGCACCCTCTACCAGTGGCGGCACCGCCGGATCGGTCCCCGCGCGTCTCGGGTCGGTCGGCACCTCCGCTACGACCCCGCCGAGGTGCGGGCCTGGTTCGATCGGCAGGCGGCCTGACATGCCCGTGGATGACCTGTGGTACCTGAGGCAGCGTGGCCCGGACAAGCGGCGGCTTCCCTCGAAGCGGCACGGCCGGGGCAAGCGCTGGCGGGTGCGATACGAGGATGCGAGCGGGGAGTCTCGGGAGCGGCTGTTTGAGCGCAAGGAAGACGCCAACGCTTTCGACCTCGAATGCCGTTCGGGCGTCGCTGCGGAGGTGAAGGCCAAGCGGGAGATGGACCGGCTCACCTTCGCTGAGTACGCCCAGCGGTGGAAGGAGTCGCGGGAAGCGGGATGGAGCGTCGAGACGCGGCGACGTGTACCACAGAACCTCCGGAAGCGCCTTCTACCGACGTTCGGGGATCAGGCCATTCGGTCTATCAACCTGACCGACGTGATGGCCTGGCTCGGTGGGCTGCTCGTGGAAGGCGTCGCGAAGTCGTCCATTGGCCTGTACTTCGGAGTTCTGAAGACCATCCTGAACGCTGCCGTCACTGACAAGGTGCTCTCCGAGAATCCCTGTGACGGCGTCAACCTGTCGCAGCTTCTGCGCGGGGTGTCACGGGCACCCAAGTGGGTACCTGATGAGGGTCAGGTGCTCCGGCTCATCGATGTCGTCCCCCGGCGTTTCCGTGCCGCGATGTGGCTGGGCGCTGGCGAGGGCTTGCGCATCGGGGAAGTGCTGGGCATGGAAGAAGGCTCGCGCTGCCTGGACGTTGCTCGTGGTGAGCTGCACGTGGTTCAGCAGTTGCGGCGCTCCACGGAGCATTTTGACGGCTTCTACCTCGCACCGCCTAAGAGTGGATCGGCGGGGACAGTCGATCTGGATGCCGTCGTGGCCGATGAACTGGCAGCACACGTCAAAGAGGTCGGCGCGGTCGAGTTCGCGCTTCCGGACATCACTGGTGCGCGGCGGCTGACTCGTCCGGCGGCTCTGCTGTTCACGACCTCGGGCGGGAAGCTGATCAATGACCGGTACTGGTCTGAGCTGTGGGAGGGCTGGCGGTCAGCTGCGGGCTGGCCCAAGGAAGGGACGTTCCACTCCCTGCGTCACTTCTTCGCAACGACCTTGATGAGCAACGGCGTCGAGCCCCAGGAGGTGCAGAGGGCTCTACGGCACGCCAACCTGCGGACCACGCTTGAGAAGTACGTGCATTGGCTTCCGAAGAAGGACCGCCGGCGTGGTCTCGTGGGGCAGATCCTCCGGCCCACGGAGGGCGGTCAGACACCATCCTCGGCGGGTCAAGATCCGCACTAGGTTGTGCCCTGCTTGTGCCGAATGATCTTTGCTGGGCGTTTTCCCAGCTCAAACCCGGTCGACACCAGCCAATCCGGGATTGCACGCACTAATCCGGGGTCCCTCGTGAAGCTTTTTTCGACTGTGCAACGATGGCCGTTTTCGCCGTGGTTGATCACTGGTGTCGTCCGGTGAACCCGGGCGGGTCGGCCGGGAACGGGGCGACCGGGGACGGGCCGGTCGAGCGACGGGGTGGCCTGCGCTCCCGGCGCGGCGTGCGGTACGAAGACAGACGTGACTGCTGCTGCCCCGACGCCACCGCCCGCGGAGACCCCGCAGCCGGAACTGAGTCCCGACTGCCTCTCCGACGCGCTCTGCAAGAACGTCTACGAGCTGACCGGCTCCACCTGGTTCGCCGAGGGCAGCTACTGGATCCTGCTCAAGCCGTTGCGGATCGTGCTGATCGTCCTGCTCGCCGCCGCCGCCCGGTTCCTGCTGCAGCGGGCGATCAGACGACTGGTCCGGAGCACCACGGACGCGTCGGTGCCGACCCTGCTGAAGCCGTTGCGGGAGCGGATCCCCACCGCCGCCACCGAACCCGGGGAGTTCGTGCCCGAGCGACGCCGGCAGCGGGCCGAGGCGATCGGGTCGGTGTTGAGCAGCCTGGTCACCGCGTTCGTCTTCGGCATCGCCCTGCTGATGATCCTCCGGGAGTTCAGCTTCGACCTGGCACCTCTGCTGGCCAGCGCCGGCATCGTCGGCGTGGCCCTGGGCTTCGGCGCGCAGAGCCTGGTCAAGGACCTGATCGCCGGGTTGTTCATGCTGCTGGAGGACCAGTACGGCGTGGGTGACACGGTGGACGTGGGCGAGGCGACCGGCGTGGTCGAGTCGGTTGGCCTGCGGGTCACCACGGTCCGGGACGCCCGTGGGGTGCTCTGGTACATCCGCAACGGCGAGATCATCCGGGTCGGCAACAAGAGCCAGGGGTGGGCCCTGGTCGTGGTCGACCTGCCGATCGGTTTCGCCAGCACCGAGGAGGCGACGGCGGTGCTGCGGACCGCCGCGGCGTCGGTGGCGCTCGACCCGGACCTGGCCCCGCAGATCGTGGAGCCGCCGGAGGTCCTCGGCGTGGAGCAGGTGACCATCGACGGTGCGGTGATCCGTACGGTGGTCAAGACGAGCGCGGACGGGCAGTTCGCGGTCGGTCGGGAGTTGCGCCGCCGGCTGGCCGAGTCGTTGGAGAACTCGGGCATCACCGCCAAGATCGCTGCGGCCCGCTTCTACCCCGGTATCCCCACGGCCGGGCCGACCGCCCCCGTCTGACCTGCGGCTCGTTCCGGTCGACCGGCCAACGTCGAGGGGCCGACCACGCCAGGGGTCGCGATCCGCCCGGCCCCTCGGGTATCGTCCGTTCGTTCAGTCGGAGATGCGACGATCAATCCGTTCACCCTAGCCAGCCTTCAGACGATCGGGCAGAATCCGGGAACGAGCTCCTCCGGAGCGTGATCACGTCCTCGCTGCTCCGTAGATCTGACGACGATTCCCGGCCCGACCACCACGAGTGGCACCGTCGGGGACGATGGAGGCCACGGTGTCCGACGAGCGACCCCTCCACGAAGGTCCGGCCACCTTCGGTGAAGTGTTCGCCCAGCGCGAGTACCGGGCGGTCCTGACGGCCACCACCCTCTCCTGGATCGGCGACTACATCGCGAAGGCGGCGGTGACCGTCCTGGTCTACCGGGAGACCGACTCGGTGGCCCTGTCGGCGGCGGCGTTCGCGGTGAGCTACCTGCCGTGGCTGATCGGTGGCCCGCTGCTGTCCACCGTGGCCGACCGGTGCCGCTACCGGTCCGTGATGGTCAACTCCGACCTGTTCCGGATGGTGCTGGTCGCGCTGGTCGCCGTGCCGAACCTGCCGGTGTGGGCGATCCTCGGTCTCCTCTTCGCCACCACGCTGGCCAACCCGCCGAGCCAGGCCGCGCGCTCCGCGCTCATGCCGGTGATCCTCAGCGGCGACCGGCTGGTGGTCGGCCTCTCCCTGAACAGCAGCGTCGGCCAGGCCGCCCAGGTGACCGGCTACCTGGTGGGCGCCGCCATCGCCACGGCCAGCCCCACCGCCGCGCTGCTGGTCAACGCAGCCAGTTTCGGCGTGTCCGCGCTGATCGTGCGGTTCGGGATCAGCGACCACCCCAGGGTGGTCAGCGGCGAGCCACGCGCGTCCCTGCTGCGGGAGACCGGGGCGGGCTTCCGGATGGTCTTCGGCACCCCGGTGCTGCGGTCGATCGCCGTGCTGGTGTTCAGCTCGATGCTCTTCTCCATCGTCCCCGAGGGACTGGCCGGGGCCTGGGCCGGCGAGCGCTCGGGCGAGGGTGTGGACGCCGCCGCCTCCCAGGCCGTGATCATGGCCGCCGCTCCGGTCGGGTTCATCCTCGGCGGTCTGATCATCGGGCGAGCCGTGCGGCCCGCCCGCCGGGTGGCCCTGATCCGCCCGTTCGCCGTGCTGGCCCCCCTGGTGCTGGTGCCGGCCCTGCTCGACCCGCCGCCGGGCGTGGTGGCGGTGCTCGTCGCGGTCTGCGGCTTCTCGGTCGCCGGGTTGCTGCCGGTCGCCAACGGGCTCTTCGTCCGGGCCCTGCCCGACGGGTACCGCGCCCGGGCGTTCGGCGTGATGGCGACCGGCATGCAGGTGATCCAGGGCTTCGCGGTGATCGTCACCGGGCTGCTCGCCGAGCGGTTCTCCATTCCCGGGGTGGTCGGCCTGTGGAGCGCGGCCGGCGTGATCCTGATGCTCGTGGTGGTGGCCCGCTGGCCGAGCGCCGCCGCCTTCGACGCCGCCATCGCCGCGGCGAAGGTGCCCGGCGCGCGGCCCCACGTCGAGTCGTCGCCGTCGGCGCCTGCCGACACCCCCGTCGCGGCGACGGGTCGCGGTGCCGTCCCGACCGCCGAGGAGTCCCGTGACGAGAGCCCGGTGACCGGACGGCGGGCAGCCGCCGGCGGCACCGCCACGCTGTGATCCGACCGCGTACCGCCCGGTGACGGGAACGGCGTACCGCCCCCTGTGACGGAGCCCGCACCGCAGCGCGGGCGGCCGTACCCGCCGGGTCCGGCGACACCTGGCAGGATGGAACGGTGAGTGCCGCAGGTGACGCCGACCGGGACCAGATGACCCTCTTCGAGGCGGTCGGGGGTGAGCCGACCTTCCGCCGGCTGGTCGACGAGTTCTACGCCGGGATCGCCGACGATCCGCTGCTGCGCCCGATGTATCCGGAGGAGGACCTCGCTCCGGCCGCGGACCGGATGACGCTCTTCCTGATGCAGTACTGGGGCGGGCCGAACACCTACTCCGCCCAGCGCGGGCACCCGCGACTGCGGATGCGGCACGCCCCGTTCCGGATCGGGCCCGCCGAGCGGGACGCCTGGCTGCGGCACATGCGCCGGGCGGTCGACTCCCTGGACCTGCCACCGGACGTCGCCACGGTGCTCTGGGACTACCTGGAGCGGGCGGCGTACTTCATGGTCAACGTGATGGAGGACCCGGCCGCGCGCTGATCCGACCCTGGGCCGCTCCGGGCGGGCTCGGAGGGCTCCGGGCTCGGAGGGCTCGGAAACCGGGCAGCTCGGGCACGAGGCAGCCCCGGGCGGAGATTCGGCAGAACGACGTCGGCGGCCGGTCGGGGATCCCGACCGGCGTCGCCGACGACGTCGTCGCCTCAGAGCAGAGCGCCCTCGTCGTGCAGCCAGTCGACGAAGTTCGTCGCGACCGCCGCACCGCAGTCGAGCAGCTCGACCAGGAGCGCGTCGTGCGTGCCCGCCCCGAGCGGCACCTGAAGCTCAGCGTAGATCGGCAGCTGCCCACGCTCGGTCGGGTCACCGATGTACGCCTTGCAGAACCGCCGCGTGTGGTTCCACTCGTTGACCACCCGGTAGGCCCGGTCGGCCCAGTCCGGCGGCACGGTCGCGTGTGGACGGGCCCGCATGACCAGGATCTCGTCCTCCGGCCCCTCCAGCGTGACCAGCACCGCGTGCCGTTCCCACATGGCCAGCAGGTTGCCGTCGCCGTCCGCCAGGTAGCGGACGTCCAACAGGTCGAGCGCGTCGCAGACCCGGCCGAGGGTCACCGGGGTGACGGCGGCCGACATCTCCTGGCGTGCCGACCGGTCGGCCGCGGCGGCGAGACAGTCGTCCCCCGGCTCGCGTGGCGCCGGTGGTCCGACCCGGACACTGCCCTCCACTGTGATCCCACTCCGACTGTCCGGCTCGCCACCACTGGCGTGGCCGGGGCGCCATGACCACCACGGCATCACTCGCGCACCTCACTCCCCAGCGGATCCGGACGCCTACCGTGCGTTGGATCCGAGGATGGACGGTACCCGGACAGCCGGCTTGAGGCATCCCCCCAACGCCAGCCCCGGGACAGAAGAAGGAATAGGGGTCATCCGTTCGGATGATCACCCTGTGGCTTTATGGCAAGGTCTGCCACCTTCTGCGACCAAACCACTCCGTATGGCGCTACCAGTCCGGTCCAACGGTTGGCCAGGCGCACCTGCACCCCCGCCGCGACGGTGGCACCGGCCGGCCCGAGGAAGCCCATCCGGACCACCCCCTGGACCAGTCGCTGGCTCACCTCGACCCGCTCCCCCGCCGCGCCGGTGACCACCACCGCGACGTGGTCCAGCAGGGCGTCCCGGACCGCGCGCTGGCCGACCGCCCGGCCGGCCACGCCGTGCGTCGCGGCGGCGCGCAGGGTGCCGGCCGCCGCGTCGGCCAACCGGCGCAGCTCACCGGCGGGGATGGTCTCCACCACCCGGCCGGCGGCCGACGGCAGCGGCCAGCGCCACTGCGCGTCCCGCCGCACCGGCAGGTCCGTCCCGTCCCGGCCCAGTTCGGCCAGGAGGTCGGCGGCGGCGACCGTCGCGTCACCCGGTCCCGGGCCGGCGACCGTCCGGCAGACCAGCACCCCCCAGGGCAACCGGGCCCAGAGCGCCGTCGGGCCGGACCGGCCGACCGGCCGGAGCCGGACCATCGCCGCCGGGTCGAACCGGACCAGCCGGGCCAGGAACGCGCCCGCGTCGGCGACGCCGGCCAGCCCGTGGCCGACCGGCGGGGCGGACGCCGGTGTGCCGGTCACGCCGGCTCCCGTACCGGCGGCAGCGCGTAGTTCTCCAGGAAGGTCCGCTCGGAGTCGGTGAGCCGACGCAGCCGCTTCTCCGCCAGGTCGTACGGGACCAGCACCGACCGGGCCCGGCTGGCCAGCACGTCACCGTCGTACAGCTCGTACGCGATGGTGAAGGCGGCCCGACGGATCTCCTCCACCCAGAGCTCGATCCGGACGGTCGGGGCCGCGTCCGCGGTGGCCCGGCCGAGCGCGTAGTCGACCGGGCGGACGTAGTCGATCTCGTGCCGGGCGATGACCACGCCCTCGGCGAACGAGCCGACCCCCCACGCCCGGCCGCCGGCGAACATCAACGCCACCCGGGCCTCCTCGTAGAGGGTGAGGAAGCGGGCGTTGTTGACGTGGCCGTACGCGTCCAGGTCGGACCAGCGCAGCGTGCAGTGGTAGACGAACCGGTCGCTCATGCTCAGTCGCGGGTGAGCTTGCGGTAGGTGATCCGGTGCGGACGGGCCGCCTCGGCGCCGAGCCGGTCGATCTTGTTCTTCTCGTACGACTCGAAGTTGCCCTCGAACCAGAACCACTTCGCCGGGTTCTCCTCGTCGCCCTCCCAGGCCAGGATGTGCGTGGCGACCCGGTCCAGGAACATCCGGTCGTGGGAGATGACCACGGCGCAGCCGGGGAACTCCAGCAGCGCGTTCTCCAGGCTGGAGAGGGTCTCCACGTCCAGGTCGTTGGTCGGCTCGTCGAGCAGGATCACGTTGCCGCCGATCTTGAGGGTCAGCGCCAGGTTGAGCCGGTTGCGCTCGCCGCCGGAGAGCACCTTGGTCGGCTTCTGCTGGTCCGGTCCCTTGAAGCCGAACGCGGCGATGTACGCCCGGGACGGCATCTCGACCTTGCCCACCATGAGGTGGTCCAGCCCGTCGGAGACGACCTCCCAGACGGTCTTGTCGCCGGCGAGGCCCTGCCGGTTCTGGTCGACGTACGACAGGGAGACGGTCTCGCCGACCCGGACCCCGCCGTCGGTCGGCTCCTCCAGCCCGACGATCGTCTTGAACAGCGTGGTCTTGCCGACGCCGTTCGGACCGATGATGCCGACGATGCCGTTGCGCGGCAGCGAGAAGGAGAGGTTGTCGATCAGGATCCGGTCGCCGAAGCCCTTGGTCAGCTTGTTCGCCTCGATGACCGTGTTGCCCAGGCGCGGGCCCGGCGGGATCTGGATCTCCTCGAAGTCCAGCTTCCGGGTCTTCTCCGCCTCGGCGGCCATCTCGTCGTACCGGTCGAGCCGGGCCTTGGACTTGGTCTGCCGGGCCTTGGCGTTCGAGCGGACCCACTCCAACTCGTCGGCGAGCCGCTTCTTCATCTTGGCGTCCCGGCGACCCTCGACGGAGAGCCGGGCGGCCTTCTTCTCCAGGTAGGTGGAGTAGTTGCCCTCGTAGCCGACGGCCCGGCCCCGGTCCAGCTCCAGGATCCAGCCGGCCACGTTGTCGAGGAAGTACCGGTCGTGGGTGATCGCCAGGACGGTGCCGGCGTACTTGGCGAGGTGCTGCTCCAGCCACTGCACGCTCTCCGCGTCCAGGTGGTTGGTGGGCTCGTCGAGCAGCAGCAGGTCGGGGGCCTCCAGCAGCAGCTTGCAGAGCGCCACCCGGCGGCGCTCACCACCGGAGAGCTGGGTGACGTCGGCGTCCGGCGGCGGGCAGCGCAGCGCGTCCATCGCCAGTTCGAGCTTGGAGTCGATGTCCCACGCGTCGGCGTGGTCCAGCTCCTCCTGGAGCTTGCCCATCTCCTCCATCAGCTCGTCCGAGTAGTCGGTGGCCATCTGCTCGGCGATCTTGTTGAACCGGTCGAGCTTCGCCTTGGTCTCGGCGACCGCCTCCTCGACGTTGCCGAGCACGGTCTTGGCGTCGTTGAGCGGGGGCTCCTGGGCGAGCAGACCGACGGTGAAGCCGGGCATCAGCCGGGCCTCCCCGTTGCTCGGCCGGTCCAGCCCAGCCATGATCTTGAGAAGGCTGGACTTGCCCGCGCCGTTCGGGCCGACCACACCGATCTTGGCACCCGGCAGGAAGCTCAGCGTCACGTTGTCGAGCACGACCTTGTCGCCGTGCGCCTTGCGCGCCTTTTCCAGGACGTAGATGTACTGGGCCACGGTGCGGGCTACCTCCGTACGTTGCGATTGGGAGCCGGCGAGCGAAGGGCGGATCGGCCCGCCCGCGTGCCGCCGGCCGTCGGCCGGGCACACACACGCCATCCTCAATCCTGACAGGTTCGCCGTGCTCCGCCCACATCACCCCGCCCCTACCGGCACACGCCACCCGCCCAGGTCGCCGCGACGGCGTCAAGGAGACGTCAGGCAGATCACGTCCAGGTTCGGTGGTCGTCGACCGGGGAAGTAACTGCCGCACGGGGCCCCAGACACCGCAGATACGCTCAGTACGCTCGTGCGGTGGACCCGTCGTTTACCGGAGGTGGCCGATCGTGACCGTCCGTAGCTCCTTTGTCGTTGTGGCGAACCGTCTACCGGTCGACGAGGTGAGCACTCCGGAGGGACGGCAGTGGCGCCGCAGTCCGGGCGGACTCGTCACCGCGCTCCACCCGGTCCTCGCCGAGCACCAGGGCACCTGGGTCGGCTGGGCGGGTGGCACCGGCGCCGCTCCCGAGCCGTTCGACCTGGAGGGCATCCGACTGCACCCGGTGCCGTTGAGCGCCGAGGAGCTGGAGCGCTACTACGAGGGGCAGTCCAACGCCACGATCTGGCCGCTGTATCACGACGCCGTGGAGACCCCGGCGTACAAGCGGCGCTGGCGGGACGCGTACCGGCTGGTCAACGCCCGGTTCGCGGAGGCCGCGGCGGACGTGGCGGCCGAGGGCGCGACGGTCTGGGTGCAGGACTACCAGCTCCAGCTGGTCCCGGCGATGCTCCGTGAGCTCCGTCCCGACCTCAAGATCGGCTTCTTCCTGCACATCCCGTTCCCGCCGATCGAGCTGTTCATGCAGATGCCGCTGCGCGCCGAGGTGCTGCGCGGCCTGCTCGGCGCGGACCTGGTCGGCTTCCAGCAGCGGCTGGCCGCGCAGAACTTCGTCCGGCTGGCCCGGCATCTGCTCGGGCTGCGCTACGAGGGGCAGATGATCCAGGTCGACGGACGCCAGGTCAAGGCGGGCGCGTTCCCGATCTCCATCGATGTCAGGGAGATGGAGCGGCTCGCCGCCGACCCGGCCATCCAGGCGCGCGCCAAGCAGATCCGGGAGGAGCTGGGCAACCCGAAGACGATCATCCTGGGCGTGGACCGGCTGGACTACACCAAGGGCATCGAGCTGCGCCTCAAGGCCTTCCGGGAACTGCTTTCTGACGGAAAGCTGACAGTTCCGGACGCCGTCATGGTGCAGGTGGCCACCCCGAGCCGGGAACGTGTCGAGCACTACCAGGCGCTGAGAGTGAAGGTCGAGCGCGAGGTCGGCCGGATCAACGGCGAGTATGGGAGAGTCGGCGTGCCGGCGGTCCACTACCTCCACCAGTCGTACTCTCGCAGTGAGCTCGCCGCAATGTATGTTGCGGCGGACGTGATGATGGTGACCCCGCTGCGAGACGGAATGAATTTGGTGGCCAAGGAGTACGTGGCATCGCGCGCCGACCAGGGCGGCGCGCTCGTGCTCAGTGAGTTCGCCGGTGCTGCGACGGAGCTGCGCCAGGCTTTTCTGTGTAACCCGCACGACCCGGAAGCGGTCAAGGAAGCCCTGCTGAAGGCGGTGCACGTGGAGCGGACGGAGGCCCGCCGCCGCATGCGAATCATGCAACGACACCTGCGGACCCACGACGTGGGTCACTGGGCGAAGTCGTTCCTCAGTGAACTCGGCACACCCGGCGTGGAGGCTGCGTGAACACGAGCGTCACCGAGCCCGCACAGACCCACGGGGTCATCGACCCCGAACTGCGGGCGGCGATCGGCCGGATCGCCCGGGTCCCCCAGCTTCTGGTCGCCTGCGACTACGACGGCACACTCGCTCCGATCGTCGAGGATCCGAGCAAGGCGGTGCCGCTGCACGAGTCGGTTGCCGCCGTCCGGGCGCTCGCCGCGCTGCCGCAGACCAGTGTCGCGGTGGTCTCCGGGCGCGCGCTGCGTGACCTGGCCGCCCTGTCCCGGCTGCCCAGCGAGGTCCACCTCGTCGGCAGTCACGGCTCCGAGTTCGACATCGGCTTCGTCGAGCGGCTCAGCCCCGAGCTGATCGCCGTCCGCACCCGGCTCCGCAACGAGCTGCGCGAGATCGCCGCCGCCCACCCGGGCGTCCGGCTGGAGCGCAAGCCGGCCAGCGTCGCGGTGCACACCCGGGGGGTGCCGCCGCAGATCGCGGCCGGCGCCGTCGAGGCGGTCCGCAGCGGTCCGGCCACCTGGGACGGGGTCACGGTCACCCAGGGCAAGGAGGTCATCGAGCTGTCGGTGGTCGCCACCCACAAGGGCACCGCCGTCGACCAGCTCCGCACCCAGCTCTCCGCGAGCGCGGTGCTCTTCATCGGCGACGACGTCACCGACGAGAACGCCTTCGGCAACCTGCACGGGCCGGACGTCGGCATCAAGATCGGCCCGGGTGACACGAAGGCCCACTTCCGGGTCGCCGAGCCGATCGAGGCCGCCCGGGCGTTGGCGCTGCTGCTGGAGACCCGGCGGCACTGGCTGTTCGGCGAGCGGGCCGTGCCGATCGAGCGGCACTCGATGCTCGCGAACGGGCGGACCGTCGCGCTGCTCACCCCGGAAGCCAAGATCACCTGGCTCTGCCACCCCAAGCCGGACTCGGCGGCCATCTTCGCCGACCTGGTCGGCGGCAGCCCCGCCGGGCACTTCAGTGTCGCCCCCGAGCGGGGCGGCATCCCGCTGGGTCAGCGGTACCGCAACGGCACCATGACGGTGGAGACCCGCTGGTCCGGACTGACCGTGACCGACTGGCTCGACCGGCCGTCCAGCGACGACGTGCCGAGCGGGTCGACGGTCGTCTCCGGCGACTCGACGCTGATCCGGGTGCTCACCGGCTCCGGCCGGGTCAAGCTGGAGTTCGCCCCCCGGCCGGAGTTCGGTCAGGTGGCGGTGCAGCTCCAGCCGCTCGGTGACGGGCTGCTGGTGCTCGGCTCCAACGAGCCGGTGTCGCTCTACTCCCCCGGCGTGCAGTGGCAGGTGACCAACGACGGCGGGTACGAGACCGCCAAGGCGGTGGTGGACCTCTCCGCCGCCGGTGGACAGGTCACCTGCGAGCTGCGCTTCGGCACGCACAGCCTGGAGCACCACCGGCTCCCGGTGCACGAGCGGCAGGCCACCGCCGAGCAGCCGTGGAAGGAGTGGGTGTCGTCGCTGCGCCTGCCGCAGACCGCCCGTGACCTGGTCGCCCGCAGCGCGCTGACGCTGCGCGGGCTCTGCCACGAGGCGACCGGCTCGATCCTCGCGGCGGCGACCACCTCGCTCCCCGAGGAGTTGGGCGGCGTCCGGAACTGGGACTACCGGTACTGCTGGCTCCGGGACGCGGCGATGACCGCGCGGGTGCTGGTCGACCTCGGCTCGCTGGAGGAGGCCGAGGCGCTGCTGCGCTGGGTGGACGGCTGCGTCGAGCGCACCGGCGGACACCCGGAGCGGCTGCACCCGCTCTACACCGTCGACGGGTACGAGCTGGGCGCCGAGGCGGTCATCGACACCCTCCCCGGCTACGCCGGCTCCCGGCCGGTCCGGGTCGGCAACCTCGCCAACCACCAGCTCCAGCTGGACGTGTTCGGCCCGATCGCCGACCTCATCGCCGGCGTGGCCGACGCCCGGGGCTCGGTGCGCGAGACCGAGTGGCGGGTGCTGGAGAACATGGTCGAGGCGGTCCGCCGCCGCTGGCACGAGCCCGACCACGGCATCTGGGAGGCCCGTCTCCCCCCGCGCCACCACATCTTCTCCAAGGTGATGTGCTGGATGACCGTCGACCGGGCGCTGCACGTGGTCCGGCGACACGGCGACGGCGACCGGCCGGAGTGGGTGGAGCTGCGCGACCGGATCGGCGCGAACGTGCTGGAGCACGGCTGGCACGAGGGCGTCGAGGCGTACAGCGTGGCGTACGGGGACGAGGACATGGACGCCTCGTCGCTCTGGATCGGCCTGTCCGGGCTGCTCCCCGGCGACGACCCGCGTTTCCTCTCCACGGTCCTGAAGATCGAGGCGGACCTGCGCAGCGGACCGGTGGTCTACCGGTACCACTGGGACGACGGTCTGCCGGGCCGGGAGGGCGGCTTCCACATCTGCACCGCGTGGCTGATCGAGGCGTACCTGCGCACCGGTCGGCGCACCGATGCGGAGGAGCTGTTCACCCAGATGGTCGACACGGCGGGGCCGACCGGCCTGCTCCCCGAGCAGTACGACCCGCTCGCCGAACGCGGGCTGGGCAACCACCCGCAGGCGTACAGCCACCTCGGGCTGATCCGTTGCGCCCTGCTGCTGGACAACATGCTCAAGGTCTGACCTGACACGGCCGGCGGCGGCAGGAGACCTCGGTCTCCTGCCGCCGCCGTCGTTCGTGTCCCGCCCCGAGATCGACTCCGTGCCGGCGGAACGGCGGTGTCGTAGGGCTCCGACACCGCCATTCCGCCGGAACCGCGCCCCGGGCCGAGGCGGCCGGGGCCGGGCCGGGGGTCAGGGGTGGGGCAGGGCGGCGACGACGTCGCCCAGGACCACCACGGCGGGGGGACGCAGGCCGGCCGCCTCCGCGTCCGCCGCCACCCCGGCCAGGGTGGAGCGGATCGCGCGCTGGGCGGCGGTGGTGCCCTCCTGGACCACGGCCGCCGGGGTCGCCGGATCGCGACCGTGGGCGAGCAGGGTGGCGGTGATCGCCGCCAGGTTCTTCAACCCCATCAGAATCACCAGGGTGCCGCGCAGCGCGGCGAGCGCCGCCCAGTTCACCCGGGAGTCCGGGTGGTCCGGGGCGAGATGCCCGGAGACCACGGTGAACTCGTGCGCCACGCCCCGGTGGGTGACCGGGATACCGGCCAACGCCGGAACCGCGATCGAGCTGGTCACCCCGGGCACCACGGTCACCGGCACCCCGGCCGCCGCGCAGGCGAGCAACTCCTCGCCGCCCCGACCGAAGACGTACGGGTCGCCGCCCTTGAGCCGGACCACGAACGCGCCGGCCGTCGCCCGCTCCACCAGGATCCGGTTGATCTCCTCCTGGGCCCGGGACGGCCCGTACGGGATCTTCGAGGCGTCGACCAGCTCGACGTCGGGGTGCAGTTCGTCGAGGAGCAGCCCGGGCACCAGCCGGTCGGCGACCACCACGTCGGCCTCGGCGAGCAGCCGCCAGCCCCGCAGAGTGATCAGCTCCGGGTCGCCCGGCCCCGCCCCGACCAGGGCCACCTGCCCGACCCGCCGCCGCTTCCCCGTCCCCGCCTCCGGTCGCAGCGGGCTGTCCGGGCCGTCCAGCAGGTCACGGACGGCGTCCCGGGTCGCCCGGGACCGGTGCGGGTCGCCACCGCCGAGCACGGCGACGGTGACCGGACCGTGCCGGGTCACCGCAGGGGTCCAGGCGCTGGCGGCGAACCGGTCGTCGGCGCGTACGCAGAAGATCCGGCGTTCGGCCGCGACGGCGCTGACCGCTGCGGCGGCGGTCCGGTCGTCCACGGCCACGTGGACCAGCCACGCCCCGTTCAGGTCCGCCGGGACGAAGCGACGCGGCTCCCAGTGCAGCCGCCCGGCGTCGACGTGCGCGCGCAGCGCCGGGGTGAGTTCCGGGGAGACCAGCAGGACGTCCGCGCCGGCATCCAGCAGCGCCGGCACCCGGCGGGTGGCCACCGTGCCGCCGCCCACCACGACCACCCGCCGGCCGGCCAGCCGCAACCCCAGCGGGTACGGGTTCACGCTCACGCCGCCGCCTCGCTCCGCTCCCCGGCGGCGCGAGACGCCCCGCTACCGAGCCTGATGGTTCGCTCGCACCGCTCGCTCACGTCGCCGCCCCGCTCCGCTCCCCGGCAGCGCGAGACGCCCCGCTACCGAGCCCGATGGTTCGCTCGCACCGCTCGCTCACGTCGCCGCCCCGCTCCGCTCCCCGGCAGCGCGAGACGCCCCGCCACCGAGCCCGATGGTTCGCTCGCACCGCTCGCTCACGTCGCCGCCCCGTCCGCTCACTTCTCGGCCACTCCCGCCGAGTCGAAGGTGGCCACCTCGTGCAGCACCCGGGCCGCCCCGGTCACCACCGGCAGGGCGAGCAGCGCGCCGGTGCCCTCACCGAGGCGCAGCCCCAGGTCGACCAGGGGGTCGAGGCCGAGATGGCGCAGGGCGACGGTGGCACCCGGCTCGGCGGACCGGTGCCCGGCGATCATCGCGCCCACCGCATCCGGCGCGAACCGGGCGGCGGCGAGCGCGGCGGAGACCGCGATCACGCCGTCCAGCAGCACCGGGACCCGGCGGGCGGCGGCGGCCAGGATCAGCCCGGCCAGCGCGGCGTGCTCCAGACCACCGACGGTGGCGAGCACCCCGAGCGGGTCGGCCGGGTCGGGCCGGTGCCGCTCCAGCGCCCGCCGCACCACGTCCACCTTCCGCCGGTACGTCTCGTCGTCCACCCCGGTGCCCCGGCCGGTCACCTCGGCCGGGTCGGTGCCGGTGAAGGCGGCCACCAGGGCGGCCGACGGGGTGGTGTTGGCGATCCCCATGTCCCCGGTGAGCAGGATGCCGGCCCCCGCCTCGATCAGGTCGTCGGCGACCCGGATCCCGGTCTCCACCGCCGCCCGCGCCTCGTCCCGGGTGAGCGCGGCGGTGACCGCCAGGTCGCGGGTGCCGGGGCGGACGTTCGCCGCCACCAGCCGCGGGGCTTCGGCCGCGTCGGCGACGGCGACCGGCGGCAGCGGGGTGGCCACGCCGACGTCGACCACGGTGACCGAGGCGCCGGCCTGGCGGGCGAAGGCGTTGACCACCGCCCCGCCGGCCAGGAAGTTGCCGATCATCTGCGCGGTGACCTCCTGCGGCCAGGGGGTCACCCCCTGGGCGTGGACGCCGTGGTCCCCGGCGAAGATCGCCACCGCGGCCGGTTCGGGCAGCGGCGGCGGGCAGGCGCCGGCCAGGCCGGCGAGGCGTACCGAGAGCTCCTCCAGGGCGCCGAGGGAGCCGGCCGGCTTGGTCAGCCGCGCCTGGAGATCCCGGGCAGCGGCCATGGCCGTGTGGTCGAGCGGGCCGATCGCCGCGATGGTGGTTGTCAACATGACGCCTCCAGGATTTCCGCCAGTACCTCGGTGAACGCGTCGGTGGTCGCCGGGTCGCGGACCGCCACGCGCAGCCAGTCCGGGCCCAGCCCGGGGAACGTGTCGCCCCGGCGTACCGCCCAGCCCCGGTCGCGCAGGGCGAGCCGGATCCGGTCCGCGCCGGGAACCTCCAGCAGCACGAACGCGCTGGCCGGACGACCCGCGACGCGTACCCCGGTCAGGGTGGCGAGGCGGGCCAGCAGGTGGTCGCGGTCGACGGCGAGGCGCGCGGCGATGGCGCGTTCGGCGGCGACCGCCTCCGGGGTCGCGCAGGCGGTCGCGGCGGCCAGCGCCGGGGTGGAGACCGCCCAGAGCGGCTGGACCCGGGCGAGGCGGGCCAGCAGGTCGGCCGTGCCGAGCAGGTAGCCGATCCGCAGCCCGGCCAGCCCCCAGGTCTTGGTGAGGCTGCGCAGCACCAGCAGTCCGGGCAGGTCGCGCCGGTCGGCGAGCGACTCCGGTTCGCCCGGCACCCCGGGCGCGGCGGTGGTGTCGGCGAACGCTTCGTCCACCACCAGGACCCGGCCGGGGCGGGCCAGCGCGGCGATCGTCGCGGCCGGGTGCAGCACGGAGGTCGGGTTGGTGGGATTGCCGATCATGACCAGGTCGGCGTCGGCGGGCACCCGGGCCGGATCGAGCCGGAACCCGTCGGCCGCGTCGAGCAGCACCCGCTCCACCCGGTGCCCGGCGGCGGCGAGGGCGGCCTCCGGCTCGGTGAACTGCGGGTGCACCACCACCGGTCGGCGTATCCCGCGCAGGGCCTGCGCGATCAGCACGAAACCCTCGGCGGCCCCGGCGGTGAGCAGCACCTCCGCCGGGGGACGGCGGTGGCGGGCGGCGACCGCCGCGCGGGCCGGGGCCGGGTCGGGGTAGCGGGCGAGGTCCACCAGGGTGGCGGCCAGCGGCTCGGCCAGCCAGGGCGGCATCGGGGCCTGACGGACGTTGACCGCGAGGTCGAGCAGACCCTCGCCGACCTCGACGTCACCGTGGTGACCGAGGTCGGGTTCCGGCATGACGCCCGGGGGCGCTCCGATCGGCTGACCACGCATGCCCGCGATCCTGCCGGGAAGCCGGCGCGCGGGACAGCGGATCGGGGCGTGGGGCGCGTCACCACCTTCGGACGGCAGTCCGGTGACGTCCGCGTCCCTCGTAAGGATTATGAATATGACTCATCTCTTAACGGGATATGTCATAGCTTGACGGCGTGAGCTACCGACCCCTTTCTTCCCTCGGTCACTGTGTCCCTCTTCTCCGCGCCGGGCTGATCGCCGGGATCATCCTGGCCGCCGTGGCGTATCCGATCGTGGCCGCCGCCGGCATCGGCGCCAAGGTCGGCGCCGAGTTCTCCGAACACCGGGCCGACCTGCTCCGTGCCTCGCTGCCCGCCGAGACCTCCTACGTCTACGCCGCCGACGGCAAGACCGTGCTGACCATGTTCTACGAGGAGTACCGGCAGTACACGAAGCTCAAGGACATCGCGCCGAGCATGCAGCAGGCCATGGTCGCCGCCGAGGACTCCCGCTTCTACCAGCACCGGGGCGTGGACCCGAAGGGCGTGGTCCGGGCCTTCGTGGCCAACTCGCAGTCCGGCGGGGTCTCCCAGGGCGCTTCGACGATCACCATGCAGTACGTCCGGATGGCCCTGCGGGACAGCGCCACCACACCGCAGGAGGTGCAGGAGGCGACCGCCCAGACCAGCATCCGCAAGATCAGGGAGATGCGGCTCGCCCTGGACGTGGAGAAGCAGATGTCGAAGGAGGACATCCTGGAGCGCTACCTGAACTCGGCCTACTTCGGGCACCGGGCGTACGGCATCTACGCCGCCGCGCAGATCTTCTTCTCGAAGAAGCCGAAGGACCTGACCCCGGTCGAGTCCGCCACGCTGGCCGGCCTGGTCAAGTCCCCGTCCGAGTACGACCCGGTCACCTCCGACCAGCAGGAGGCCGTCGGCCGCCGCAACTACGTGCTGGAGCGGATGGGCCAGCTCGGCTACCTCTCGCCGGAGGCCGCCGCACAGGCCAGCACCGAGCCGCTGCGGATCGACCAGAGCGACCCGCGCAACGACTGCGCCTCGATCCCGCAGCAGCACAACAGCCTCGGCTTCGCCTGCGACTACCTGAAGAACTGGTGGAGCTCCCAGTCCGCCTTCGGCGAGAACCGGCTGGAACGCATCGACGAACTACGCCGGGGTGGCTACCGGATCGTGCTCAGCATCGACCCGAAGATCCAGGAGGCCGCGGAGAAGAACATCGACGCCGAGGGCAGCACCGGCAGCCCGTTCGCGCACGGGCTGGTCGTCACCGAGCCGGGCACCGGCCGGGTGAAGGCGATGGCGGTGAACCGGAAGTACTCCCTGGACACCAGCGAGAACCCGCCGACCTCCAACCCGGAGGCCGACCCGAAGGTCAAGGCCAACTACCCGAACACGGTCGCCCCGCTGCTCGGCGGCGGCACCCTCCCCGGCTACCAGGCCGGCTCGACGTTCAAGATGTTCCCGATGCTCGCCGCGCTGGACGCCGGGATGCCGCTGTCCACCTCGTTCAACGCCCCGCACCGGTACCGTTCCGAGGTCTACAACGGCTGGTCCCCGTCGAACGCGAGCGGAGCGATGAGCGGGACGCAGACCATGTGGTCCGGCTTCGGCAAGTCGGTCAACACGTACTTCGTCTGGTTGGAGGAGAAGGTCGGCGCGGACCGGGCGGTCCGGCTCGCCGAGCAGCTCGGACTGCGCTGGCGTACCGACGTCGACCGGGACCACGCGTCGCCGGAGAAGGCGAAGACGTGGGGCGCGTTCACGCTCGGCGTCTCCGACGCGACGCCGCTGGAGCTGGCCAACGCGTACGGGGCGATCGCCGCCGACGGCCGGTACTGCGAGGCGATCCCGGTGCTCTCGATCACCAACCGGGACGGCACCCCGGCGACCTACCGGACCGCGGGCGGGTTGGAACGCGAGGTGGCCAAGCCGCGCTGCCGGCAGGTGGTGGACGCCGGCGCGGCCCAGGCCGCCACCGACGCGGCCCGCTGCCCGACCGGCGACACACCGGCCCGGGGAGGCTGCGGGGGCTGGTCCACCGCCGACAGCGTCCGGGGCACGGTCGGTCGCCCGGTGGCCGGCAAGACCGGTACCACCGACAGCACCCGGTCCGCCTGGTTCGTCGGCTACACCCCGGAACTGGCGGCGGCGAGCTTCATCTCCGACCCGGACAACCCGTTCAACGCGGTCGGCGACGGTCAGTCCCAGAGACCGATCGACGCGGTCGCCGGGACCCTCCGGGACGCTCTCAAGGGCCAGCCCAGCCGCGACTTCACCCCGCCTCCCGACCGCATGGTCGGGTGACCCCGCCCGACGCCGGGGGTGGTGGTCTCAGTGAAGGTCGGCCGTGACGAAGGACCAGAGTTCCAGGTCGACGCGGTTGCCCCGGACATAGCCGGCGTTGCGCAGCAGCCCCTCGTAGCTGAACCCGGCCTTCTCCGCCACCCGTCGGGACGCCACGTTGCCCGGGGCCACCCGCAACTCGACCCGCTGGAAGCCGTGCTCCATGATCAGCGCGATGGCCAGCGCGAGGACGGCCTCCGCCGCCAGGCCGTAGCCCCGCGCCTCCGGCGCCATCGCGTACGAGACCTCGGTGAGCCGGGCACCCCAGTCGGTCCGTTTGGTCCAGAGGCAGCCGACCACCCGGGCGTCCTCCCGGCGCACCACCGCGAAGTGGTCGCCGTCGCCGCTGTCCCGCCGTTGCCGGGCCAGGTCCGTGCACCAGGCCAGCCCGTCGATCTGTCCCGACTCGTCGGCCAGCGGCAGCCAGCGCTGGGTCAACCGGTCCGCGAAGATCCCCGAGACCGGGTCGGCGTCCCGCGCGCTGTGCCGGCGTACCTCGGTGCGCGGGGTGGAGACGGTCAGATCCGGGAAGCGGCGCACCGCCACCTGCCCGATCACGCCGGGACCTCCGGCGTGCGACCGCCCCGGGCCTGGGCGACGGCCACCGGCCCGGCGGGTCCGGGGCTGGTCGGCACCGGCGCACGCCGGGTGGCTGCCACGGCGGCGGCGACCAGCCGGGAGGCGACGTCCGGCGCGCCGGCCCAGTGCAGGGCGAGCTGTGAGGCGTACCCGCCGGACCAGACGTACCCCTCGGGCGGCCCGCCCGGCCAGCTCCAGGCCGGTCGTTCCCCGGCCCGGGGCGTGAGCACCGCCCGGTGCTGCTTGTAGCCGTGGCGTACCGCGCCCCGGGGTGCCACCAGGCTCTCCGTCGCGGCGGTCGCCTCCCGGTAGCCGAGCACCATGCCCTCGTGGGTCGTCCCGGTCGCGTCGAGCACCCCGCACATCGGTCGGCCGTCCAGCTCCCGGGCCAGCCAGAGCAGACCCGCCCCCTCGGCGAGCACCGGGCGCCCGGCCCGGGCCAGTTCCGCCACCGCCGCGCGGAGCGGGCCGTTGGCGGAGAGCTGCTCCGCGTACGCCTCGGGAAGCCCCGACCCGACGACCAGCGCGGCGGTGCCCGCCGGCAGGGCCTCGTCGCGGAACGGGTCCACCGGGACCACCTCGGCCCCGGCGGCGGCGAGCAGCTCACCGGTCTCGGCGTACCCGTAGCCGCCGCGCGCGGTGCCGGCGAGCGCGACCACCGGACGGTCGGGCCGGGCCACGGCCGTCGGCGCGGCGGGTGACCAGGGCTCGACGGCCAGCGGCGGCGCGGAGCGGGCCAGCCGGAGCAGGCCGTCCAGGTCGAGCCGGTCGGCGATGCCCTCCCCCAGCCGCCGCACCGCCCGGGTCACCTCCGGATCGCCGGCCAGCGCCGGCACCATGCCGTACGACCGGGCGGGGAACATCGGCGGCAGGTCCCCCGGGCGCAGCGACCCGAAGACCGGTACGCCGATGTCGTCGAGCGCCTCGCGCAGCAGCCCCTCGTGGCGGGGCGAGGCGACCCGGTTGAGGATCACCCCGCCCAGCCAGAGCAGCTCGTCGAACGAGCGGAAGCCGTGCACCAGCGCGGCCAGCGACTGCCCCATCGTCGACACGTCGACCACCAGCACCACCGGACTGCGCAGCGCGGTGGCGACCGCGGCGGTGGACTCGACCTCGGACGGGCCGGCGACGCTGTCGTAGAGGCCCATCGTGCCCTGCACCAGGGCCAGCTTCGCCCCGGCCGCCCCGTGCGCGAAGAGCGGGGCGACGCGTTCCGGCCCGACCAGCCGCGGATCGAGGTTGCGGCCGGGTCGTCCGTCGGCGGCGACCCCGAGGTAGGCGGCGTCGGCGTGGTCCGGCCCCACCTTGAACCCGGCGACGTCCAGGCCCCGTTTCCGGAAGGCGGCGACCAGGCCGATCGAGACGGCGTTCTTGCCGTGCCCGGACGAGGGCGCGGCGACCACGAGACGTGGCACGACGCTCATTGATCGATCCTCCGTGGCGGCGGTACGCGGCGAACGCGCACGGTCGGTGGCGGCGCGTGGGCGGTCGTGCCACGGTGACCCGGACGCCGCCCGATGGTTCGTCCGCGTGACGATACCCAACCACCCCGCCGAATCGCGGTAACCGACCCGCCACGCACCGACGGGATCACCCGACGGCGGCACGGGTCCGCTGCCCGTCCGGCGCTGGGTCCGGTGCCGGTTCGGTTCTTGGGGCCGCTGCCGGTCCGGTTCTTGGTCCGGTGCCGGTCCGGTTCCCGGGTCGGTGCCGGTCCGGCGCTCCCCCGGTCCGTCCGGCACCGGTCCCGGGCAGTGACCGCCGGTCGGGCGAGTAGCCTCGGGGCGTGTACCGGTTCCTCCTGACGCCCCGCTGGCTGGGCTATCTCGTGCTGGCGCTGGTCGCCGCCGCGGCGATGGTGCAGCTCGGCAACTGGCAGCTCGACCGATACCAGGGCCGTTCGGCGATCAACGAGCGCATCGACGCGACCGCGCGGATGACGCCGGTGCCGCTGGGCGACGTGCTCGCGGCCCCGACCGGGGCGTCCGGCACGGCCGGAGCCGCGCCGGACGCGGAGGACGTCTGGACCCGGGTCACCGTCACCGGGCGGTACGACGCGGCCAACTCGGTCTGGATCCGGGGGCGGAGCGTCGAACGCCAGGTCGGCTTCGAGCTGGTCACCCCGCTGCTACTGGCCGACGGCTCGGCCGTCCTGGTGGACCGGGGCTGGGTGCCGCCCACCCCCGGCGGGGACGCGACCGCGCGGCCCGAGCTGCCGGCGACGCCGGGTGGGGAGGTGACCGTGGTCGGCCGGGTCCGGCTCAGCGAGAGCGGGGCGGGCGCCGTCGAGCGGCGTGACGGCCGGTTGGAGACCCGCCGGATCGGCGTCGCCCAGCTCGCCCGGGAACTGCCCTACCCGGTCCACGGGGCGTACGTGCTGCTCGACGGGCAGACCCCGGAGGCCGAACCGGTCTTCCAGGCGGTGCCGGTGCGGCACGAGAACAACTGGCAGAACCTCGGCTACGTGGTGCAGTGGTGGCTCTTCGCCGCGATGACGCTGGTCGCGTACGGCTGGGTGGCCCGTCGTGAGGCGCACGGACGGGCTGGCATCCGCCGTCCCTCGGGTGACCGGGTCGACGAGGCCACCGGAGACGGGGCCGAGGAACCCTCGGTTGACCGGGTCGGGGAGCCCACCGGCGACCGGGTCGAGGAACCCACCCGGACCGGCCCGGTCTGACGGGTCGGCCCCGCCCGGTCGGTCAGCCGGTGGCCGGGGCCGCACGCAGGGCACGGACGGCGTCGATGGTGTCCGCCTCGGCGGCGCTCTTGTCGTCGCGGTAGCGCACCACCCGGGCGAAACGCAGCGCCACCCCGCCCGGATACCGGGGGCTGGTCTGCACCCCGTCGAAGGCGATCTCGACCACCTGTTCGGGGCGGACCCGCACCACGTGCTCGCCCCGCTCCACGGCGATCGAGAGGAACCGCTCGGTCTGCCAGCGCAGCAGCTCGTCGGTGAGCCCCTTGAAGGTCTTGCCGAGCATGACGAAGCCACCGGTGGCCGGGTCCCGCGCGCCCAGGTGGAGGTTGGACAGCCAGCCCCGCCGCCGGCCGCTGCCCCATTCCACAGCGAGGACGACCAGGTCGAGGGTGTACCGGGGCTTCACCTTCACCCAGGCCGCCCCGCGCCGGCCGGCGTCGTACGGTGCGTCGGGGGACTTGACCACGACCCCCTCCTGACCGGCGGCCAGCGCGGCGGTGAAGGCCGCCGACGCCGCTTCCGGGCCGTCGACCTCCGTCCGCCCGACCAGCAGCTCGGCGTCGACCGCCCCGGCCAGCGCGGCCCAGCGGTCCCGGCCCGGCGCGTCGATCAGATCCTCGCCGTCGAGGTGCAGCAGGTCGAAGAAGTACGGCGTCAGCACGGTGCCGCCGGTCGTGGTGGCGGCGGCGAGCACGGCCGGGGCGACCGGGGTCCGGCCGGCGACGCTGGGGGTGGTACGGCGGGCGGCCCGGCTGGCCGTCTCCTGGAACGGCAGCGGTCGCCCGGTGGCGTCGAGCCCGATCGCCTCCCCGTCGAGCACCAGTTCCCGGGCGGGCAGCGTACGGACGGCCGCCACCACCTCGGGAACGCGCGCGGTGATCTCGTCGAGGCTGCGGGTGAAGACGGCGATGTCGGAGCCGGAGCGGTGCACCTGGATCCGGATGCCGTCGAGCTTGACGTCGACGGCGGCGGGCGCACCGGTGGCGGTGAGCGCGTCGGCCACGGTGGGGGCGCTCTGGGCCAGCATCGGGGCGAGCGGACGCCCGACCCGCAGCCCGAACCCGGCCAACGCGGCGGCACCCCCGTCGAGGGCGGCGACCGCCACCGCGCGGAGGTCACCGGCGACGAGCAGGGCCCGGCGGACCGCACCCAACGGCACGTCGGCGGCGCGGGCGACGGCGTCGGCGAGCAGCCCGGCCTGCGCGCCCTGGCGCAGCTCGCCGCTGAACAGGCCGACCAGCATGCGTTGCTCGGCGGCGGTGGCCGCGGCGAGGAGAGCGTGCAGCAGGGCGCGGCGGCGGGCCTGGGAGCCCGGTCCGTGCACGGCGGCGATCTCGTCGATCGCCGCGTCGACCGAGGCGACGGTCAGCGTCGGGACGCCGGCCGGCGGCGGCAGGTCGCGGAGGCTGGCCCAGCCCACACCGGTCTGTCGCTGGCGCAGTTCGCCGGCGAGCCAGCCGGCGCCGGCCGGCACCTCCGCCGGGTCGAGCGCGCGCAACGCCCCCGCGAGCAGTTCCACCTTGGCTCGTCGGCCACTGGTGGCGCTGACCGCGGCGGAGGTGGCCGCCAGGTCGAGGAACCGCACGCTCCCATCCTGCCAGCCACCTCCGACGACACCGGCGATCCGCCGGAAGACCGACGCTGGCGAGCCGCCGGAAGACCGACGCTGGCGAGCCCTCCGGGCCAACCGCCCGGAGACCGGAACGCCGGGCCCACCGGAGACCGGGACGCCGGGACCGCCCAGGAGGCCGAGATGCCGGGCCGCCGGGGACCGGGAGACCGGGACCACCCGCCGGAAGGCCCGACCGGGACGGGTCAGGCCGACACCGGCTCCTCGATCCGCAGTCCACGGTCGCGGACCTGGCCGGCGACCCGCGCCAGGACGGCGTCGAGCGCCACCAGCGCGGTGGACAGCTCGCCGAGCCGCTCGCGGAGCGTCTCGTCGGGCCAGGCGGAGACGTCGACGTCCCCCAGCGCGCTGACGGCGGCCTCCAGCCGCACCATCACCTCGTTCGTACTCATGTTCGAGAGGCTAGCGTACGCACGTCCCTGACGTGCCGGAATCCCGGAAATCGGACCGCGTGTCCGGTCAGTTCCGCTTCGTGCCCGCCTCGGCGACCCGGGCCAGCAACAGCGCCTCGGCGAGGCAGACCCGGGCGAACTCGCCGAGGTGCAGGCTCTCGTTCGGCCCGTGCGCCCGGGAGTGCGGGTCCTCGACCCCGGTCACCATGATCGCCGCCAGTGGGAACATCTCCTGGAAGGTCGCGATGAACGGGATCGAGCCGCCGATCCCGGTCTCCACCGGCTCGACGCCGTCCCAGGCGGCCCGGAAGGCGGCGCGGGCCGCATCGAACAACGGGCCGGAGCAGTCGATGACGCAGGGCGCGCCGTCGTGCTCCAACGTGACCTCCATCCGTGCCCCCCAGGGGGCGTGCCGCTCCAGGTGGGCACGGATCGCCTCGTACGCCTGCTTCGGGTCGTCCCCCGCCGCCAGCCGTACGCTCAGCTTGGCCTTCGCGGCCGGGACCAGGGCGTTCGGGGCCTCGGCGGTGGCCGGGGCGTCGATGCCGAGCACCGCCACCGACGGACGGGCCCAGATCCGGTCGGTGATCTTCCCGGTGCCGATCAGCGACACCCCGTCGACCAGACCGGCCTCGGCCCGGAACCGGTCCTCCGGGTAGTCGACCGTCGCGTCCGCCGCGCGGGCCAGCCCCTCCACGGCCACGTCCCCCGCCTCGTCGTGCAGGGTGGCCAGGAGACGGGACAGCGCGGTGAGCGCGTCCGGGACCGGTCCGCCGAACATGCCGCTGTGCACCGGGTGTTCGAGGGTACGCACCTCGACGAAGCAGTTGACGATGCCGCGCAGCGAGGTGGTCAGCGCCGGTACCCCGATGTCCCAGTTGGTGGAGTCGGCGATGACGATGACGTCCGCGGCGAGTTCGTCCCGGTGCTCGGCGAGGAGACGCTCCAGGGAGTCGGAGCCGTACTCCTCCTCCCCCTCGATGAACAGCACCACCCCGACCGGCAGCGCGTCGCCGAAGGCGCGCAGCGCGGCGACGTGCGCCATGATGCCGGCCTTGTCGTCGGCGGCGCCCCGGCCGTAGAGGCGGCCGTCCCGCTCGACCGGCTCGAACGGGTCGGACTCCCACAGGGACCGGTCGCCGACCGGCTGGACGTCGTGGTGGGCGTAGAGCAGCACGGTGGGCGCGCCGGGCGGGGCGGGCCTCGTTCCGATCACGGCGGGTTGGCCGCCGGAACGCACGATCCGTGCCTCCAGGCCGCAGCCGCGCAGCAACTCGGCCACCGCCTCGGCGGAGCGCTCCACCTGCGTGTGGTCGAAGCCGTCGAACGCGATGCCGGGGATGCGGACGAGGCGTTCCAGGTCGGCGCGGACGCCGGGCAGTTCCCGCTCGACGGCGGCCCGCAGCTCGGACTCGGTCATGATCGGAGTGGTCATGACCGGCATCGTATGCCGGCCTTACCGGGCCCGGTCCGGCGCACGAAGTAGTGCCGGCCGTCGTGCGGCAGGGTCGGCGCGCCGTCCACCACGAGGTCTACCCCGGCCGCCGTGCCGTCGGCGTCGAAGTGGGCCCGCTCCCCCGCGTGCCAGCGGCGCAGCTCGGGCAGGATCCGCGCGCCGTCGCGGGCCACCGCCCGCGCCAGCCGCAACTCCGCCGGTGCGGTGACCAGGACCGCGAGGGTCGTCTCGGGGCGGACCGCCCGGCAGGCCGCGCTGACCCCCTCCACGATCAGCACCGGCGTGACCGGCACCGGGACCACCCGGGGCAGGAACTCGCGACGCACCCAGCTGTAACGGTGGTAACCGCCGGGCCGGCCGGCGCGCAACGGGGACAGCACCTGCTCCTCCAGCCGGGGCCAGAAGGTGAACTGGTCGGCCCAGCCGTCGAGCAGGTCGTCGGTGTGCACCACCGGCGGCCGGCCGCCGCCGGAGAGCGCGGCCAGGGCGTCCGCGAGCCGGTCGGCGAAGACGCTCTTGCCCGCGCCGCTCGGCCCGTCGACCGCCACGAGTCGGGTACGCCCCAACCGCGCCGGCCGGGCCAGCACCCGCCGGGCCAGCCCCGCGTACGCCTCCACCACCGCCACCACGTCCGCCGACGCTACCGATCGGGTGGCGGGAGGGGGTTCGGCGGGCGGCTCGCCGACCGGGTCGGCATGATCGGTTCGTGTCCCATTCCGTGATGAGTCCCGGTGTCGACGCCCTGCTCGAACAGGCGCGGGCCGGCGTACGTCGGTTCACCCCGCACGAGACGATCCAGGCCGCCGGCCGGGGCGCGCTCGTGGTCGACACCCGCACCGATCTGCAACGACGCGAGCAGGGCGAACTGCCCGGCGTGGTGGTGATCGACCGGACCGTGCTGGAGTGGCGACTGGACCCGGCCAGCACCTGGCGGATTCCCGAGGCCACCGGGTACGACCTGGAGGTCGTCGTGGTGTGCCGGCAGGGCTACAGCTCCAGCCTGGCGGCGGCGAGCCTGCGGGCGCTCGGGCTGCACCGGGCGACGGACATGGTCGGCGGGGTCGAGGCGTGGCGGGCGGCGGGCCTGCCGATGTCCGACCGTCCCGCCGACGTCCGTCACTGAGCCGCCACCGCCACCGCGTGCACTCAGCCGGTGGGGGCACCCGGGGGGATGAAGGGCAGGCCGCTCGGCGGGCCGGACTCGACGAGCCGCCACAGGGCGTCAGTGTCCAGGTGCTCCTCGACCAGGTCACCGAGGAGGTCGAGGCTGCGTTCCCGGGCGGCGGCGAACGAGGTGGCCGGCGCCGGCCGGAAGCCCCGCCGCCCGGCCTGTCCCGCCACCTCGGCGAGGAAGCGGCGGCGGAAGTCGTCGGACTCGAAGGCTCCGTGCCAGTGCGTGCCGTACACCGCGCCGAGCAGGGCTCCCTCGCTCCGGCCGTCGGCGTAGGTGAGCAGCGGGGGCAGGTCGGGGTCGACGCTGGAGACGTACCCGTGGTGGATCTCGTAGCCCCGGACCTCGACGCCGTCGAAGCCGGCACCGGCCGACTGGCGGACGGTCTTGCGCGGGTCGAAGGTGATCTCGACGGGCAGCAGCCCGAGCCCCGGCACGCTGCCCCGCCGGCTCTCCACCGGGTCATGGATCGCCCGCCCCAGCATCTGGAAGCCGCCACAGATGCCGAGCAGCGGCTTTCCCGCCGCCGCGTGCGCGAGAACCGCGTCGGCGAGCCCGGTCTCCCGCAGCCAGGCGAGGTCGGCCACGGTCGACTTCGAACCGGGCAGGACGACCAGGTCGGCGGCGGCGAGTTCGGCCGGCTCGACGGTCAGCCGGACCCGTACGCCGGGCTCGGTCGCGAGCGCCTCCACGTCGGTGGCGTTGCTGACCCGGGGCAGCCGGACGACGGCCACGTCCAGCCACTCGTCGCCGTGCGGGGCGGCCGGCCGACCGAGCACCCGGCCGTAGGCGAGCGAGTCCTCGGCGTCCAGCCAGAGGTCGAGGTGCCAGGGCAGCACCCCGTACGTGGGGCGACCGGTCACCTGGCGCAGCATGTCCAGCCCGGGCTGGAGCAGGCCGAGATCGCCCCGGAACTTGTTGACCACGAAGCCGGCGACGAGCGCCTGGTCGGCCGGGTCCAGCAGAGCCACCGTGCCGAACATCGAGGCGAACACCCCGCCCCGGTCGATGTCGCCGACGACGACGACCGGGAGCCCGGCGTGCCGGGCCAGCCCCATGTTGACGTAGTCGCCGTCCCGGAGGTTGATCTCGGCGGGGCTGCCCGCCCCCTCGCAGATCACCACGTCGTACTCGGCGCGCAACTCGGCGAGGGCGGCCCACGCCGTCTCGGCGAGCCGGGGACGCAGCACCCGGAAGTTGCCGGCGGTGACCGTGTCGACCGCCTCGCCGAGGAGCACCACCTGACTGGCCAGGTCGCTGCCGGGCTTGAGCAGCACCGGGTTGAAGCGCAGGTCCGGTTCGAGCCCGCAGGCGGCGGCCTGCATGGCCTGCGCCCGGCCGATCTCGCCGCCCCGCCCGTCCGCCCCGACCACCACGGCCGAGTTGTTGGACATGTTCTGCGCCTTGAACGGGGCCACCTTGACGCCCCGGCGGTGCAGCCAGCGGCAGATGCCGGCGGTCAGCACGCTCTTGCCGGCGTCCGAGGTGGTCCCGGCGACCAGCAACCCGCCACTCATGCCGCTCTCCCTCGCTCCGTCCCGCCCCGGGACGCCCCCGCCCGGATGCCCCGCGCCGACGCCACCCCGGCCGACGTCGCCCGGCCCAGCGCTTCCCGCACCCGGGCCCCCGTGTCCGCCGGACGCGGCACGACCCGACCCAGCGCCCCCCGCACCCGCCGTTCCAGCCCCGTCGGACGCGGTACCGACCGGCCCAGCGCCGCCCGGCCCACCGCGACGGCGACGGCCAACGCGAGCGCGGACCGGCCGACCGCTCCGGAGATCCGGGCCGCCCGACGCAGGTGCCGGGCCTCCGGCCGGGGCCCGTCGCCGAGGAACGGGCGCACCTCGGAGCGCCCGAAGTAGACGTTCCGGCCGCCCAGCCGCACCCCGAGCGCCCCGGCCATGGCCGACTCGCACTGCCCGGCGTTGGGGCTCGGATGGTCGTTCCGGTCCCGTCGCCACACGTGCCAGGCCCGCTCCCGGTCGCCTCGCGCCACCGGGGCCACGGCCACGGTGAGCAGCCCGGTCAGCCGGGCCGGGGCCAGGTTGAGCAGGTCGTCCAGGCGGGCGGCGGGGGTGCCGAAGCGGGCGTACCGCTCCGAGCGGTGACCGACCATCGCGTCCAGGGTGTTCGCCGCCCGGTAGCCGAGCAGGCCGGGCAGCCCGGCGACCGCACCCCAGAACAGCGGTGCCACCACGGCGTCGGAGGTGTTCTCGGCGACCGACTCGACGGTGGCCCGGGCGAGTTCCGGCTCGTCCAGGACGGACGGGTCACGTCCGCAGAGGTGACTGAGCCGACGCCGGGCGGCCGGCAGGTCGTCGTCGCGCAGCGCCCGGCCCATCATCTCGGCCTCGTGGCGCAGGGTGCGACCGCCGAGCACCGTCCAGGTGCCGGCCGCCACCAGGACCGCACGGGCCACCGGACGCCGCCGGGTGGCGAGCGCTCCCGCCGCGCCGAGCAGCACCGGCACCCCGACCGCGAGCGCGGTGAACGCCGTACCCGCCGTCCGGTCCGGGCGGTAGAGACGTCGCTCCAGGGCACCGGCGGCCCGACCGAACCCGGCGACCGGGTGCCATCGGCGCGGGTCGCCGAGGAGCGCGTCCAGCGCGTACCCCGCCGCCAGCCCGGCCGCGTCGGCGACGATGACTGCCTGCCGCATCCGCACCCGCACCACCTCCGGCCGGTAAGCCTAGCCTTCGTCACCCAGCCGCCCCGGTGCCCGGCGGCCCGGTGACGGGAACGCGACGAGCCGATGGCGGAGGGTGTCCACCGGCCGGCGCGCGAAGGCACTCTCCCAGCCGAACGCCATGTTCCCCGTGCACATCGAACCGTTCCCCGTGCACACCGAACCCCCGCCCGCCGCGCCCGGGACGGGTCGACGGCTCCGCTGCCGTCGCCCCGCCACGGGCCGGGTGCTCAGGCCGGCACGGCCTCCCGCGTCCGGCCGCCGCGCCGGGACCGGCGCACCGACGGCGTCGCCGGATCCCCGACGGTCGACGGCACCTCCTCGGCTGGCTCCGTGCCCTCGGACGGCTCCGTGCCCTCGGGCAGCGGGTCGAGTTCCCCGAACGGCTCACCCGAGCCGACCCCCGTCGCCCGGTCGGTCAGGTCGTCCGCCTCCTCGGACAGCTCGCCGATCGGGGCGACCGACAGCTCAAGGCCCGGGTCGGCTCCGGCGTTCGCCACCGACCCGGACCCACCGTCCGGGGCGTCGAAGGGGTCGGCGCCGAGATCGACCGCGGTCGCGGCGAACCCGGTCAGCCGGCGCGGGTCGACCGGCACCGGCCGGTCGAGGTCGTCGTCCAGCGGACGGTCGTCGAGGGAGACGGGCACCTCGTCGCCCGGCACCGGCTCGGTCGGCGCGCCGTGGACGCGCCGCTCCGCCTCCGCGTCCTCCACGCTGCTGGTCGCCATGCTGGGCCGGTTGCGCAGGAACCGGCCCCGTCCCCGGGCGAGGTCGTGCCCGACGGTGACCGCCTCCAGTTCGTAGAGGGTGCGCTGGTTCCCGGCGTCGTCGATCCAGTCCCGGGTGTAGAGCCGCCCGGCGACCACCACCGGGTCGCCCACCATCACCGAGGCGGCGACCCCCTCGGCGAGCTTGCGCCAGCAGTTGACGCGGACCCGGAGGCTGTTGCCGTCGACCCAGCGACCGCTCTCCCGGTCCAGCCGGCGGGCGGTCGAGGCGACCTTGAAGTTGGCGACCAGCGTGCCGCTCTGCGTGGTTCGCCGCCATTCCGGCGCGGTCAGAACATTTCCAACAATCGTTACATAGGTATCGAACATCACCCCTCCAGAGGGATCGGGACCTGCGGTGACGAGTCGACTCGATGCCGAGCGTGTCCCACCGCCGCCCAGCGGTCCACCCGTCTCCGCCGACCTGTGGACAACCCGGCCGGCTGTGGACAACGACCTGATCAAGGTCCCGGTGTGCTAGGTCCACCGGCCCTGGGCGGCCGGCCGCACGGCGGGCGACGATCGGATCGCCCGGAGTCGCCGGGCGGTTTCCGCGGGGAGGTCGGCTGGGTATGGGTTCGATCAAGCGGGGAGCGTCCACGCGTACCGCAGGAGAAGCCGACGCGGGCACGGGCCGGCACCGTCCGGAAGCCACCGCGCCGCATCGTCCAACGGAAAGGTCAGCGACCATGTGCAGAACAGCCTCGTCCGGTACGACCGTCGCCACCCGGCGTGAGGTGACCCGATGAGCGCCGTCGCGAATCCCGCCACCGTCGCCGAGTGCCTGCGCGTCGGCGCCGGATTCTCCCAGGGCGACCGGAACTGGATCGCCGAGCAGTTCGCCACGCTGGACGCCCGGCTGGCCTCGTTCCACGCCGACGCCACCGAGCTGGAGGTGTCGGTGAAGGACCGGGAGGCCCGGGGGCAGAAGGTCACCCTGGAGTGCTGGATCGCGGGCCGGCAGAAGATCGTCACCACCTCCTCTGAGGAAGACCTGCACGCCGCGCTCAACGACGTCCGCGACGACCTGCGCCGCCGGCTCAACGACGCCAAGACCAAGCAGGAGCCCCGGCACAACAAGCACCTGCGGGAGGAGGGCCACACCGGCACCGAAGCCCCGTCGACCGACGACGACGCGGAGGCACCGGCCCACACCGGCGTCGCCTGACCGCACCGCCCGTCGCCGCCCACCGGGCTCCCCGGTGGGCGGCGACGGCGTCCGGGTACGCGAGGAAGACACGGGTCTACCGCCCGGTAACCGGCGGGCGTAGCGTGACCGGCGTGGAACCGGACGTACTCGGACCGCCCTTCGAGCGGTACACGATCGAGCTGGACCCCGACGACGAGGGCCCGGTCGTCGCCACCCTGGTCCGCTGCCGGGCCGCGCAGCCGAGCCGGCGGGCCGTGCTCTACGTGCACGGGTTCGTCGACTACTTCTTCCAGGCCCACCTGGCCGAGTTCTGGACCGACCGGGGCTGGGACTTCTACGCCCTCGACCTGCGCAAGTACGGCCGCAGCCTGCTGCCGCACCAGACCCCGAACTTCTGCCACGACCTGGGCGACTACTTCCCCGAACTGGACGCCGCCGCCACCTTCGTCCGCACCGCCGACGAGCACGACACGCTGCTGGTGATGGGCCACTCCACCGGCGGCCTGCTCGCCGCCGTGTGGGCACACGCGCGGCGCGACGCCGGCCTCGTCGACGGACTGCTGCTCAACAGCCCCTTCTTCGACATCAACGCGCCCTGGCTGGTCCGCCGGCCCCTCGCGGCGGCCGTGACCCGGCTCGGCCGCGGCGCGCCGCACCGCGTCCTCCCCTTCGGCCTGGGCACCGTGTACGGCGAGTGCCTGCACGCCGACCACCGGGGCGAGTGGAGCTACGACCTGAGTTGGAAGCCGCTCGCCGGGTTCCCGGTCCGGATCGGCTGGCTGGCCGCGATCCGCCGGGCGCAACGGCAGCTCCGCGCCGGGCTGGACATCCCGGTGCCGGTGCTGGTGGCCTGCTCCACCCGCACCTTCCGGCGTAAACGGTGGCACGGGTCGGCGATGCTCGCCGACGCCGTCCTGGACGTGGCGCACATGGTCCGCTGGGCACCCCGACTCGGGCCCCAGGTGACCGTGGCCCGCATCGACGGCGGCATGCACGACCTGACGCTCTCCGGCCCCGCCGTACGCGAGAGGGTCTTCGCCGAGATCGACCGGTGGGTGGACGCGTCCCTCGTCGACGCCGGCCGCTGACCGTGGTGACGCGGGGTCGGACGGATCCGCGCCGCCCCGTACCACCGCGACACCCCCGGTCAGCGGTACCCTCTTGGCGCACACCCGGTACGGTCCGGCCCGCCGGACCACCACGCCATGCGCCTGTAGCTCAGCGGATAGAGCAGGGGACTTCTAATCCCAAGGCCGCAGGTTCGAATCCTGCCAGGCGCGCTGGACTTTCTCCCAGCCGAACAGCTCGCGTGGAGCTATTCGTGGAGCTATCGAGCTACTGTCGGCCTCGTGGCAGACACGAAGCGGCAACGCGGCGAGATCATGGAACTCCCCAGCGGGTCACTCAGAGTGAGGGTCTATGCGGGCGTCGACCCGCTCACCGGGAAGCGGCACTACCTCACCGAAACGGTCCCGGCGGGTCGGAACGCCCAGCGGGAAGCCGAGAAGGTCCGGACCCGCTTCCTCAACGAGGTCGACGAGAAGCGCAACCCGCGCACCCGAGCGACGCTGAACCAACTACTCGACAAGTGGCTGGACGTCGCCGACATCGAGCCGACCACCCGCATGGGCTACGGGAACAAGCTGAACAAGCACGTCCGGCCGGTGCTCGGCAAGCTGTCGCTCAATCGGCTCGATGCCGAGACGCTCGAATCCTTCTACGCGAGCCTGCGCCGCTGCCGGGACCGGTGCGGCGGCAAGGCGTCCGTGACGCACCGGATGGCCGGCGAGCACACCTGCACCGCGAGATGCCGGCGGCACGTCTGCAAGCCGCTCAGCGCGTCCTCGGTGCGCCAGATCCACTGGATTCTGAGCGGCGCGCTGAGCCGGGCGGTGCGGTGGCGCTGGATCGCCGTCAACCCCGCCGCACAGGCTGAACCACCCGCCGCGCCCCACCCCGACCCGCAGCCGCCGAACCCGACCGACGCCGCCCGCATCATCACCGAGTCGTGGCGCGACCCGGACTGGGGCGCGCTGGTCTGGCTCGCCATGACCACCGGCGCCCGCCGCGGTGAACTCTGCGCCCTGCGCTGGCACCACCTCGACCTCGCCGCCGGCGTGCTGACCCTCCGACGCAGCGCCTACCTTGACGCGAACGGCGAGTTGCAGGAGAAGGACACCAAGACCCACCAGCAACGACGGGTCGCCCTCGACCCCGAGACGGTCGACGTGCTCACCGAGCTGCACGCGCGGTACGTCGACCGCCTGGCCCAGCTCGACGCGACGGCCGACCCGGCGGACTACGTCTTCTCCCCCGAGCCGGACAACAGCCGCGGCTACCGACCCGACACCATCACCCAGCGGTACGGGCGACTCGCCAAGCGACTCGGCATCGACAGCCACATTCACGCCCTACGCCACTACTCCGCAACCGAACTGATCAATGCGGGTGTCGACGTACGGACCGTCGCCGGCCGGCTCGGCCACGGTGGCGGTGGTACCACCACCCTCAGGGTCTACGCCGCGTGGCTCTCCGAATCCGACCAACGCGCCGCCGGCACCCTCGCCGCCCGGATGCCTCCCCGTCCGGTGGCACCGACGCAACCGACATTGGCAGACAGCCCGTACCGCAGGATCGCCAAAGACCTGCGGGAGCAGATTCGCAGCGGCCGGCTGGCGAGAGGGGCGCGACTCCCTGCGATTGCCGAACTGGCGACGGCACATCGGGTCTCGGTCGGCACCGCGCATCGGGCCGTTCTTCTACTCGCCGAAGAGGGCTTGGTGAATCTCGCCCGAGGTCGCCGTACGACTGTCGCAGGGTAGTGCACAAAAACGACGGTTTGGCCAACTACCGGACTTTGCCGACTCATCCCCTGCGCCAGCTTCCCGCGACCGGACGCTCCGGCATCGGTGACGGCCGCCGCATTTCGCCGAACAAACAATCAGCGAACCACGCAGCCCACCGGCTTATGAAATCATCGAGATTATCGATGGTGACCGGGGTGAAGGGCCAAGCAAGTCGGTAGGCCGAGACTCCCGAAGTTAACGCCTTCGCAGCTTCATCGTTTGGGTCCAGCGCAAACGGTTCAACTTGAGGGTCCTGCGGGTTAGCCTGCCAAGACGCCCCCATGAAGGACGTTTCAAACCACTGATACCGACCCTCCTCTTGCGCGTCACAGTACCACAAGGAGTGGCTTCTCCCAAGATACTGGGTATCCCTTGGATGGCTCTTCTGACGCTCGACACCAATTCGAGCGTAATAGACGACATCTATTGGCAGGTCAAATCTCGAGTGCAGGTCGATCTGCGCGCCAACCGGGATCATGAAGTCAAGCGTCACCTTGTTCAAGGTGATCGACCAACCCTGCGGCCTCAGGTAGGGCAGCTTGCTATCAGGATCGAGCTCGGGAACTCGTACCCGACATTCCGCAGCAGGGGCGCTATCCAAAATCGCCACTTTGACAGCATCCATGATGCGACGGATTGCCTTATTTGCTGACTTGGCTATCTCAGCGCGGCGCTCCTTCTCCGAACGAGCACGTTCAGCAGCGCGCGCCTCCTCGCCACGTCGAGCGATCTCAGCGCGGTTCGCCCTCCGCAAAAGGGCAAGCCCTCCGCTCGGGGAAGTATGTGCCGCACGCTCAAGACGCGCTGAAAGATTACTAGGCGAAGGGCGCGTTTGTGGAGCCTTATAGAGGCACTCCTCCACCAGACTTGCCAGCGAGATGGACACCCCGTCCAGTGGGGGCGGCTCATGATGTAGATGCTGATCCCGGAAATCGCCTTTTCCCGGCCCACGGAACGGCCTCGTTCCAGCTAGCAACTCATAGGCAAGGACACCAAAGGCATATACATCAGTCGCGGTTGTGGCCCTCTCTGCACGCCATTGCTCTGGAGCAGCATACGGCGGGGTCATGGAATATTTTTGGGTATCAGGCGCCGTTGTTGCTTCAGCATAACGCGAGATACCAAAATCCGCGATACACCATCGACCATCAAGCAAGAGTATGTTCTCAGGCTTAAGGTCCCGATGAACCACTCTGCCGTCCAAATCACTCAACGCCGCAGCCACGTCCGAAAGAATCGAAACCGCCTCAGTTGGGCTAAGCGCACTTCGCAGGTGCTGACGCAAAGACTTCTCAGCGCGCGGCATTATCAGGACCCAACTGTCTGCCGTCTCCCCGCTGTCGATGATCGGGACGACATTGCGGGCACTTCCGAGATCAACAAAAAGCATCTCGCGAGCAGAACCGGGCTTTTTGGGGATCAACTTGGCAACGGCACTTTGATGCCGGGGAGAGGCAGCCGCATAAACCCTACCGAAACCACCTTCCCCTATGCTCTCGCCGAGCACCCATTCCTCGCTGAGCCTTAGAGCCGTACTCGCCACCGACCGACACCCTTCTAGCGACCCGCCAAGCCGGGACAGCTTATCCCGCGTGATCGGGTCCTACTAACCCGCACTTCCTTCAGCTCATTGACTCCTACACACTCACCTAGGCCTTGCTGGGAAAAGATCCTCGGAAGCACGAAGGCCGCAACCAGGCGATCAAAGCAGCCTCGTCGGGCTCCGTCACGGCCTCGCCAGCGCAACTCGCCGGCCAATGCGGCAACGACCGGCCGCATGGCGGACGTCCCGCCCCTTGAGCCTCCGAAGATCCTCATTCGCCTTCTAACTCCCTGCTCGGCATGATGGGTCTATGCGTCTGCTCGTGCTCGGGGGAACATGGTTTGTTGGCCGCGCGGTCGTCACCGCGGCTCTCGACGCAGGGTGGGACGTAACGACGTTCAACCGGGGCACCTCCGGACCGGACGTCGATGGCGTGCGCGCGGTCCGAGGGGACCGGACCCAACCGGCCGACGTTGACGCCCTGGCAACCGTCGGGCCGTGGAACGCCGTGGTGGACACTTCCGGCTACGTACCGAGGAACACCCTTGACGTGGCTCGCGCGCTGGCTCCCGTTGCCGGTCGATACGTCTTCATGTCGACGGTGAGCGTCTACCGCGACTGGCCGGTGAAGCCGCTCAGCGAGGAATCCGATGTGCTGTACTGCCCGCCCGATGCCGGGCCGGACTACGGCACCGATACGGAAGACGGGCCGACGCAGTACGGCTACCAGAAGGCGGGGTGCGAGGCTGCGGCGCTGGCCGCGTTCGGCCCCGACCGGACGACGGTCCTACGGCCCGGTGTGGTGCTCGGCCCACGCGAGTATGTCGGCCGGCTGCCCTGGTGGCTGCGCCGGGTCGCTGGCGGTGGGACGGTTCTCGCGCCGGGGTCGCCGGATCGGTCGATTCAGCCCGTCGACGTCCGCGACCTGGCCGCGTTCGCGTTGCGTACCGCCGCCGAGGGCATCTCCGGCGCGTTCAACGTCTGCGCCCCCGTCGACCGGGCCACGTTCGGGGAGCTGCTCACCGCGTGCGCCGACGCGACCGGTGCCGCACCGCGGTTCGAGTGGGTACCCGATGATGTGCTTCTCGACCAGGGCGTGCGGCAGTGGTCGGAGTTGCCGCTCTGGCGCACGTTCGAGGGCGTCTGGCGGGTCGACGCCGCCCGCGCGCATCGCGCCGGCCTGCTCTCCCGGCCGCTGGCCGACACCGTCGCCGACACCTGGCGGTGGATGGTCGAGACGGGCGAGATGAGTACGCACGACCGGGCCACCGAGATTGGGCTCAGCAGCGAGAAGGAAGCGCGGGTCCTTGCCGCGTGGCGAGCGTCAGGCGAGCGGACGGGCTGACGTTTCCGCGAGCCAGACGGAGATCCGCTCGGTCAACTGCTGCGCTTCCGAGTCGTTGCGCCACGCTGGCGTGGTCAGCAGCCGCCCGACCTTCTCCAGTCGCCCGGTCAACGACACGTTCCGCTTCTGGGCCGGTAGGTCGAGGACGCCCTGCAAAGCTTCGGCCGCGCCGTCCCGGTCGTGCATGTGCAGGTGTGCGGCGGCTACGTCGATCTGCGTGCCATTGATCTGGGAGTACGGCCGCCGGGACAGCGGCAGGGCTTCGTAGACCTGCAAGGCTTCACGGGCGTACCTCGCCGCCTGTTCGCCGTTCCGGAGATCCAGCCAGCCCGCCGCCGCGCACGCCGCTGCCCTGGCTTCCCCGAATGCAAACTCACCACCGACCGACCCGCTCAGGTCGTCGGGTCGGGAAGCCGCCATGTCCCGATCACGTCGAGCCGCTTCCAACACCTCGGCGACCGATTCCGCGTCGGCCAGCAGGGCGTGGGAACGGGAAGCGATGTACCGGAGCCTGAGTTTCGGCTCACCGTCTGGAGCCGCCCGCATCGCGCGAGCAAAGTAGGTCAGCGCGGCATCTGGTTCGTTGCGCCAGTTCGCCAGCGTCATTTGCAGGCCGTACGTCCACGCCTTGAGCGAAGCGTGTCCGGCAAGGTCCGCGTACTGCGTGGAAGCCCGCGCGAGCGCTGCTGAGTCGTTCCAGTGTCCGAGGTCGAACGCGGTGGACGCCATCAGCGCTGTCCCCTGGCCGACGATGACGTACAGGTCGGCCAGGTCGCCCGGCCTGCGGGTACGCTCGGCCAGCTTCCTGGCCTCATCCCGCAAGCGACGGGCACTGGTGAACATGTCGAACGCGGCCATCCCAGCAGCACGGGCGAGCAGCGCTATCTCCTCCTGCAACGACTCGATCGATTCGTCTCCGACCGGACCAGTGGTCAACAGCGGATCGTTGGCGACGGAATTCGCGGCATCACTCACGAGGTCAACAACGACGTTTCCTGTACGGGGAATTCCGGCTTCCTTGAGCGAGTCCGCGACCATGCGGGAAAACCGGCTTCGCACCGCGTCGGACACCCGATCCAATGCAGCGTAAAGAATTTCCTGGTTGGAGTTTCCGGGGACCGTGTCCGGCCGGCTATGCCAATAGGAAACCGTCCGGATCGCAACGCCCAGCCAGTTCGCGAACCCCTCGTTCGTCATGCCGGATGCCGATTGAAGCAGGCAGGCCAGAGCACCCGTCCACCGCTCGATCCTCGCCATTGCCGTCCCCTGTGGCCGTGGGTTGCACTGCCTTGCCGCGTCTTGCATCCGACTTGCGCCAGCCAAGCGCCTCTTATCGATTTCACTGGTTCCAGACGGCAAGAGCAAGCCCCGCCCGATGGTTCAGGAGATCAGGTTGAGCACCGTACGCACGATCACCCCCCACCAGCGCCCCCGCTTCCACTCGGTGTCGGAGACCGCCACCATCCTCCGCATGTCGGAGGTGACGCTGTACCGAGCGATCCACGCTGGCCAGTTCCCGGCCATCAAGGTCCGTGGCCGGCTGGTCATCCCCGCTCGGGTCCTCGACGACATGGAAGAATCCGCGCTCGCCACCGGCCTGGTCGACGCCGAGCACTACACGCGACGGAAGGCCAGTTGATCTCTCGCCGTCACCGAGCCGCACGCTTGGGGCCAGGAGGCGCGGCGGGTACGTCGTTCTGCCGCGCGAGCTTCCGGATGTACGCACCACTGAAGGGCGACAGCCGCTCGACCTCGGTCGGGCCCACGCCCTGCCGGAGCGCGGCAACGACGGCCGCGACCACCGCCTCACGCGCCGCTTCGTGGGCCGCTTCGGTACGCCGATAGCGCTTCGTAGCTGCTGAAAGTTCATCCCGAGGGTCAGTCACCCGAACAAGATTACCGCTACCCACTTGCGCAACCTCGCCGCGTATCGCTACCTTGTTGCGCAACAGAGAATCGCATCTCTGGACCAGTCCCTTCCTAGAACGAAAGGACAGCCGACGTGGCTGAGCCGCAGAGACACCCCGACGAGTTCCGCGAGCCGAGCACCACCGACCTCGCTGCGATCGAGCAGGAAATGCCGCTGATCGAGGCGGAAGTTCTGCTGCTGGACGCGCAGATCGCCATCCTGTGCGCCGAGCCGGTTCCGTCCGAGTTGGATTGGCAGCGGGTACGCCGGGCACAGCGTCAGGTGATGCGCCAGGCCCGCGCGCTGTTGGCCGTTCGCGCGTCGTTCGAGCGGGCCGCGTAGGTGGTGGCCGCGATGAAGACTTCGCCGAGCATTCCCGTTGTCCTGTTCACCGTCGCCGACGCGATGGGCCGTAACGCGCTGCCGCTGCCGGTCAAGGTGGAGGCGTCGGACGCGTACGGGTTGGAACTGGACCTGGCGACGCACACGGAGTTGCGCCGCTGGGCGCGGTACATGCGCCTGCCCGTCGAGCAGTGGAACAGCCAGCCCTACGAGCGCGACGACGTGCCGAAGGTGCTGACGAACGTGTACGGCGCCTGGCGTGGCATCCGGGTGCGGCTGCACTGCTGCGAGCCGACCACCGACACCCCGGCCGAGTTCCTGTCGGCGGTGGCCCGATGACCGTCGACTACACCCATCCCAGCGTCCTGGCCGGTATCGCCGCCGGGGCGGTGTGGGCGGACCCGGAGATGGACCCGACCCGCATCGACTGGACCGCCCGCCGGGCGCTCGCTGCGATCCCGTTCCCGCTGGTGGACGGACGCCCGGTCAACCCGTACGCGCCGACCGGCATCCGCTACGGCCGCAACGAGCTGGGCCACTGGGGTGAGGCCCTGGCCGCCGACGCCGTGGTGGTGGCCACCGTCAACGGCCTGCGTCGCATCCTGATGGTCGAGCGCGATGACAACCACGGGTGGGCGCTGCCCGGTGGCCACGTCGACCCCGGTGAGGACCCGAGGCACGCGGCGTTCCGGGAACTGGCCGAGGAAACCTGCCTGAGGCTGGACCCCGCGTCCACGCCGCACACCCGGTTTCCGGCCCGGTACGTGCCCGATCCCCGCGCCAGTGATGAGGCGTGGATGGTCACCGTCCCCGTCCTGATCGACCTCGGCACCGTGCCCTGCCTGCCGTGGGTCGACGGTGCGGACGACGCCCGACAGGTCACGTGGGCGCACGCCGAGTCGTACCAGCGGCTCACCGACTACCTGCGCACCTTCTGGGGCGGCGGGATCTTCGCCGCTCACCGCGACCTGCTCGCCGACATCCTCGACCACGGACAGGAGCGCCCGTGATGAGTTTCCGTGTCTCTGGCCGTGGCTGGGCCTACTTCGGCGCGATCCTCGGCGGTGCGGTGTCGATCGCCGCGAACGTCGCCCACTCCTACGTCCCCCCGGCCCCTGCGGAGGGGGCACCGCCGGTCCCGGCGGACTGGACGCCCCAGACCGGCGCGGTGGTCGGCGCGATCTTCTGGCCGGTGGCGCTGTTCGTCGCCGTGGAGATCCTGGCCCGGGTCGCGTGGCCCGCCGGGCGTCGCTGGTCGGCGTTGCGTTTCGGTGGTCTGGTGCCGGTGGCCACGGTCGCCGCGATCGTGTCCTACAAGCACCTGTCCGGGCTGCTCACCTTCTACGGTGAGGACGCGCTGACCGCCATGATCGGCCCTCTGGCCGTGGACGGGTTGATGGTCATGGCGACCGGTGCTCTGCTCGCCACCGGCATCCGCGCCCACGCCACCCCGACGCCCGCACCGGTGCCCGTGCCGGTCACGCAGGTGACTGAACCGCCGAGCCCGACCGTGCCGGAAGCCACGCCGACCCCGGCCGAGCAGACCAGCGGCCCGGACCCGAGCGAGCCCGGCGAGCCGACCGACGCCGTACCGGTCCCGGTGGTTGAGCTGGTGCGTGAGCCGGTTCACCGGTCTCGGGTCACCGCCCGGTCGCTGACCGCCGCGCAGCGGGTCACCGCCGCGCACCTGAACGAGCCCGCCGCCACCCACGAGCGGATCGCAGAACTGGCACAGGTCAGCCTGAGCACCGTCAAGCGGCACCGTCCCCGCCCCGTGGCCGGTTCACCATCCCGCCCGAACGCTGCGGAAACGTCGGTCAACGGCACCCGCCTGGAGGTGGCCGTATGACCCGCCCGACCCGCCCGACCGACGCGCAGACCCCGCCGTGCCACCCGAACCCGGACCTGCGTGGCGGTGCGCGCGGCTGCCCCTACATCGAGCCGTGCACCCAGCGATGCCACATCCGCTGGCTCGACGGTGACGACCAGCTCGCCAACAACCTGACCCGGCTCGCTGACACCCCCCGACCGGCTCAGCACTGACCCCGCCCGGCGGCACGGCCCTGGCCTCGCAAACCGCGCCGTGCCGCCGGCCCCCCACTCCCAACCCGTAACGGATCAGTTGGAGGAAACACCATCATGACTCCCCACAACCCTGACGACCGCTTCGACTGGCAGGCCGCCGAAACGGACCTGAACCCCACCGGCCCGGACGCCGATGTGGTCGACCTGGACGCCGTCCGCGCCACCCGCACCACCGGCCCGGCCGACGCCGACGAGGGTGGGCCGGTGCTGGTCGACTCGCCCGCCGCGCAGCGGTCCCCGCGGTTCACCCTCGACGGTGTCCGGGTGGGTCAGCGTCGACCGATCCTGCCCCCGTGGCTGCGCTCCACCGACGAACTGCGCGACATGCTGCGGTGGGCAGTCGGCCACCTCCTGCACATCAGTGGCTACCACACCGTCCGCGTCCCGAAGTACGCCGCCCGGCTCGCGCTGCGTGCCCCGGTCGGGGTGTGGCGGGTGCTCTCCGGTGGCCTGCGGTGGCTGTTCGACCTGGAAGGCGAGCCCGTCCGGCAGGCCACCGTCCGCAGCGGCAGCGCCGAGGAATACCTCAAGCTGTCGCGGCAGCGTGACCGGCGGGTCCGCTGGCGCGGCATCGTCGTCGCCACCGGCAGCCTGACGGCGGCGATCGTCGGCGGTGTCCTGTTCGCGCTGGCCCCCGAGTGGGTGCGCTGGTCGACCCTCGGTTTGCTGGTCGGCCTGTTCGGCATCGTCGGCCGCCCCGCCGACAAGCCGCTGTTGGACACGGCGGTGGTGGTGCCCCGGGTGGCGAAGCTGACCAGCAACGTCGTCGTCGGCGCCCTGGCCGTGCTGGGTATCGCCGGCATCAACCAGGCCATCTCCAAGCAGGGACCGAAAGCCATCGGGTTCACCGCGCCAATCACCCGCGACGGTCCCGGCTGGCGCGCCGACATCGACCTCCCCGCCGGGGTCACCGCCGGGGACGTGATCGAACGTCGTGACCGCCTCGCCGCCGGCCTCGCCCGCCCCCTCGGATGCGTGTGGCCGGAAGGACGCCCCGAGGTCCACCCCGGCCGACTCGTACTCTGGGTCGGCGACCAGGACGTCGCGTCGGCCCGTCAGCCGGCGTGGCCGCTGGTGAAGTCGGGGACGGTGGACCTGTTCCGGCCGTTCCCGTTCGGCACCGACCCGCGCGGCCGAACCGTGTCGATGGACCTGATGTACACCAACCTCCTCGTCGGCTCCATCCCCGGCGCCGGCAAGACCTTCAGCCTGCGCGTGCCCCTGCTCGCCGCCGCTCTCGACGCACGGGCAGAACTGCGCGTGTTCGAACTCAAGGGAACCGGCGACCTCGAACCCCTCGCCCTGGTCGCCACCCGCTACGCATCCGGCGCGGACGACGACACGATCGAGGAAGCCCTGCACGCGCTGCGGGAGCTGCGCAAGGAATGCCAGCGCCGCGCCACCGTCATCAAGGGCCTACCCAAGTCGGTGTGCCCGGAGAACAAGGTCACCCCCGAACTCGCCAGCCGCAAGAACCTCGGCCTGCACCCGCTCGTCGTCGCCATCGACGAATGCCAGGAACTCTTCTCGCATCCGGAGTTCGGCAAGGAAGCCGGCGAGCTGGCCGAGAAGGTCATCAAACTCGGCCGCGCCCTCGGCATCCACCTGATGCTGGCCACCCAGCGACCCGACGCGAAGAGCCTGCCCACCGGAGTGTCCGCGAACGTGGGAACCCGGTTCTGCCTGCGGGTCATGGGCCAGGTGGAGAACGACATGATCCTGGGCACCTCGGCGTACCGCAACGGCATCCGGGCGACCATGTTCACCCGGCGGGACAAGGGCGTCGGCTACCTCGTCGGCGCGGCCGACGACGCACAGATCGTCCGCACCTTCTACCTCGACGGACCCGCCGCCGAACGCATCTGCCAACGTGGCCGTGCCCTCCGGGAAGCCGCCGGCACCCTGACCGGCCACGCCGCCGGACAGGACACCACCAGCCCGGCCGCCACCCGTCGAGACACGCTCCTGGACGACATCCTGACCGTAGTGCCGCTCGGTGAGGCGAAGGTGTGGACGGAGATCCTGACCGCCCGGCTCGTCGACCTCAACCCCGACGTGTACGCGGACATGACCCGCGACCAACTCACCGCGGCGTTGAAGCCGTACGGGATCACCACCGGGCAGGTGTGGGGCACCGACTCGGCCACCGGCAAGGGCGCCAACCGGCGCGGCATCGAACGATCCCACGTCGCCGAAGCGGTAGCGGAGCGTAACAAGCGGCGCGGGGACAAAGCCGCCTAACCCGGACAGCACGCGGGTGCTGGGTCTAGCGGTAGCCCTCGCTAGACCTAGCACCCCCGCTAGCAACCCACACGATCCCTGGCCAGCGCCCTAACTCCTAGCGGCGCCAGCCTTCCGCACCCTGAAACCGGCCTGTGGAGGCATCCTGTGACCCCCATCCTGCTGCTCGCTAGCCTCGCCACCCTCGGCTACGCAGCGTGGTACCTGCTCCTGTGCCTGGTCGCCCCGTGGAAACGCTGCGACCACTGCGACGGCACCGGCCACCACCGCACCATCATCGGCACCCGCCGCGAATGCCGCCGCTGCGACGGCACCCGCCTACGCGTCCGCACCGGCCGCCGCATCATCGAGCACATCCGCGACGAGTACCGGGCAGGCACCCGATGACCGCCCGTCGCATCCAACGCCGCCGCACCGCCGGATGGCGGATGCCCACCGGAGCCGTCTACGTCGGCCGCCCCACCCGCTGGGGCAACCCCTTCCGTGGCGACACCCCGTCAAGCAAGGCCAACGCGGTCCGCCTGTTCCGGCTCTGGGTCGCCTCGCACCCCGACTACACCGACGCCGTCCGCGCTGAGCTGGCCGGCAAAACCCTGGCCTGCTGGTGCCCCCTCGACCAGCCCTGCCACGCCGACGAACTGCTCCGCATCGCCAACGAGGTGCCCCGATGACCCGCCGCACCCGCGTCGACCAGCACACCCGGTGGTGTGCCCGTGACCACCGCTGCAACCTCGCCGAGCACCGCTCCGCGGAGATCCTGGTCGACCTGCCCGGCCACGCGCGGGCCGTCCTCGTGCGGGTGCGCGCCAGCGACGGCCGCGAACACGCCGAGATCCGCGTACGGGTCGCCCTGGTCGACGTCGAGCCGGCCGCCCGCCGCCAGCTCGGCACCCTGCTCGCCGACCTGCGCGACCTGGTGATCCGCGCCGCCGCGATTCGCCGGCCGCAACCCGGCCGCACCGCCGCCTGACCATTCCTCCCCATCCGGTTCGACAGGAGTACGTCATCGTGACCCGACCGCCCGCGCACGACCACGCCGCCGAACAGGCCGTGATTGGCGCTGCGCTGCTCAACCCGTCCGTCATCGCTGAACTGGCACCGTCGCTCGCCCCGGCTGACTTCTACCGGCCGGCGCACGGCCGGCTGTGGGAAGCGCTCTGCGCGATGCACGCCGCCGGTGAACCGGTCGACCCGATCGCCCTGGCCGCCCGTCTCGCCGAAACCGGCGACCTGGCCAAAGTCGGCGGAGCACCGTACCTGCACACCCTCATCGCGGCCGTGCCGACCACCGCGAACGCTGGCCACTACGCCCGGATCGTCGCCGACCACGCGCGCCGCCGCCAGGTCGCCGACCTCGGCGCGTACTTAGCGCAGAAAGCCGACCAGAGCACCGACGTCGCCGACATCCTGGCCACCGGCCGCGCCATGCTCGACCAGGCCGCCACCGGCAGCGACTGGGCCCCGCTGATCCCCCTCGGCGACCGCCGCCACCTGCCCGACTTCCCCGCCTACGTCCTGCCCGACTGGGTCGCCGAGCACATCTACGCCGTCGCCGAGTTCACCCAAACCCCCGTCGACCTGGCCGGCTGCATCGCCCTGGCCGCTCTGTCCACCGCCGCCGGAGGCCGCGCCGAAGTCGAGGTACGCGGCTCCTGGCGCGAACCCACCAACCTGTTCACCGTCGTCGTGCTCCCGCCCGGCTCCCGCAAGTCGGCCGTCTTTGCCGCCATGACCGGCCCCCTGTTGGCCGCCGAGAAGGCGTTGGTCGAGCGGACCAAACCGGCCATCGTGGAAGCCGAGCTGGCCGCCCGCGTCGCCGGCAAGGCAGCGGAGAAAGCCGCGATTGCCGCCGCGAACGCCGACGCATCCGGCCGCGACACCCTGCTCGCCGAAGCCACGGCCGCCGCGATGAACGCCGACGCCGTCACCGTCCCCGTCCTGCCCCAACTGGTCGCCGACGACGTGACCAGCGAGGAAGCCGCGTCTCTGCTCGCCGAGCAGGGCGGACGCCTCGCTGTTCTCTCCCCGGAAGGGGGCATCTTCGCCACCATCGCCGGCCGCTACTCCGGCACGCCCAACCTCGAAGTCTTCCTCAAAGGCCACGCCGGGGACATGCTGCGCGTCAACCGCCGCTCCCGCGCCCCCGAACACGTCGAACACCCCGCCCTCACCCTCGGCCTGGCCGTACAACCGGATGTGCTGCGCGACATCGCCGACATGCCCGGCTTCCGCGGCAAGGGCCTGCTGGCCCGCATCCTGTTCAGCCTGCCGGAGAACACCGTCGGACGACGGAAGATCGGTGCCGACCCGGTACCCGAACCCGTCGCTACCACGTACATGACCAACCTCGGTGCCCTGGTCGCCACCCTCGCCGAATGGACCGACCCCGCCGTACTCCCGCTCACCCCCGACGCCAACGAGCGGGTGTTGGACATCGAACAGGCCGTAGAGCCACGCCTCGCCCCCGGCGGCGCGTGGGGACACATCGTGGACTGGGGCAGCAAGTACACCGGTGCCGTCGTCCGCCTCGCCGGACTGATCCACCTCGCCGAGCATCTCCGCGACGGGTGGGGCAAGCCCGTCACCGCCGAGACCATCGAGCGAGCCGCGCTGCTCGGCGAATACTTCGCCGCTCACGCCCTGGCCGCGTTCGACGACATGGGCACCGACAAGATCACCCGCTACGCCCGGCTCGTGCTCGCCTGGATCGAACGCACCGCCTCGGCGACCTTCACCAAGAAAGAGCTGTACCGGGCCGTCCGCAGCCAAATCCCCACCGCCGCCGACCTCGATCCGGTGCTGTCACTGCTGGAGACCCACGGCCACGTACGCCAACTCGAACCACCCGCCCGGACCAGGGCCGGACGGCCACCGTCGCCCGCGTTCCACGTCCACCCGGACGTGTTCCAGAGCACCGGCACCGTCCAAGCCCTGCCCCCATCGGCTGGCCGCAGACCAGCGTGAGCCGCTGGTCTAAATGGCCGCAATGGCAGAAAGCCAGGGCCGGACGGGATTTCGACCATTCTCGCCATTTAGACCAGCACCCGGGCCACCACCTCGCTGCGGTCGCCTCGGCCGCGTGCCGGACCCAGCCGCTCGACGGGGGCATCCAGCTGACCGACCCGGTCGAGGAGGGTGTCGAGTCACCGCACCCACCAGCCTCGCCCCCGCTGAGATCCCGCCATTGGTCGCCGGTCTGGCTGCTCGTTTTCGTGATTGGTACACATTGAGTGGATCGCAAAGCCCCGGCGCCTCGCTTACAGGTTTGTATCGGTCGCCTGTCATCGGACGCACGCTTCCGCGGGCTCAGGCGACTGTTCGCGGTCGGCACCCGACCGCTGTCCTCGTCCCGACCGGCTGCTGTCAGGGATACTAGCTAGGGTTCGGGCTCCGTCACTCTATTTGTCATCAGGCTTTCTCGCGGAATCCCAGATCCGCTCGAACTGAGAAAGCCAGTAAAAGTACCACTTCTCGGTCTCGGCGCGCGTCAGACGTAGATGCATGCGTGACGCCGTAGAAGTGTTGTGAAAAGCATGCATCTCTACAATCACTACACCCTTATGCGACTTTGGGTCTACAGCAACCAGACTAAAGCCAGGATTATAGGACAAGAATCCATATTCCAGCTTCCCTGCAACCTGCCAGGACGCCATCCTCCGCAACTGCTGTACGACCGACGCGAGAGATGGGCCGAACTCCTGGAGTGGGTAATCGAGAGAGTCGTCAAGTTGCCGGCTGACCTCAGCAACCGCCACTTCCTGTGTTGGATCAAGGACCACAATCCGAGCGCGCCCTGCAGCGCCTCCTAGCACTCTATGTCTGAGAACTTCACACCGCTCGGGAGAGAGTAGGTTCACGGCTGAAGGAGCATATATCCAGACTTCTTGGGCATCTTTCAGTCGGTCAGTCAGCGGGTCGAGGTCAAACGCGGAACGATCACCGAAAATTCGCTCTACTGCGTCAAGATCAGCCCTCTCTGGCAGGGCTGCACGCAAAATCAACAACCCAATTCCTCCGAGGGCGGCAGTCCAGCGAAGATTCGTAGACAGAAGATCACCGACTGTTGAGAGCGCAGCGAAAGCGAGTGCAACGAGTGCCATCGCGTAGAGATCGATATTGCGGCGCGATCGCAAGTCTTTTAGAATTGTGCGTCCGGTTCGACGTAGCCGCATATGCATCCCTCCACTCCGGAAGGTCCACATGGTGGACCCGCCCTAGTCCTGCGCACAGAACTTTGCCGAATGCCGCTGAGGCAGCGCTTACTTGAGTCGACAGGTCCCGCCAGTGGCGGGTGTGGTGCCGCCTGCGCAGACGGCCAATGGTGCAGGCCAACAGGCAAGCGGCGGCCACCACGTCAGCGACAAGGGGGGGTGACGACTACCGTCCATGTTCTACAGCTCACCCCAGAAGTGCAAGGCGTCGGGCCGGAGTTCGTCGTGGGTGTGCGCCAAGTGCCGGCTTCGGACATGTTCCTGCTCGACCACAGGATGAGCTCGGCACACCGGAGGCGCGGATGTAGCACACTCGCCAACTGCCGGGACAACCCGCAGCCGCAGCCCAGGCGTTCGGTTGACGATGGGCTCACATCCAGTGGTCGCCCCCCTGTGTTCGCGGCAAACGACCGCCACCTGACGCCGTCGGGCTGCCTCCTCCAACTGTCTTGTCGTACTGCTGAGATACCCTCTTCGAACAGTTGGCGCTCGTCCGCTCTTGTCAAGCATTGGTCAGCGAAAGGACAGCCGTGGCCGGTACACCATCCCGTTTGGAGATTATCGAAGTCCTACCCAGCTTGCTCAGGGAAGTATCGCCAGGGGGTGCCGAGCTAACAATCTTCGAGCTCACGGTTCCACCAGAGGCTCAAAAACGGGTTGTGCATCGCCCTGAGCTCAAGGCGGTAATTCAGGCTTCGCTTCGTCTACGCTCCGACCATGGCGTTCCCTTCTGGGACGCCATGATGCTCAATTCCCTCTCACAGCCGGAAGATGTTCGGTCGATCCTTCTAGATGCTTGCGGGCTTCATCAGCCCATGTCGGCTGCGGTCGCACAGCATCGGATTTCTGTCACAGACCTCGATTCACCGACACTCCGTAGCATTTTGACAACGGCAAAGGAGGGAAGCATTTCGGTATTTTCCTCCCGACTCGTAATGCCCGACGGCACGGAAAACCATCTGCCGTTATTGGACTTCCGGCTTCCCGTATCAGCGACATCTTCTGCCATTATCGAGGATGTGGTGCGACGCCTTGAGCTTCAGGGAATCGTCCTTGAATCCGGCAACTCATATCACTTCTACGGCCGACGCTTGCTATCTCCGAAAGAGCTAAGGGAACTTCTGGGGCGAGCTATTCTGTACGCGCCGATTGTGGATTATCGCTGGATCGCCCATCAACTCGTGGAGGGCGCCTGTGCCCTGAGGATCTCCAGAGGCAAGAGTTTCTCATATTCGCCCCGCGTGTTGCTAGAAGTTCGTTGATTGCCTCAGTACTCCGTATTACTGACGCCAGAACTGCTGCTCGAACGAAAACCCAAGCGCTGCCTGTCGCCTCCATACCCGCTCAGTTGCCTCACTGTAGCCGGGGTTAATGCGCCTGCCGACAGGTACGATTGCAGGGACCACAGCACCCGATTTATGAAGCACGGAGGCGGCGCTCTGACTCCGCGCCCCAGTGGTATACACGTCATCCAGTATCAAAATTCGTAACCCGACCACATTTGCCGTCACCTCAAAAGCTTCGTCATTCGGTGACCTATGCCCAATCTCGCTCGCGGTCCGGCAAAGGAGTCGTTGCATGGGGGCGCCGAAGTCGACTGATCCGTTCGCCAGCAGTTCCAGCGGATGGGGCGGACGGCGCACTGTCGATGGAACTACAGTGACGACATCCCAGTCCCCAATGAGCCTTCGTAGTTCAGGACCAGAGTGATCGAAGTATCCGCGAAGGATCCCTTGGACGTACCTTCCATACTCCGGTTCAAAGCCGTCCGTCTGCGGCTTGTAATACTTGAGCCAATCTCGCAGAACGGAAGGTTTGCAATAGAGACTGATCGGGATTACGATTTTGCATGGAAATGATAGCTCCAGTGCGATTTGTTCGCAGTTCTCACACACGCTTTCCGATGCACGTTTTGCAGTCCGACACTGAGGACAAACATCCGGAGCATCTGCGGGAGGGAGGACTAGATTCTCCGAGAGAAACTCAAGCGAAGGCCACGATTGCTTCGACGTCATGGTGCCGCCTCCTCGACGGCACGAGCAAGGATCGCCATGACCTCGTCCACGCTGCTTACCATCCTGACTCGCGGATGGAGACTATAGCGCCGAGCCCATTCCTGCCCACCGAGGGTCGGTTCCCAAAGAAGGACAGTTCTGTCTTGCTGAATAGCATGATCTGCTTCGCTGCGGGTTCCGCTCCTCTCGGTCGCCTCGACCAATAGGCTAACGGTAGACAGACCGCTGATGATCGCGTTGCGCGCGACGTAGGAACTCGCGGTCGCCGGCGATCCTGGACGGAATTGAGAAACGATGGCACCTTGCGCACTAATCTTCTTTGCCAACAAGTTTCTGGCGTTCCTAAGATAGTTGTCCAGCCCGCTTCCCACTACAGCAATAGTACGTCCGTATCCCAGGGCCGCCTCGTGTGCCGCAGAATCGATACCATCCGCGAGACCGGAAATCAAGGTAAAACCTTGCTGCGCGGCGGTTTCAGCGATGGCTCTTGCTGCGGCCATACCTTGCTCAGACGCATTTCTGCTTCCGACAACCGCAATGGACTGCCTGTCTGTTGTCAGGATCGAGCCGGCAACGAAAATGAACGGGGGCCGACCGTAGGCACTTCGAAGATTGGAAGGATAGTCAGGGTCAGTTACCGAGAGCAGCCGGGCAGAGGGCAACTCTTCTGCCAACAGGCTCAAGCAGCGCTTCCAATAAGCTACGCGCTCTGCAGTTATCCCTCGACGCAGAAAAGCCAGCAGTGCACCATCTCTTGACGTCGGCACCGGCCCAGATCCCAGAAGAGCCGCAGGGCCGCCCGACTGCTCCAGAACGCTCGACAGGTCGCGCCAGTCCGCCGGCAGCACTTCGGTGGCAGCGAGCAGCGCGGCCGCCGCAGATGAGCTGATGTCCATAGCGCAACGATACAGCTAGGGCCTGACGGAGCTGTCTAGGTACATAGCGGTCGACATGAGACGAACAGCTGCTGCGGTGGCGATTTCGAGGTCCTCGTGATTGAGGAGTTGCCAGTCTCGGCGGTCAGACTCCGTGGGGTTGGTCATGCCTAATAGGTCGTCTATCGCCGATGCGGACCACAGCTTTCGGGCGGTACCACCGGAAAGAGGGAGGGGAATCACCGGTATTCCGGCGTTCTTCGCCGCAGTTGTTTCGGCTTCCGTGGTGTCGCCACCTCCGAGGACCAAGACAGCTCTGCTCTCACTCAGGACGGCTGCACGAACCGCCGCTTGGTCCTGTCCGGTGTAAACCGCTGTGCCGATGCGCTGGGGCAGCCCCGGAGCTTCTTGCTTACTGCGGCGGAAGTAAAATTTAACGCGCTCGGGATCATAGCGCTCCTGAGCAAGAAGGGATCGACCGAGGGCGAACGAGACAGCCAAGCCCGCTTTGCCTCCCAGGGACACGACTTGGACGTCATGCTCGGAGAGCCGATGACCAATAGACTGGGCGGCTCGCTCGCCGTCGGTATTCGTCTCTACGCTGCCCGACACAAAGAGTGCGGGCTCTCGTGTTCTACGAACTAACCGAGCCAGGATACTGTCTATCTCGGAATATTCACTAATTTCGCATACCGCTACGCCCGACTGTTCTAGGTCCTTCACTCGGTGCTCATGAAGCTTCAGTTGATTGAGGTCGCCATCTGGTCGTTTGATAAGCGTGTAATGCTCCGGCGCACCAACGTTCAGCAACGTCCGAGAAAGTCGCAGCATCACCTCGATATTTGGATCCATAAAGCTGAATCCGAGGAACAGAAAGGATTTCGTCAGATAGCTGGCCCGCAACGCGGCCCAGATCCTCGGGTGTTTGAATTCGTACTCTTCGTAATCTTGACGGGTGATGGTCGGAGACGCTCTCCAGTCGATCCCAGGGCCTTGTGTCAAGCTGCCATGCATCTTCGTCAACCTGCGGCGAGTGGGCTTGTGTCTCACGAGCAGGTCGTCCTCGTTGCAGATGACTCGTGCGTCTGGCAGCGCCTCTTCGAGCAGGCAGTCGTAGTTCGTGGTCCACAGATCGTCTACTGGCAGGCGGGCCAGTGCCCGGTGTCCTGCGGTTGGCGCGTAGGTCCTCTTCGTCATCTCGGCCAGCACGTGGCTCTCCAACGCCTCCCGGCCACCAGGCGTCGAAACAATGAAGTACTGAGCGACGAGCGGGAGATCTGCGAGGTCATCCGGGATGTCGGCCCGCTGCCTGAGGTCCATCACAAGTCCTGACCAGTCAGGGTAGCCTGCACTCTTCGACAGCCCAGCTCCTACGAAGAGCGACGCGTTGCCTGCCCGCACCGCGCTGCCGTACTGGCTCAGAAGCTCGTGTTCACTGATCGGCACCGTCACAGCGTAAGCGACACCCATCTCTTCGACGGCAGTCCCTACTCGACAGGTCTAGAGACTGCGGAGCAACTGCCTCAGGAGGCCGTGGTGGGATGCGGCGCGCACACGGGCAGGCCCCTGGCCTGCCGACGACTGCCGGCCCCGCACACTCCGCGCCGCATCCCAACCACGGCCGGCGGTGACTCGCCCTACGGCGGCGCCCTCGTCCGCATCGCCGGCCTCATTCACCTGGCCGAACACCTCCGCGACGGATGGGACAGGCCCGTCACCGCTGGCACAATCGACAAGGCCGCCCTGCTCGGCGACTACTACGCCGCCTGGCCGCGTGCGACGACATGGGCGCCGAAAACAGCACCCGCTCGCGCCACCCGCACTCGATGCGAACGTCAAGCGAACCTGACGGCTCGCAGGGGGAGGTCGGGCGCCCAAGTGGTGGCGCATGCGGCCTGTCAGGGCCGAGTTTAAGACGCACCGAAACGTCTCACAGCACTGGCGCGGGCAGCCGCTGAAACGATGCCCCCCGATGGTGTACGGAGAGTCACCAGGCCGTAGGACACCTGAGAGGTCCTCTCTGGATCGGTCATGGAGCTATTCGTGGTGCGAAACGCAGGTGACTAGAGAGTGTCAGGCAAACCAGAGATAGAGTTTCCGCAGTTAAGGAAGCCAATGAAGCCGAAGGTTATGACGTAGATACCACTTCTAATCCCAAGGCCGCAGGTTCGAATCCTGCCAGGCGCGCTGGACCTCAGTGGATGCCCCCAGTTGGGTTGGCTTCACGCCTGGGTGCGTCGCTCGGCGGCGTCGAACGCGGGCGCGAGCGGGGCCAGCGCCCTGCGGAGCTGGTCGGCCAGTGAGCCGGAGGGCACGACCAGTCCTCCGGCGGCGAAACTCTCGGCAGCCGTTGTGTTCCCGGCCGGCTGGAGCCAGCCTTCCAGCGCGATGCGAACTGCTGCGGCCACGCTTGCCGCGAGGACGCGGGCCGTGTGCGCTCCGGCGTCGTCCAGGCGTTCGGCGATCACCGCTGTGAGAGGGGGCTCGATGCCGGCGGTGGTATCGAGGAACGCGTCGCGCAGCGCGGTCTGGGTGGTGATCAGCAGCAGCGCCCGGTGTTCGCGCTCGCCGGTGTTCGTGTACTGCTCGACCACCGCTTGGGTGACGGCGTCAGCCAGGCGTACTCCTGCGGGCCGGGCCGCGACCGCCGCCGCGATGCGCGCCTCCCGGTCCGCGGTGACGGCAGAGACGATCGCCTGCTCCCGGCTGGCGAAGTAGTTGTTGTAGGTGCGCGGCGAGACCCCGGCCGCTTCGGCGATGTCCTCGACCCGCACCCTGTCCGGTCCGCGCTCCTCGGCCAGGCGCAGGGCCGCCTCGCGTAGCGCCTCGCGTGTGGCCTGCTTCTTCCGCTCCCGCAGCCCCGGTGGTGGCGTCGTCACGGTGTCAGCGTCCCACGCCGGACTGCACACGCTCAAAGCTGCACTGACGCAGAGCCGCGCGCACGAAAACTTTCGCGCACGAAAACTTGCGTGCACGCAGTTTTCCTGTCAGTCTCGGCTCGACCGGGACCGACCGAGAGGACGTCGCCATGCGGGCAAGAGGTATGACCTACGACACCGGATTCGTCGTGCACGACCAGACGTCCCGCGAGCACTTCGACCCCGAGGTGGTCCGACGCGAGCTCGCCATCATCCGCGACGACCTGCACTGCAACGCGGTCCAGATCATCGGCGGCGACCCGGATCGGTTGGAGCTGGCCGCCGGTGCCGCCGCCGAGCTCGGCCTGGAGATCTGGTTCTCGCCCTATCCGCTGGAGCTGGATCCGGAGCAGATCCTCGTGCTCTTCCGCGACTGTGCCGGGCGGGCGGAACGGCTCCGGCAACAGGGGGCCACCGTCGTGTTCGTCGCCGGGGTCGAGCTGAGCGTGATGAACCGCGGGTTCCTGTCCGGAGACAGTCCCGAGGAGCGGGTCGAGCGGCTGATGAGCCAACCCGAACGGCGGGCCGAGGCGATGCGCGAGCTTCCCGTGCGCATCAACACCTTCCTCCGCGAGGCTGCGGCCACGGTCCGCGAGCGTTTCCAGGGCAGGCTCACCTACGCGTCCATCCAGTTCGAGCAGGTCGACTGGACTCCCTTCGACGTGGTGACGTTCGAGCTGATCCGCTCCGCCGAGGTCGCCGACCGGTTCCGGGACGCGGTACGCACCCTGGCCCAAGGTCCGAAGCCGCTCGCCATCACCGGATTCGGCACCGCGGCCTACCGAGGCGCGGGGGACCGCGGTGGGCGGGTGCTGGAAGTGGTCGAGCACGACCCGGAGACCAGGGCTCCCGTACGGCTGAACGGCGTGTACGAGCGTGACGAGGCCGGCCAGGCCGCATACCTGAGCGAACTGCTGGAGATCTTCGAGACCGAGGGCGTGGACAGCGCGTTCGTGTTCCTGTTCGCCCTGCCCGGCTATCCGCACCGCCCGGACGGCGACCCCGAGCACGACCTGGACCGGGCCAGCCTGGGCATCGTCAAACTCCTCGAAGGGAGCCGGGGACAGACCTACCCCGACATGGAGTGGGAACCCAAGGCCGCCTTCACGGCGGTGGCGCAGCGGTATCGGAGGTGACAGACCCCGTGCACGGTGACCACGGCTCGGAACTACCACACGCAGTTGTGGCAGCTCAGACATACGACACGCCGAGCGGATCACACCTCAGGCAGCCACGAAGCCTCGGACCCCCGGGTGGTGTAGAGGCGAGAATCCGCCGCCCGGGTTGCCCGTCCAAGGCTGCGTGACGAGATCAACTAGCCTGGGCGGCATGTTGTTGGCGGCTGGCCCGGCGCGCTCTCTGGGCGCAGCCTCGCAGTCGCGCCTGCGCTTCGGAGAGGGGCCGAAGGACGAGCGGGCGTGGGCCGGCCGGCGGCTGCTCTGGCTGGACGAGCAGCCGGCCTTCGAGTTGAGCCACTGGTGCGGCACGTGCCCCTGCCTGTTCGAGCGTCTCGAAGGCGCGACCTCCACGTGTTCCGTCGAGGACGTCGAGCGTCGCCTGGTCGACGGTCTGAGTGGCATCGACGAGCAGGTGCTGGCCCTGTTCGGCTCGTTGCTGCCCCGTGCGCGGTACCTGCCGTTGCTGCTGCGGATCGAGCCGCGCCTGGTGCGTCCGGCTCAGACCGGCGACTACTTCGCCGCGGAGCAGGTGGCGACCTGGGGTGTGAACAGCTTCTGGGGGCTGCCCGAACATCCTCGCACCCCCTACTACCGGACGTACGAATCCCCGGTCGACGCTGAGGCGCATCTCTACGAGTTCGTCGTACCCATGGTTCCGCCGTCGTGGAACGACGAGGAGCGGGTAGCCCGGTACGCCGCCGAGCTGGCCCGTTCGGCGAATCTGACTGCGGTCGCGGTCTCGACGCTCGACATCTGCGCACCAGCGGTCGAGCAGGGCACGGATTACTACACGCACTGGGCGTTGACCCATTTTCTCCTCGACGGCCACCACAAGATGCAAGCCGCCGCCACCGCCGAGCGCCCCGTACAGCTGCTGTCGTTGTTGTCCATCGACGCGAGCCTTGCCTCACCCGAGGAGGTCGGCCGCGTGCCGGCGTTGCGCCGAGCGGCCCGCGCACCACGCCCTGCCTACTGAACCCCGCCGGGCGCCGCCCCGGCGACCCACCCGACCGCTACCGTGCTCGCGGTAACCGTCCGCCCCACGTGTTCAGGAGCCGGTCATGTCCGCACAAGTCCCCGACCGGTCGGGCCGGAACGACTCCGAGGCCCTGGCCGCCTACGTCCGGGAGTACCGCGCGGGCGGCTACCCGGTGCACCAGGTCGTGGACGTCGTGTGCCGGCAGTGCGACGGCAGGGCGTTCCGGGTCGCGGTGGACGACGAGGAGGGCTGTGCGCTCGTCCTCTGCCTGGGGTGCGGGACCGAGGCGGCCCTCGCCGACAGCGACGACCATCTGGACGACGCCGAGCTGGCGGAGTGCGCCTGTCCCTGTGGAGCCGAGACCTTCACCGTCACCGTCGGATACGCCCTGACCGGCAATGGTGAGGTGCGCTGGGTCAGCGTCGGCCTGCGTTGCCTCGCCGACGGCACCCTCGGCGTCTACACCGACTGGAAGATCGACTACGCCCCCACCGCGCATCTTCTCCCACCCGACACCCGGTAGTCAGCGCCGGCCCGCGCCGGCAAGTGTCCACCCAGGACTCGGGAATGATCTTCTTCACCTTTCGACTCATTGATAAACGTCACTCGAATCGGCTTGGATGAGCGGGCATCGTCCCGGTGGGAACGCTTCCACCACGATTCCAGGAGATCTCCTTGCCCCGATCCCTGCTCCGGACGCGCCGGCCACGCGGTCTCGCCCTCGCCGCCACGGCCCTCCTGGCCACCGCCCTCGCGGTGGTCCACCCCGCCCCCGCCCTCGCCTGGGGGCCCGGTGCCGAGCCCACGCAGCCGTACGCGCTGCCGGCCCTGCCCGACGTGCCCAAGCGCGGCTGCCAGTCGACGGTCGCCGACCCGACCGCCCCCACCGGGGCGACCAACGCTCTCCAGGTGATCTACGCCTGGCACGACGGCAACGGCAACAACTACGAGGCCAACGTCGAGTACCTCGCCAAGGTGGTGGACCGGATCGACTGGGCGTTCGACCAGTCGTCCAACTACGACCAGCATCTCAATCTGAGCTGCCGGACCGGGTACGACACCAGCACGTACGCCGGCTATGCCCGGTCCCTGGTGGTCCCCGAGAAGATCGAGGCCGGAACCAACCCGAACACCCCGGCCGGTACGGTCCGCAGCGACCTGATCTCCGCCGGGTACCAGGACAGCAACCGGATCTACCTGATCTTCACCGACTTCGCGTCGAACTCCGACGCGTACCTCTGCCCCACCGGCGGCACCTCCAGCGGCGTGCACTGCTCGGCGGTGACCGAGTCCTGGACGGTGGGGGTCGGTGGGCACGAGCTGTTCCACGTCCTCGGCGCGCCGCACGCCTGGTTCGCCGAGACGGGGCAGCCCTACTACCAGGACATCATGTACGGCTGGTGGGACAACTGGAACGTCGACCCGGGCTTCCGCACCTACTACGACCCGAGTGAGCTCTCCGCCCAGTTCCACATCGACAACCACCCGTCCACGACGCTGGGCAACATCGCCAACCACCCGATGCTGACCGCTCCGGTCTGCTGCGACAACGGCGCCAGCAACGACCTGCTGACCGCCGAGCAACGGACCGTGGAGGCGGCCACCCCGGGCAGCGGCACGTCGACGTTCACCTCGTCCGGCGGCTGGCACCAGGTCACCCCGGCCTGCGGGGTCGCCGCGAACTCCTGCGTCTACTCCGACGGCCGTCGCTCGGTGCAGTTCAACACCTACAGCGGCCCGTACAACGCGTCGTCGATCGCGCTCTCCAGCCGCCCGGCGGTCACCCCCGGCCGGACGTACAAGGCGTTCGCCCGGCTGCGCAGCGCCACCGCCGTCGACGCGCAGCTCCAGCTCGCCTGGTACAACGCGGGCGGGACGCTGCTCTCCACCGGTTCCGGCAGCACCTCCACGGTCACCGGCAGCTGGGTGGAGTACCGGGTGACCGGCACCGCCCCGGCGAACGCCGCCAGTGTGCGGGTCACCGTGGCCGTGCCGAACCAGAGCACCACCGGCAACCACGCGCTGCACGTGGACAGTCTCCAGCTCAACGACTGCTCGGCGAACACCGGCGGGGTCTGCCGCTACGACAGCTGACGGGCCGTCCGGCCCCGGCCCGCGTCGGTGGTACGCCGCGCCGGCCGGGGTCGCGGGCTGGTCACCGCAGGCGGACGTCCTCGACGACGGGGAAGTCGTACCAGGTCACGTCGAAGGGTGCGCCGGCTCCCGGCACCACCGGGTAGAGCGCCCAACTCATCGCCTGGGTGCCGGGGGCGAGGTTGAAGGTCTCGCCGGCCCGCGTCGTGGCGCACCAACTGCTCTCGGCGTAGACGGTCTGGTCGTCGCCCACGACGACCTTCGACGAGATCCGGTCGATCTCGGCGACCGGGCAGGTCAGCGGCCAGGCGATCAGCGCGTCGTTGCGGTACCGGAAGTTCAGCTTCAGCTTGTCGCCGGTGACCTCGGCGCTGACCAGCGTGACGCTCAACGACAACGCGTCGTAGACCACCTCGTTGATCTGGTACGTCCCGGGTTCCGCCGGCCGGGGCGACGCGGAGGGCTCCGTCGACGTGGCGGGGTCCGCCGAGTCCGACGGGGAGGCCGACGGCTGCGGCGACTCGGACGATCCGGTGACGGTCGGGGTCGGATCGGGCAGCGGGGACGCGTTGCGGTTGGCGAAGTACGTCCCCCCGACCGCACCGACGACGGCGAGGCAGGCCATCACCGCGATGACGGCCAACGTACCGGCGTGCCTCTTCTCCACGGCGGGCTCCGACTGCTCAGGGGGCATTGGCCGTGAAGGTAGCACCGCTGTCACAGCCGCCGGTGTGCCGTCCGCGCCGGTGCCGTGGCGGGCCGGGTCGACCGGCGGGGCGCGGGGGCCGGAACCGGAACCGTCCGGGGCCTCCGCAGCCCGGCCGGCTGCACGAAGATCGCGCGCCGGGCGACCGCGTCGCCCTTCGCGTTCAGTTGGTAGCCGTCGAGCCACACCCAGCCGTCGTACGTGACCAGGTCGAGCACCCGGATCACCCGGAACAGGAACGGCCGGACGAACTGCACGCTCGCCTCCCGGGTCACCTCCATCAGGTCGCCCGCCCGGAGCGTCGGTCCGGCCGGCCCGGTGAGCAGACCGGGCCGCCGGGAGCATGCCGTGCCCGTACCCGTCGGCAGCACCGGTCCGTGCGTGGTCATCGGGCTTCCCCGGGCCAGTGCATCCGGCGGATCGGGATCCGGTGGCGGATCCGGCAGGGCAGGTCCGCGCCGCACCGGCAGGTCAGCCGCCGGAGGATGTGGTTCCACACCGGCCGGTGCCGCCGCGCCAGCGTCAGCGCGGTGGCGGCCAGGTAGTGGTCGTACGACACACGCATCGAACGTCCTTTCCGGGAATTGACGTCGCGACGCCGGGTGCCGTTGGCGTGGGTCAGCCAGTCCCGGCTGCGGGCCGACGAGTGCGGGCGGCGGGCCATCGGTGACGCCGTTTCCGGATCACCGGCACGGACGCCCGTTTCCGGGTCGCCGGCAACTGCGCGACACCCACAGAATGCAACCCCGACACCACGTTGCGCAATGCCCCGCGCCATCCTATTCTCGTTTATCCGAAACGCGCGATGAATGGGAAAGAAATGCGGGCGGAAAGAAACGTCCACTGTTGCAGGGAGAAAGTGGTGATGTTGCATGACGGATGAAACAAGCGGTTCCACGGTCCCCCGCCGTCAGCTCGGCCGCCTCCTCACCGAGCTGCGGGAGGAGGCCGGGGTGACCCTGGACGCGGCGGCCGGGGCGCTGGACTGCTCCCGCCAGAAGGTCTGGCGCATCGAGAAGGGGCTCGTTCCGGTCCGGACCGTGGACGCGCGGGTCATGTGCGAGCGCTATCGGGTCCCGGCGGACGTGACGGCGATCGTCGTCGGGTTGGCCAAGGAGACCCGTGCGAGCGGCTGGTGGCATTCCTACGGCGACGTCGTCCCGTCGTGGTTCTCCCTCTACGTCGGCCTGGAATCGTCCGCCTCCACGCTCCGCCGATACGATTCCGAGTTGATCCCGGGCCTGCTCCAGACCCGTGAGTACGCCGACGAACTGTTCCGCCGGAAGAATCCGCACCTGAGCGCCGAGGAGCGGGAAAAACTGATCGCGGTGCGGTTGCAGCGGCAGCGCATCCTCGTCCGTCGGCTGCCCAGCGCACCGGTTCTCACGGCCGTCCTCAGCGAGGCGGTGCTGCGGCGCACCATCTCCGACCGGGCGGCGATGGCCGACCAACTGCGGCACCTGCTCGACGTGGCGGCACTCCCGAACGTCCACCTCCGGGTGCTCCCGCTCGCCGCCGGCCCGCCCCTGGCCAGCGAGACGGGCACCTTCGTCCTGCTCGACTTCCCCCACCCGGTCGGCCGCGCCTCGACCGAGCCGACCACGGTCTACGTCGAGGGCATCACCGGCGCGCTCTACCTCGACCGGCCGGCGGAGATCGCGGCCTACGAACATGTCTGGCGCGACCTCGAAACGCTCGCTTCCGCTGAGGCAGAATCAGAGAGATTGATCAGGTCGATCATCGAGGAGCATCATGACTGACCTTGCCGGCGCCGTCTGGCGCAAGAGCACCCGCAGCGGCGGGAGCGGCGGCGACTGCGTCGAGGTGGCCCACTACCTGCCCGACTTCGTCGCCGTACGCGACAGCAAGGATCCGAACGGCCCCGCGCTCGCCTTCCGCACCGGTACCTGGTCGGCGTTCGTCCGCGGCCTCCCGCAGCGCGGATAGCAGTCCCGCCCCGGCATTGACGCTCGCCTCTCCGCGCGTAAGATCACGCGAATAGATTTACGTCAATCGATTGGCTCGCCGGGCCGTGGCGGTACCGGTAGCGCCAGAACCAGCTACGGGAGGCAGAGCACATGTCGACCGCACGTCGCATCGGTGCCGTGACGGTGGCCGTGGTGTTGGGCAGCACCGTGGCCGCCTCGGCCGCCCACGCGGACTTCACCTTCTATCGCACCAGCCCGCACGTCGGCGCCTGCTGGGACAAGGTCACCGCCTACGGCGGCGTCTACCAGGTGAGCAACAACCTGCTCAACGGCACCGGAAGCTGGCAGACCGCCCGGGTCCTGGTCAACCGGCCCGGGGTCGGCATCCAGTCCGACCAGAGCTACACCGCCGCGCCCGGGGAGTGGAAGGTCGGCGCGATCGCCCACGTGGCCATCGTGCCGAACGACGACTACCTGGTGCACCTCGACGGCGTCCAGGTGGTGGGCATCCCGGCGCACGGCATCCCGTACTTCATGAACAACTGCAAGGTGCAGGAGTCGCCGTCGGTCAAGGTCCGGCAGGCGCTCAGCTACGGCCTGGCCCAGCTCGACTCGGTCTACGTGGGCTGCGCCGCCGGGACGTACCGGTTCGGCACCGTGCCCACCAGCACGCTCCACCACGACGGCAGGGTCTGCGGTCAGAGCCGGGTGTACAAGCAGCCCGCCGGGGTCCGGGGATACGACTGCTCGGGCCTGATCCACCAGATGTTCCAGCACGCCGGGGTGTACTTCCCCTGGACCAGTTCCAGCGCCATGAAGTCGGGCATCCCGCAGGTCGCCAAGTCGCAGATCCAGGTCGGCGACCTGCTCGCCAAGAACGGCCACGTCGCGGTCTACCTCGGTGACGGGGACGGCGACGGGGTCGCGTCGGTCCTGGAGGCGACCCCCAAGTGGCAGAACGCCGACGGCACCTGGACCGGCGTGGTGATCAGCAGTGCCACGAACTACCTGAACAGCTCGGAGTACACCGCCCACCGCGTTCCGGGGGCCTGACCCCGCTCCGGCCCACCTCCGCCAGGAGTCCCGCCGTCACCGGCCGTGGGACTCCTGGCGGAGGATCGGGGTGGATCAGCAGCCGGCGGTCCGGGTGTAGTTCTGGGTCCCCCAGTAGTGCGCCAGGTTGCCGCTGAACCGCACCATGATGTCGCTGCCGTTCAGCCGCTGCTCGTAGTGCAGGTGCGAGCCGCTGGAGCCGCCGCTGTTGCCCACGTACCCGATGGTGGTGCTGTAGCCGACGCTCTGGCCGACAGAGACGTTGAACCCGCTGAGGTGGGCGTAGTAGGTGGTGTAGCCGCCCCCGTGGTTGATCCGCACGTACCGGCCGTAGCTGGTGTCACCGAGGTTGGTGACGATGTCGACCGTGCCCGGGGCACTGGCCTTGACCGGCATCCCGTGGTCGCCCGACCGGTTGAAGTCGATCGCGTAGGCCGGGCTGTGGCTGGTCCGGGTCTCCCCGGACCACGTCTGGTTGCACGGGAAGGGCGTCCGGAACGAGGGGGCCGCCGACGCCGGTGACGCCGGAACCAGGAACGTCGCAGCCAGCATCATGCCGGCACTGAGGGCGCTCGCCAGACGGATCCGCATCCGAGACCTCCATTGTCATACGTATGGATGTTTCGATGGATGATGGCAGAACGGGCGGGTCCTGGAAAGATCCGCATCCCGCGCGGCGCGGTCTCCGCCGATCGTCCGGACGGCCGTCCGGCCGGTGGCGGGCATGACCCATGATGTTCCGCATGTTCAAGATCAAGGGCCACGGCCACGGCCACGGCCACAACCGCAAGCGGAAGAGCCGGCACCTCGACGGCTGCGACGGCTGCTCCGGTTGCGACAACTGCGACGGCCCGGACTGCTGCAACTTCGGCCTCTTCTCGTTCCTGCTGACCCTCGGGGCGACGACCGCCTCGGCGGTGCGCGCCCCGGTGGTGGACCGGGCGGGCCGGGCGGCGATCCTCGGCTACCGCCGCTGGCTGTCGCACCGCTGGCCCGGACAGTGCCGGTTCACGCCCACGTGCAGCGCGTACGGCCTCACCGCCGTCGAGCGCTACGGCCTCGCGGTGGGTGGCCGGATGGCGGCCGACCGTCTCCGCCGCTGCCGGCCGGGCGTCCGCCGGGGCACCCACGACCCGGTGCGCTGACCGGACGCCGCCAGCATCACGGGCAGCGCCGGGCTTCCGCCCTCCCGCGCCAGCATCACGGGCAGCGCCGGGCTTCCGCCCTCCCGCGCCGGTAGCATGCCCGGATGAGCCGGCACGCCGACCCGATCGAGGCCATGGAACGGTTCCTCGCCCGGACCGCCCCGTACGACGCCCCGGCGGGTTCCCCGACGACCACGGTGGAACTGCGCAACGGCCGGCTGCGCGGGCGGTTCGAGCTGACCGACCGGCAGGTGGCGGCACTGGCCGAGGCGTTGGACGCCTGGCACGACCCGGACGACGCGGGACGCTGCGGGCAGTGCCACGGACGCCTCGGGCGGGACCTGAGCTGCCGGGAGTGCGGCCACCTGGACGGGATCTTCGGCGCGACGGTCGCGCAGCACGCGGCCCGGATCGCCGGACACACCAACTGACCGCCGTCACCGCGGGCGCTCGTCCGTTCACCCGTGGTATCGTCCGGCGTCCATCAGCTGTCGAGCGCCCGTACGGATCACTGCTGGAAGGACGCCTGCCCTGATGCCGGCCGTCGTCGCCCCGTCCTCGCCGGTGGATGCACCGGACCCTCCCGCCGACGCCCCGGTGCCGGCCAGCCCGGCCGGCGAGGCGCTGAACCGGGTCTCCACCACCCTGCCGATCATGCTCCGGCTGACCTGCGGCCTCGCCGGGGCGGTCGCCGCCCTGGCGGTCCGCACCCCACCGGTCGAACCGGTGCCGCTGGCTGTCGCGGTCCTCGTCCTCACCGGCTGGTCGGTCTGGTTCGCCCGGTCGGGGACCCGGTCCGGGCTCACCCCCGGGTTGATCGGCGTGGACGTGGCGTTGACCGTGGTCACCTGCCTGTTCATCCCTCGCCTGGTCGCCGCCGAGGTGCTTCCCGGTGAGGTGAGCTGGGTGGCGATCCTCGCCAGCACCTCGGTGATCATCGCCCAGCTCGCGCTGCGTCCCCACTGGGCGGTGCCCGCCGGGCTGCTGGTCGCCGCCGCGTACGCCCTCGGGGCGCATCGTGCCGGCGACGACGTGGAGGCCGTCGCGCACGCCACCACCCTCGTGGTGCAGACCGCGTCGGGCACCGCGCTCGCCGTGGTGCTGCGCGCCAGCAGCCGCCGGGCCGACACGGCGTTCGCCGAGCGGCAGCGCGTCCTGCGGGAGGCGGTCATCGCCCGGACCGCACGGGAGACCGAGCGACGGCAGAACCGGGACCTGCACGACACGGTGCTCTCCACGCTGACCATGGTGGGTCTGGGCGCGGTTCGCGCCGACTCCCCGCTGCTGCGCGCACGGGCCGCCGCGGACCTGCGTACCCTCGCCGCCGCCCGGAGCGCGGCGGACGTGGACGTCGACGCGACCGACCGGGGCGAAGCGACCCACCCGGCGCTGGACGGGCGGCTGCGCGAGGTGGCCGCTCGTCTCCCGGAACTGCCGACGGTCGTGGACCTCGCGCCGGGAGTCACGGCACCGGCGGCGGTGGCCGCCGCAGTCACGGAGAGCACCGCCGCCGCCCTGGCCAACGTGCTGCGGCACGCACCGGGCGCGGCGGTGCGGCTGCGCCTGTCCGGGCCCGCCGGCACCGTCGTGGTCGAGGTGGTCGACGACGGACCGGGTTTCGACCCGGCCCGGGTCCCGGCCCACCGGTACGGGCTGCGCGAGTCGATCCGGGGTCGGATGGCGTCGGTGGGCGGACGGGCGGTGGTCGACTCGGCTCCCGGACGGGGCACCCGGATCCGGCTGGAGTGGCCGCATGCGCACTGAACCGCCGGCCTCCGCTTCTCCGGTACCGCCGACCTCGACCCTGGAGCCGTCGACCGTCGCTCCGCCCCAGCGCGTTCCGCCGCCGGCCGGCGGGACGGCCGGTGCGGTGGCCAGCGCCTCCGACCGGGGAGCCCGGATCGCGGCGGTGGTCATCGCGTACGGCTGGCACCTGCTGATCAGCCTGCCCGCCGTCGGAATGAACTGGTCGGACCTGCGGTGGCCGTGGGTGGTCGGCGGCGGCTGGCTGGCGGTGGCACTGGCCGGGGCCTTCGCCTCGTGGCGGCTGCTGCGCGACGCGCCGCTGCCCGCCTGGCCGCTGGTGGTGGGACTGTTGGTGGTCGACGCGGCGGTCTTCCCGGCCAGCGGCGAGGCGTTCCTGTTCGCCTCGGCGAACTGGGGCTGGGGCACGGTCGGCTGGTTCGCGGTGCTGTTCCTCTGGGGACGGCCCCTGCGGCAACTGGTCGCCACCATCGCCGCCGGGGCGGTGATCGCGCTGGTCGCGGTCCTCACCGCCGGCGCGGACGCCGCCGACCTGAGCCGGTACGCGATGTACGTCTACGGCGTGGCGGTGCTGCCGCTGGCGCTCGCCGTCGGCGCGGCGACCCTCACCACGCTCGCCGCCGAACGGGCCCACGCTGCCTCGGCCGGTGCTGCCGTGACCGCCCAGCGGCTCGCCGCCGCGCACGCCCAACGGGAACGGCGGGAACGGTTGGCCCTGGTCGACGCCGCAGCCGGAGAGATCCTCGCCGACCTGGCCGCCGGCCGGGCCGACCCGGGCGACCCGGCGGTGCAGCGGCGCTGCGCCCTCGCCGCCGCCCGGCTACGCCGGCTGATCGCCGAGTCCGACGACGTGCCCGACCCGCTGCTGCACGAGTTGCGGGCCAGCGCGGACCTGGCCGAACGACGGGGGGTCGTGGTGGACCTGGTCGTCGTGGGGTCCCCGCCACCGTTGCCGGTGCCGGTGCGCCGCCAGCTGGTCGAGCCGCTCGCCGCCGGCCTGGCCGGCGCGCGGGAGCGGGCCCGGCTCACCGTCGTGGCCGGACCGGACGGCGTGGAGATCGGCTTGATCGCACCGGATCGGGGCATCCTGGAGAACGTCACGTCCGGCTGGACGGACGACACGGTCGGGTACGAACACGAACGCGACGGGGAGGTCGGATGGACACGGACCCGGTGGCCGGCCCGGTGAACAGGCCGGTGCGCGTGGCGATCGTCGACGACCATCCTGTGGTGGTCGAGGGGATCCGGTCGTGGCTCGCCGTCGAGCCCCGGCTCACCGTGGTGGCCACCGGGGACGATCCCGACGCCGTGCTGCGTGACGCCCCGGACGCCGACGTGGTCCTGCTCGACCTGCGGCTGCACGGCCGGATGGCGGTGGACGGCGTCGCCGGGCTGAGCGCGGCGGGACGGCGGGTGGTGGTCTACTCCGAGCACACCGATCCGACGACGATCCTCGCCGTGCTGGACGCCGGGGCGGTGGCCTTCCTCGCCAAGCACGAGGGACGGGAGCACTGCGTGGCCACGTTGCTGGCGGCGGCGGACGACCGGCCGTACGTGCCGCCGGCGCTGGCCGGCGCGCTGGTCGGCGACGCCCGCCCGGACCGGCCGGCCCTCTCCGACAAGGAACGGGAGGCGCTGCTGCTCTGGTTCCAGTCGATGTCGAAGGCGTCGGTGGCCCGCCGGATGCGGATCAGCGAACACACCGTCAAGCAGTACGTCGACCGGGCGCGGATCAAGTACACCCGGGCCGGACGCCCGGCCGCCACCAAGTCGGCGCTGCTCGCCCGGGCGATCGAGGACGGCCTGATCCGTCCGGAGGAGATCGGCGTCTACCAGTCGTACGCGTCGTCCGACCGGCCGACCCCCTAACGGGTGTCATGACACCGGCCCACCTGCCCGGGAAGGCTCGACGGCAGACCGCCCGCATGCCGTCGCCGCCGGGAGGCCGAGATGACATCCGACGACGCTTCCCCGTTCTTCATCGCACCGCACCGGTTCGACGCCACCGGGACCGCCGACCAGCCGGTGCTGGACCGACACCACGAACCGGTCCCCGAGCCGGGTGAGCGGGTGCTCGCGCGGCACCGGCTGACCGTCGCGGGCCACCTGCTCGGCCCGGCTCTCGACCGGCGGCAGTGGTCGCTCGCCCCGGCCGCCACGGTGACCGTCACCGACCGGCGGATCGTGCACGTCTGCGGTGACCTGGCCCTCGCCCCGGTCGACGCGGGCCCCCGGCACCGGCGGCGGACGGTCCGCCCGGCCAGCGGGCAGATCCGCTGGCAGTGGCCGTCCCGGCTGGAGTTGCGCCCGACCGCCCCGGACGGCACCGCCGACCTGCTGGTCGTCTGCGACGCACTGCGGACCATCGCGCAGCCGGCGCTCGCCCTCGGCGGCCCGGCCCGGGAGATCGCCACGCTGGCCCGGCTGGTCCGGCGGGCGGTGGCCGCGTTCCGGCTGGCCAACCCGACACTTGTGGAACTGTCGGTGGCCGAGCGGGACGTCCTGCTGCGCCGGGCGGGCACCGGCTCGGTGGTGCGCGGCACGCGGGTCACCCTGCCCGGGTCGCTGCCGGTGGAGTTCCTCAGCCGGGACGACTACTACCACCCCGGTTCGTCCCGGCTGCGCCGCCCACCGCGCCGGTCGACCGCCGACCGCCCCGGCTCGGCCTGCTGACGACTCCGCAGGCCACTGTGGACGAGTCGCCGGCCGTCCCCTAGGCTCCTCAACCCGGTGGCATGGCCCGGGGCCGGCCCATGGACGGGGAGCGTCGTATGCCGCTGATCGAGACCGCCGCGACCGGGTTGGCGAAGGCGGTGGTGACCCGTGCCGTCGGCCAGTGGCTGGGACACCGCCAGGCCCGGGACGCCCGCAGCCTCGACCTCTCGGAGCTGATCGCCACGACGTTCCAGGACCGGATCGTGCGCCGCAAGGCCGAGGCGCAGGTCCGGAGCCTGGTCACCGAGGTCACCGAACGCATCGAGCAGACCTTCGAGACCGAGTACGGCAACCTGCCCGAACACGAGGTGGCGGCCACCCTGGACACGGTCGGGCGGGTGGTCACCGACGGCGTGGCGTCCGACGAGCAGCTCTTCGCCGCCGACGCCGACCCGGTCCGGCTCACCCGGGCGCTCCAGCCCGCCTACACCGCCGCCGCCGAGCGGGCCGGGCTGGGCGAGGCGGCCACCCGGCTCGGCGAACGCCTGCTGGCCGACTGCGTACGCTGCCACGTCGAGCTGGTCCGGCACCTGCCGGAGTTCACCAACCGGGCCAGCCAGGAGATCCTCGCCCGCTTCTCCCGGCTCTCCGCCGACCTGGCCGAGGTGCTGGCCCGGCTGCCCGCTCCCCCGAGCGCCGACGCGGGCGACGACGGCTCCTTCGAGCAGCGCTATCTACAGTTCGTCTCCACGCACCACGACCAGCTCGAACTCTTCGGGGTGGACGTGCACAACTTCACCCCGGAAACGACGCTCAGCATCGCGTACCTCAGTCTCAGCGTCACCGGCTCCGGCGGCGGACGGCGCCGGGCCCACGAGGCCCGTCTGTACTCCCGGGGTGCCTTTGGCCGGCTGACCGACGGCGCGTCCGACAAGAACCTGGTCGGGGACGAGCAGCTCGGCCTGCGGGTGGAAGGGGCGCTCGGTCAGCACCGACGGGTCCTCCTGCGGGGCGAGGCCGGGTCGGGTAAGAGCACCCTGCTGCGCTGGTTGGCGATCAACGCGGCCCGCCACGACTTCGGCAACGAGCTCCAGGAGTGGAACACGCGCGTGCCGTTCCTGGTGAAACTCCGCAGTTACGCCGATCGTCCACTGCCGGCGGTCGGCCCGCAGCTCGGCGACGACATGGCCCAGTTCGCGACGGAGGCACCGCCCGGCTGGGTCGAACGGATCTTCGACGAGGGCCGTGCCCTACTTCTCATCGACGGCGTCGACGAGTTGGTGAGCGGCCAGCGGGCCGCCGTCCGGGACTGGCTGCGGCGGATCCTGCACCGATACCCGGGAGTCGTCGTGGTAGTGACCTCCCGGCCCACGGCGGCGTCGGCGCGCTGGCTGGCCAACGACGACTTCACCGCACTGATGCTGGAGCAGATGACGCCGGCCGACATCACGGTCTTCGTCCGCCGCTGGCACCAGGCGATCAGCGGGGCCCGCCACCTGCCGTGCCAGGCAGCCGAGCTACCCCGGTACGAACGCCGGTTGCTCACCCGACTGGACGCCAACCGGCACCTGCGCGGGCTGGCGACCAACCCGCTGATGTGCGCGATGCTCTGCGCGTTGAACCTCGACCGGGGCGACGACCTGCCGCACGACCGCATCAGCCTCTACCAGGCCGCGCTGGACATGCTGCTGGAACGCCGTGACACCGCGCGGAACGTGCCGGCGTACCGGCGGGTGGGGCTCGGCGCGCAGCACGCCCGGGTGCTGCTTCAGGACCTGGCCTGGCGGCTGGCGATCAGCAACCGCTCGGAGCTGGACACCGGGCAGGCCCGCGACCACGTCGCCCGGAAGCTCCGCACCATGCCGAAGGTCACCGCCGAACCGGCCGACGTGTTCGAGCACCTGCTGGACCGCAGCGGGGTGCTCAAGGACGTGACCGAGGACCGGATCTCCTTCGTGCACCGGACGTTCCAGGAGTACCTGGCGGCGAAGGAGATCGCCGAGGAGAACTACATCGACCCGCTGCTGGAGCTGGCCGGGCGGGACATCTGGCGGGAGACCGTCATCATGACCGCCGGTCTGGCCAACAGCGAGTACCGGCAGCGACTGATCCACGGGCTCCTCGACCGGGCCGATTCCGCGTCCGGCCGGAAGCAGCGCTGGCTACGGCTGCTCGCGGCGGCCTGCGTGGAGACGGCCCCCGGGCTGAGCCCGGCGATCCAGGACCGCATCGACGGCAGCCTGTCGGCTCTGGTGCCGCCGCGCAGCGGGGTGGAAGCTCGTTCTCTCGCCCTGGCTGGCGAGCGTGTCCTTGAGTTCTTCCCCGAGGATCTCACCGGTCTCACCCCCGGGGTCGCGGCGGCGGTCGTCTCCACCGCCGCCTTCGTGGGCGGCCCCAGGGCGTTGGCAACGCTCGCCCGGTACGGCGTCGACCCCCGCCGACCGGTCGTCGACGCCCTGGTCCGGGCGGCCGACCACTTCGATCCCGACGAGTACGGTCAGCGCGTCCTCGCCGACTCACCCCTGGACGGGGGGTGGCTGTTGGTCAACGACTGGACAGCCCCCATGACGCACCGCCTACGACATCTCTACGGCGTCCGCTTCGACACCGCGCCCTCCCCGGCCACCCTCGGCAGCCTGCCCGCGCTGAAAGGCATAAGGGTGGGCAGCCGCGTGGGCACCCCGCCCGATCTCAGCAGTTTCTTTCACGCTCATCCCGATCTGGAGAACCTGGCCATACTCTCGCCGGTGGTGCCACGAACCCTGCCGGACACTTTCACCAAGCTCCGACACCTCGTACTGAGACTCCGTGCAACGTCGGGTGGTGGATGCGACCTCTCCTGGCTGGTCCGTCTTCCGGAGCTGGTCACTCTGGACCTGCGCGGCCTGGATCAGCCGAATAGTTGGGTCCCGCTGACCAATCTGCCGCAGCTGACCAAACTCTTCCTGAACGCCACGGGACATCGGCGCCCCATACGAGACGTCGATTTCCTCCAGTACCTCCCACCGTTGACCGCGCTCACCCTCAACGACTGCGCCGATCCTCAGACGCTGGACCACATCGCCAGCGCCCACCCGCACCTAGAAGAACTGGTGATGATGCGGTTCGGCGGGTCGCGGCTCGGTCTGGCCGCAGTGGCCGTCCTCCCGCTTCGGCACCTCGACCTCGATTCGTTCCAGGGTCCGCTCGACCTCTCGCCACTGGCCGACCACGCCACCCTGGCCACACTCGATGTGCGGAACTGCCCCGGGCTGACGGATCTGACGCCGCTCGCCTCGATGCCCCGACTCCGGGAGGTGCACCTGCACGGTGCCGGGCCCGCTGAGCCCGGTCTCGACCTCGGCCCGCTACAGGGCCACCCGCGGCTCACCGTCCGCGCGTATCCGCATCAGAAGTTCCGCAACCGGGAGGGTGTTCGCGTTCGTGACTGAGACCGGTCGCGAACGCGATCAGGCGGTCGGGGCGGGGCGGCGGCCGTCCAGGATGTCGGCCTCCTCGGGGGTGGGCGCGGTGCCGCCCAGGTGCGCCGGCAGCCACCAGGCGTCGTCCGGGCCGGACGGCTGCTCCGGGTACTCCCGCTGGGCCCGGTCGACCAGGGCGACGAGCCGGGACTTCAGCTCGGCGTTCATCTTCCCGGCGTACGCGTAGTCGGCCGGGTCCAGCGGCTCGCCGATCAGGATGGTGATCGGCACGTGCCGGCGGGTGAGCGTACGGGGGCGACCCTTGGTCCAGAGCCGCTGGCCGCCCCAGAGCGCGACCGGCAGGACGGGCACCCCGGCGTCCTTGGCCATCCGGACGGTGCCGCTCTTCAACTGCTTGAGCACGAACGAGCGGCTGACAGTCGCCTCCGGGAAGACGCCGACCACCTCGCCGCGCCGCAGCGCGTCGACCGCCTGGTTGTACGAGCCGGCGCCGGCCTCCCGGTTCACCGAGATGTGCCGCATGCCCCGCATCAGCGGACCGGAGACCTTGTGCGTGAAGACCGACTGCTTGGCCATGAACCGGACCAGCCGCTTCGACTCCTGCGCGCCGAGGCCGCAGAAGATGAAGTCGAGGTAGCTGACGTGGTTGGCGGCCATCACCGCCCCGCCGGTACGTGGCACGTGGTGCGCGCCCTCCACGGTGATGCGCAGGTCGAGGACCCGGAACATCGTCTTGGCGGCGGCGATCACGGGCGGGTACACGAGTTCCGGCATGTCGTGACATTACCCTGCCGGCCGTGTGCCGAAGCCCGCCCGGACCACGCGCGCGGCTTCACTCGGGGTGGTGCTCCACCCTCAGCCGGCCCCGGGCGAAGGCGTCCACCCTGCCCCACCGACCGGGGATGTCCAGCACCTCGATACGGCCCATGCCGACCGGCAGCCGGGGATCCACCGCGAGGTGCCCCTCGTGCGGCTCGATGCCGAGCATCGTCCGGATCAGCAACAGTGGCGTCCCCGTGGACCAGGCCTGCGGGGAACACGCCGTCGGGTACTCCACCGGGAACTTCGTCAGGTCCCGGTGGTAGCCGCCGAACGCCTCCGGCAGTCGCCCGTCGAAGTAGCCGGACGCCGCGATGATGCCGTCGGCGACCTGGGCCGCCTCCTCGGCGAAGCCGTACCGGCGCAGACCCCAGGCGATGAACGAGTTGTCGAACGGCCAGATCGTGCCGTTGTGGTAGCCGATCGGGTTGTACCGTGCCTCCCCCTCGGCGAGGGTGCGCACGCCCCAGCCGGAGAAGAGCCGGGGGCCGACCAGGTGCTCCGCGATCTTCGCGGCGCGGTCGGTGTCGACGATGCCGCTCCACAGCAGGTGCCCGATGTTGGAGCTCAGCGTGTCGACCTGCCGGCCCTCCACGTCCAGGGCGATGGCGTAGTACTCACCGTCCTCGACCCACCATTCGCGGTTGAAGCGTTCCTTCAGGTCGGCGGCTTCCCGCTCCAGCTGGTCGGCGTACCCGGGATCGTTCCAGAACTCCCGCGCCAGCCGGGCGGCGCGCATCTTCGCGTCGTACGCGTAGCCCTGCACCTCGCAGGTGGCCCGGGGGAAGCCGGGCAGCCGGCCGTCGCGGTACGAGATGGAGTCCCAGGAGTCCTTCCAGCACTGGTTCTCCAGGCCGGTGTCGGTGTTGCGGCGTTCGTACCAGATGTAGCCGTTACCGACCAGGTCGGCGTAATCGTCGATCCAGCGCAGCGCGGCCCGGCTCTCCCGCTCCAGTTCCCGGACCAGGCCGGCGTCCCCGGTCCACTGCTCGTACTCGTCGAGCAGCACCACGAACAATGGCGTGGCGTCCACCGAACCGTAGTAGGGCGAGTGCGGCTGCTCCTCGAACGCGGCCGTCTCGCCGTACCGCATCTCGTGCAGGATCCGACCGGGGTCCTCGTCCCGGAAGTCGTCGAAGCGACTGCCCTGCAACGCGCCGAGCACCCGCAGCGTGGTCCGGGACAGCTCCGGTGTGAACGGCAGCGTCTGGAGGCAGGTCAGGATGCTGTCCCGGCCGAACATGGTCATGAACCAGGGCAGGCCGGCGGCGGGGAGCGCGCCGGGCACGGAGGTCGGCACGAACCGCAACGCCGCCAGGTCGATGATGCTCCGCTGGTACGTCCGGGCGAGCGTCTCCCACTCGCAGTTGACCTTCGGCGCCCGGGCGATCCATTCCTGGAGGTCGTGCTGGAGCGCGAGCCGGTCTTCGCCGTGCGCCCGCGCGCCGAACTGTATGTCCCGGCCGCCCTGACCCAGGATGAGCGTGTGCACCTCGATCCGGGTGCGCCACTGCTCGTTGGGTTCCAACCGCACCGAGTACGTCAGGCCCCGCGCGTCGAACCGGGCGCTCTCGGACGACGTGATCGCCGTCTCCCGGTTGAAGTTGCCGCGCCGGTAGCCCAGCCGGAGCCGGTCGGGCTGCACGTCGGTGTAGAGCTCGCCCTTCTTGTTCAGGATCTCGTCCTTGACCTGGAACAGGTCGGCGAAGTCCGAGGCCGCCTCGATCCGGATCTCCAGTTCCACCGGCTGCTCGTCGTGGTTGAGGACGGTCAGTTCCTCACGGAAGCTCCCACCGACCGCCCGCTCCCGGATGATCGACAGCTTCGCGTCGGTGTAGTGGGTGGCCGTCCCCGGCACCAGGAAGAACCGGGCCTCGTAGTACTGGAGGTCGTCGTAGGAGAGCGCGTTGAGCCGTTCCCCGTTGAGCGTCAGGACCCAGGTGGAGAGGTACCGCGTGTCACTGAAGAAGAGACCGGTCGGCTCGGTCGGCGTCGCCTCGATGTCGCCGGTGTCCTCGCAGACCACGAAGGTGTTTCCGTCGAGGATCCGGATCATGTTGCTCTGTCCCATCAGGACGCCTCCCTCGCGCCGACCCGCTGCGGCCCCCGGCTGCCCGGCGGGCTGGGGAAGATCCGCTCCACCTGCACCAACAGCCGCCGGTCACCGGAGACGGTCAGGTCGCCGCGCAACAGCGCCGCGATCCCGTCCTCCCGCCCGGTGACGATCTGCTCGAACAGGAGCGGGTTGGTCCCGATGATCGTGTCCGCCTCCCGGTCCTCCTGGTCGACCCGCAGCCGCCCCTGCTCGATGGCGAGCAACCAGTGCGTCGTCCGGGCACCCTCGCTCAGATCGAAGCGGACCGTCCCGGACGCCTTCTCCAGCAGCGGCTCGAATCCCCGCCGATCCAGGTCCTCGAAGAACCGAGTGATCGCGTCCGCCATCGGCGTCTCCTCCCCGTCGTTCCCGTCCGGTCTCGAGCGGCGACGCTCCGCCGCCCGAGCAGGGTCCCCGCCGGGGAGCGGGGCAATCTCACCCGGATCAGGTGAACGTTGTGCGGGCGGCACCGCCGGCCACCCGGGCCAGCCGGCCCGGACACGCGGACGCGCCGGCCCCGGACCGGGAACCGGCGCGCCGTGTGCGCGACCGCCGTCGGCGGTCAGTTGTTCGGGTCGTCCGCGCTGATGTTGGCCAGTACGGACTGCGGCTCGCGCTCGACCGCGAGGTCACCGATGGAGACCAGGCCGATCAGCCGCCCGCCGTCCATCACCGGCAGCCGACGTACGGCGTACGTCCGCATCAGGTCGGCGGCGGCCACCGCGTCGTCGTACTGGCTGACCGTGACCAGGTCGGTGCTGGTGATCTGGCGCAGCGTGGTGCGGTCCGGGTCCCGCTGTGCGGCCACCCCGCGTACCGTGATGTCCCGGTCTGTGACGATCCCGACCACGTCGTCGCCGTCGGTCACCACCACGTCCCCGATGGCGCTGTCCCGCATCTCCTGGGCCGCCGCGGTGAGCGTGTCGTTCGCGTCCATGGTCACCAGACGGGTCGTCATGAATTCTCCGACGGTAGTCATGGTGCTCCCCTCTCGGTGTCGGCCCCGCCGTCTACCCGCCCCGTTCCCCGGGTAACGCCAGCCGGGACGCCCGGGTCGCCCCCTTCCCCGGTCGCTGCGGTCAGTCCCCGGCGGGGATGCCGACGACCCGCTCGACGCGCAGCCGCAGCACCATGCGACCCTGCTGCACCATCGCCCGCCGGTAGTCGTCCCAGTCCGGGTGTTCGCCGCGTACCGCGCGGTAGAGCCCGACCAGTTCCTCGACCACCGCGTCGTGCGGATCGGTGGCCACCGGCGTCAACTCGCCCCGGACCTGGGCCGCCGTGTAGGTCCAGCCGTCCGCGGTACTGACGTGGAAGCTGGCCCGGGGGTCGCGACGCAGGTTCGCCGTCTTGGCCCGGGTGCCGGTCACCGAGACGCGGATCAGCCGCTCCGCCCGGTCGAAGCTGTAGACCACGGTGGACTGCTGGGGACTGCCGTCCCGCCGGATCGTGGCCAGCACCCCCTGTGAGTGGGCGGCGATGGTGTCGATCAGCTTGTCCTCGCGCTCGGCGTCCGTCACGGATTCCTCCAAAATCGGGTCGGCCCGTCTGCGGTCTTCACCCCGCCCTTGTCGGTAGCAGGGGCCCCCTGTTACCGCTTTCTGCGTAGGAGGGGACCCCTGCAACCGCCCGAGGCGCGGTCACCGCACCCCATCCAACACGATCGACCTCGTGTGCCGCCGGAGTTGGGCCGTGCCGGACACGCGCGTGGCCACCCACCGTCGACGGTGGGTGGCCACGTGCGAGGCGGACCGGACGTGCGCCGGTCGGCTCGACCGTCGGGGCCGGCGCGACAGGACCGACAGGAACGACAGGCTCGGACGGCTCGACCGGCGGGACCGGGTGACGGCGGACGGGTCAGCGGTTCTCGGCGGCGATCAGCTCGGCGATCTGGACGGTGTTCAGTGCCGCCCCCTTGCGCAGGTTGTCGTTCGAGCAGAAGAACGACAGCCCGTGCTCGACGGTCTCGTCAGCCCGGATCCGGCCCACGTACGTCGGGTCCTGACCGGCGGCCCGCAGCGGGGTCGGCACGTCGGCGAGCGCCACCCCCGGGGCGTCGGCGAGCAGCTCCCGGGCACGCTGCGGGGTGATCGGCCGGGCGAAGCGCGCGTGGACCTGCAACGAGTGGCCGGTGAATACGGGCACCCGGACGCAGGTGCCGGCGACCTTCAGACCCGGGATCTCAAGGATCTTGCGGCTCTCGTTGCGCAGCTTCTGCTCCTCGTCGGTCTCGCCGGACCCGTCGTCGACGAGCGACCCGGCGAGCGGGAGCACGTTGAAGGCGATCGTGTCGGCGAAGGCGCGCGGCGCGGGGAAGTCCACGGCGCTGCCGTCGTAGGTCAGCCCGGTCGCCTCGCCGGCCACCTTGCGGACCTGCTCGTCCAGCTCCGCCACGCCGGCCAGGCCCGCGCCGGAGACCGCCTGGTAGGTGGCGACGATCAGGCTGACCAGACCGGCTTCGGCGTGCAGCGGACGCAGCACCGGCATCGCAGCCATCGTGGTGCAGTTGGGGTTGGCGATGATGCCCTTCGGGCGGACGGCGGCGGCGTGCGGGTTGACCTCGGCCACGACCAGCGGGACGTCCGGGTCCATCCGGTACGCCGAGGAGTTGTCGATCACCACGGCGCCGGCCTCGGCGACCCGGGGGGCGAGTTCCTTCGAGGTGCCCTTGCCGGCCGAGAAGAGCGCGACGTCCAGCCCCCGGTAGTCGGCGGTGGTCGCGTCCTCCACGGTGATCTCGCCGTCGCCCCACGGCAGGGTCCGCCCCGCCGACCGGGCGGAGCCGAAGAGCCGCAGCTCGTCCACCGGGAAACGCCGTTCCGCCAACACCTGCCGCATGACGCCACCGACCTGGCCGGTGGCGCCCACAATGCCGATCCTCATGTCCGCGAGGCTACCCAGGCCGGGGCCCGGACCGGGAACGCTTTCCCACGGCCCGGACCCCGGACGACGCACGTCACACCGTGGCGTCCACCACCTCGCCGAGACCGGTGGCCACCAGTTCGTCCCGGATGACCGCCGCGTCGCCCTCGACCACCAGGGTCAGCGCCTCCGGGTGCAGGTGCGCGGCGGCCGCCGCGGAGACCTGCTCGACGTCGGCGGAGAGCAACGACTCCCGCAGCCGGGCGTGGTAGTCGTCGGGCAGCCCGTGCACCACCAGGGTGGTCAGCGCCGAGGCGATCGCCCGGGGGGACTGCAACTCGACCGAGAGCTGCCCGGCCCGCCAGGAGCGGGCCACCGCCAGCTCCTCCTCGGTCACCCCGGTCACCCGGGTACGGGCGATCTCCCCCACCGCCTCGACCAGCGCCGGGGCGGTGACCGCGGTCTGCACCCCGGAGGCGACCGCGAACCGGCCGAACCGGCGGGACGTCCCGAAGTCGCCCCGGATGCCGTACGTGTAGCCGTGCACCTCGCGGATCAGGTGGTTGAGCCGGGAGGTGAAGGCCCCGCCGAGGACCGTCCCGGCGAGGCTGGTCGGCACGTGGTCCGGGTGTGCCCGGTGCGGGGCGGGGTGGCCGAGGCGCAGCGTCGACTGCACCGACCCGGGGCGGTCGACGAGCAGGACCCGCCGCCCCTCGCGCAGCGTCACCGGGACCGGTCCCTCCTGCTGGGCGGGGCCGCCGCCGGCGCCGGCGAAGGCCGCCGCGCCGAGCGCGTCCAGGTCGATCCGCTCCAGGTCACCGGCGACGACCAGGGTGCCCGGCCGGAGGAACCACTCGGAGTGGAAGACCCGGACGTCGTCGACCTCCAGCCCGGCCACCGAGTCCGGGTCGCCGTACATCGGGCGGCCGTGCCGGACGTCCGCGCCGTACAGGTCAGCGCGGAGCACCGCGTCCGCGCGCGGGCCCGGGTTCGCCCAGTCCATCCGCAGCGCGGTGGCCTCGTCGTCGCGGACCCGCAGGATGTCGGCCGGGTCGAGGCGCGGCGTACGGACCGCCTCGGCGAGCAACTCCACGGCGGCGCTCAGCCGGTCCACCGGCACCTGCACGCTGACCTGGAAGGAGTCCCAGTCCAGCCCGGTCACCAGCTCGGTGCCGAGCGCCTCGATGGCCAGCGCGTACGCGGTCGCGTCCCGCTGCGCCGTGCCCTCCTCGACCGCCTTCGCGATGACCCCGCCGAGCCCCTCCCGGCCGAGCGGTTCCCGCCCGGCCCCGGCGTCGAGCAGCAGCAGCGCCACCGCCAGGTTCTGTCCGGGCAGGTGGGCGGCGACGACCTCCCCACCGGCCACCGTCCGGCGGGTCACCGTCGGGAACCGGTACGGGCGGGCGACCCCCGGACCCGGGCGTTCGGCGATCAGGCTCATCGGGGCGTCCTTCCGTTCACGACTGCGGTCCCGTGGGTGGCGGCGGAGCTCACGCGCCCTCCTTGGGCAGGTAGGTCAGGACCGCCCGGTCCCGTGGGGCGAGCACCTCGGCGGCGACCTCGGCGATCTGCTCCGCGGTGACCGCGAGCCAGGCCGGCAGCCGTTCGGCGGCACGCGCGGGGTCCCCGAACTGGGTGGCGTACCGGCTCAGTGTGTCGGCCCGGCCGTCGACGGTGGACATCTGCCGCCACCAGGCGGTGGTGAGCAGCGCCCTGGCCCGGTCCAGCTCGGTGGCGGTGACCGGCACGCTGGCCAGCTCGTCGACCACCTCGGCCAGGCCGGCCTCCAGCCGTTCGGCGGTCACGCCGGGGCGGGCGGTGGCGGTGGCGATCAACGGGGCCGGGGCGTGGGCCAGGTCCACCCCGTACGCGCCGACCAGGTCGGGCTGGGCGATCCGCTCCCCGTCCGCGAGGCGCTGGTAGAGGCGGCTGCCCCGGCCGCTGCCGAGCACGGTGGCGAGGACGGTCACCACGTCGTACCCGGGGCTGCCGAAGGGGTGGGTGCGGTGGGCGAGGTACACACGGGGTGCGGGCACGTCGGCGGTGACCACCTCCCGGACCGGCTCCCCGGCGGCGGCGACGGTGTGGCCGTCCGGCGCGGGCGGGATGTCGGCGCGCGGCGGGATCGCCCCGAAGTACCGCTCGGCCAGCGCGACGACCTCCTCGGCGCGGGCGTCGCCGACCACGGTGAGCACCGCGTTGTTCGGCGCGTAGTAGGTGCGGTGGAAGTCCTGGAAGGTGGCCAGGTCGGCGGCGTTCAGGTCGGCCATCGACCCGATCGTGGCGTGGTGGTACGGATGCCCCGGCGGATAGAGCATCGGCAGCAGCCGCAGCCATGCGTCGCCGTACGGGACGTTCTCGTAGCGCTGCCGGCGCTCGTTCTTCACCACGTCGCGCTGGTTGTCCAGCGTCTCCTGGGTCAGCGCCGGCACCAGGCCGCCCATCCGGTCGGCCTCCAGCCAGAACGCCAGTTCCAGGTGTTCGGCGGGGACGGTCTCGAAGTAGTTGGTCCGGTCCGGGTTGGTGGTGGCGTTGAGTGAACCACCGGCACCCTGGACGAGCTTCATGTGCTCGGTCTTGGCGACGTTCACCGAGCCCTCGAACATCAGGTGCTCGAAGAGGTGGGCGAAACCGGTCTGGCCCGCCGGCTCGTGCCGGGAGCCGACGTCGTACCAGAGGTTCACCGCCACCGCCGGGGCGGTGCGGTCCTCGCTCACCACCACGCGCAGGCCGTTGTCCAGTCGGGTCGTCTCGATCGGCCAGGGGTAACCGCTGTCGGGCATGGCACGACGCTATCCGATCGCCCCCGCCCGGGAGTGCCGACCGGCTCCGGGCGCCCGGCGGTTCGCCCCCGGACCCCACGACCCCCGTGTCGTCGTACGCCGGCACCCCCGTGTGCCAGCGCGGTCCGGTGCCGTCGCGGGGGTGGTCGTCCCCGCGCCCGACCGGCCCGCCGGTCAGTCCGGCGGCTCGATCGGGGTCACCGTCTCCTCCGAGGTACGCCTCTCCAGCACGGTGTCCGGGGCGGCGTTCCGGTCCGCCTCCCGCCGGTCCGACTCGGCGAGGATGGCCTGCGCCTGTGCCGTCGGGTCGTCACTGCCCGCCGCCCGTTCCTCGGGTAGCAGGTGGATGGCGCGGGACGCCACCCGGTCCTGGTCGCTCAGCTCGTCAGTCATGGCGGCCCTGATACCCCGCCGCTCCTTCCGCTAAGCCGCGTCCGGGTGCCCTCGCCCGCCACAGATCCCACGATCCGGTACGACCGGAGGACACCTCCGACGCCATCGCGACGCGGGACCGAAACACCAAATCCCATATTTTGGTACGTCGGCTCGACCGGTTGCCGCGCCTTTCCGGGCTCGGTCATCCCGTTCCCCGCCGCCGGCACCCGGCCGCGCCGCCCCGCCACCCCGACCCCCCGAACGCCTGCGTGGACAGGGCTGCCCGGTCGGCGCGGCACGTTCCGGAAGCCCCTCCCGGCGACGCCCGGACCACTCCACGTCATCGACATGTGCAAAAACGACGGCCCGCTCCGTCCATGATCGGACGGGCTTGCGGCGAATCCGTCGGGTAGTCTGGTCGGCGTGACGCGCTCGTATCGATGGTTTAGGCAGCCGGCTTCGGAGCCGGTGACTCGATCATGAGCTGACGTCACCACTCTCCGAGCCGGCCAGGCGGGGGATCAGGCGATCCTCTTGCCCTCTTGCCTACGAGCAGCCGGCTCGGTCTCGGGCGCCGGCCCCGGGAGTGGTCGGCGGAAGGAACCCACCGTGACGACCCCGGACAGCGATCGCGTCATCGATCAACGGATCGAACGGATCGTGCCGTTGACCACCCCCGCGCTGCTCCACCACGAACTGCCCCTGGACGCCACGCTCACCTCGGCCGTGCTCACCGGCCGCCGGGCGGTCAGCCGGGTGCTCGACCGCACCGACGACCGGCTGCTGGTCGTGGTCGGCCCGTGCTCGGTGCACGACCCGGTCGCCGCCCTCGACTACGCCCACCGGCTCCGCGAGGCGGCCGAGCAGCACGCCGACGACCTGCTGGTGGTCATGCGCGTCTACTTCGAGAAGCCGCGCTCCACGGTCGGCTGGAAGGGCCTGATCAACGACCCGGGCCTGGACGGTTCCGGTGACGTCAACAAGGGCCTGCGGCTCGCCCGCGCGCTCCTGCTCGACGTCATCCGGCTCGGCCTGCCGGTGGGCTGCGAGTTCCTCGACCCGATCACCCCGCAGTACATCGCCGACACGGTGGCCTGGGGAGCGATCGGCGCCCGCACCGTGGAGAGCCAGGTGCACCGGCAGCTCGCCTCCGGCCTCTCCATGCCGATCGGCATGAAGAACCGGCCGGACGGCAGCATCGGCACCGCCGTGGACGCGATCCGCGCCGCCGGGGTGCCGCACGTCTTCCCGGGCATCGACGTCTCCGGCACGCCGGCCATCCTGCACACCCGGGGCAACGCCGACGGACACCTGGTGCTGCGCGGCGGCCGGGGTGTGCCCAACTACGACGCCGACTCGGTGGCCGGCGCACTGGCCCAGCTCCAGGCGGCCAACCTGCCGGAGCGGGTGGTGATCGACGCCAGCCACGACAACAGCGGCAAGGACCACCGCCGCCAGCCGGTGGTCGCGGCGGACGTGGCCGAGCAGCTCGCCGCCGGCCAGCGCGGCATCGTCGGGATCATGCTGGAGTCGTTCCTGGAGGCGGGACGGCAGGATCTCCACCCGACCCGGGACCTGACCTACGGCCAGTCGATCACCGATGCCTGCCTGGGCTGGCAGGACACCGCCGAGGTGCTGGAGACCCTGGCCGGTGCCGTCCGGGCCCGGCGGACCCGCGCCCCGCAGGCCCCCACCACCCCACGCCTCCCCGCCCCCGCCTGACATCCCCACCGGCGGGGTGGGACAGGGCCGGACGAGGAAACACAGCGCCGCCCCGGGCAAGCCCGGGGCGGCGCTGGTGTCGGTGTGCAGGTCGCCTCTCGGCGAGTGGCGCGACGCGGCTCCAGCCGGACGGTATTCCGCGAAGGCTGTTAGGTGAGGCCCGGGGACACTGGACACACCGACACCTGAGTCAACGGGTCGGGCACCCCGGGTGTTCCGGGCGGCGGTGTGGTCTGGGTCACACCTCGCTCCGCCGGGCGTCGATTGTCGCACCGGGCCGCCGGACCCGAGCGCGACCGGTCGGCCCTCCGGCGGGCACCGGAGCGTCGTGACGTTTGACCGATTCCGGCACGGGTAGGTGATCACGTGACCGACGAACCAGCCAGCCGGATGATCGACGACCTGCTCGACGACATCTACCACGGGCAGGAACGGATCAGCCAGGCCGAGATCCAACGCCGGGCGGTCGCCGCCGAACTCCCCGCGGACCTGCTGACCCGCATCTCGGCCCTGCCCCAGGGCGAGTACGCGATGGACGAGGTGGCCGACCTGCTCGGCGGCTCGGCGGTCTGAGGCGCGGCGGCCGACCGACCACGGAGAGGACAGCGACCATGACCGACCGGGACGACGAGCAGGAGCGGATGCCCGCTCTCGGCCAGCCCCCCGAAGGCCTGGACACCACCCCGGAGCCCGACTTCGCCAACGAGCACGACCGTACGGCCGTCGACCGGGACATCGTCACCGGCGAGGACGAGGAGGAGCGGGAACCGGAGTCGCCGAGCGGCTGGTCCGGCATGCAGCGTTGACCCTCGTCGGAGCGTGGACCGACTGGACGGTGGCGGGGGCAGCCGGTCCCCGTCACCGTCCAGCCGGCGTTCTCGTCCTCCGGACCGCGCGGCTCAGTCCTCCCGCCGACCGCCCTCGGCCGCCTGCTGCGAGACGGCGTACGCCATCTGGAGGAAGTCGGAGGCGGCGACCGCCGTCAGCGCGGTGGCGACCAGCCGGGTCAACCGGGGCGCGAGGACGAGCCCGCCGGTGAGTCCGGTGGCCACCCAGACCGCCAGGCAGAACGGACAGCTCAACAGCTCGCCGATCGCGTGCCGGGTCGAGCTGCCGGAGTCACGGACCTGCTCCATCACCTCACCGCTGCCGCTCGGCCGGTCGTAGCGGGTGAACGGGGCCCGCAGCGGGCTGGTCACCGCGTCCTTGGAGAGCAGCCGGCTCAGCTTGTGGGTGGCGATGCTCAGCAGCACCACGTCGGCCGGCGCGGGTCGGTCCGGCACCGGTCGGCCGGTGGCCCGCACCAGCGCGGCGAGCGCCCCGGTGACGCCGGCGTAGGTGCCCATCGCCACCAGGTAGCCGCCGAGCGGCCGGTGCTCGTGCGGCGCGTACGCCCGGCGTAGCCGCGCCACCCTGTCCCTGAGGCCGCTCTGCGTCTCCACGTCTCTCCTCGCCTCGCTACGAACGGTGCCACGGACGGGCGACGGCCCACGTCCGGGCGGGTCAGCCGGCGGTCAGGTTCTCGTCCACCTCGCGGGCGAGGTTGGTCAGGGTCTCGTCGGCCAACGCGCCGACGTCCTGTTCCTCGGACCCACCGGTCAGGTCGAGCCGGACCCGGGCGCCACCGGCGTCCTCCGGCTCGACCTGGATCTCGGCCGACCATCCCGGCGCGGAGCTGCTGCTCCACCGGGCGCGCAACCCGTCCGGCACGACCTGTGGTCGCTCGTCGCCGTCGGTCCGCAACGGTTCCGGAAGCCAGGCCGACGCCCGGTCCGGGTCCGTGGCGGTGTTGAACACCACCTCGGGCGGAGCGGACATACCCCGCTCCCGGCTCGTCATCCGGCGTCCCGCAGCCGGCCCGGGTCCACCTCGCGGCCGGGGTGGCGCGCCAGGTACTCCGTCTCCAGCTCGGCGGTACGCCGCAGATGGGTGGCGAGCGCGGAGTCCGCCGCGTGCCGCAGCGTGTCCAGCCGGGTCCGGTGCAGGCTGTGCATCTCGCGGATCAGGTCCTCGTCACCCAGCTCGGCGGGATCGACCCCGAGCAGCTCAGGATCGGCTGTCGCGTCGGTGACGGCCATGTCGTGCAGGTGGTCGCCGTCCCACTCCGGAAGCCGCTGCTCCGGACTGGCGTCGCCCGCCATGCCCCGTGGGAACCCGTCCTGTCGTACCGATCCGGTCATCGTCGCCCCCCTGATCTCGTATGGGCTGGCATCTAGACGGATGCCCACACCGCAGGGCACCAAACCACCCCGCCGACGCAGGACTACGACGTCGTGTCGGAGTCGCCAGGTCGGCCCGGTACCCTCGTTGCCATGAAGCGGCTCTGGACACCGGCGTGGATCTTCCGCCACGTGGCCATGGTCGTGCTGGTCGTCGGGTTCTGTGCGCTGGGCTGGTGGCAGATCAGCCGGGCCGCCGCCGGTAACACCCTGAGCTGGGCGTACGCGGTGGAGTGGCCGATCTTCGCGGCTTTCGTGGTCTTCGTGTGGTGGCGGGAGCTCCGCCACACGCTGCGCGGGGAGCCGACCCCGGACGAGCCGGCCGACGCAACGGCTCCGTCCGACCAGCCGGCGGCCGTCCCCGCGACGGCCACGCTCCCGGCGGCCCCCGGCACCGGCCCGACGGCAACCGCCGGGACGTCGTCCACAGCGCCCACCACCCCGGTGGTACGCCGCCCGGTGCGGGTCGCCCGGGCGACCGTCCCGGCCGGCGACGGCGAGGACGCCGACCTGACCGAGTACAACCGCTACCTGACATGGTTGAACGCCAACCCGGGCGCGCGACCCGGTGACTACCCCGGCTGAGCCGGGGCGGAAGGACGGAAGGACCGTGGGCGCAGCCCTTACCCGGTACCGCGTGATCGCCTGGATCGTGGGCGTGGTGCTGATCCTGCTCGTGGTGATCGGTATGCCGCTGAAGTACGGGTTCGACGACCCGATCGTGGTCGAGACGATCGGTCCGGCGCACGGCTTCCTCTACATGGTCTACCTGGTCGCCGCCTTCGACCTGTCCCGCCGGGCCGACTGGCCGCTGAAGCGGATGGCGCTGGTGATGCTCGCCGGCACGGTGCCGTTCGTCTCGTTCTACGCCGAACGCCGGGTCAGCCGCTGGGTCACCACGGACACCCGTACCCCCCAGCCCGTGGCAGGCTGACCTTCACCCCCTTTTTGTGGTAGCAGGGGTCCCTTGTTACTCATTAATGAGTAACAAGGGACCCCTGCTACCAACTCAGCGCATTGTTCTCGGGATAGGAGTTCGCCCCTCGTGTCGTCGTCGCTCAGGATCCTGTTGCGCTCCCTGGTGATCGGTGGTCTGGCCACCGTCCTGCTCGCCCCGGCCTCGGTGGTCCGGGCGGAGCCGACACCGGCCGAGCTGACCCGGCGGATCGACCGCACCTCGATCGAGCTGGAGCGGGTCGTCGAGTCCTGGAACAAGCTCAACGAGGACATCAAGGCCAACCGGGCGGCGGTGGCGAAGCTGACCACCCGGATCGGGCCGCTGGAGCGACAGGTGGCCCAGGGCCGCGCCGACGTGGACCGGTACGCGGTGACCGCGTACAAGACCGGCGGGTTGGGCACCACCGAGGTGCTGCTGCGCACCGGTGACCGGTCCGCCCTGCTCGCCCGGCTGGGCACCCTCGACCAGGTCACCAAGCGTCGGGAGCAGCAGGTCGCCGGGTTCGGCGCGGACCGCCGCAAGCTGGTCGACGCCAAGACACGGCTGGAGGCCACCCTGGCCCGGCAGGCCGCCCAGTCACGGGAGCTGGCCGCCGGCAAGAAGCGGATCGAGCGTGACCTGAGCCGCCTCTACGAACTGCGCCGACAGGCGTACGGGGCGGCCACGGAGAAGCCCACCCGACCGGCCACCCGCCCGAAGACGCCGGCCGTCTCCGGGCAGGCCGGTGTCGCCGTCCGCTACGCCTACGGGGCGCTCGGCAAGCCGTACCAGTGGGGTGCCGCGGGCCCGAACGGGTACGACTGTTCCGGGCTGACCTCGGCGGCCTGGCGGGCGGCCGGGAAGTCGCTGCCGCACAACGCGGCGATGCAGCGGAACGCCACCAACCGGATCAGCCGTGGCGATCTGCGCCCCGGAGACCTGGTCTTCTACCGTGGTCTCGGACACGTGGCGCTCTACGTCGGCGGCGGGAAGGTGATCCACGCCCCGACCTTCGGCCGCAACGTCGAACTCCGGGACATCGACCTGATGGCCCCGTCCGGCTACGGCCGGGTGCGCTGAGCACGGCCCCGTCTTTCCGACACGGCGAACGTCCGGCGTCCGTCTTCCGGACGCCGGCCGTTCGCCGTCGTTGCCCGCTCTCGGGCGGTCGGGTCAGGCTGCCCGGAGTCCCTCCGCCCGGGCCAGCTCACGCAGCCGGCCGAGCGCCTGGATCTCCAGCTGCCGGATCCGCTCCCGGGAGAGCGAGAAGCGCGACGCGACCTCGGTCAGCGAGTGCTCCCGCCCGTCCTCCAGGCCGTACCGCGCCCGCATGATGCCGGCGGACCGGTCGTCGAGGTGGTTGAGCAGGCCCTCGATGCGCTGCCGCTCCAGGCCGGTGAGGACGATCTCCTCCGGCGAGGGGGCGTCGCTGTCGGCCACCAGGTCACCCAGGTTGGTGTCGCCGTCGTCGCCCACCGGGGTGTCCAGCGAAACGGTGTCCTGCGACCAGCGGATCAGCTCGTTGACCCGCTCGACGGTGACGCCGAGCGCGGCCGCGACCTGCTCCGGCTCCGGGTCGCTGCCCAGCTCACGGGTGAGCTGACGGGCCACGTTGCGCATCCGGTTGACGTCCTCGACCAGGTGGACCGGCAGCCGCACGGTGCGCTCCTGCTGGGCGATCGCCCGGCTGATCGCCTGACGGATCCACCAGGTCGCGTAGGTGGAGAACTTGTAGCCCCGCTCGTAGTCGAACTTCTCGACCGCGCGGACCAGGCCGGTGTTGCCCTCCTGGATCAGGTCCAGCATGGGCATCCCGGAGCGGACGTAGCGGCGGGCGATCGACACGACCAGCCGCAGGTTCGCCCGGATGAACAGGTCCTTTGCCCGCTCCCCCTCGACGACGAGGCGCTCCAGGTCGTCCCGGTCGACGCCAGCGGGGATCCGGTCCTCACCGAGCAGGTGCTCGGCGTAGAGGCCCGCCTCGATCGCCTTGGAGAGGTCGACCTCCCGGGCGGCGTCCAGCAGCGGCGTCCGGGAGATCTCGTGCAGGTAGACTCCGACCAGGTCGCGCTCCTCGGCAACCTCGTCGGTTCGCATGCCGATGTTCTTGTCCACTTTGCCCACGGTCCCCTCGCTCGCGCCGGTTGCCCGGTTCCTTGCCATCCCCACGTCCATCAGCCCTCCCCCGTAATCTCCGCTGTGCCCACCGGTGCTGACACCTACACAACAGATGGGACGCGTCGGGGATTCCATGTCATGAGTCGAAACTGTCACGAATGCCTGAGTGCTAGCTGAAAGCACGGTTGACGTTTGCTGTCAACACCCCGCCGGATGGTCGTCGGCGGGCACGGTGCGGGGCGGCGCGACGGTCGGGCGCTCCCTGTCATGGCACCATCGGGTACCCGTCCCGCACAGCGACGCACGTCACCGCCGAACTGCGATTCCGGTCACTGTGACAGACGCACGGGCGGAGCGGTCGGTTCATCCACACCCGGATGAATACCCCGGCGTCCGGTGAAGTATCCCGCCGTCGGAGCGGAGCCGGCCGATCGGGTGGCCCACGGGACGCGAGCGGGAGCGGACGCGCTCGATCCGGGGGCCGGGACGGCGTCGCCGGTCGGGGCTAGGTGGCGAGCAGGGCGAGCGCGCCGCGTACCTGGTCGGCGGAGCTGGCCAACGCGGCCCGCGCCCGGGTCACGTCGGCTCCGGAGACCAGCGAGACCAGGGCGGTCTTCAGGTCGCCGTCGGCCGCGTTCAGGGCCTGCCGGCAGAGTTCCTCGCTGCATCCGGTCGCCTCGACCAGGATCGTGATCATCCGTCCCCGGAGCTTGGCGTTGGTCGCCACCACGTCGATCATGAGATTCGAGTAGACCCGGCCCAGACGGACCATCACGGCGGTGGAGAACGCGTTCAGCACCAGCTTCTGCGCGGTGCCCGCCTTCATCCGGGTCGACCCGGTCACCACCTCGGGGCCGGTGTCGACGCCGATGAAGACGTCCACGTCCCGGGCGGCCTCGGCCTCCGGGTTGGCGCAGAGCAGCACCGTCGCGGCCTGCCGGGCCCGGGACGCGGCCAGCGCCCCGAGAACGTACGGTGTGCGTCCGCTGGCGGCCAGGCCGACCACGACGTCACCGGGGGCCACGCACTCGTTCGCCTCGGCCGCCCCGAGGGGGTGGTTGTCCTCGGCGTCCTCGACCGCCTGCCACATCGCCCCCTGACCGCCGGCGAGGTGGGCGCAGAACCAGTGCCGGGGGGTGTTGAAGGTGGGGATGAGTTCGACCGCGTCGAGCACGCCGAGCCGGCCCGACGTGCCCGCGCCGAAGTAGTGCACCCGGTGCCCGTCGCGCAGCGCGGCCACCGCGAGGTCGACGGCGGCGGCGATCTCGTCGAGCACCTCGGCGACGGCGGCCGGCGCCCGTCGGTCCGCCTCGTTGATGACCGCGAGCATGTCCCGGGTGGACATCAGGTCGAGGTCGGCGCTGAGCGGATTACGCCGTTCGGTCGGCGCACCCACCCGGACCACCGGACGGACCTCGGACGGCACCTGGTCGGTGGTCATGCCTTCCTCCGGGTGGAGCCGACACGGTGGGAGCGGACCGCGTCGGCGGTGACCTCCAGGGCCTTCCGGGCCTTGGCACGGTTGCGGGCGGCGACCCCGACGAAGAGGCAGTCGACCACGGTGAGCTGGGCGAGTCGGCTGGCCATCGCCCCGGAGCGGTACGTCGTCTCGCGGGCCGCCGTGGTGAGGACGAAGTCCGCGCCCTCGGTGATCGGCGACCGGGGGTAGTTGGTCAGGGCGACGGTGGCCGCCCCCTGGGCGCGCGCCTGTTCCAGCACCTCGATGACGTCCGAGGTCGTCCCGGTGTGCGAGATGCCCAGCGCCACGTCACCCCGGCCGAGCAGGGCGGCCGAGGTGAGCGCGGTGTGCACGTCGGGGAAGTAGAAGGCGGTGCGGCCGATCCGGTGCAGCTTCTGCTGGAAGTCCGAGGCGACGAACCCACTGGCTCCGGCGCCGTAGATGTCGACCCGGCCGGCCTGGGAGATCGCCTCCACCACCTGCTCGCACACGGCCGGGTCGAGCTGCTCGGCCGTCTCCTCGACGGCGCGGGCGTCGTTGAACGCGATGGTGGCGATGATCTGGGCGAGGTCGGCGCCGGGTGGGATGTCACCCCCGACGACCCGGGCGTCCGGCGGCTCGACCCGGCGCGCCGCCTCGGCGGCGAGCCGGATCCGCAGCTGCGGGTAACCGTCCATGCCGACCGAGCGGCAGAAGCGGATGACCGTCGCCTCCGACGTCTCGGCGGCGGTGGCGAGGTCGGTGATGGTCCGGCGCGCGGCATCGGCCGGGTCGGCGACGACCAGGCGGGCGACCCGCTGTTCGGCCGGGGAGAGCGAGGGCAGCAGGCCGCTGATGTGGACGATCAGGCCCCCGGGCTCGTGACTCCGGCTCGCGGAACCGCCCGGCCCGCTTCGCGCTGGATCACCGGGCTCGCTCCTCGCGGAAATCTTCGGACTCTTCGCCACGGATGAAACTTACTTTCATCAGGCGTAGGCGTCAACCACGATCCGGCTTATCGGGAAAACTCGTTCCGAGTGGTCACCGCCCACCGCCAGCGTGCCATTCCCGCAGGACGGCCGCCTCGTCCACGGGGTCGAGTCCACCCTGACGGACGGCTCCGGGATCGGCGTCCATCCAGGTCAGGGTCCTCCGGGCGCTCTCCGCCACCGGCCGGGTGACCAGTCCGGCCGCGAGCGCGGGGCGAGCGTCCCGGGCGAGGAACCCGGCCCAGTCGGTGCCGGGCACCCACAGCGGCAGGGACCGCTCCCCGGACCAGGGACGGATCTCCCGGGACTGGAGGAAGTCGGCATCCACCCAGGTCAATCGCGGTTCGGGTGAGCCGACACCGGCCGCGATCCCGCGCAGGGCCGCCACCCGGGGCACCGCCGCGCCGATGCCGTCGTAGGTGCCGGTGAGGTCGGTCACGGCGGCGTGCAGGAGCCAGGCGGCCAGGTCGTCGACGTCGACGTACTGCACCGGGTCGTCCGGCGCCCCGGGGGCGAGCACCTCGCCGCCGGCCGCGAGCCTCCGCACCCAGTACGGGAACCGGTCGCTCGGGTCCTCGGGTCCGATGATCAGGCCGGCGCGGCAGACGAAGAGCCGCTCCACCGCCTCGGCGTACGCCCGCTCGATGCTGACCTTGCACTCGCCGTACCACCTGAAGTCCGGGCCGGGGCCGGTCACGCCCTCCGGGGCGGGCGGCAGCAACGGGGTGTCCGCCACGCCCCCGCCGGGGGCCGCGAACCCGGCGTAGACGGAGATGCTGGAGACGAAGGACCAGTGGTCGACCCGGCCCGCGAGGGCGGCGATGGCGTGGTGGGCCTGGTCCAGCCAGCGGGTCACGTCGATCGCCGCGTCGAACCGCTCGCCGTCGAGCGGTGCGAGCCCGGCCGGGTCGGACCGGTCCGCCGCGACGAAGCGCACGCCGGCCACGGGTGCGCCCGAGGTGCCCCGCGCGACGCAGGTGACGTCGTGCCCCTGCGCGACGGCGAGCCGCGCCACCGCCCGACCGAGGAACTGGGTACCGCCGAGGATGAGGAGTCGCATGGCGACGATGCTGCGCCCCGGGCAGAACGAACCACCAGGCCGGTTAGCCCTGGGCAGAAGGGTTACGCCCTGGGCGCAACCGGGTCCCGGCGCGGATCCGCCACCGCGCACGCCCGAGCCGACGCCGGTGGCGCCCGCACCGGTCGCCCGGAACCTCCGTCGACAGCACGGGCGGCCACCGGCACCGGCACGGAACCGCTAGCGTGTGCCGCATGGCGGAGCGGAGCGTACTGGTCACGGGCGGCACGGGCGGGCTGGGCGGCGCGGTGACCGCCGCCTTCACGGCGGCGGGCTGGCGGGTGGTCGTCGCCGACCTGCGTCCGGGCGACGGGGGCGGGCCGCTCACCGTCGCCGCCGACCTCACCGATCCGGCCGGGGCGGCCCGGGCGGTGGAGGTGGCCGCGGGCGAACCGTCGGCCCCGCTGCGCGCGGTGGTCAACCTGGTCGGCGGGTACGCCAGCGGCGGGCTGGTGCACGAGACACCGGTCGACGAGTTCGAGCGGATGCTCACCCTGAACCTGCGCCCGACGTACCTGGTCACCCGGGCGGCGCTGCCCCGGTTGACGGCGGCCGGCGGCGGCGCGGTGGTCTGCGTGTCGGCGCGGGCCGCGCTCGCGCCCTTCCCCGGCGTCGCCGGCTACGTCACGGCCAAGGCCGCGGTGCTGGCGTTCGCCAACGCGGTCGCGGTGGAGTACCGCGCCAGCGGGGTGCGCTGCAACACCGTCCTGCCGAGCGTGATCGACACCCCGGCCAACCGGGCCGCCCAGCCCGACGCCGACCACAGCCGGTGGGTCGACCCGGCGGAGATCGCCCCGGTGGTGCGCTTCCTGGCCAGCGACGAGTCCGCGCCGACCAGCGGCGCGGCCGTTCCGGTGCACGGCCGCGCCTGACCGCTCCCCTCGGGGGTCACGAGCGGGCGGGGGCCGCCAGTGGGGCGAGCAGGGGCGGCCGGGACACCGGCGAACCGGTGGCCGGCAACCAGGCCGCCAGGTGGTCGCGGATCTGCCGGGTCACCTCGTCCGGGGTCCGGTTGGCGTCGATCACCACGAACGTCGGGAACTCCGGCAGCGAGCGGTACGCCGCGTCGGCCGCCACGAGGTACTCGATCGGCTCGTGGTCGGTACCGCGCCGTTCGATCCGCCGGTACGCCTCCGCCGGCTCGACCGCGAGCAGGAAGGTGATCTGCGGTGCCGGGAAGAGCCGGTAGGCGATCCGGGCCAGCCGCTCGCCCCGCCGCCGGCCGTCATGGGCCCGGATGCTGGCGTACTGGCAGACGGCGTACCGGTCCATCACCGCCGTCCGGCGGGTGAGCAGGGTGCCGAGCAGCGCCCGCGCGATGGCGAGCCAGCGCAGGATCGACTCGACGGCGAGCATGACCCGGTTGCCCAGCAGTGCCTGGGCGTCGCGGCGGCCGAGCCGCTGGGCGAGCCGGCCGAGCCAGGCGCGTCCGCCCGCGTTGCGGTGGTAGGTGGCCGGCAGCCCGGCCAGGGTGAGGGCGTCGGCGAGCCGGTGCGCCTGGGTCGTCTTGCCCGAGCCGTCGATGCCGATCAGGGCGACGGCGCGCAGTCGGGCCGTGCCGCGCCGCGCCCCCAGTGATCTGGCCACCCTCCAAAGGATATCCGACGCCTGCTTCATAGATAGTCAACCTACGGTCATAACCACACAAATAAGACTTAGCTCGTTTTCTGTCCAGGCTCCGCCTCCGTGACAGGTGTGGCCGATCGGAATGCCGGGTACGCAACTTCACTGCGAGCACCTGTTCCGCCCACCGACCAGGGAGACTTCGATGGCACAAAACGGGGACGCCAGTCTGTTGCACACCCTCAAGCGGGTCGCCGCTGTGCTGAAGCAGTCCGACATCCCCTTCGCCCTGGGCGGCAGCTTCGCCGTCTACGCGCACGGCGGACACTCCAGCGAGCACGACGTGGACTTCCTGATCCGCCACCAGGACGTCGAGTCGGCCCTGGAGGCGCTGGTGGCCGACGGCTTCACCGCCGAGCGCCCGCCGGAGGACTGGCTGGTCAAGGTCTACGACGACGGCCGCATGGTGGACCTGATCCACCGGCCGATCGAGACCCCGGTGACCGAGGAGACCTTCTCCGACACCGTGGTCCGGCCGGTCGACGCCATCCACATGCCGGTGCTGTCGGCCAGCCAGCTCATGGTGCACAAGTTGCTCAGCTTCTCCCAGCACTACTGCGACTTCGCCCGGGGACTCCCCCTCGCCCGCTCCCTGCGGGAGCAGATCGACTGGGAACGGGTACGGAAGGAGACCCAGCACTCCCCGTACGCCGAGGCGTTCCTGGTGCTGCTGGACCGGCTCGACGTGGTGCCGTACTCCGGCCCGGAAGGAAGGGAGCAACCGTGACCGACCACCTCAGCGCCGCCACCGGACCGCCCGACGAGTACGTCGAGGCCGAGATCCAGCGACTGCTGACCGAGGACCCGGACATCGCCGAGCAGGGCATCACCGTGGCCCGGCGGGAACACGGCCTGGTGCTCTCCGGCGAGGTGGAGAGCGAGCACCGCTGCGACGAGATCCTGCGCCGGGTGACCGAGCGCTTTCCGGACGTACCGGTCACCAGCGACATCGGGGTGATCCGGGCCCAGGCTCCCACCGAGGTCGAGGAGCTGCCGTGAGGAGGAGTACCGCATGATCCGGATCGCCGCCGTCGGCGACGTACACCTGGACGAGGACGTGGTGGGCCGCTTCCGGCCGGCCCTGGAGGAACTGCCGGACTGCGCCGACGTCCTGCTGCTCGCCGGTGACCTCACCCGGCACGGCACCGAGAACGAGGCGCGCTGCGTGGCCGAGGAGTTCGGCGGGCTCGGCGTGCCGGTCATCACCGTGCTCGGCAACCACGACCACCAGTGCGACCAGGTGCCGCAGGTGGTGAAGGTGCTGGAGGACGCGGGCATCACCGTCCTGGAGGGCAACGGCGTGGTGCTGGACTGCGGCGGCCACCGGCTCGGGGTGGCCGGGGTGAAGGGCTTCGGTGGCGGCTTCGCCGGGCGCTGCGCCAGCGACTTCGGCGAACCGGAGATGAAGGCGTTCGTCCGGACCACCACCGACAGCGCCGACCGGCTGGCCGAGGCGCTACGCGGGTTGGAGTGCGACGTGCTGGTGGCGCTGACGCACTACGCGCCGGTGCCGGACACCCTCGCCGGGGAACCGCTGGAGATCTACCCGTTCCTCGGCGCGTACCAGCTCGGCCAGGCGATCGACTCGGCGCCCACCGCGCTGGCCCTGCACGGGCACGCGCACGCCGGCAGCGAGCGCGGCACCACCCCGGGCGGGGTCCGGGTCCGCAACGTCGCGCACCCCGTGATCAAGCAGGCCTACAGCATCTTCCACCTGGGCAACCACACCGACTGAGCGCAGGTTTCCCGAATCAGACGGTCGGGTACTCAGCGGTCATGGAGCTGATTCTCTGGATTCTCGCAGTCGTACTCGTGGTCGCCGGCATCATGGCGCTGTTCCGCCGGCAGATCCTGTGGGGCGTCGTCCTCATCGTGGTGGGCCTGCTGGTCGGCCCGGGTGGCGTCAGCATCTTCAGTTGACGTCCGTAGTCGTAGTCCGTATCCCGAGGACCCGCCGGGGTCGTCGTACCGGGATCTCCGTCCTCCCGACAGGAGAACCCGGACCGACGACCCCGGCGCTTCGCGTCGGCGGCCGGTCCGTCGGCGTCGGCGGGTTTGCCGTACGGCGCGTCCGGGGACCATTCCGGACATGACGACGACCCACAGCGCGACCCGGACGCACGGCCGCCCCTGGCTCGCCCTGCTCGGCTTCGGCGCGGCGGTGGTCGTCGCCGCCGGCATCGGGGTGCTCGGTGTCTCCGACACCTCCGGCGAGTACGCCAGCCTGCGCCAGCCCGCCTGGGCGCCCCCGTCGTGGCTGTTCGGTCCGGTCTGGTCTTTGCTCTACGCCATGATCGCCGTGTCCGGATGGCTGGTGTGGCGTCGGGTCGGCTTCGGTCCCGCACTCGGAGCATGGACGGCGCAGCTCGTACTGAACGCGCTCTGGACCCCGATCTTCTTCGGCGCGGGCCGGTACGGCCTGGCCTTCCTCGACATCGTCGTGCTCTGGCTGCTGATCGGGCTCACCGTCGCCCTCTTCCGGCGGGTGTCCCGACCGGCCACCCTGCTGATGCTGCCCTACTGGGCCTGGGTGACCTTCGCCGCGTGCCTCAACTTCGCGATCTGGCAGCTGAACTGACCGCGAGCCGGTGGTGGTAGGGGTTGGCGCTCGGTTGGTAGCAGGGGCCCCCTGTTACCGCTTTCTGCGTAGCAGGGGACCCCTGCAACCACCTCAGCATCAGCAAGCACCGCAGTAACAAGCGCCGCAGCCTGCAAGCACCGCGACCCGGGCTGTCGGCTCAGCTCTGCCGGCAGCCCGGGAGGACGGTGACGGGCGAGGTCAGCAGCGTGGCACGCCGGGGATGAAGCCGTCGTAGCCGGTGTGCGTGTAGGCGTCGGAGATGAAGCGACCGGAGCCGATCCGGTCCCAGATGTTGCTGGTGCCGTAGGTGCCGGTGACGGTGGTGCCGGTGGTCTGGCACTGGATGGTGACCCGGGTGCCGTCGGCGACCGTGCCCACCGCGCTGTAGCCGGTGCCCGGGCCGGAGCGCACGGTCAGCGGGGTGCCGCTGGTGTTCACCGTGCCGGTGGCGCCCGAACCGGAGCAGCCGTTGTCGCTGGTGTAGGTCTTGGTGCCCCAGTACAGCGCGAGAGCGCCGTTGAACCGGATCTGGATGTCGTTGCCGTTGAGCCGCTGCTCGTAGTGCAGGTGCGGGCCGGTCGACCCGCCGGTGCTGCCGACGTAGCCGATCACCGAGCCGTAGCCGACGGACTGGCCGACCGAGACGTTGAACCCGTTGAGGTGCGCGTAGTAGGTGTGGTAGCCGCCGCTGTGGCTGATCCGGACGTACTTGCCGTAGCTGGTGCCACCGAGGTCCGTCACCCGGTCCACCGTGCCGGGGGCGCTGGCCACCACCGGGTCGCCGAGGTCGTCCGTGCGGTTGAAGTCGATGGAGTACGCCGGGCTGTGGTTGGTGCGGGTCTGGCCGGACCAGGCCTGCCCGCACTTGAACGGCACCTTGAAGGTGGGTGCCGCCATCGCCGGGGCCGCCGGCGCCACGACCGTCGCGGCCAGCAACCCGGCCGCCGCGGCCAGGGTGAGCAAACGCTTACGCATCCAGAGCCTCCTATGTCGAAAGCTTTCCATTGCTGGATGACAGAGTGACAGAAAACTCCAGCCGTCGAAAGGGATCGATCAAAGGTTCCTCGGCTGGTAGGGGTGCGGTCCGGACCGACTTCAGGGTTTCGGGATTGTTACCTGCTCGTGTCCGACAGGGGGTGGACCGATGCGAATGCAAGCGCTTACATATGGAGACGCCTAATCGGATCGGCGAGGTCACCGCTACGACCGCGCCGCCTACTGAAGGAGGACGGCATGGCGGTCTCTGCCAGACCACGCCAGGCCATCGCGATCATCGGTGCCCTCGGACTGGCGCTCGCCGCCACCGCCTGCGGCAGCGACGACGACAGCAGCGGCAACAACGCCAACTCGGCGGAGTGCTCGGCATACGAGAAGTACAAGGGCAACGACGGCAAGAAGGTCTCGATCTACGCGTCCATCCGGGACGCCGAGGCCGACCTGCTCGAGCAGTCCTGGGAGCAGTTCGTGGACTGCACCGGCATCGAGATCGACTACGAGGGCAGCGGCGAGTTCGAGGCGCAGCTCCAGGTGCGCGTCGACGGCGGCAACGCCCCGGACATCGCGTTCATCCCGCAGCCCGGCCTGCTGGCCCGGTTCGCCCAGGCCGGCAAGCTCAAGGAGGCGTCGGCCGACACCAGGTCGATGGCCGAGCAGAACTACTCGCCCGACTGGCTGAAGTACAGCACCGTCGACGGCAAGTTCTACGGCGCCCCGCTGGGCTCGAACGTGAAGTCGTTCGTCTGGTACTCGCCGAAGACCTTCAAGGAGAAGGGCTGGGAGGTTCCGACCACCTGGGACCAGCTCATCGCCCTGAGCGACAAGATCGCGGCGGACGGCACCAAGCCCTGGTGCGTCGGCATCGAGTCGGGTGACGCGACCGGCTGGCCGGCCACCGACTGGATCGAAGACCTGATGCTGCGTACGCAGACCCCCGAGGTCTACGACCAGTGGACCACGCACGGCATTCCGTTCAACGACCCGAAGGTCGCCGAGGCGCTCGACCGGGCCGGCACGATCCTCAAGAACGAGAAGTACGTCAACGGCGGCTTCGGCGGCGTCAAGAGCATCCCGACCACCTCCTTCCAGGAGGCCGGCACGCCGATCCTGCAGAACAAGTGCGCCCTGCACCGGCAGGCGTCCTTCTACGCCAACCAGTGGCCCGAGGGCACCAAGGTGGCCGAGGACGGCGACGTCTTCGCGTTCTACTTCCCGGCCATCGACGAGGCCAAGGGCAAGCCGGTGCTCGGTGGCGGCGAGTTCACCGCCGCCTTCGCCGACCGTCCGGAGGTCCAGGCGGTGCAGACGTACCTCGCCTCCGGTGAGTACGCCAACGCCCGCGCCAAGCTCGGCAACTGGGTCTCGGCGAACAACAAGCTCGACGCGGCGAACGTGGCCAACCCGATCGACAAGCTCTCCGTCCAGATCCTCCAGGACAAGGGAACGGTCTTCCGGTTCGACGGCTCCGACCTGATGCCCGCCGCCGTCGGCTCGGGCACCTTCTGGAAGGGCATGATCGAGTGGATCAACGGTAAGGACACCGCCACCGTGCTCTCCACCATCGAGAGCAGCTGGCCCAAGTAAGTCGCCCGGGGTCCGGTCCGCGCCACGCGGGCCGGACCCCCGGTGCCGGGCCGCGATTCCCTGGGAGTGCGGATGAACTTCGACTTCGCCGACGAGTCACCGAAGCTCGTCATGTTGCTGTACGGCCTGGTGGCCTTCGTCGTGGTGGTGGGTGGTCTGCTCCTGCTGCTGGACGCGGTCCCGGCCTGGTTCGCCCGTCGTCGGGAGGCCCAGCTGGTCGCCGCAGCGGCCAACGGAGCGCCGCTGTCCCGTCGACGCGCCAAGCCACGGGAGGGCGTCTTCGCGCTCTTCTTCCTGCTGCCCGCCGTGCTGCTGCTCACCATCGGCCTGGTCGTGCCGGCGGTCCGCACCACGATCCTGTCGTTCATGGACGGCGGCAGCGAGAACTGGGTGGGACTGCGTAACTACGGCTGGCTCTTCGCCCAGGACGAGATCCTGCGCGTGATCATCAACACCATGGTCTGGGTGCTGCTGGTGCCGCTGGTCGCCACCACCATCGGCCTGCTCTACGCGGTGATGGTGGACAAGGCGCGGATGGAGGCGCTCGCCAAGTCCCTGATCTTCATGCCGATGGCGATCTCGTTCGTCGGCGCCAGCATCATCTGGAAGTTCGTCTACGCCTACCGCAGCGAGGACCAGGAGCAGATCGGTCTGCTCAACCAGATCGTGGTGAGCCTCGGCGGGGAGCCGAAGCAGTGGCTGCTCGAGTCGCCGCTGAACACGCTCCTGCTCATCGTGATCATGGTGTGGATCCAGGCCGGTTTCGCCATGGTGGTGCTCTCCGCGGCGATCAAGGCCATTCCCGCCGAGATCGTCGAGGCGGCCCGGCTGGACGGCGTCAACCCGTGGCAGATGTTCTGGCAGGTCACCCTGCCGAGCATCCGACCCGCCCTGATCGTGGTCGTGGTGACCATCTCGATCGCCACGCTGAAGGTCTTCGACATCGTCCGGACCAGCACCAACGGCAACTACGACACGAGCGTGGTCGCCAACGAGATGTACAACCAGGCGTTCCGGTACGGCCAGAACGGGCAGGGCGCCGCGCTGGCGGTCTTCCTCTTCGTCCTGGTCATCCCGATCGTGATCTACCAGATCCGCAACCTGCGGCAGCAGCGGGAGGGCTGAGATGACCACCACCACTCCCCCGGTCGCCGCCGGCGCCCAGAAGACCGGCGGAGGCGGGACCACCGCCGCCGCCCGGGTCCGCAAGCGGCTGAGCAGCCGGACCGCGACGCTGGTCTCCATCGTCATCGCGGTCGTCTGGACCATCCCCACCTTCGGTCTCTTCATCTCGTCCTTCCGTCCGGAGGACCAGATCAAGTCCACCGGCTGGTGGACGTTCTTCACCGACCCGCAGGTCACCCTGGAGAACTACCAGCAGGTCCTCTTCGGGCGGTCGTCCTCCTCCGGCCAGTTGGCGAGCTACTTCATCAACTCGCTGGTGATCACGCTGCCGTCGGTGCTCTTCCCGCTGGCCTTCGCGGCGCTCGCCGCGTACGCCCTGGCCTGGATCAACTTCCGGGGCCGGGACTGGGTCTACATCGCCATCTTCGCGTTGCAGATCGTGCCGCTCCAGATGGCCCTGGTGCCGCTGCTGAGCTTCTTCTCCAACGGGGTCAGCGTCGGCGGCATCACCCTGATGCCGGCGTGGGACCTCGCCGACGAGCAGAAGTTCGTGCAGGTCTGGTTCGCGCACACCTGCTTCGCGCTGCCGCTGGCGGTGTTCCTGCTGCACAACTTCATCTCGCAGCTGCCGAAGGACCTGATGGAGGCGGCACGGGTCGACGGGGCCACCCACCCGAAGATCTTCCGCACCGTCGTACTGCCGCTGATCACCCCCGCGCTGGCGGCCTTCGGCATCTTCCAGTTCCTCTGGGTCTGGAACGACCTGCTCGTCGCGCTGATCTTCGCCGGTGGCGGCGACGAGACGGCGCCACTCACCGTCCGGCTGGCCGAGATGGCCGGCACCCGGGGCAACGAGTGGCAGCGGCTCACCGCCGGGGCGTTCGTCTCCATCGTCGTACCGCTGATCGTGTTCCTGTCCCTGCAGCGTTACTTCGTGCGGGGCCTGCTCGCGGGTAGCGTCAAGGGCTGATTCCGGCGTCGGCCGCCGCCCGTGGCATACGGGCGGCGGCCGACGTAAGCGGATCGGGGAGACCGTGACCAGGATTGATGACGTTGCCAGGCTCGCGGGGGTCTCCACGGCCACCGTGTCCCGGGCGCTGCGCGGCCTTCCCACCGTGTCGGCGGCGACCCGAAGACGGGTGCTCGCCGCCGCCGAGCAACTCGACTACACCATCTCACCGAGCGCCTCCCGCCTGGCCGGTGGCCGCACCGGCACGGTCGCGGTGGTCGTTCCCCGGATCACCCGGTGGTTCTTCGGCACCGTGGTCGAGGCGGTCGAGGAGGTCCTCCACTCCGCCGGGTACGACCTGCTCCTCTACAACCTCGGCGGCCAGGCCCAGGCCCGGCAGCGGGTGCTGCGCACCGCCAACCTGCACAAGCGGGCCGACGGGGTCCTGCTGGTCGCCACCCCCCTGCGGTCGGCGGACCTGACCGCGCTCACCACGCTCGACCTGCCCGGCGTCATCGTCAGCTCCGGCACCGTCGTCCCCGGCTGGCCGGCCGTACGGATCGACGACGTGGCCGCCGCCCGGACCGCCACGGGTCACCTGCTCGACCTCGGCCACCGCCGGATCGCGCACCTCTCCGGCGACCCCGAGGACGAGTTGGCGTTCACCACCCACATCGACCGGCGGCGCGGCTACCAGGAGGCGCTGCGGGCGGCCGGGGTGCAGCCGGACCCGCGCCTGGACGTGGAGTCCCAGTTCACCATCGACGGCGGCAACCAGGCCACGGTCGAGCTGCTCCGCCGGGGTGACCCGCCGACGGCCATCTTCGCCGCCTGCGACGAGATGGCGATGGGCGCGATCGCCGCGCTCCGCGAGGCCGGGCTGCGGGTGCCGCAGGACGTCAGCGTCATCGGCATCGACGACCACGACCTCTCGGTCGTGCTGGGCCTCAGCACGGTGGCGCAGCCCGCCGCCGAGCAGGGTCAGCTCGCCGCCCGGATCGTGCTCGACCCGCTCGTCGGCGACGCCGGGGCCGGTCGGCCCGCCTCCTCGGTGATTCTCCCCACTCGTCTGGTGGTGCGTGATTCCACCGCCCCTCCGCGGGCACACTGAACGGATTCGACCGCCCCGGCCGGGCAGCGTGGCGACGGCCGGTGGGAACCCGTCCGGCTCGACACTCGGGAGAAGGCCCTGAACACCCACCACGACCCGCAGGAACCAGCCGGTGGCCCGGCCACCGGCTGGTGGACCGAAGCCGTCATCTACCAGATCTACCCGCGTTCCTTCGCCGACTCCGACGGCGACGGCATCGGTGACCTGCCGGGCATCACCGCCCGCCTCGGACACCTCGCCGACCTCGGGGTGGACGCGGTCTGGCTGTCCCCGTTCTACCCGTCGCCGCAGGCCGACGCCGGCTACGACGTGGCCGACTACCGGGACGTCGAACCGCTCTTCGGCACGCTCGCCGACGCGGACCGGTTGATCGCCGACGCGCACGCCCGCGGTATGCGGGTGATCGTCGACCTGGTTCCCAACCACACCTCGTCGGCGCACGCCTGGTTCCGGGCGGCGCTGGCCGCCGCGCCGGGCAGCCCGGAACGGCAGCGGTACGTCTTCCGGGACGGCCTCGGCCCGGACGGCGCGGAGCCGCCGAACGACTGGGAGAGCGTCTTCGGCGGACCGGCGTGGACCCGGGTGGACGACGGGCAGTGGTACCTCCACCTGTTCGACACCGCCCAGCCCGACCTGAACTGGGACAACCCCGAGGTCCGGGCGGAGTTCCTGGACGTGCTGCGGTTCTGGCTGGACCGGGGCGTCGACGGTTTCCGGGTCGACGTCGCGCACGGCCTGGTCAAGCAGGCCGACCTGGCGAACTGGCAGGAGCCGCAGGAGATCCTCTCCTCGGGCCAGGACGTCGACAAGCCCCGCCCGCCGATGTGGGACCAGGAGGGCGTGCACGACATCTACCGCGACTGGCGTCGCCTGCTGGACGGCTACGACGGCGAGCGGATCCTGGTCGCCGAGGCGTGGGTGGAGCCGGCCGAGCGCCTGGCCCGCTACGTCCGGCCCGACGAGATGCACCAGGCGTTCAACTTCGAGTACCTGCTCGCCGCCTGGACCGCGCCGGCCCAGTACGCGGTGATCACCCGCTCGCTGGAGGCCACCGACGGGGTCGGCGCGCCGACCACCTGGGTGCTCTCCAACCACGACGTGGTCCGGCACGCCTCCCGGCTCGGGCTGCCGGTCGGCACGCCCCGCCCCAACGGCATCGGCGTGGACGACCCGCAGCCGGACGCCGCGCTCGGCCTGCGCCGGGCCCGGGCGGCCACCCTGCTGATGCTCGCCCTGCCCGGCTCGGCCTACCTCTACCAGGGTGAGGAGCTGGGGCTGCCCGAGCACACCTCGCTCCCCGACGAGGTCCGGCAGGACCCGACCTGGGAACGCAGCGGACACACCGAGCGGGGTCGGGACGGCTGCCGGGTGCCGATCCCGTGGGAGGCCGACGCCCCGTCGTACGGCTTCGGGCCGACCGACGCGAGCTGGCTCCCGCAGCCGCCGCTCTGGGCCGAGTACGCACTGGACCGGCAGCGTGACGTCCCCGGTTCGACGTACGAGCTGTACCGCACCGCGTTGCGCCTGCGCCGGGAGCACGGGCTCGGCCGGGGCGCCCTGCGCTGGCTGACCTCCGGCGACGAGGTGCTGCACTTCCGCAACGGCCCGCTGGGCGTGCTGACCAACTTCGGCGCGACGTCGGTTCCGCTGCCGGACGGCGTGGAGCCGGTGCACGCCAGCGGCCCGCTCGACGACGGCCTGGTCCCCACCGACGTCACCGTCTGGTACCGCGCCTGAGGTGGTTTCGGTGGTGGTAGCAGGGGCCCCCTGTTACCGCTTTTTGACGTGCAGGGGTCCCCTGCTACCACCCGACGGGTAGCAGGGGACCCCTGCTACCACCTGGGCGGGTGCGGCGGAGGGGGCGGTCAGAGGCGTTCGGCTCGGGTGTGCAGGAGGGTGTGCACGTCGGCGATGTCCCGGGGCGAGGTCCGCGAGGCGAGCCAGTACATGATCCCGGTCGGCACGAAGAAGAGCTGGAACGCGGCCAGCCCGACGGCGAAGTTCAACGGCGGCGGGAACGCCCCCCGCAGGGCGTGGAAGGCCACCCCGACCAGGCCGTTCCCGGCCGCCCGGCCGACCCCGTTGACGAGGTTGCCGAGGCTGTAGACGGTGCCCCGGTGCTCGGGCGGGTTGACGTCGGCGATCAGGGCGAACCAGTTCGGCGAGTTCGCCGAGGTCAGGGCGAGCGCCAGGACGGCGGTGAGCAGGCTCAGCCCGACCGTCGGTTCGGTCAGCACGCTGGTCAGCACCGCGACGGTCACCGCGCCGGCGCCCGCGCCGTCCGGCACGTCGATCCGGATCGGCACGAAGAAGAGCACCACGTACAGCGGGACGGCCGCGAGGATGCCGACCGAGGCGACCAGCGCCCGGCCCCGTGGGGTACGCCGTTGCAGCGCGTCGCCGACCAGCCCGCCGATGATGGAGAAGACCCCGCCGAGCTGGAACAGGGTGGCGAAGACGCTGCCCACCACGATCGCGGTGGCCGCCGAGTATCCCTGGTCCTCGGCCCGTTCGGTGAACAGCACCGGCAGCCAGACCAACGAGCCGAAGGCGGCCTGCGCGGTGAGTCCCTGGAGGATCAGCCAGCGGTTGGTCCGCCGGTCCAGGATCCGGGGCAGGTCGGACCGGCTGATCCGGTAGTCGTACTCGGCACCGTGGGCGAGCGCGCCGGCCAGCTCCGGTTCGCTCTGTCCCCGCCGGACGTCGTAGGTGAACAGGTAGGCCGCCGTGGCGGCCAGACCGACCACGCTGAGCAGCAGGAACGGCCGACGCCACTCCGCCGCGCCGAGGATCCCGCCGACCAGGGTGCCGGCGAGCGTGCCGATGCCCTGGGAGAGTCCCCAGAAGCTCATCACCAGGCCCCGGCGGCGGGGCGAGATCAGGTCGGTGACCACCGAGAAGCCGACCGAGCCGACCGCGCCGAGCCCGACCGCCGCGACCAGCTGTGCCAGCAGGAAGACCGCGTAGCCGGGGGCGAACGCGCTGCCGGCCGTACCGGCCGCCCAGAGCAGTGTGCCGGCCATGAGCAGCGGCTTGCGGTTGGTCCGGTCGCCGACGTACGCCCAGCCGACCGCGGCCACCGCGCTGACCAGGAAGGTCACCGCGGTGACCAGCCCGACCATGCGCTGCGGCACGTCCAGCGAGTCGGCGATCGGACCGTACAGCGGCGGGACCAGTCCGATCGCGACGTTGTCCAGCGAGGCGAGGAGCACGAAGACGACGACGGTGTAGAGCCGGTGTGCCCGCGTACCGCCGCTGGTGGTGGTCATGTCCGGCACTGAACCAGGGTCAGATAACGACCGGGTGACGACGCGCGGGCGCCTCAGAGGTATCCGCCCGGCTCGTACCGGTCGGCGGGCGGGGTCGTGGCCCCGGCGCGCAGCGCGTACAGCTCGGCGAGGGTGGCCCCGCCGGGCGGCACCACCACCGTGGCCCCGCCGGACGACGCCCCGGTGCTCTCGCCGGGCGACGCCGCGTCGTCGCCGGTGTCGGCACCGAGCCAGTCGGTCGCCTCCCGGTGGGACAGCGGGCCCACCTCGATCCGGGCCAGGCACCGGCCGGGACGGGTGACCGCCGGGTGCAGCCGGGACAGGTCCTCGTTGGTGGTGATCGCGACGAGGACGTCCCGGCCCTGGCCGAGCAGCCCGTCGGTGAGGTTCAGCAGCCGGGACAGGGCCTGGCCGGAGGTCTGCCGGGCCTCGCCCCGGATCAGCTCGTCGCAGTCCTCGACGATCAGCAGTCGCCAGCGGGGGCCGCCCTCCGGCTCGTCCTCGTTGCCGACCGCCACCTCGGAGAGGTAACCGGCGTCGGCGAAGAGGACGTCCGGGTCGAGGACACAGTCCACCTGGCACCACTGCCGCCAGGCGTGCGTGAGGGCACGCAGCGCGGTGGTCTTGCCGGTGCCGGGCGCGCCGTGCAGGAGCACCAGTCGCCCCACCACGCTCTCCGGGGTGACGGTCATCAGCCGGTCCAGCTCGCGGCGGGCGGTGGCGGTGTAGTTGCCCCGGATGGTGGCCCACTCGGGGGTGACCACGGTCCGCACGTCCCGCTGCGCGCCCCGGCGCGGGTTCTGGTGCCAGAAGCCGATCCGGCCCGATCCGGCGTCCTCCGGGGCGGTCGCCCCGGCCACGATCCGGTCCAGCGCGGCCTGGCCGATCTCACCGCTGACCGCGGTGACGGTCACCTCCGCGCCGTAGCCCTTCCAGGTGACCACCCGCGCGGTCCAGCCGTCGCCGCCGAGCAACTGGGAACGTTGCCGGGCCTCGATGGCGGTGCGCAGCAGCCGCCCGTCGGCGGGGACGAGCTGCGCGTCGGGGCGGGCGCGGGGCAGGCGGACGGTGTGTGACCAGGGGTGCCGCCCGGTGATGAAGTCGGCGAGCGCCAACGCGTCGATGACGTCGCACGGGGTGTCCGTGTCGTCGTGACGCAGGACGGACGGCAGGGCCGGGACGGCCGCCGGCGCGGGGGCGGGCGCGTGGGGAAGGTCGAGCGACGGGGTGGGGAGGTCGAGCGACGACATCTGTCGATAATCGCGAGCCCGGCCTCCCCCGTACAGTCGTTTACCCGTCAGCGGGGCGGGCGAGGAACCGTTCCCGCGCCTCGGCGTACCGCTCGCGGATCGCCGGGACCGGTTCGGCGGCGTACTCCCCGGTGTCGCCGACCGACCACCGGGGCGGCTCCGCGCCACCGAGGGCGACCCAGGCGGCCTGGCGGGCCGCGCCGTCGGCGACGTACTCGCCGGGCGGCGGGACGAGCACCGGGCAGCCGAAGACCTGCGGCGCGATCCGGCGGACGGCCGCCGACCGCGCGCCCCCGCCGACCAGGACCACCCGCTCGACCCGGGCGCCCTGGGCGAGCAGGGCGTCGAGCCCGTCGGCGAGCGCGCAGAGCATCCCCTCGACGGCGGCGCGGGCCAGGTGAGCGGGGGTGGAGGTGCGCAGCGTCAGCCCGTGCACCGCCCCGCTGGCGTCCGGCCGGTTCGGGGTCCGCTCGCCCTCCAGGTAGGGCACCAGGACCAGCCCGTCCGCCCCGGGTGGGGCGGCGAGCGCCAGGTCGGCCAGGCCGGCGAGGTCGACCCGGAGCAGCGCGGCGGCGGCGTCCAGCACCCGGGCGGCGTTGAGCGTGCAGACCAGGGGCAGGTAGTGGCCGGTGGCGTCGGCGAATCCGGCGACCGTGCCGGTGGCGTCGGCGGCCGGGGTGTCGGCGACGCTGAACACGGTGCCGGAGGTGCCGATGGAGACGACCACGTCACCGGGGCGTGCCCCGACGCCGAGCGCCGCCCCGGCGTTGTCGCCGGCGCCGGGGCCGAGCAGCGCCCCGCCGGGCAGCCCGCCGAGGGTGCCGGCGGATTCGGCGGGGCCGAGCACGACGGGCACCTCCGGTCGCCGGCCGAGGGCCTGTTCGAGCAGGTCGAGCCGGTATTCGCCGGTGGCCGGGGACCAGTAGCCGGTGCCGCTGGCGTCGCTGCGGTCGGTGCGCAGGGCGGACAGGTCGCGCGCGCCGGAACGGCCCTGGGCCGCGCCGCCGCCGAGCCGCCAGGTCAGCCAGTCGTGCGGCAGGCAGACCGCGGCGACCCGGTCGGCGTGGGCCGGTTCGTGCCGGGCCAGCCAGCGCAGCTTGGCGACGGTCAGGCTGGCCACCGGCACGGTGCCGACCGCGTCGGCCCAGAACCGCCGGCCGGTCTCCCCCGCGCCGGCCTCGGCGACCAGCTCGGCGGCGGCGTGAGCGGAGCGGGTGTCGTTCCAGAGCAGCGCGGGCCGGACCACCCGGCCGGCGTCGTCCAGGCAGACCATGCCGTGCTGCTGCCCAGCCACGGAGACGGCGGCCACGTCGGCCAGGCCGCCGGCGGTGGCGACGGCGGTGGTCAGCGCGTGCCACCAGGCCTCCGGGTCGACCTCGGTGCCGTCCGGGTGCGGGGCCCGGGCCTGCCGGACCAGCGTGCCGGTCTCCGCGTCCCGGACGACGATCTTGCACGACTGCGTCGACGAGTCGACGCCCGCGACGAGCGGCATCGGCGGCCTCCTCAGCGCGCGCCGAGCAGGTGCTCGACGGCGAGCTGGTTGAGCCGGACGAAGCCGAAGCCCTTCGCGGCCACCGCGTCGACGTCCAGGTCCTCGAAGGCGGAGCGGTCGGCGAGCAGGTCGGCGGTGGTCTCGCCGGGGGCGAGGGTGGGCTCGGCCAACTCGGCGACCCGGCTGGCGGCGAGCGCCCCGGCCACCTCGGGGTCGGCCCGGAACGCCGCCGCCCGCTCCTTGAGCAGCAGGTACGTCCGCATGTTCGCCTCCGCCGACGCCCACACCCCGGTGACGTCCTCGGTGCGGGAGGGCTTGTAGTCGAAGTGCCGGGGACCGTGGTAGCCGGGGGCGCCGGTGACGCCGCCGTGTTCGAGGAGGTCGACCAGGGCGAACGCGTTGAGCAGGTCGCCGTGGCCGAAGACGAGGTCCTGGTCGTACTTGACGCCGCGCTGGCCGTTGAGGTCGATGTGGAACAGCTTGTCCTGCCAGAGCGCCTGGGCGATGCCGTGCACGAAGTTCAGCCCGGCCATCTGCTCGTGCCCGACCTCGGGGTTGAGGCCGACCAGGTCGGGGTGGGCCAGGGTGGAGATGAACGCCAGCGCGTGCCCGACGGTGGGGAGCAGGATGTCGCCGCGCGGCTCGTTCGGCTTGGGTTCGAGGGCGAAGCGCAGGTCGTAACCGGAGTCGACGACGTACTGGGTGAGCAGGTCGACGGCCTCCCGGTAGCGGTCCAGCGCGGCCCGGACGTCCTTGGCGACGTCGTACTCGCCGCCCTCCCGGCCGCCCCACATGACGAAGGTCTTCGCCCCCAGTTCGGCGGCGAGGTCGACGTTGCGCAGCACCTTGCGCAGCGCGTACCGCCGGACCTGCCGGTCGTTGCTGGTGAAGCCGCCGTCCTTGAAGACCGGGTGGGTGAAGAGGTTGGTGGTGACCATGGGCACGACCAGGCCGGTGTCGGCCAGGGCCTTGCGGAACCGGGCGATCCCCGCGTCCCGGGTGGTCGCGTCCGCGCCGAAGGGCACCAGGTCGTCGTCGTGGAAGGTGATCCCGTACGCGCCGAGTTCGGCGAGGCGGTGCACCGCCTCGACCGGGTCCAGGTCGGGGCGGGTGGCGTCGCCGAACGGGTCGCGGCCCGGCCAGCCGACCGTCCAGAGCCCGAAGGAGAACTTGTCGGCGGGGGTGGGACGGGGTGCCATGGCGGACCTCCGGGGTGGGGACGGGGGCTATTTGTTCACCGGTTGAATTATTTGGTCGCGGTGTGGCAGTGTCAAGGCTGTGAGCAGTTCCGCCGATCCCGTGCCGGGCGGGGCGGTCCGCCAGGCCAGCCTCCGCGAGATCAACCTCGCCCTGCTGCTCGGGCGGATCGCCGCCGCGCCCCGACCGCCGTCCCGCGCCGACCTGGCCGCCGCGACCGGGCTCACCCGGGCGACCGTCTCCGCCGTCGTCGACGACCTGATCGGCGGTGGGCTGGTCACCGAGGCCGAGCCCGCGCCGCGCACCGGGGCGGGCCGACCGGCCCGAGGGCTGCTGCTCGCCGGACACGGCCCGGCCGGTCTCGGTCTGGAGATCAACGTCGACTACCTGGCGGTCTGCGTGCTCGACCTGGCCGGCGCGGTCCGCCACCGCACCGTGCACCGGGCCGACCTGCGACCGCTCTCCCCCACCGAGACCCTCGCCCGCGTCGCCGAGCTGGCCCGGCGGGCCCGGACCGACGCCGAGGCGCAGGGTCTCACGCTGGCCGGAGCCGCGCTCGCCGTACCCGGCCTGGTGGACGCCGACGGCGTGGTCCGGCTCGCCCCCAACCTCGGCTGGCGGGAGGTGGACGTGCCCACGCTGCTCGCCGCCCATCCCCCGCTCACCGGGGCGGTGCCCGGCCTGCCCGCGCTGGTGGTGGAGAACGAGGCCAACCTGGCCGCCCTGGGCGAGCTGCACGCCGGGGAGCCCGGCGTCACCGACTTCCTCTACGTGTCCGGCGAGGTGGGCATCGGGGCCGGGATCGTGCTGGACGGGGCGCTGTACCGGGGCGCGCGCGGGTTCAGCGGCGAGATCGGCCACCTCCCGGTCCACCCGGAGGGCCGCCCCTGCCGCTGTGGCGGGCGCGGCTGCCTGGAGCCGTACGCCGGCCAGGAGGCGATCCTCACCGCCGCCGGCCTGACCGGGGCGGACGTGGCCGGCGACGCCGTCCGGCTGGCCCGGCTCGCCACCGGGGGCGACGCGGCGACCCTCGCCGCGCTGGCCGGGGCGGGGACGGCGCTCGGCGTGGCGGTCGCCGGGGTGGTCAACCTGCTCGACCTGGACACCGTGGTCCTCGGCGGCGGCTACGCCCCGCTCGCCCGGTGGCTGACTCCACCGGTGACCACCGAGCTGTCCCGACGGGTGCTCGCCGCACCCTGGTCCCCGGTCACCGTCCGCCCCGCGCTGCTCGGCGGGGACGCCGCCGTGATCGGCGCGGCGGGGTCGGTGGTACGCCGGGTCGTCGCCCGGCCCACCGCCTGGCTGGCCCGCGCCGGCTGACCCACGTCGGCCGGCGGGCGTCCGGCCGCCGGGCTCGGTACGCTTGCCGCCAAGCAACTTTCCGGACCCGAGGAGTTCCGCCCCAGCATGTGCACAGGCCAGCCGACCAGGGCGTCCGGCGACCGACGGTGACCACCACCCGCCGCGGAGGACAGGCCGGCCCGGTCAGCGACACCGGGCGGGCCCCGCGATCCGCCGACCGCCCCGCCGCCGACCGGAGCGTTCCCGGCGACACACTCGCCCGTGAGCTGCTCGACGGGCTGGCCGAGGCGGTCGTCACCGCCGACGCGCGGGGCGTGGTGAGCCTGGCCAACGCGATGGCCGCCGAACTGCTGCCCGAGGTGACCCCGGGCAGCACGCTGGCGGGGGTCGCCGTGCCGCCGCTCGCCGAGGCGGCCCGGGACGGCGCGGCCAGCTTCGAGGCCGAGCACCGGGGGCGGCAACTGCGCGGCGTCTGCCGACCCCTGCGCGCCGGTGGCTGCGCCTGGTACGTACGAGACGTCACCGACGAACGGACCCGCACCGACGCGCTGCTGGCCGAACGCTCCCGCACCGCGTTCCTCGCCCGGGCCGGCAGCCGGCTCGGGCTCTCCCTGCACCGGGAGCAGACGCTGCGGACGACGGTCACGCTGGCCGTGCCCTACCTCGCCGACGCCGCCGTGGTCGTCCACCGTCCCCCACCGCCCGCCCCGGCCGACGCCGGGCCGGTCTGGGTACGGTTCGCCGACGGTGACCCCGCGCCGGTCAGCGGGAGCGGCCCGGCCGGACTCCCCGGTTCGGTGCCCGGACTCGCCGAGGCGCTCGACGGGGAGCGGACCGACGCCAGCCCGTACCTCGACGCCGAACTGTCCGACCTCGGTCACGTGCTGCCGGCGGGCTTCGGTCGTCCCGGCAGCGCCCTGGTCACCCCGATGCTCGGGGCGGGTGGCGCGTCCGGAGCGCTGATCGTGGTACGCCGACCGGGCCGGGCCGGGTTCGACCGGCGCGACGTCGAGGTGGTCCGGGAGTTCGCCGCGCGGGCCGGGGCGGCCCTGGCCACCGCCGACCTCTACGGTGAGCAGACCCACCTGGCCCGGGTGCTCCAGACCAGCCTGCTCCCGCCGGAACTGCCCGAGGTCCCCGGTGTGTCGTTGGCCGGCGGCTACCGGGCGGCCGGCGACAGCCTGCGCATCGGGGGCGACTTCTACGACGTCTCGGTCACCGCCGACGGCGGCACGTTCGCCCTCGGTGACGTCTGCGGCAAGGGGGTCGGCGCGGCCGTGCTCACCGGTCGGGTGCGCCAGTCCCTCCAGACCCTGCGCCTGGTCGAGCCGCGTCCGCTGGAGCTGATGGCCCTGCTCAACCGGGCCCTGTTCGACGCGCCCGAGGCGACCCGGCGCAGCCAGTTCACCACGCTGCTGCTCGGCACCTTCACCGTGGAGCCGGACGGCGCGCTGTGCCTGCGGGTCGCCGGGGGCGGACATCCGTCACCGCTGGTCGTCGGGGCCGACGGCGACGTCCGGCCGGCCACCGTCGGCGGGATGCCGGTCGGGGCGCTGGCCTCCGCGCGGTTCGTCGAGACGCGGATCCGGCTCGCCCCCGGGGAACTGCTGCTGGCGTACACCGACGGGGTGACCGAGGCGCGCGGCGGTCCGGGGGTGCTGGAGATGTTCGGCGAGGCCCGGTTGCACCAGGCGCTCGCCTCGGGGGCCGGACTACCGCCCCGGGCCATGATCGACCGGGTGCTGCAACTGGTCGACGAGTGGCTCGACGGGCAGAGCCAGGACGACATCGCCATGCTCGCCATCGCCCCGACGTCGAACCACCCCGGGCCGTGACCGGGGACGGCGCGACGGCGCTCGGGGAGGCCACGTCCGACCCGGGGACCGTCGGTTCGTACCTGGACCATCTGGACCGGGTGGACCCGGAGGGTGCCGTCCGGCTCGCGCTCGACCTGCTCGACCGGGGCTGGTCGGTCGCGGACGTCCTGGTCGACGTGGTGGCCGTCGCGCAGCGGGAGATCGGCCGGCGCTGGCTGGCCGGACGGTGGAGCGTGGTCCAGGAGCACGCCGCGACCCACGTGAGCGAGCAGGTGGTGGCCGCCGTCAGCCGCCGGACCGGCCGTCCGTCCGGCCCCGGTCACGTGGTCATGGCCTGCGTCGAGGGTGAGTGGCACGCGCTGGCCGCGCGGATCGTCGCCGAGGTGGTCCGGGCCAGCGGCCGGCGGGTCACCTTCCTCGGCGCCAGTGTGCCGCCCCGCCACCTGGTCAGCTACCTGCACCAGACCGGTCCGGACGCGGTGCTGCTGAGCTGCGTGCAGTCGACCCGGCTGATCCGGGCCGCCCGGATGATCGCGGCGTGCCGGGCGGCGGACGTCCCGGTCGTGGCCGGTGGGCCCGGTTTCGGGGCGGACGGCCGCTGGGCCACGGCGGTGGGCGCCGCCGCATGGGGCGCCTCCGCGCGGGACGCGGTGCGGCTGCTGGACCGCCACGACCACCGGGGCCCCACGGGTGAGCCGGCACCGGCCGACGACGAGCACGTCGCGGTGCTGCGCCGCCGTCGCGACGTGGTGCAGGGGGTCACCGGGGCGCTGGGCCTGGCCGGGACCGACGCGGAGCCGGTGGCGCATGCCGCCGCCCAGGTGCTGGACGCGCTCGCCGCCGCGCTCCTGGTCGGCGACCCCGAACTGCTCACCGGATTCGTCCGGTGGCAGCGTGAGGCCCTCGGCGACCGTGGCTCCCTGGTCGAGCCGCTCCTGACGGGCTACGCCACCGCGCTCACCGACCACCCCCGCGCTCTCCGCTACCTGCGCCTCGCCCGATCCGACGGGTGACCGGCAGCCGTGCCGGGCCGGCCGACGGTGGCGGGCCGGCCGACGGTGGCGGGCCGGCCGACGGTGGCGGGCCGGCCGACGGTGGCGGGCCGGCCGGCAGGGTGCCGGTGGCCGTCCGCGTCCGCCCGTCGGTGGGCTCAGGCGGGACGGGCGGTGGAGGTCGGCGGCTCGTACGTCCGACGCCGGTCGACCGGTACGGCCGTGGACCGTTGCTCGGGCAGTCCGGGCGGGGGGCGGTGCGGCTCCGGTGGCTCCTCCGGGGAGCGTGGCTCGCCCCCGGGGCCACGGGGACCAGGTGGGAAGTGGCGCGGCCCGGCCTGCGCGGACCGGCGGGCGGCCTCCCGGAACTCGCCGAGCCCGCTCCGCAGCGCCTCCCGCCCGGCCGGGCTCATGCCCGCGATCACCTCGGCCAGTCGCGCCTGCCGGTCGGCCCGCAGCGCGGCGAGGAGCCGCGCGGCCTCCGGGGTCAGGTGCAGGGAGATCTCCCGGCGGTCGGACCGGCCGGGTTCGCGTTCGAGCATGCCGGCGGCGACCAGCCGGTCGCACAGCCGGCTGGCCGAGGAGAGCAGCATCCCGAGGGTGGTGGCCAACCGCCGGAGGTTGATCCCGTCGTGCTGCTCCACCACCATGACGACCCGGAGCTGCGCGGTGGAGAGTCGGTTCGTCGTCCGCTCCCGTGCTTCCTCCCACACGGACAACAGGGTGGCCACCGCGTCGTCGAGCGCGGCGGCCATACTCGTTTCTGGTTCCGGCGGACGGTGTTCTTCGGCCATCGTGTGCCTGAGACTACCCCTGAACCGCTGGTGAGCGGACTTTCCGAAGGAGCGGCCATGAGCGAACCGGTCAACCGGGCACGTACGGTCCTGACCGACGCGCCAGCGGATCTCCTGCTGGACCGGGTCGCCGCCGAACTGGCCCGGTCGTATGCGATCACCAGCGCCGAGTTGTTCCAGGTCGACTACCGGTTGTCGGTGCTGCTGCCGCTGCGCGAGGGCAAGCCGCTCTCCGAGCCCGGCCACCCCGGCTGGCGCTGCTTCGACCACCAGGAGCCGGTCCTGGTCGCCGGCACGGGCTACTTCCCGGTGGGCATGCGGGGCGAGCGGCGTGGCGTGCTCCAGCTGGCCCCGGTGCCGGAGGACCCGGTGGTCGTCGCCGAACTGGCCGAGATCGCCACCGTGCTCGGGCACGAGCTGTCCGCCGTGTCGGCGGGCACCGACGTCTACCGCACGGCACGACGCAGCCGGCGACTCACTCTCGCCGCCGAGATGCAGTGGGAGCTGCTGCCCGGACGCAGCCGGGTCCGGCCCTCGTTCAGCCTGGCCGGGCAGCTCGAACCGGCGTACGCGGTGCGCGGCGACAGCTTCGACTGGTCCGACGACGGGACCCGGCTCTGGCTGTCGGTGATCAACGGGATGGGCGAGGGCGTCGCCGCCTCGATGCTGACCTCGCTCGTCGTGCACGCGCTGCGCAACGCCAGGCGGGCCGGGCTGGGCCTGGCCGACCAGGCCGCACTGGCCGACCAGGCGGTCTACGCGCTGCACCACGGCGACCAGCACCTCTCGGTGCTGCTGCTGGAGCTGGACCTGCGGGAGGGGACGGTGACCGTGGTCGACGCGGGATCGCCCCGGCTGGTGCTGCTGCGCGGGGGCGAGGTGCACGAACAGCCGCTGGAGGCGCAGTTCCCGCTCGGCATGTTCGACGGGACCGACTACGACTCCCAGCAGTTCCGGCTGGAACGCGACGACCGGCTCTTCGTGGTCAGCGACGGGGTGGTCGAAGCCGCCGGACAGGACGTCCGGTACGGCGACACGGCGCTGACCCGGTTCCTGCGCCGGACCGGCCCGATGGCACCACTGGACGCCGTCCGGTCGCTCATCGGCGACCTGCGCGCCTTCGTCGCCGGGGACCTGATCGACGACGCGGTCGTGGTGTGTCTGGACTGGACCGGCCCCCAGCCCTGACGGCCGGGCTCTCCCGGTCGGCAGCGACTGACGGGAGGCGCCGCAGACGGGAGGCGCCGTCCGCCGGGGAGGCGGGACGGCGGTCGACCGGTCAGTAGGCGCCTCGGCTGTTGACCACCGCGCCGAACGTCTTCCACAGGATCGTCAGGTCGGCCGCCAGGGACCAGTTCTCCACGTAGTAGAGGTCGAGCCGGATGCCGTCCTCCCAGCTCAGATCCGATCGGCCGCTGACCTGCCAGAGCCCGGTCATGCCCGGCTTGACCAGCAACCGGCGGGCGACGTCGCCGTCGTAGCGGGCCACCTCGGAGGGGAGTGGCGGACGCGGACCGACCAGGCTCATGTGCCCGATCAGCACGTTGGCGAGCTGGGGCAGCTCGTCGAGGGACCACTTGCGCAGCAACCGACCGACCCGGGTCACCCGGGGGTCGTCGCGCATCTTGAACAGCAGCCCGTCGGTCTCGTTCCGGGTGGCCAACCCGGCGAGCATCGCGTCGGCGTTCACCACCATGGTGCGGAACTTGAAGACGCCGAACTCGCGTCCGCCCTGCCCGACCCGGACCTGCCGGAACAGCACCGGGCCCCGGCTGTCCAACCGGATCGCCAGGGCGATCAACGCCAGCAGCGGCCCCAGCAGGGCCAACGCGAACAGGGAGATCGACCGGTCGACGAGCCCCTTGACCAGCTTGCGGGCGCCCCGGAACTCGGGGGCCTCCACGTGGATCAGCGGCAGACCGGCGACCGGCCGGGTGTGGATACGCGGGCCGGCCACGTCGGTCAGCGCCGGAGCCAGCACCATGTCGATCCCGGTGCCCTCCAACTGCCAGCCGAGCCGGCGCAGCCGGGCCGCGGTCAGCTCGGCCGAGGCGGTGATCGCCACGGTGTCCGCCCCGATGGCCTCGGCCGCCTCCACGATGCCCCGGAACGACCCGACCACCGGCACGTCACCCAGGCGCTGCGGGACCGGGGCGAGCAGGGCGTCCGGAATGCAGGCACCGGCCACGTGGTAGCCGGCGTACGGCTCGCGGCGCAGGGTGTGCACGAGTTCGAGCACGTGCGGGGTGTCCCCCACCGCCAGCACGCGCCGGGACCAACCGGCCCCCCGGCAGCGGTCGAGGTGCAGCCGCTTGCGGGCGGCGAACCGGGCCACCAGCAGTCCGACGGTGCCGACCGCCAGGGTGATCGCGAGGAAACCACGCGAGACACCCACGTCGGCGATGTAACCGGTGATGGCGATCGTCGCGGCCAGCCGGAGACTCGCCGAGGTGACCCGGCGGTACTCGTCGGCGCCGTAGCCGAGGAGTCGGTCGTCGTAGCAGCGCAGGACCTTCAGGGAGAGCAGCCAGGCGATCATCAGCCCGGGGGCCACCAGGACGTACGGGATCTCGGAGCCGCGCGGCTCGTACTCACCGAACCGGGTCACGTAGCCCACCAGGACGGCCATGGCGATGATGGCGGTGTCGAGCACCACCAACGTCCGGATGTAGGCCCGTTCGTCGGCTCGGGCCGCCCGCGTCGACCGCTTACCGGCGGACGCGGACGACATCGAGGCGGGGGTCAACAGCGCCGAGGTCAACGACCCTCCCCACTAGCGTCGATGGCACCCCGCCCGGACCGGCCCCCGGTGGCCGGTGCCGCGGAGCACCGGGACATCTTCCCCCAACAGCCATCGGTGAGGGTAGCCACGGACGGAATGCCGTCAGTAGGAGTGTCCGATGTGGACCTTGGCGGCGCGCTGTCCGCACCTGACGCCCCGGAGCCGCCCGTCACCTGTCCGGCCGGTCAGCGCGGTGCGTTCGGCCGGAGCGCGACCGCCCGGAGGAAGATCTCGCCGATCTTGTTCGGGTCCTCGGTGACGAAGACCCCGCCACCGGTGACCTTGGTGATCGCCTCCAACTCGGCACGGCTGACGTCCCCGCCGATCCCGATGATCACGACTTGGACGGGTCGGTCCGGGTCGGCGATCCGGGCCAGCTCGGCGAGCAGCTCCCGCTGGCTGATCCCGTCGGCGTCCTCGTTCTTGCCGTCGGTGAAGAGCACCAGCGAGTTGACCCGACCGGGCTCCCAGTCGTCCTGGACCGTCCGGTAGGCGGCGAGCACCGTGTCGTAGAGGCCGGTGTCCCCGTCCGGCGTGGGACGGATCGCCTCGAGCGCGGTCTTCAGCTGGCTCCGCTGGTTGGAGAGCGGCCCGATCGGCACCAGCTCCCGGTAGTCGCGACGGCCGACCATCTCGGTGGAGAAGGTCCACAGCCCGACCGCCCACGAGTCGTCGACGAGTTCCATGCCCCGGAGGGCGGCGGCGACGGTGACCTGCTCGCGGGTGGCGTTGCCGGCGGTCGGCACCGGCTGCTTCATCGAGCCGGAGACGTCGATGACGCAGAGCATCCGACCGGACTGGGTGGCGATCGACCACCCCGACACGGCGGCGTCGACCGCCGAGGGATCCGGCCCACCGGCCGCCGTGCCGCCGCTGCCCTGCGGGACCACGTCCCCGGCCGGCGCCCCCGCCGGGGCGTCGAACCCGGCCCCGCCGACCCCGTCCGGCCCGCGCAGCGCCGCTCCGGCCAACCGGTCCCGGAACGCCGGGGCGGTGAGCGCCCCGAACAGCACCTCCGCGGCGGACGCCTTGGCCGGCTCGATTCCGGGCAGCACCGCGTACGGGTAGTCCAGTGGCAACGGCGAGGGGTCCAGGTAGAGCGCGGCGAGCGGTACCGGCGGCTGGGTCCGGTTGTAGGCGATCACGTCTTCTTCGGAGAGGGCGGCGGCACCGAGACCGGCGGCGAGGGCGGCCGGATCGGTGGAGCGGGGGAACCGGGCGAGCAGGTCCTGCCGCAGCGCGGACCGGCCGGTGGCCAGTGCCCGCAGGGCGGCCGTCTTGGCCTGCTGGCTGTCCTCCCCGCCCGCGCCCGCCGCCGCGGTGAGGGCGAGCAGCCCGGCGAGGCCGGCGGCGTCCCGGGTCGGTTCGACGATCCCGGTCCGCAGCTTCGAGTCGGTGTTCATCTGCCGGACCAGGTCGGTCCAGGTCAGCTTCTGCTGCGGCCAGCCCAGCCGGGTGGCGACCGGCTCCGGCATGGCGACCACGACGGGGCTCCGGGCGATCGACCCGCCGTTGCCGGGGGCGAAGGCGGTGGCACCGCTGTTCCTGATCCGCAGCAGCCAGGTCGACGAGTCCGGCACCCAGACGTCGGGGGTGATCGCCGTACCGCTGGCCTGGCCGACGCCGGACAGGGTGACGCCGTGCTTGCCGGCGACCGCCGCCGCGACCTCGACCGGCTCCTGGGCGGAGACCTGGACGGTGACGCAGGTGCCCCCGGCCGCCGCGCCCCCGTCCGCCCACTGCGCGGCCGCCGCCTGCACCACGGGGGCGATCTCGGGGGCCGCCGCGACGGTCAGCTCGACCTGGCCGGAGCAGCCCGGCCGGGCCAGTTGCCGGTAGCCGAACCACGACCCGGCGACGACGACGACAAGCGCCGTCGCTGACGCGACGGCGCCTGCTCCGCGAAAACCCGAACGCATGCGATGGCGGCCCGACACCCTGACCATGTTGCGGACCGATGAACGACGCGGCTACCACCGTTCGGACGAAAGTTACACAGGATGAACAGTTGACCTGCGGTTATTCACAATCCTTCACGCAGGGTCATGAACAGGTGGTGACGGGATCACAGCAGGACGCAGCTCGGGCTCGGCACCGGTACCGGTTCGCCCGCCGGCTCGGGCACGCCGGTGGCCGGGTCGACGCGGAAGGCCCGGACCATGTCGGCCCGCTGGTCGGCCAGGTAGAGGTCCCGCCCGGACCAGGCGAAGTGCCGGGGCCACTCCCCGCCGGTGTCCACCTCGGCGACGAGTTCCGGAAGCTCGCCGTCGATGGCGAAGACCGCGAGCGTGCCGACGCCCCGGTTGGCGACGTAGAGGAACCTGCCCTGCGGCCCCACCGCGATCTCGGACGGCTGGACGTGTCCGGCCCGGCCGCTCGCCGGCACCCGCCCCCGCTGGCACAGCGCCCCCTCGGCGTCCCGCGCCAGGACGGTGACCGTGCCGTCCAACTCGCCGACCAGGTAGACCCGCCGGCCGTCCGGGTGGCGGGTCAGGTGCCGGGGCCCGGTTCCGGGCTGGGTCCGCACCTCGGGAGCGCGGGGCGTCAGCCGGCCGGTGGTGGCGTCCAGGTCGTACCGGTACACCGCGTCGGTGCCCAGGTCGACGACGTAGAGCGGCCCGCCGTCGGGGTCCGGCGAGACCATGTGCGCGTGGGCCTTCTCCTGCCGTTCCGGGTCCGGGCCGTGCCCGGAGTGCACCACCAGGTCACTGCGCCCGGCCGGCGCCCCCGCCCCGTCGAGCGGGAAGACCGCCACGCTCCCCCCGCCGTAGTTGGCGGCGACCAGGTGACGGCCGTCCGGCGTGACCGCCAGGTGGCAGGGCTCCGCCCCGCCCGTGTCGCCGGTGCCGAGCGGGGCCAGGTCGCCGTCCGGGCCGATCCGCCAGGCGCTGACCTGCCCCTCGGGCAGTTCGTTCGCCGCGTAGAGCACCGGCAGGGTCGGATGCCGGACCAGGAACGACGGCGACGCGGTGACCGCCACCGTGCCGAGCGGCGTCAGCGCTCCCGTCTCCGGGTCGCGGCGGGCCGCGACGATGCCGTCACCCGTCCCGCCGCTCTCCCTGGTGTAGCCGCCGATGTGGACGACGTCCCCCTGGTCGGTCACGGCGTCGCCTCTCCTTCCGTCCGGGTCGATCCCACCAGCCTTCCCACGATCACCCGCCGGTGAACCCGCTGCGCCGGACTTTTCCGCCCGGTCCCGGGGAATCCCCCAGCTGGCAGATCCTCCGGCCGGGCATCGTCCGGACCGCGTCGACGATCAGCGCCGTCGAGGTCAGGCGGCCGGCTCGCCGCGCTGCGCGGCGACATGCTCCACCAGGGCGACCAGCACCAGCTTGCCGGACTGGCGGTCGCGGGCGTCGCAGAGCACCAGCGGCACGTCCGGGTCGAGGTCCAGCGCGTGCCGCACCGAGTTGAGGCTGAACCGACGGGAGCCGTCGAAGCAGTTCACCCCGACCACGAACGGGATGCCCCGCTGCTCGAAGTAGTCCACCGAGGGGAAGCAGTCGGCCAGCCGCCGGGTGTCGGCGAGCACCACCGCGCCCAGCGCGCCAAAGGCCAGCTCGTCCCAGAGGAACCAGAACCGGTCCTGTCCGGGCGTGCCGAAGAGGTAGACCTGGAGGTCCTCGTTGATGGTGATCCGACCGAAGTCCATGGCGACCGTGGTGGTGGACTTGCCCTCCACGCCGAAGGTGTCGTCGGTGCCGACGCCGGCGCTGGTGAGCACTTCCTCGGTCTGCAACGGGCGGACCTCGCTCAGCGCACTCACCAGGGTCGTCTTGCCGGCCCCGAAGCCCCCGGCGATCAGGATCTTCAGTGCCAGCGGAACCTGCTGGCCGGATCCGTCACGGTCAGAGTGCACGGAGTCCATTCGCCACCGCCTTGAGGATGTTGTCGTCGGGAAGGTACGCAGTGGACGGCGGCTCGTGCACGGTGACGAGTCCGCCGGTGAGCAGGTCGCCGAGGAGCACCCGGACCACGCCGATGGCGAGGTTGAGGTGCGCGGCGAGTTCCGCCACCGACACCGGCTCGACGGCCAACTCGACCAGGTGCCGGTGTTCCGGGTGCAGGTGGGGGTGGTCGTCCGGGTCGCTGTCCCGGGTGGCCAGCACGAACGCGACCAGGTCGAAGTCGCCGGCGGCCGGGGCGACCCGTCCACCGGTGACGGCGTACGGGCGGACGACCGGACCGGCCTCGTCGTCCAGCCACTCGTGCCGGGGCCCCGGCGGCTCAGCCTGCATCGGCCACGTCCGTCGAGGCCCGGGACGGGGCGCTGAGCGTCTCGCCGACCCGGGTCACCAGCATGGCCATCTCGTACGCCACCAGGCCGATGTCCGAGTCGGCGTCGCTGAGCACAGCCAGGCAGGCGCCCTGACCGGCGGAGGTGACGAAGAGGTACGCCGACTCCATCTCGACCACCGTCTGACGCACCGGTCCAGCGGCGAAGTGCCGGCTGGCCCCCTTCGCCAGGCTGGCGAACCCGGACGCCATGGCGCAGAAGTGCTCGGCCGCGTCCCGTTCCAGCCCGGCGGAGGCGCCCAGGAGCAACCCGTCCGCGGAGAGGACCACCGCCTGCTGGGCGGCCGGCACCCGGTCCACCAGTTCGTCGAGCAGCCAGTCGAGATCGGCGGCCTGCCTCGTGGGTTGCACCACTACCCGTCCCTTCCACGTCCGGTGACAGTTTCGACGGACGCTCCACCGGGCCGCACCCGGGGTAGCTCCGTGGTCGGTTGGTCCGCCGTCGCCTCGGCCGGGACGGCCGGAGCGGTCGGCACCGTGGGGGCGTCGACCGGCCCGGTGCCGGTGGCGGACGGCCCGGCGGCAGTCCCGTCCGGCGCCGACGGCGCGGCGGCGGAACCGGCCGGATGAGCGCCCGCGCGCCGGCCCTGGGCGGTGCCCGACTGGAGCGCCGCCATCGCCGCCCGCACCTGCTCCGGCGTGCGCGGCGACGGCTCGACGGGCACCGGACGGCGGGGCTGCCGGGCGGGGCCCCGCTGCCGGATCCGCCGGGGCAGTCCGTCCGGGCCGACCGGGATCTCGGCCGGTCCCGGCCGCGCCGCCGTCAGCGGCACCACCGAGGGGGGCTCCGACCGTCGGCGCGCCGAGCGGATCGAGCGGGGTCGGGGCAGCGTGCTCAGCTTCGTCACCTTGGCCATCCGGTCGCCGGACCGGTCGGCGGCCGGTCGCGGCGGCTCGGTGGTCATCAGGTCGGGTGGTAGGAGCACCACGGCGGTCATCCCGCCCTGCGCGCCGGCGGTCAGCCGCACCCGGACACGGTGCCGGGCCGCGAGCCGGGCCACCACGAAGTGACCGAGGCGGGCGCTGGTCGCCGGGTCGAACTCCGGGGACCGGGCGAGTCGGCGGTTGGCCGCGTCGATCGCGTCGGCGGTCATCCCGAGGCCCCGGTCGGAGATCTCCACGGCGTACCCGTTGGGCAGCATCTCGCCGTGGACCCGCACCCGGCTCTCCGGAGAGGAGAAGGAGGTGGCGTTCTCGATCAGCTCGGCCAGCAGGTGGATCACGTCGCCGACGGCCCGGCCGACCACCGCCGCCGGCCGCACCGGGGCGATGTCCACCCGGTCGTACGCCTCGACCTCCGAGATCGCCCCCCGGACGACGTCGAGCACGGCGACCGGGTTGCGCCAGCCCCGCCCCGGCGCCGCCCCGGCCAGGATGACCAGGGCCTCGGCGTGCCGACGCATCCGGGTGGCGAGGTGGTCGACGCCGAACAGCTCGGCCAGCTCCTCCGGGTCCTCGGTACGACGTTCCATCCGGTCGAGCAGGGCGAGCTGCCGGTGCACCAGCCCCTGGGTGCGCCGGGCGATGTTGAGGAAGACCTGGTTGAGCCCGTGCCGCAGGGCCGCCTCGTCCACTGCCGACTGGACCGCGGTCCGTTGGACGGCGCCGAACGCCTGCCCCACCTGACCGATCTCGTCGGTGCCGAACTCCAGGAGCGGGGCCTCCCGGGCGACGTCGACCTCCGCCCCCTGGCGCAGTCGGGCCACCACGTCGGGCAGTCGCCGCTCGGCCAGTTCGGTCGCGGCCGTCCGGACCCCGGTCAGCCGCCGTACCAGTGAACGGCCGACCCGCAACGCCACCACCAGGGAGACCACCACGGCCACCAGGCCGAGCAGTCCGGCGGCGGCGAGCCGGCCGAGGATGCCGAGGGCCGCCGGCACCGACCGCTCGGTCAGCGCCTCCGCCTCGGCCAGCTCGAAGTCCCGCAGCTGACGCTGCACGACGTCGTGGGTGCTCTGCCAGGCCCGGGCGTCCACCGACGGCGGGTCGCCGGGGTCGGCGGCGACCAGCTCGTCCTGCATCCGCCGCAGCCGGAGGAAGTCCGCTCCCTCGGTCAGCTGCTGGAAGGCGCTGTGGGTGGCCGCCGGCAGGTCGTCGACGGCGACGGCGGTGACGTACCGCTGGTTGCCGATGGTCTGCACGAGCGCGGCGTGCTCGCCCCGGGCGAACCGGCCGGCGGTGAACGCCCCGGCGGCGAGCGAGTCGGTCTGGCCGAGCAGTTCCCGGGCCTGGCCGAGGGCGCTGATCGCCCGCGCCTGCCGGGTCAGGCCGACGTCCGGACCGGTGGCCATGGCGGAGTAGGTCTGGAACAGCGTGTCGAGCATGTCGGTGTAGAGACCGTGCGCGCCGGCCCGGTCCACCTGCCGCCGGTCGATGAAACTCCGTCCGGCGGGCAGCGCCTCCAGGGCCGTGAACAGCCGGTCGAGGCGGGCGTCGACCAGGTCGTCGGCGGCGTCCCGCAGGTCCCGGCCGCCGGCCCGGCTCCGCAGCTCGGCCACCGCCTCGTCGGTCCGCCGCCGCTGGTCGGACAGCTCGGTGACCTCGCCGGGGCCGGCGAGCCGCACCACCGAGAGCCGGCGCTCCCGTTGCAGCTCGACCACCACCCGGTCACCGGGCAGGCCCAGGTCCCGCAGCAGGGTGCGGGCGGCGAGCAGGTCGAGGGCCGGTCCGAGGGCCAGTGTGGTGGCGAAGATCCACAGTGCCAGCAGGGCGGCCACCGGGACGACGACCAGCGCGGTCAGCTTGGTGCGGATCGGCCAGTCGTGAGAGTTCATCAGCACCTCGCCCGGAAGGTGTGGCAGGAGTGGCGCCGGCAGCCGGCCGGGCAGCGACGCCCGGCGCACCGGGCACCGGTACGAGCGCCTTGGGCAGGATACGTAATCGTGCGCTGATGCACTACCGTCCGTTCCGTCCGCTGGGTTCCGGCTCGGTCCCATTCCACCGTGGACGAACGTACGCGGACACCCCGTCACGGGTGCGACGGGGTGTCCGGTGACCGTTCCCGGTCGGGTACCGGTCAGTCGTCCTGGCCGGCGGCGGGCGGGGTCGCCATCTTGTGGTTCTGCCCCGGCGTGCAGAAGTGGTGGAACGTGACCGTGGCGCTGACGTCCAGGGCCTCCACCCAGTGCCACCAGCCCACCGGAACGAGCAGCATCTGACCGGGTTCCAGGACGGTCTCCAGCACGGTCGCCTCGGCGAACCGGGGATGCCGGACCGGGTCCGGCTCGGCCGCGTCGACCGCGCTGAACGTGCCGCCCCGGGGGTAGACGAGGTGCCGCTCGTACGACGGCACGAGCCGGACATGCTTGCGGCCCAGCACCTGACAGAGCAGCACGCTGCTGTTGTCCACGTGCAGCGGCGTGACCGTACCGGCCGGGCCGAGCAGCAGGTGCCCGACGGCCTCCGGAGCCACGATGCCCTCCGGGGTCCGCACGTCGGCGGCGAGTGGCCGCAACGGACCGGACCAGTTCTCGTTGCGGGGGACCATGTAGTAGTCGTTCGTGTGGACGCCGGAGCCGAGGGCCGCCAGGTAGTCGCGGAACGGCATGGTGGTGCGGTGCCGGTCGTACTGCCAGGCGTGGTCCGGGTTGGCATCCCGACCGGTCATCACCTCGACCAGTGCGTCGCCGCACTTCGTGGCCAGGCTCTCCAGCGTCCAGTCGAGGGCGGGCCAGTCCGTCATCATGCCGTCGAGCAGGACCGGCCGGTTGCCGAAGTAGTACCGGGAGAAGAACTCCCCCGGCGGGAGGTCCGCGCGCTGCTCCAGCGTGCCTCCCCCGTCGCTGTTGCGCAGCGACCGGTAGGTGTCCAGCACGGACTCCATCCAGTCGTAGCGCAGCGCGAGCCGTCGGCACACGGCGAAGTACGGGTGGGCGGTGAGTTCGGCCAGTTCCGCGTCGACGGCGTCGGCGTCGCCGCACCCGGCGACCGCTGCCGCCCGCGCCTCGTCGACGGAGGCGCCCATGGCCAGGTTCTCGGCGAGCCACTCCCGCCAGGTGTCGCCGAGCCGGGCCGGGGCGTGCAGCGTCGTCATGCCGCTGCGGGCACGGCGGTCAGCTGGGCCGTCCGCACCCTCTCCTGGCAGGTCGGGTACGAGTTCTTCACGTGCGCCGGGAAGTGCTCGGCGGCCGGCGGCGGAGTGAGCCGCGCCGCACGGGCGTACTCGTAGCAGTTGACGTAGGAGTTCTTCACGTGCGCCGGGAAGTGGTCGGCGGCCGGCGGCGGGGTGAGCCGCGCCTCGCGGGTGTACTGGTCGCAGTTGATGTAGGAACCCTTGACGTGGGCCGGGATGTGGTCCGGGGAAGAGGTCATGACCGACAGTCAACGGGCCGCGCCGTCCCGCTCGCCAGGGACCGGTGTCCCGTTCCGGCCGGGACGCCCGGATCACCCGAACGGCGGTCCGCCGTCGGCGGCGGGGACTGACACAGTGGATGGATCATGTCGACTCCCCGCCCGCCCGACCGGATCGCCGCCTGGGTGGTCCTCACCGTCACCGTCGGGTGCACCACCGGCGCGGTCGTCGCCTGGTGCGTGGCGCTGCCGGCGTTCACCGACACCCAGCTGTACTCGCTGGTGGACCTCATGGACGGGATCGTCTACGGCGGCGTCGCGTGGCTCGTGCTGAGCCGGCGGCGGACCGGCGGTCGGCTCGCCGGGTGGATCCTCGCGGCAGCCGGGGTCGGCGGGTCCCTGTCCGCGTTCGCCGCCCAGTGGGGTCTGCTGTCCGAGGGCCCGTACTGGTTGCTGTCCGCGCATCACTGGGCCTGGGTGCCCGGCCTGTACGCGCTGGTCGTGGTGATGCCGTGGCTGCTGCCGGAACGAACGCCGAACCGCGTCGAGCGCGTCGCGGTCGCCGTCGGGCTCGGGTACGTGGCACTGACATGGGTCCTCGTGCTGACCGCGCCGCCGCCACGCGGGCTGGTCCCGCTCGGGCCCGCCGCCACCGCGGTCCGCGCCGCGCTCGCCGGGCCGGCCGGGTACGCCCTGGTGCTGCTCGGTCTGCTCGCCGCGGCGGCCTGCGGGTGGCGCTGGCGGCACGGCCCGCGCCAGCAGCGGCACGGCATGGGCTGGGCGACCGCGGGCAGTACGCTGCTGGCCCTCGCGTTCCTGGTCACCGTGCTGCCGCCGGTGCTGCCCGCCGCGGTGCCCGCCCTGCTGATGCTCGCCTCGCAGGCGTTCTTCCCGGCGGCGGTCGCCGTGGTGGTGCTCCGGCAGCAGATGTGGGGGCTGCGGTTGGCGGTGCGGCGGGCCCTGGTGTGGTACCTGATGACCGCCGGGGTGGTCGCCGGGTACGCCGCCGGGGTCACCGTGCTCGACCGGGTGCTGCCGGACGCGTCGTCCGCGCCCCGGATCGTGGTGACCGCCGTCATCGCGGTCGCCTTCCAGCCGGTGCGGCAGTGGGTGCAGCGTGGCGTGGACCGGCTGGTGCACGGCGACAGCCCGGAGCCCCTGATGCGCCGGGTCGCCCACAGCCTGCACAGTCCGGCCGAACTGGGCCCGGTGATCGCCGCCGCGCTGCGCCTCGCCGAGGTCCAGGTCACCGCCGACGGGCCCGCTCCGCCCCCGCGCGCCGGGGGAACGACGGTGACCGTGCCGCTGACCAGCGGGGGTCGCCAGGTCGGGTACCTGCACGCCTGGCCACGTCCGGGGGAACTGCTCGGCAGCCGGGTCACCGACGCGCTCACCGGGCTCGCCCCGGTGGTCGCCGCCGTGGTGGATCTCGCCCGGACCAACGAGGAGCTGGGCCGCTCCCGGCGGCGGCTCGCCGAGGCCCGCGACGAGGAGCGCCGGGCACTGCGTCGGGACCTGCACGACGGGCTCGGACCGGCGCTGAGCGGCATCGGTCTCGGCCTCGCCGCCACCCGCAACCTGCTGCACCGCGACCCGGCCCGCGCGGACGAACTGCTGGAGCGGCTCATCGCCGAGCTGACCACGCGCGCCGAGGACGTCCGGGACCTGGCGCACGGCCTGTTGCCGCCGGTGCTTGCCGACGGCGGCCTGGAACCCGCGGTGGGCACCCTGCGCGACCAGTACGCGCGGGCCGGACTGGTGGTCGCCGTGCACGTCCCGGCGCCGCTCGACCCGCTGCCCGGCTCGGTCGCCACCGCCGCCTACGGGGTGACCGCCGAGGCGGTGCGCAACGTGCACCGGCACGCCGGGGTGGACCACTGCACGGTCACCCTGGACCGGCGGCCGGACCTGCTCCGGGTCGTCGTCACCGACCACGGCCAGGGGCCGCCCGTCGGGCCGACCCGGGGCGTCGGCCTGCACGCGATGCGGGAACGGGCCGACGGCATCGGTGGAACCCTCACCATCGGTCCGGCCGACCCACGCGGCACCATGGTGCGGCTGACCATCCCCCTGGAGCTGTCGTGAGCGCACCGATCCAGGTCGTCGTGGTGGACGACCACCCCGTCTTCCGGCTCGGCATGACGGCGTTGCTGTCCACGCTCGACGGCATCGAGTGCGTGGGCGAGGCCGCCGACGTGGCGACCGCGTTGCAGGTCGTCACGCGCGTACGGCCCACGGTCGTGCTGATGGACCTGCACTTCGGGCAGGGCTCCGGCGTCGAGGCGACCAGGGTGCTCACCCGCGACCACCCCGAGGTCGGCGTGCTGGTCGTGACCATGCTCTCCGACGACGCGTCGCTGGTCGCGGCGATGCGCGCCGGGGCCCGTGGCTACCTGCTCAAGGGGGCCAGCGCCGCCGACGTGGAGCGCAGCATCCGTGCGGTGGCCAGCGGCGACCTGGTTCTCGGCGCCGCCGTCGCGGGTCGGGCCGCGATGCTGTTCCGCGCCGGTCCCGGCCTCCCGGAACCGTTCCCGCAGCTCACCGGCCGGGAACGGGAGATCCTCGGGCTGCTGGCCCGGGGCCTGCCCAACGCCGGGATCGCGCAGCGGCTCGGGCTGAGTCCCAAGACGGTGCGCAACAACGTCTCCGCCATCCTGGTGAAGCTTCAGGTGAACAGCCGTGCCGAGGCGATCACCGCCGCCCGGGACGAGGGACTGGGCAACCCCTCGTCCGACCATCGGAGTGGGGCAAACCAGCACGAACCCCACTAGACCAATTTTCTGGATCGGGTCAAGTTTCCGTCGAAGATCACCATGTCGGCCCGGTCATGTCGGACGCGTCAGCGGGAAAGTAGGCGCAATCGGGATTGGCGATCAGGTCGACGCGGGAATAGCAGGTGACGAAGGAGGAGGCCATGTCGCCCACGCAGGTAGTCGTCATCGTTCTCGTCGTACTCGTGATCGCCGCCGGGATCACGCTGGCCGTGACCGCCGCGCGCCGCCGTCAGCTGCGCCAGCGGTTCGGACCCGAGTACGACCGGGTGCTCGCCGAGCGGGCCAGCCGCAGCGAGGCGGAGAAGGAACTCCGCGACCGCGAGCGCCGGCACGCCGAGCTGACCCTGACCCCGCTCGACCCCGAGTCGCGCGCCCGTTACGCCGCCGCGTGGGAGGAGGTCCAGCTCCGCTTCGTCGACACCCCCGCCGAGGCGGTCGGTGACGCCGACGCGCTGGTGTCCCGGCTGGTCGCCGAGCGCGGTTACCCGACCGGGGACTTCGACCAGCAGGCCGCCCACCTCTCCGTCGAGCACGCCCGCACGCTCACCCGTTACCGCGAGGCCCACGAGATCCACCTGCGCAACGAGCGCGGCGAGGCCAGCACCGAGGAGTTGCGGCAGGCGGTCGTCCACTACCGGGCACTCGTCGCCGACCTGCTCGGCGGCGAGCCGGTCGCGGCCCAGCCGCCGGCACCCCGCCGCGCCGCCGAGACCGAGACCGAGACCCCGCACGACGTCACGAGCCGCTGAGGAGGCCGCCGCCATGCGCCAGCAGGAGCAGCAGACCGACCAGACCGAGGTGGTCCGTTCGGAGCCGGTACCGATCCCGCCACCGGTCGCCACGGTCGACCGCCACGGCGACCGCGCCGGGCGGACCGAGGTGCCCGAGGACGCGCTCGACGACCGGGGCACCTTCGACGATCCGTCCGTCGCGCCGCGCCGGGACGGCCAGGGCCACGACCGGACCGCGGAGCGCCGTAACGACACGACCGGGGACGAGGCGGGCCGGCCGGACTTCCACCAGCCCGGCCCGGTGCCGACCGCCTTCGGCGCGACCACGGTCGGCGGCGCGGTGGCCGCCTCGGCGCTGGCCAGCCCGATCCCCGCCGACGAGCCGGACCCGCGCGAGGAACGCACCGCCCGCCCCGGAGACGGCGCCACCGGCGAGCGTGGGAACGACCGCCGGGCGGACCCCACCGCGTTGCTGCACGGGCACCACCGCGCGCAGACCGTCGACGAGGCCGAGCCGACCGGCCGGCACCGGGACACGGCACCCGGCGAGGTGACCGCCGGCGACCGGACCGGCGCAGACCGGACCGGCGCAGACCGGACCGGCGCAGACCGGACCGACGACCGCCGGGAAGCCGGGCCGGACCGAGTCACCGGGACACGCCGGGACACCGTCGACGCCGCCGGCGCCGGCTACGGCAGCCCGGCCCCGGCGATGGTGGACCCGGACGCCGCCCCGGTGCCGGTGTCCACCGCCGGCAGCCCGGACACGCTCACCGCCGCCGGCACGACCGGCTCCTCCGCGTCCGCTCTCGCCGAGCCGGCGACCCTCTTCGACCCGGGGACCGCGCAGGGCTTCCGGGACCGCTGGCGGGACGTCCAGCTCCGCTTCGTCGACGATCCCAAGGCGGCGGCCGGGCAGGCCCAGGGGCTGGTGGAGGAGGCGATCCACGCGCTCGCCGCAGCCCTGGCCGAGCAGAAGAACCGGATCAGCGGCTGGCAGGACGACGGCTCCGCCGACACCGAACAGCTCCGTCAGGCGGTACGCCAGTACCGCGACTTCCTCGACCGGGTCCTCGGCCGCTGACACCGGCGGACCCGACACCTCCCGGAACACCCCGGACGCGTCGCGTCCGGGGTGTTCCGCTGTGCGCAGCGCGCCGAACGGACCGGTCGCCGGGGGCGACGGCACGAACCGGTCGGGCGGCATGGGGTGGGTTCTGCGGGGTACGCGGGAGGGATCAGCGAACGCGCCTGGGGACAGGAGGGCAGCAACGATGACGGATCGCGACCGCAACGCCGACCGGCCGCTGGAGGAGAGCCCCGAGATGGCCGCCGCGGCGGACGACGAGACGACCGTGCCACAGTTGGTGACCGGTGGCGGCCCGGACGACGAGAACCCGGACTTCGTGGCCCCGGGCGACCCTGCGGAGCGCGGTGGCGCCGACGAGCTGATCGGCGACGCGTACGGAAGCAGCGGCGGCCGGGACCGGACCGTCCGTACCGGCGCGGAGCAGCCCTGGGAGCCGGAGGACCTGGCGGTGGCCCGGGGCCAGGACCCGGATCCGGCGAACGTCGAACGGGCGCGGCGCGACCTGGAGCGGGAGGGGCGGGCGACGGTCGAGCGCACGGTGCCCTGACCGGGCACGGGGCAGGGCCCCCGGCCGACCGCGTGGGTCGAGCCGGGGGCCCCAGGGGAGGCCCGCCGCCTCCGGCGCCTCACAACCGGAAGCGGCGGGCAGGTTGTGGAGATCAGGACAGCGGCGGGTACGCGTTGCGCATGAGCTCCTGGAACTGGGCGGAGAACCAGGCGCCGGAGATCGGCGCGTTGTCCAGCGCACCGCTCATGTTGTTGCCGTTGCGGGCGTTACCGGTGTAGGTCGGGTCGCACATCCGGTCGAAGCCCTTGCCCTCGTCGTTCGGGATGAGCTTGCTGGAGCCGTCCGACTCGCCCGGGGGCTTGACCCAGACGTAGGCGTCGATGCCCGGCTCGGGGGCGACCGTCGGCCGCTCGCCGAGACCGGCACCAGCCTGGTTGCACCAGTTGCCGGCGTGGATCCGGCGGTCCATCCGACCACCGTTGACGTAGGTGTCCACGTTGGTCGTCGCACCCGGACCGGTGGGCCGGGCGGCGCCGCCCCAACCGTTGCGGGAGGTGTCGATCAGCATGCCGATGCCGGAGTTGAAGCCGACCCGGACCAGCTCGTTGCGGAACGCCTGGGCGAAGGTGAGCTCGTCGGTGTACTGGTTCCAGTCGATCCACTTGGACTGGCGCACGGTCTGACCGTTCACCGTGTCAGTGATCTTGACGTACGGCTCCTTGAGCGCGGAGTAGTTCGCCGTGTTCACGATGAAGCCGTGCACGTGGTTCACCGTGCTGCCGGAGGCGACAGCGGCCTCCTTGAGCTGGTTGGCGGTCGGGGTGAAGTTGCTGTCCCAGCCGATCCAGCCGTGGTGGGCGGCGTCGATGTAGTTGTAGACGTTGCCGAGCGCGCCGAGCTTGGCCAGGGCGTACCCGACACCCTGGACGTACGCGCCGTTCGCCTTCACGACGTCACAGGCCGCGGTGCCACCGGGGTTGCCCGAGGTGTTGGTCACCAGGTTGGGCAGCGAGTCGATCTCGATGATGTTGATGATCCGCAGGCCCGCGTACTTCGGGTCCGCCTGGATCGCCGCGATCGGGTCGATGTACTGCGCCTTGTACTTCGGCAGTTCGTCCGCCTTCAGCTCACCGTTGGAGGCGAGCGCGGCGCAGTCACGGCCGGGCAGGTTGTAGATGACGAACTGGATGTAGCCCGCGCCCTGGGCGAGAGCGGCGTCCAGGTGGTCCCGCACGCCCATCGAACCGTTCGAGCTGCTGTCGTCGGTGCCCTCGATGGCGGCGATCCGGTCCAGCCAGACGGCGGTCGGGTTGCTGGAGATCCGGCTACCGCCGGGCTCCCGCTCCGCCTTGGCCTTCCACTCCGGGTTGACGTAGCCCTTCACCCCGGCGTACGGGTTGTCCACCTTGGGGCCACCGGGCGGCGGCGTGGTGGGCGGCGGGGTCGTGGGGGGCGGGGTGGTCGGCGGCGGCGTGGTGGGGGGCGGGGTGGTGGGGGGCGTCCCGCCGTTGCAGGCCGTGCCGTTGATGGTGAACGACGTCGGCTTCGGGTTGCTGCCGCTCCAGGCACCGTTGAAGCCGATGGTCGTGCTGGCTCCGGTGGCGAGCGCCCCGTTGTAGGACTCGTTCTGCGCGGTGACGTTCCGGCCCGACTGCGACCAGCGTGCCGACCAGCCCTGCTGCACGCGCTGGTTGGCGTCCGGGAAGGCGAAGCCGAGCGTCCAGCCGTTCAGCGGGTCGCCGACGTTCTTGATGGTGACGGAGGCGGTGAACCCGCCCTGCCAGTCGCTGGACGTGTAGTTGACGTCGCACTGGGTCGCGGCGTGCGCCACGGTGACCGGGATGGTCACCAGGCCGCCGGCGACCAGGGCACTCGCGCCGGTCAGCGCGAGTACCCGCCGCCTGGCGGACAGACTTCTCCACAGATTCATGCCACTGATCTCCTTGGGCGAGACCGGACCAGGGAACGGCCCGGCTGCTTTCAGGCCCTGGAAACGTCGTTCCACAGAGGCCCTCGGGGGTGATGGGGATGCCCGACCCGGACGGGCAGCGGTGGTGCGGTGCGGCCGAGCGGAGCCGACCGACGGTGCGGCCGCGACGTCGTCCGGTAGGACCGGCTGCCCTCGACGGTGCGGCTGCGCGGGGTGGCTCCTCGTACGCAGTGCAGTGATTCTTGCATGGGAGCGCTTCCATGACAACCTCTCGATACCTGCACGTCACTGACCGGGAATTTCCGGGCGACAGGCCGGTAACGGCGCGACCCGCCCGCAGTGGTCGTGAACCCCGCTTACCACCCGGCGACGGCACCCGGTCGACACACTCCTAAACACGAATCTTTCCTCTCATAGGTCGCGAATCGGTCTAACGTCTGACCTAGCTCGGCTTCCGCCGGGTCAGGACGAAAAGGGATGGAGTGACGCAGGACATGGCTACCAACAAGCTCGGGAAGGTCGTCGCTGGCGCTGCTCTCGGCGGGGCCTCCTTGCTGGTCTTCACGCCGGGCATCGCCTTCGCCGACAACGGCGGCGGACACGACGACCACCACAAGGGCAAGGTCTACGCCGACCCGTACGCCGTGCGGCCGGGTCACGAGGTCAAGCTCATCGAGGTCTGCGCGGAGCGCCAGGAGCACGCCTACGTCTGGTCGAAGGTGACCGGGAAGGTCAAGCTCCACCCCCGCGACCACCACAAGAAGGACCACGACTGGCAGGGCGAGGAATCCGAGAGCGGCGAGAAGGGTCACGGTTCGAAGAAGGACCACGACTCCAAGAAGGGCCACGACTCGAAGAAGGACCACGACTGGGGCAAGGACGGCGACTCCGGAAGCGGCAACGACTGGGGCAACGGCAGCGACTCCGGCAACGGCAACGACTGGGGCAACGGCAGCGACTCCGGCAGCGGCTGGGGCAACGGCAACAACTCCGGGAACGGCAACAGCTGGGGCAACGGCAACAACGCTCCGGGCAACACCGCCGAGAACGGCACCAACGCCCCGGGCGCCACCGCCCCGGGGACCACCGCCCCGGGCACCACCGCCCCGGGGACCACCGCCCCGGGTAACACCGCCCCGGGCAACACCGCTCCGGGGACCACCTCGGAGAACCGCCAGCAGTCCGACGAGACCGGACAGCCGGGCATGAACGACGGCGGCTGGGGCGCCGGCGACGAGGTCAAGGACGAGGCCAAGAAGAAGGCTGACGAGGAGGCCGCGAAGAAGAAGGCCGACGAGGAGGCCGCGCGGAAGAAGGCCGAGGCCGAGGCCACCGCCGAGGAGGAGAAGGCCCGCGAGGACCGGGGCTCCGAGGAGGAGTCCGAGGAGGGGGCGAAGGACCGCGGACCGCGGTTCGTGTACTACGGCGAGGCCGAGATCCCGTGGGACGCCGAGCCCGGCAAGTACGAGCTCAAGGGCTCCTGCGGTGAGGGCACCCTGATCGTCCTGCCCAAGGGGCACGTCAAGGGCGGCGACGGGGGCGCCACCGGCACCGACCGCGAGGCGACGGTCGGTGGAGCGGCGATGCTCGGCGCTGCGGCGCTCGGCGGCATCGTGCTGATGCGGCGCCGTCGGACCGATGCGTCGCTGGTCTGACCGGGGCACACGCGCCGGCGGCCGTCACGGGGGACCGTGGCGCGCCGCCGGCGCGGCCGCGGTGGCACTGACCGGCGTCCTCGGGATCGGGCTGCTCGGCATGGGCCTCACCGGACCGGACCCGGCCCGGCCACCACAGCCGATCGTCGGGGTCGGCACCCTGCCGGCGACGGCGTACCCGGACGTCACCGGGAGCGACCCCGACGTGGACGTCACGCCGGAGTCCGACGACGCGGGCGAGACGGTCGGGATGGCCCGTTCCGAGCCGACCACCATCACCATTCCCCGGATCGGCGTGGACGCCTCGATCATGTCGCTGGGCGTGGAGGCGGACGGGACCGTCCAGGTGCCTCCGTTGCAGCAGGCGCAGCTCGCCGGCTGGTACCGGCTCGGTCCCGCCCCCGGCGAGGTCGGTAACGCGGTGATCGTCGGGCACGTCGACTCCAGCTACATCGGGCCCGCCGTCTTCTACGACCTCGGCGCGCTGCTGCCCGGCGACACGATCAACGTCGCCCGGCAGGACGGCAGCACCGCCACCTTCCGGGTCGACGCGGTGCGGTCGTACCCGAAGACGGAGTTTCCCACCGAGCTGGTCTACGGTCCGAACGACCGGGCCGCGCTACGGGTGGTCACCTGCGGTGGGCAGTTCGACGAGAAGGCCCGTGACTACCTGGACAACGTGATCGTCTTCGCCTCCCTCGTGATCTGAGGCGGGGTGGCGAGGCGGAACGCCGCGCGCCCGGTGGGAACATCCCACCGGGCGCGCGTCGTGCGGCCTCCTCAGCTCGCCGAGGAGGTGCGCACCAGCGTCCGGATCTGCCGGAGCAGGACCGAGAGCGCGGCCAGGTCCGCCCGGGACTCGTCGAACTCCCCCATCGCCCGGTGGGCCCGGTGGATCGACACGGCGTTGGACTGTTCCCAGACCTGCACCCGGTCCTGCGGCGACAGGGTCACGTCCGTGGAGTCGAGCACCTCGCTGGTGAGCGCGGCCAGGGCGGCGTAGAGGTCGTACCGCAACGCCATCCGGGCCAGGGTCTGCCAGCGGTCCTCCCGAGGCAGCAGGGAGATCTTCGACAGCAGCGAGTCGACCCGGAACCGGTCGGAGAGGACGAAGTAGACCGAGGCCACCTCGCCGACGTCCTTGCCGGTCTGCGCCGCCGTCTCCACCACGTCCAGCAGGCCGAAGCTGTACATCAGCCGGGTGGCCCGCTCGGCCAGTTCCCGGGGCAGCCCCCGCTTGCTCATCATGTCGACGTGCGCGGCCAGCGCCTCCCGCTCGGCCCCGTAGAAGAGGCTGTCCAGCTCCGGCAGGAGCTGGGCCACCCCGTCGCGCAGCCGGGCGATCTCGGCCGGCACGTCGATCGGCGAGCGCCGGTTGGTGACCAGCCAGCGCACCGCCCGGTCCAGCAGCCGCCGGGTGTCCAGGTAGCCACTGGTCTGCAACTCCGGGGCGACCCGGTTGTCCAGCGCCTCGATCGCGTCCCACAGCTCCCGGAGCCCGAAGACCTCCCGGACCACCAGGTACGCGCGGACCACGTCCGCCGGGGAGGCCGCCGTCTCCTCGACGACCCGGAAGACGAACGTGATGCCGCCCCGGTTGATCGCCTCGTTGACCAGCACGGTGGTGACGATGTCCCGGCGCAGCCGGTGCTGCCCCATCCGGTCGGCGAAGCGCTGCCGCATCGGCGTGGGGAAGTAGTTGACCAGGACGTCGGTCGTCCACTCCTCGTCGGGCAGCCCGTCGGTGAGGATCTCCCGTTCGAGCGCGATCTTCACGTACGCGAGCAGCACCGCGAACTCCGGCGCGGTCAGTCCGGACTCGGTCCGGGCGGCCAGCTCCTCGTCGGACGGAAGCGCCTCCAGCGCCCGGTTCAGCACCCCGGAGCGCTCCAGGTCGCTGATCATCCGGCGGTGCACCGGCAGCAGCGAGGCGGACTGGGCCTGGGCGTTGTTCAGCGCCCGTGCCTGGTCGTAGTTGTCGCGCAGCACCAGCTCAGCGACCTCGTCGGTCATCTCGGCGAGCAGCTCGTCCCGCTCCGGTACGGTCAGCTCGCCGTCGGCGACCGCCGTGTTGAGCAGGATCTTGATGTTCACCTCGTGGTCGGAGCAGTCCACCCCGGCCGCGTTGTCGATGAAGTCGGTGTAGATCCGCCCGCCGGCCTGGGCGTACTCGATCCGGCCGGCCTGGGTCCAGCCCAGGTTCCCGCCCTCGCCGGCCACCCGGCAGCGCAGGTCCTTCCCGCTGACCCGGATCGGGTCGTTGGACTTGTCCCCCACCTCGGCGTTGGTCTCGCTGGAGGCCTTGACGTAGGTGCCGATGCCGCCGTTCCAGAAGAGGTCCACCGGGGCGGTCAGGATCGCCTTCATCAGCTCGGCCGGCGACATCTGGTTGACGTCGTCGTCCAGGCCGAGCACCGCGCGGACCTGCGGCGAGACCGGCACCGACTTGGCGGTACGCGGGAACACCCCACCGCCTTCGGAGATCAGCTTCTGGTCGTAGTCCTGCCACGACGACCGGGACATCTCGAACAGCCGCTTCCGTTCGGCGTACGAGGAGGCCGCGTCCGGGTCCGGGTCGAGGAAGATGTGCCGGTGGTCGAACGCGGCCACCAGGCGGATGTGCTCGCTGAGCAGCATCCCGTTGCCGAACACGTCACCGGACATGTCGCCCACGCCCACCACGGTGAAGTCCTCGGACTGGGTGTCGTGCCCCAACTCCCGGAAGTGCCGCTTGACCGACTCCCAGGCGCCCCGGGCGGTGATGCCCATCTTCTTGTGGTCGTAGCCGGCCGAGCCGCCGGAGGCGAACGCGTCGCCCAGCCAGAACCGGTGCGCGGTGGAGATCTCGTTGGCGATGTCGGAGAAGGTCGCCGTCCCCTTGTCCGCCGCGACCACCAGGTACGGGTCGTCGCCGTCGTGCCGGACCACGTCGGTCGGCGGCACCACCTCGCCGCTGACGATGTTGTCGGTGACGTCCAGCAGGGCCGAGATGAACTCCTGGTAGCAGGCGACCGCCTCGTCCCGGTCGCCCGGCTTCTGCTTGAGCACGAAGCCGCCCTTGGCGCCCACCGGCACGATCACGGCGTTCTTGACCATCTGCGCCTTGACCAGGCCGAGCACCTCGGTACGGAAGTCCTCCCGCCGGTCGGACCAGCGCAACCCGCCCCGGGCCACCGGGCCGTACCGCAGGTGCACGCCCTCGAACCGGGGCGAGTAGACGAAGATCTCGTACTTCGGGCGGGGCGCGGGCAGGTCGGGAATCGCCTGCGGGTCCAGCTTGAACGCCACGTACGACTTGGGCCGCCCGCCGTCCTCCATCTTCTGGAAGAAGCTGGTCCGCAGCGTGGCCCGGATCAGCGTCAGGTACGACCGCAGGATGCGGTCCTGGTCCAGGCTGGACACGTCGTCCAGGGCGGCGTTCACGGTGTCGGCCAGTTCCGCCCCGCGCCGGTCCCGTTCCTCGGGCGTCAGCCCGGCGGCCGGGTCGAAGCGCACCTCGAAGAGTTCCACCAGCAGGGTGGCGATCCTCGGGTAGGCGATGAAGGTGGACTCCATGTAGTCCTGGGAGAAGACCGTGCCCGCCTGGCGCAGGTACTTCGCGTACGCGCGCAGCACCACCACCTGCCGCCAGGTGAGCCCGGCCCGCAGCACCAGCTCGTTGAAGCCGTCCACCTCGGCCTCACCCCGCCACGCGGCGGCGAAGGCGTTCTCCACGTGCGGGCGCACCTCGGACAGCTCCTGGTGCCCCTCGGGCAGTTGCAGGCCGAAGTCGTAGAGGTAGATCCGCCCGTCGATCCGGTCCACCTCGTACGGGTGCTCGTCGACCACCCGGACGCCGAGGGAGTGCAGCACCGGCAGTACGTCGGAGAGGAGCATCGGCTCGGCGTTGCGGTAGACCTTGAACCGGACGTCCATGGCCTCGGCCGCGTCGCCCGCGACCCGCGCGCCGTTGCGCGGGGCGAGCTGCTTGCGGAACAGGTGCATCTCGAGCTGGCCGGGTTCCTCCAGCAGCTCCAGCTTGGCCAGGTCCTTCATCGCCTCGTACGGCGTGTGCCCGTCCTTGTAGCCCTCCGGGAAGGCGTCGGCGTACCGGGTGAACAGGTGCTTGGCCTGCTCGTCACCGAGCTTGCGCTCCAGCACCAGCCGGTAGTCGTCGTCCCAGAGCCGGGTCGCGTCGGCCAGTTCCTCGGCGAGCAGGTCGGCGTCGACGTCACCGGGCGGATCGGTCGGGTCGGTCCGGACGATGAAGTGCACCCGGGCCAGCATCGACTCGGTGACCCGGGTGGTGTAGTCCACCCCGACCCCGTTCAGCTCACGCAGCAGGATGTCCTGCATGCGGAGTCGGTTCTGGGTGGTGAAGCGGTCCCGGGGCAGGTAGATCAGGCAGGAGATGAACCGGCCGTAGCCGTCCCGGCGCAGGAACACCCGCAGCTGCCGGCGGCCGGCCATCCGGAGCACGCCGATCACCGCGTGGTAGAGGTCGTCGGTCTTGATCTGGAACAGCTCGTCGCGCGGGTAGGTCTCCAGGATCTGGAGCAGGTCCTTGCCGGAGTGGCTGCGCGGGCTCAGCCCGGACCGCTCCATCACCTCGGCCACCTTGCGGCGGACCACCGGCAGCTCACGCACGCTCGTCCGGTACGCGGCGGTGGAGAAGAGCCCGAGGAAGCGCCGTTCCCCGACCACCTCGCCGTGCTCGTTGAAGATCTTGAAGCCGATGTAGTCGAGGTACGCCGAACGATGGACGGTCGCCCGGGAGTTCGCCTTGGTGATGATGAGCAGGCGCTTCTCCAGCACCTTCTCGTGCGCCTCCGGCGTCATCGACGACAGCGTCCGGGGCTCGGTCCGGTCGGACCGCAGGATGCCCAGGCCGGTGCCGAGCACCGTCTCCAGGGCCTGTCCGCGCGGCTGGTCGCCGGTGCCACCCTCGTCCACCTCGACCAGGCGGTACTCGCGGTAGCCGAGGAAGGTGAAGTGGTCGTGGGCCAGCCAGCGCAGCAGCTCCACCGAGTCGGTGATGTCCTTCTCCGGCACCGGCGGCCGGTACTCCGAGGTCCGCGCGGCGGAGAGCTCCTCGGCGAGGTCGAGAGCCTGCTGGCGCATCTTCGGCCAGTCCTCGACCGCCTCCCGGACGTCGGTGAGCACCCGCTGCAACTCGGTGCGCAGCCGGTCCCGCTGGGTCGCGTCCCGGATCGGGTCGATCTCGATGTGCATCCAGCTCTCGACGATGTCGCCGTCGATCGCGTCGTCCGGCTCGACGTCCGCCGCCACCTCGGTGAGCCGGCCCAGCGGCTCGCGCCGGACCACCACCAGCGGGTGTACGAGCAGGTGCACGTCGAGGTGGTGGGAGTTGAGCAGGGAGGTCACCGAGTCGACGAGGAACGGCATGTCGTCGGTGACGATCTCGACGACGGTGTGGTGCTGCTCGGCGTCCGGCTCGTGGATCCGCAGCTTCAGCTCGCCCGGGACCCGCTGCTCGGCCAACTCGCGGTGGGCCCGGGCCGCGTCGAGCATCTCCTCGGCGGTGAAGCCGATCAGCTCCTCGTCCGGCGCGAACCGCCAGAACCGGTCGACCAGGGTGGCCGCGCCGTGGTCGTCACCGGCCAACGCCACCGCCTGGGCGACCAGGCGCTCCGCGTTGGGCACCGGCTCGTCCAGTTCGGCGTCCTCCACGTCGTCGCCGAGCGCCTCGACCGGCAGGCCAAGATCGTACAAGGTGTCGATACTCGCGCCGGACATCCCGGTCACTCCTGCATGAAGACGGCCGAAACCATCACGGTCGGTCGCCGACTCGAAACTGTCGTCCCGGCCGGAGTCATCCGGCCGGAGGTCGGGACCCGGTTTGATCGCCGGACGCCGGTCCATCGGTGCCACTCCCCTCGACCCACCGCGTTGTGGGTCACTCACCGTCCAGCCTAGGCCCTGTCGATCACGTTGCTCCTCGGCGGACCACAGGCTGGACTTCCGGTTCGGGACTGTCGCCCATCCACCCGTTGCGGGTTCGAGGTGGCCGGGGCAGGAGTACCCCGACAGGCGATGTTCATCACACCACCCCCGCTCCGACTTCGTGGGCCCGGCGCGGGACCGCAGGGCGACGGTCGGCGTACTACCGTGCAGGTCAGGCCGAGATCGGAGGGTCCATGCCCCTGTCCTACCCGCCCAGTCACCGGCGTACCCGCCGTATCCGTAACGCCCTTTTCGCGGTGGTCGTCACCGCCACCACGCTGGTGGGGTGTTCCGGTGCCGACGGACCGGAGGAGAGCGTCGACGCCTTCCTCGCCGGCTGGCGTTCCGGGGACCTGCACGCGGTCGGGTTCCGCGACCCGACCGGGGCGCGGGTGCCGGCGGAGCGGGTGACCGAGGAGATCCGGGCACTCTCCGGTGAGCTGGCCGACCAGCCACCGACCCTGCGCCGATCCGGGGAACCCACGATCACCCGGGACTCCGCCGAGGGACGGATCAGCGTGGAGTGGACGCTGCCCGGCGACACCCGGTGGCGCTACGAGCGCCCGATCCGGCTGGCCCGCAGCGGCGACGACGCGTGGCAGGTGATCTGGGAGCCCGCCCTGGTGCAGGAGTCGTTGCTGCGTGGGGACCGGCTGGCCGTACGCCGGGTCGCCGCGCCCCGGGCCGGGGTCCTCGACGGCGCCGGTGCGCCGATCGTCGCGCCCCGCCCCGTGGTCCGGGTCGGGGTGCAGCCGAGCGAGGTCACCGACGCCGCCGGGCTGGCCCGCCGGCTGGACGCCGCGTTCCGGACGGTACGCCCGGCGATCACCCCGCCGGTCGACCTGTCCGACCTGCCGAAACGGCTGAAGGATGCCAGACCGGACGCCTTCGTCGAGGTGGTCACCCTACGGGACGAGGCGTACCGGCAGATCCGGGACCGCATCTACGACCTGCCCGGCACGAAGTTCCGCAGCGAGAAGCTGGAGTTGGCGCCCACCCGGGAGTTCGCCCGCGCCCTGCTCGGCTCGGTCGACCCGGCCACCGCCGACGACCTCGCCGCCAAGCCCGACGTGTACGCCGAGGGCGACCAGGTCGGCCACGGCGGCCTCCAGGGCCGGTACGACGAACAGCTGCGCGGCGCCCCCGGGATCAGCGTGGTCACCGAACGCCTGGGGCCGGAGGGCACCTGGGCGCCGACCGGCACCGAGGTGTTCCGGAAGGACCCCCAGCCCGGACAGACCGTGAAGACCACCCTCGACCCGGCGGCGCAGAACGCCGCGGACGCCGCCCTGCGCGGGGAACGACGCCGTTCCGCCCTGGTCGCGCTCCGGATCAGCGACGGCGCGGTGCTCGCCGTGGCCAACGGCCCCGGCGCGGCCGGCGAGAACCTCGCGTTCACCGCCCAGGTGCCGCCCGGCTCGACCTTCAAGATGGTCAGCGCGCTCGGCCTGCTCGACCGGGGCGTGGTCACCCTGGACGGCACCGTCGACTGCCCGAAGACCTTCACCGTCGACGGCCGATCCTTCAAGAACTCGGACAACTTCGCCCTGGGCCCGGTGCCGTTCCGGACCGACTTCGCCAGGTCCTGCAACACCGCCTTCGCCGCGCTCGCCCCGAAACTCGGCGACGCCGGCCTCGCCGACACCGGCCGGGCACTCGGCCTGGAGGCCACCTGGAACCTCGGCGTGGACGCCTTCACCGGCAAGGTCTCCACCGGCGGATCTCCCGCCGAACGGGCCGCCGCCGCGTTCGGTCAGGGCACCACCCTGGTCAGCCCGGTCGCCATGGCCGCCGCCACCGCCGCCGTCGCCCGGGGCCGCTGGGAACAGCCGAAGCTGGTCCTCGACCCGGTCCCCGGCCAGCCCGCGCCCGCCGGGCCGCAGCTCAAGCCGGAGTCGGTCGATCCGCTGCGCACGATGATGCGCGAGGTGGTCACCGCCGGCACCGCCACCGCCCTGCGCGGCATCCCCGGCAAGCCCGTGCACGGCAAGACCGGCACCGCCGAGTACGACGACAACCCGGCCAACACGCACTCCTGGTTCGTCGGCTGGCAGGGCGACGTCGCCGTCGCCGTCTTCGTCGAGAAGGGCGGCTCCAGCACCGAGTCGGCCGTCCCGATCACCGCCCGCTTCCTCCGCGCCCTCGCCTGAGGGGCCGTCCAAGGGCGGTCCTGAACCGGCGTGGACAAGCCCCACCGGTGGCGCGCGCGTCGACAATGGACTCGTGACGACGCGTGGCGGTAAGGGCTGGTGGCTGGCGGGCGTGGCCGTCGGGCTGCTGGTATGTGCTGTGGGCGTGGTGCTGCTGGCCCGGACGGGGCTGGAAGACGCCGACAGGTGGGCCAGCGTGACCGGGATGTTCCTGAACCTCGTCGGTGTGGTCGTGGCCGGGTACAGCGCGGTGCAGGCCCGCCGCACGGCCACCGCAGTGCCAGCGGTGGGTGGGGACGTGCACAACCGGATCGGCGGAGGCCAGTTCACCGGCGCGGTGGTGATGGGCCGGGACCTGGAACAGGTGAGCACCACCGGTGAACCGGCACCGGATCCGGGCCAACCGCCGCTGACGGGTGGTCCGCAGGCGGGAAAGGTGTCCAACACGATCGACGACGGCAGGTTCCACGGGCCGGTGGTCATGGGCCGCGACATGCACGGCATCGTCCTGCCACCACCGACCGACCAGCGCCCTGACGCGGACGGACCGACCCGGTGAGCGCATCGAGCCCTGATCCGGTGGAAGTGTCGAACCGGATCACCGGCGGGGTTTTCTTCAGCGCGGTGGTCATGGGCCGCGACATCCAGGTGACCCTGCCGGCGGAGATCCGTCCCGCGTTGACCGGGCTGCCCCGCCCGGCCGCAGTGTTCACCGGCCGCAGCAAGCAGGTCGACGTCCTACTGCGGGGCTTGGCGCCCGACGGTGTAGGAGGCCCGCTGCTGGTGTCGGCGGTCGCCGGGATGGGTGGGGTCGGCAAGACCGAACTGGTGGTGCAGACCGCGCACCGCGCGCTGAACGAACCTGGCTGGTTCCCGGGTGGGGTGCTGTTCGTCGACATGTTCGGCTACGACCCCGACCGACGGCTGTCCGCCGCCGACGCGCTGCTGGGTTGGTTGCAGGCCCTCGGCATCCCCGGCGAACACATCCCCGCCAGCGAGCAGGATCGGGCCCGGTTGTGGCGCAGCGTCCTGGACGCCTACACCAGCCAGGACCGCCGGCTGCTGCTGATCGTCGACAACGCCGCCACCGAGGACCAGGTCACCCCGCTGCTCCCCGCCGACCCTACGATCCCGGTGCTGGTCACCTCCCGGCACACCCTCGACATCGACGCCCGCCTGCACGATCTCAACGTCCTCGATTCGGACGCAGCCGTTGCGCTGATCCGTGAGGTCATCGCCCAGCGGCGTGGTGCGGACGATCCGCGCCTGCAGGCGCCGGACCAGCAGCGGGCGATGACCGAACTTGCCGAGTTGTCCGCGGGTCTGCCCCTGGCGTTACGGGTCGTCGCCGCACTGCTGGCCGACCGCCCCCGCCTGCAACCCGCCGCCCTGGCCGACCGGCTCCGCGACGAGCAGGCCCGCCTCGACGGGCTGTCCCGACAGGAGGTCGCGGTGGCGGCCGCGTTCGACCTGTCCTACCAGCACCTCACCGACGACCAGGCCCTGCTGTACCGGCTCCTGCCGGTCAACCCGGGAACCGGCATCGCCACCGACAGCACCGCCGCCCTGATCGACCTGCCCGTCGACCGGGTCGCGGTGCTGCTGGAGGACCTGCACCGGGCGCACCTGGTCGACGAACCCACCGTCGACCGGTGGCGCATGCACGACCTCGTCCGCCTGCACGCCGCTGACCAGCCAGCCTCACGTCCGGCCGAGACCAGTACCGCCCGACACCGGCTGTTCACCCACTACCTGCACACCACCCAGGCCGCGAACACCCACCTCACACCGATCATCCCTGCCGACACCACTCGGTTCCCCAGTCGACAGGACGCCTTGCGCTGGCTCGACGCCGAACACGACAACCTCATCAGCGTCTGCACCAGCGCCCCCACCCACGGCCTGCCAGACATCACCACCGGCCTCGCGTTCGGGCTCGGCAATTTCCTGTACTTCCGCCGCCACTTCACTGACTGGATCACCATCGCCATCACTGCCCTGGGCATCTACCGACAGGCCGGCGATCGCCACGGCGAAGGCGCGGCGTTGAACACCCTCGGCATCGCGCTGGTCGAGCTGCGCCAGTTCGACGAGGCCATCACCACCGCCACCACCGCTCGCAACATCCACCACCAGCTCCACGACCCGCACGGGGAAGCCATCGCTTGCAACACCCTCGGACACGCCCTGGCCGAGGTGCGCCGATTCGACGAGGCCATCAAGGCCGCCACCACCGCTCGCAACATCCACCACCAGCTCCACAACCAGCACGGGGAAGCCATCGCCTGGAACACCCTCGGACTCGCCCTCCGGCAGGTACGCCGGTTCGACGAGGCCATCACCGCCCACACCAACGCCCGCGACATTCATCACCAACTCGGCGACCGCCACGGCGAAGGCAAGATGTGGAGCAATCTCGGCATCGTCCTGGCTGAGGTGCACCGATTCGAGGAGGCAATCACCGCCCACACCAACGCCCGCGACATCCTCCAGCAGCTCGGCGACCGCCACGGCGAAGGCCAGGCGTGGAACAACCTCGGACTCGCCCTCTGGCAGGCAGGCCGGTTCGACGAGGCCATCACCGCCCACACCAACGCCCGCGACATCTACCACCAATTCGGCGACCGCCACAGGGAAGGCCAGGTGTGGATGAACCTCGGCGCCGTCCTGGCTGAGGTGAACCGATTCGAGGAGGCCATCACCGCCCACACCAACGCCCGCGACATCCTCCAGCAGCTCGGCGACCGCCACGGCGAAGGCCAGGCGTGGGGCAACCTCGGCAGCACCCTGCAGCAGGTGTGCCGGTTCGACGAGGCACGTACCTGCTGGGAGCAGGCAATAGAGGCCTTCATCGAAACCGACGACGCCGAACGGGCCACACTGTTCCGTACAGTCCTCGATGAGCTGGAGTCATGAGGCCAAGTGTCTGGATGTGAGCGGGGATCAGCGGCCCAGGAATGATGCAAGATCCGCCCCCTCCGCCTGCCAGATGACATCACCAGCGGTCGCCTAGTGCCTCGTCTTGGAACGTTGATCGTGTAATCCGCTGGTTCTGAGGATCTATCGGGCAGGCTGTCTCCCAGTGATTCGACCGTGGGAGGTGGTGGCTGGTGGGTAGACGGCCGGAGGTGTTCGT
>NZ_BSTB01000017.1:0-183629 GCF_030269285.1 Micromonospora sp. NBRC 101691
AACGACTCGTCGCCTACCTCGTCCCCACCGACAACAGCACCATCGACATCGGCGACCTCCGCCACGACCTCGGCGTGAAACTGCCGGACTACATGGTCCCCAGCGCCTACGTGACCATGACCGCCCTGCCGATCACCGCCAACGGCAAACTCGACCGCAACGCCCTGCCGGAGCCGACTGACGACCCGACCCGCAGTCCCCGGCAGGACGTGCTCTGCGAGCTCTTCGCCGCCGTCCTCGGCCTGCCCGACGTCGGTGCCGACGACGACTTCTTCGACCTCGGCGGCCACGCGCGGCTCGCCGGAAGGCTGGCGGCCCGGGTCCGCGCGATCCTCGGCGTCGACATGGACGCCCAACTCCTCGTCGACCACCCCACCGTCGCCGCCCTGGACGCGCGACTGCCGGCACACCCCTGACCTGTCACGCGCCGGACCTGCCGTCATCGACCGTGGCGGCAGGTCCTCCGACCCACCTACTCACACGGAGCGAGGCCAGACATGAGCGACGACGAGGAGTTCACCGTCCACGACAGCGTGGCCATCATCGGCATGAGTGGCCGTCTGGCCGGGTTCGACTCCGTCGACGAGTTCTGGCGGGGACTGGTGGCCGGGGTCGACGGCTCGCGCACGTACGCGGACGGGGAACTCGCCGCGGCGGGCGTCCCGGCGGCGGACATCGCCGACCCGGCGTACGTGAACATCGGTTACCCGCTCGTCGCGCCGGGTCTCTTCGCCGCCGAGTTCTTCGACGTCGGCCCGGCCGAGGCGGAGGTGACCGACCCGCAGCACCGGCTCTTCCTGGAGTGCTGCTGGACCGCGATGGAACACGCCGGGCGGGCCCCGGGCGGGGACCACGGACGGGTCGGTGTCTTCGCCGCCGCGTCGGCGAGCACGCACCTCGCCGAGCGGGTCGTGCCGTCCGAGCGGGCCGCGCGCATCGCCCACCCGTTGCAGGTGGCGGTCGGCAACGACGCGGGCATGCTCGCGTTACGGGTCGCGTACAAGCTGAACCTGACCGGCCCGACCCTCACCGTCTCCTCGGCGTGTTCGTCGTCGCTGGTGGCGGTGCACCTGGCCTGCCAGAGTCTGCTCACCCACGAGTGCGACACGGCGCTCGCCGGCGGCGCGACCGTCCGGCAGCTCGATCCGACCGGCTACCGGCACGAGGAGGGCGGCATCCTGTCCCGGGACGGGCGGTGCCGGCCCTTCGACGCCGACGCCACCGGCACGGTCGCCGGTGACGGGGTCGGGGTGGTGGTGCTCAAGCGGCTCGCCGACGCGCTCGCCGACGGCGACCACGTGCACGCCGTCATCCGGGGGTCGGCGGTCAACAACGACGGCTCCGCGAAGGTGGGCATCACCGCGCCGTCCACCACGGGTCAGGTGGCGGTGATCCGGGACGCGCTGGCCGTGGCCGGATTCGCCCCGGAGACCGTCGACTACGTCGAGGCGCACGGAACCGGCACCGCGCTCGGCGACCCGATCGAACTGCGGGCGCTGGCGGAGGCGATCGGCGCGGTGCCCGCCGGCTCCTGCCGGGTCGGGGCGGTCAAGTCCAGCATCGGTCACCTGGACGTCGCCGCCGGGGTCGCCGGTCTGATCAAGACGGCGCTGGCGATCGAGCACCGCTTCGTCCCGGGCACGCTGCATTTCCGCCAGTTGAACCCAGCTCTGGAGCAGCCCGACAGCCCGTTCCGGATCACCGCCGAGGGCGAGCCGTGGCCGGTCACCGACCATCCGCCCCGGGCCGGCGTCAGCTCCTTCGGCATGGGCGGCACCAACGCGCACCTGCTGTTGGAGGCGGCCCCGGCCCGCCCGGTCGCCGCCGCGAACCGTCCCGTCCAGTTGCTGCCCCTGGCGGCGCGGACCGCCGACGAGCTGACCGCCGCCGCCGCGCGCCTGGCCGACCACCTGGCCGACACCGCGCCCGGCCCGGCCGAGCTGGCCGACGCGGCGTGGACGCTCCAGGTGGGGCGGGCCCGGTTCCCGCACCGGCGGGCCGTCGTCGCCACCGACGCGGCCGACGCCGTGGCGGCGCTGCGGGCCGCGTCGACCGGAGCGGTCGTCGACGGGCCGCCGTACGTGGTGTTCCTCCTGCCCGGCCAGGGCACCCGGTTCGCCGGTGTCGGCGCACGGCTCTACGAGAGCGAGCCGGTGTTCCGCGCGGCGGTCGACGAGTGCGTCGCCGCGTTCGCCCCGCACCTGGACTGGGACCTGGGGGCGCTGCTCGTCGGGCGGGGCACGTCGGGACTGCCCGACGACCCCTCGGCGGAGACCGGCTACGCGCAACCGGCCATGTTCTGCCTCGACTACGCCGGTGCGAGGCTGCTGCGTTCCTGGGGCGTCGCGCCGGACGCGATGGTCGGTCACAGCCTCGGCGAGCTGGTGGCCGCCTGCCTGGCCGGGGTGTTCGACCTGGCGGACGCGGCGCGCGTGGTGGCGGCCCGGGCCCGGCTGATGCAGGAGCTGCCGGCCGGGCGGATGGTGTCGGTGGCCCTCGCCGAGAGCCGGCTGCGGGCGGTGCTGGACGGACACGGCACGATCGCGGCGGTCAACGCGCCCTCCTCGTGCGTGGTGGCGGGCACCGAGGCGGAGATGGCGGTGGTCGAACGGCGGCTCGCCGAGGTCGGCGCGGTGACCCGGGTCCTGCCGGTGCGGCGGGCCTTCCACACCGTCCACACCGAACCGGCGCTGCGCGCCTTCGCCGACGTGCTGCGCACCGTGCGGCTGCGCCCGCCGACGGTGCGGTTCCTGTCGAACCTGACCGGAACGTGGATCACCGACGAGCAGGCCACCGACCCGCAGTACTGGGTGGCCCACGTCCGGGGGCAGGTACGGTTCGCGGCCGGGGTGGCGGTGGCGGCGGCGTGTCCGAACCCGCTCTTCGTGGAGGTGGGGCCGGGCCGAGGGCTCGGCAACCTGGTGCGGGCCGGCGCGTACGAGGGTCGCCCCCCGGTGGTGGCGCTGCTGGCGCCGCCGCCCGGGGAGGCGGAGCGGCACGGCGGGACGGGCACCCACGACGAGCAGCGGAGCGTGCTCGCCGCCCTGGCCGAGCTGTGGCAGCACGGCGTGGAGGTGGACTGGGCGGCGCTGCACGGTGGCGTGCCCCGGCGGCGCACCCCGCTGCCGACGTACCCGTTCACCCGTACCGACTTCCTGCTGCCCCGGGTGGCGACGGCGCGGCCGGCCGGGTCGCCGGCCGGGACGCCGGTCTGGTTCCCGGCGGCGCTGCCCCGCGACGCGGCCCGCGTGCCGGACCGGTGCGACTGGCTGGTCCTCGGCGACGGGTGCGGGTGGGGTGACGACGTCGCGGCGGCGCTGCGCGCCGCCGGCCATCCGGTGCGCCGGGTCGCCCGGGGCGACGCGGACGGCGAGGCCGACGCGGTACGGCCGGAGACCTGGGAGCGCCTCGTCCGGGACCGTACGGCCGACGGGCCGGTGGACCGGGTGCTGTACGCCGGGGACGACGACGTCGATGTCGCGGTGGCCGCGCTGGTGGGTCTCGCGTGGGCCCTGCACGCGTCCGCGCCGGACCACCCGGTCCGCGTCGACGTGCTGACCGAGGACCTGCGGGAGGTCGCCGGCTCCCGGGTCCGGGCACCGCACCGGGCCGCGCTGGACGGGGTCGTCGCCGTGCTCGCCGCGCGGTATCCGGCGCTGCGCTTCCACGTCGTGGACGTCGGGTCGGTGACCGGCGACGCGGACCGGGACCGGCAGCGCGACCGGCTGCTCGCCGAACTGGCGGCGGACGTGGACGACACGCACGTGGCGTACCGGGGGGCGCGGCGGTTCCGGCGGGCCCTCGTGCCCGTGCCGGCGGGACCGGCCGGTGTCGTGGCGGGCGGGGGCTACCTGGTGACCGGGGCCGACCGGGAGACCGGGCTGCGCCTCGGTGCGGAACTGGCGCGTTCGGGCGCCCGGGTGGTGCTGACCGGCGCTCCGGGAGCGCCCGATCCGGCCGGTCCGGACGCCACCGGCCCTCTCGCGGCGGAGCTGGCGCGGCTGCGCGCCGACCGACCGGACGCGGTGAGCTGGGTACCGGCCGACCCGGCCGACGCCGACGGGCTGCGCCGGCTGGTCGACACGGCCCGGGAGCTGCTCGGTCCGCTGCACGGGGTCGTGCACGTCGCCGGTCCGCCGTCCGTGCCGGAGCCGGTCGGCCGGCGCGTCGACCGGCTCCGGGCCCTGGCCGACCTGCTGGCCGGTGCCGACCTGGACGTGCTGGTGCTGGTCACCGGGCTGGGCGGGGCCGACCCGCTGACCGAGGAGGCGGTCGCGTCCGCCGTGGGGGCGTTCGCCGAGCGACGCACCGCCGACGGGTGGGCCACGACGGCCGTACGCCTGCGCCCCGGGGTCGACCCGGACGGCCCGGCGGGGCCGGTGGCGGTCGTCCGGGCGGCGCTCGGCGGCGGTGTGCCGCAGGTGGTCGTCACCGCGCCGCCGACGCCCGTGGCCGGCGACGTGCTGCCGGACGGGATCGCCGCCGGGGATGCGCCGCCGGACGCCGTGGAGACCGGGGACGAGGTCGAGCGGACCGTCGCCGAGGTGTGGCGGGAGGTGCTGGGCGTGTCCGGCTTCGGGCTGGCGGACGACTTCTACCAGCTCGGCGGCAACTCGCTGTTCGCCATGCAGATCGTCGCCCGGCTGCGGCAGCACTTCGGTGACCTGCCGATGAGCGTCATCTTCGAGGCGCCGACCGTGACCGGCCTGGCGGCGGCGATCCGGGTGTGGCGGGGCGAGGGCATCGGACTCGACGAGTTCGAGGCGCTGTTGGCGGAGATCGAGGCCAGCCCGGCGGTGGGCGGCGTCGGAGGTGGTGACCGTGTCTGAGCGTCCCTCGGTGGCGGACCTGAACCGGCGGCTCGCCGCCCTCTCCCCGGAACGTCGGGCGGCCCTGGAGCAGGCGATGCGGGCCCGGGCCGTCAGCCTGCCGCCCGAGCTGGCCGCCCCGGCGGCCCGCGCCGCGGCCCAGCCGGGCCGGCGGCGCCGCCCCACCAGCCGGATGGCGTTCAGCCTGTTCTTCTTCTCCGGAGACGGCTCCACGCAGGACGGGGAGAAGTACCGGCTCCTGCTGGACTGCGCCCGGTTCGCCGACGAGCACGGCTTCGCCGCGGTCTGGGTGCCCGAGCGGCACTTCGTCGACTTCGGTGGCCTCTACCCGAACCCGTCGCTGCTGGCGGCGGCGCTGGCGGTGACCACCCGACGGGTGCAGCTGCGGGCCGGCAGCGTCGTCCTGCCGCTGCACCACCCGGTGCGGGTCGCCGAGGAGTGGGCGGTGGTGGACAACCTCTCCGGCGGGCGGGCGGCCATCTCGGCCGCCTCCGGCTGGCATCCGGACGACTTCGTCCTCGCGCCCGGCGGGCCCGACGGTTTCCCCCGGCGCAAGGACGCCATGTTCGAGGCGATCGAGACCGTCCAGCGGCTCTGGGCCGGGGAGACGATCGACGTGTCGCGTCCCGACGGCAGCGTCCGGGCGGTGCGTACGCTGCCCCGACCGTTGCAGCCGAAACTTCCCGTGTGGGTCTCGGCGGCAGGTTCGGTGGAGACGTTCGAGCGGGCCGGCGCGATCGGGGCGAACATCCTGACCGGCGTGATCGGGCACCGGCTGGTGGAGCTCGGCGAGAAGATCACCGCCTACCGGGCGGCCCGGGCGGCGGGCGGGCACGACCCGGAAGCCGGCACGGTCACCACGATGGTGCACACCTTCCTCGGCACCAGCAACGAGGAGGTCCGTGGGCTGGTCCGGGAGCCGTTGATCGACTACCTCGGCACGTTCCTGCGGCAGCACCAGGGCATCGAGGGCGGGTTCGGCGCGCTCGACGACGACGCCCGCGCGGCGATGCTCGACGCCACCTTCGAACGCTACTTCCAGTCGCTGGCGCTGCTCGGCACGCCCGACAAGTGCGAGGCCCTGGTGGAGGACCTGGTCGACGTCGGCGTCGACGAGGTCGCCTGCCTGGTCGACTTCGGCCTGTCGCCCGACACCGTACGCGACGGTCTGCGTCACCTCGCCGACCTGCGCGACCGTTACCAGAGTTCGGAGGGACCCACGGATGAGTGACCTGTCGGCCCGGCTGGAGCGGCTCACCCCCGCGCAGCGGGCCCTGCTGGACCGTCGGCTCGCCGACCGGCAGGCCATGGTGGGTGTGGGGGCCATCCCCCGTCGGGCGCGGCGGGACCGGGCCCGGCTGACCGACGCCCAGGAGCGGGTCTGGCTGCACCGCCAGCGTCTGCCGGACGACCCGGCGCACAACGTGCCGTCGGCGTGGCGGCTGCGCGGCCGGCTGGACCTCGACGCCCTCACCCGCGCGGTGCACGCCGTGATGGCCCGGCACGAGGTGCTGCGGAGCACGTACGAACTGGACGGCGACCAGCCGGTGCAGGTGGTCCACCCGCACCTGCCGTTCACCATCCCGACGGTCGACCTGCGCGACCTGCCCGCCGAGCAGCGGGAGGAGCGGATGTGGCAGGAGGCACGCGCCGAGGGCAACCGCCCCTTCGACCTGGGTGTCGGCCCGCTGCTGCGGATGCTGCTGATCCGGCTCGCCGACGACGAGCAGGTGCTGGTCCGCATCTTCGACCACATGATCTGGGACCGGGCGTCGATGGGCATCTTCGGGCAGGAGGTGGCCAACTTCTACCGCGCCTACGTCGAGGGTGGGACGTACGACCCGCCGCCGCTGCCCATCCAGTACGGCGACTACGCCGAGTGGCAGCCGCAGTGGATCGAGCGGGAGGTCCGGGTCCGGCACCTGCCGTACTGGCGGCGTCAGTTGGCGGACGTGCCGCCGGCGCGGGAACTGCCGACCGACCACCCCGAGCGGCGGGGCGCCACCAACCGGTCCGGGCAGCGCTACTTCCGCCTGTCGCCGGAGTTGACCGAGGAGTTGCGCCGGTTCGCCCACGAGGAGCGGACCACGCTGAACGTGGTGCTCCTCGCGGTGTGGAAGTTCCTCCTGCACCGGCTCACCGGCGCGGAGGACGTGGTGGTGGGCACCAACTCGTCCACCCGTCGGCGGGCGGAGACCGAACCGCTGATGGGGCTCTTCCTGACGATGTTGCCGCTGCGGACCACCGTCCGGTCGGAGCTGACGTTCCGGGAGCTGGTGGCGGCCACCCGCCGGACGATGACCGGTGCCCTCGACCACCACGACATCCCGATCGGCGTGATCCTCGACGAGCTGAACGTCGGCCGGGGCGTGGGGCTCGGCGCGCTCTACCGGGTGGCCTTCATCATGGTCGACTTCCGGCACGAGGCCCCCCTGACGATGGCGGGCCTCGAACTGGAGCCGCTGATGCTGGAGAAGCAGACCGTCACCATCGACCTGAGCATCGGCTACTTCGACGAGGCCGGCGAGGACCACGTCTACGGCATGATCGAGTACAACGCCGACCTCTTCGCCGCCGACACCATCGAGCGGATGTGGCAGCAGTTGGACCTGCTGCTCCACGGGGCGGTCGCGACGCCCGACCGGCCGATGGCGGAGTTGCCGACGCCGTCCGGGGACGGGGACCGGTGACCGGCGGCGGCAGCGACCCGGCTGGCGGGACCCGGACGACGTCTCCGGGCCGGGTCGCACCGACCGGACCGGGCCTGCTCGCCCGGGTCGTGGCCCACGCCGACCGTACGCCGCGCGCCCTGGCGGTCCGCGCCGCCTCCGGGTGCCTGAACTACGGCGACCTGGTCACCCGGGCCGGGGCGGTCGCCGGGTTGCTGCGGGGGCGTGGGGTGACCGTCGAGTCACCGGTGGGTCTCTGCCTGCCCCGCTCGCCCGAACTGGTGGCGGCGCTGCTCGGGGTGCTGTGGGCGGGCGCGGTGGCGGTGCCGCTGGACCCTGCGGCGGCGCGGATGCGGCTGCGTCTCCAGGCGGCGGACGCGGAGCTGGTGACGGTCCTGGCGACGGCGACGACGGCCGAGTGCGCGGCGTCGGTCGGCGTGGCCGTGACCCGGGTGGACGCGGCCCCGGCTCCGGCCACCGTCCCGCTGCCCGACTGGTGCGCCGAGCGCGCGGCGGTGGTCGTGCACTCGGCCGGGGTGGAGGAGGAGCCGAGACCGGTGGTGGTGACCCACGGCAACCTCGCCGGCCTGGTGGACTGGCTGGTGGACGGCTGGCCGGCGGACACCTTCGACGCGGTGCGGGTCGACGCGCCGCTGGACGGGCACGTCGCCCTCTGCCAGTTGCTCGCGCCGCTGGCCGTCGGCGGGACGGTGCTGGTGGGCGACCCACCCCACGGTGGCGACACCGCCGGCCGCCCGCACGGTGGCGACGGGGACGACCCGGCCGGCGTCGGCGGGGCGGGTGCCCCCAGCGTGCGGATCGGGCCGCCCGCCCCGGGCGGGGAGGCGGTCGCGTTGCTGCTCACCGGCGGGCCGCTCACCGCCGTGCCGGCCGGTGCGGCCTGCTGGTCGGCGTGGAGCGCAGCCGAGGTGGGCGGGCCGGCGCTGGCCGCCGCGTGCCTCGGAGACGATGTCCGGGCGCTCGGCGAGCCCCGCCCGGACACCACCGTCCACGTGCTGGACGAGGCGCTGCGGCCGGTGCCGGTCGGCGCGGTCGGTCGCCTGCACCTGGGCGGCGGGGCGGTGACCCGGGGATACCACGGGCAGCCGTCCCTGACGGCGGAGCGCTACCTGCCCGACCCGTTCACCGCCACGCCCGGTGGGCGGATGGTCGCCACCGACGACCTGGTACGCCGCGACGCCGACGGCGTGCTGCGGTGGGTGGGCCGGGTCGACGAGTGTCCCCGGCGGGACGGGGAGCCGACCCCACCGGTGGAGGCGCAGGCCGCGTTGCGGCGGCATCCGGGAGTCGCCGACGCCGCAGTGGTCTGCTCCCCCGCCGGGGAACTGGTCGCGGCGACGGTGCCCGTCCCGGGTGCCGGACCCACCGCCGACGGGTTGCGGTCCCACCTGGCCGGGTTGCTTCCGGCGCGGCTGCGGCCGGACCGGGTGGCCGTGCTGGACGCGCTGCCGCTGCTGCCGTCCGGCAAGGTCAACCGGCGGGCCCTGCTCGGCGCGGTCCTGCGGGTGGAGCGGGCGCGGGCCGCGCAGGTGGAGCCGACGTCCGACCGGGCCGAGCCGGTGCTGGCGGCGGAACGGACGGTGGCCCAGGCCTGGGCGGCGGTGCTGGGCCGGCCGGTCGAGGCCGACCGCAACTTCTTCGACGCGGGCGGGGACTCCCTCCTGATGATCAGGTTGAGTGGGGTGCTCCGCCGGGCGTTCGACCGGGACGTCGACGTGGTGGACCTCTTCCGCCTGCCGACCATCCGGGACATGGCCGCCCATCTGGCCCCGCCGGTCGCCGTGGCGAGCGGGTCCACGCCGACCGGGCCGACGCCGGCCGAACGGCAGGCGCGGGCCCGGCAGGAGGCCCGCCGCCAGATGGGGCGGGCGCGGGGGGCCGGACGGGACTCGTGACCGGACGGGTCGGTCCCGGAGGCGGTCGCCGGCTCCGGGGCCGACCCGGACCTATTCATAGTTCTCAATTGATTGGTAGCCTGGGCGCACCGTTCACCGCTGATCGGAGGCCCTGTGGACAGACGACCGACGTTGCGACTCGCCGCCGCGCTGACAGCCGGCGCGCTGACCATCCCGCTCGGCGCCACCGCCGCCCACGCCGACCCGGTGGTGCCCCGGCACGCGATCGTGGTGTGCCAGAGCGCCAGCTTCTACGCCAACTACGACTCGGCGGGCGGGCCGACCGGACTCAAGCGCACCCTCTACTACGGCAACAAGATCGGCCACACCCCGGGCGCGCACCCGGTCTACAACGGCTGGGCCGCCTCCTTCGACTTCGGCCCCAACGACTGGGGCTACCTGCGGCACGAGTGCATCGGAGGGTACGACTCATGGTGAACCCCGTCGTCCGCCGGATCGGCGCGTCGGTCGCGGTGGCGGTCGCCGTGGTCGCGCTCACCCCCACCACCGCGTCGGCCGCCAACGGCACCATCGGCGTACGGGAGACGGTCTGCGCCAACGACCTCTTCGTCCGCACCCAGCCGGTCGGCGCCTGGATGGGCACCCTCTACCGGGGACAGACCTTCCTCGTCGAGGGTCCCCGCAGCGGGGGCTACGTCTACGGCTTCGCCTACGGCGACATCAACCGGCGCGGCTGGGTGCAGGACGGCTGGTTCTGCTGACCCGGGAACGTCAGCCCCGCCCGCTACGCTCCGCGCACCGACACGACGGACGAGAGCGACATGGGCACCGGGGACGCCGGGCCGTGTGGCGGGAGCTGTGGGCGGAGTCGGCCGACCCGACGAGGCGTTGCGGACGGCCGCCGGCCTGCGGACCGCGCTGACCGGCTGACGAGCCGCCCCGCTCCCCGACGACCCGAGGGGAGCGGGGCGGGCCGGTCAGGGCAGGGTCACGCCGTACGCGGCGAGGATCTCCATGATCGGCTGGTAGTAGGTCGTGCCGCCGGAGGTGCAGTTGCCGCTGCCCCCGGAGAGGATGCCGAGGATCCGCCCGGTGGCCGGGTCGTAGAGCGGACCACCACTGTCGCCCGGCTCGGCGCAGATGTTGGTCCGGATCAGACCGGACACCGAGCCCTGGGCGTAGTTCACCGTCTGGTTCAGGGCGAGCACGGTGCCGCACCGGACCCCGGTGGTGGAACCGGTGCGGCAGACCCGCTGACCGACGTAGGCGTTGCCGACGCCGTTGATCGGAAGCAGGCCGGGGTAGGTGTACACCGCGCTCGGGTGGGGGATCGAGGTGTTGGTGTACCGGACGATGCCGTAGTCGTTGCCCGGGAAGCTGCTGCCGGTACGGCTGCCGAGCACCGTGGTCTGGCCGCCGTTGGCGTACCAGGTGGCGCCGGTGGCGGTGCAGTGTCCGGCGGTGACGAAGTACCACGTGGTGCCGCTGCGGACGTTCGCGCCGAGCGAGCAGCGTCCGCCGCCCCCGGCGTAGACGGCCTCGCCACCGGCGATGAGGGTGGTCAGCCGGCCCGGCTCGTGGCGCAGCACGGCACCGGCCCGGGCGGCGGTCGCGCGCAACGCGGCCACCTCCGCGGCGCCGACGGTGTCGTCGACGGTGAGGGTCATCCGCCCGGTGGCCGGGTCGAGGCCCCAGGCCGTGCCGGCGGTGCGCACCTCGGCGAGGACCGCCGCCGCCCGGGCCGGTTCGACGGCCTCGGGGGCGGCGGGTCGGGCGTGGGCGGCGGCCGGCGCGGCGAGGAGCAGCACCGCCGCGAGCAGGACGGGGAACGGGGAACGACGCATGCGGACCTCCGCTGATCGATATTGCTGAATATCGATACAGCATCCACCCCTCCCCGGCGACATTCAAGCGACGGCGGGTGGCGTCGGGCCGGACAGGGCGAGCCGCCGGGCCCGGCGCGGTGTCCGGCCGCAGGTGGTGCGGCTGCTCGCCAGGCAGGCCGCGCCGGGCTCGGCCCGGCGCGACGACACGCTCAGCGCAACGGCCGGAAGAACGCGCGGACGTCGGCGACGAAGAGGTCCGGCGCCTCCAGCGCGGCGAAGTGCCCGCCCCGGTCGAACTCCGACCAGTGCACGATCGTGTGCTGCCGTTCGGCGAGCGCCCGGACGGTCAGGTCGCCCGGGAACACCGCGCACCCGGTCGGCACGCCGGAGTTCGGCGGCTGGGCGCCCCACTGCGCCGACTCCCGGTACAGCCGGACCGACGAGGCGAACGTCCCGGTCAGCCAGTAGAGCGTGACGTTGGTCAGCAGCGTGTCCCGGTCCACGGCGTCCTCGGGCAACGCCCGGGACGGGTCGGTGAACTGCTGGAACAGGTCGACGATCCAGGCCAGCAGGGCGACCGGCGAGTCGTGCATCCCGTACGCCAGGGTCTGCGGGCGGGTCGACTGCATCACGGCGTACCCGAAACGTTCCCAGCCGGGGTCGGTCAGCACCGCCAGGCGCTCCCGGTCGGCCGGGGACCACGTCGCCTGCTCCCCGGGGTCGTCGTCCCAGGCGGGGAAGAAGAACGGGCCGTTGAGGTGGACGCCGACCACGCGATCCGGGGCGATCCGGCCCAGTTGGGCGGAGACGAACCCACCGGCGTCGCCGCCCTGGACGCCGTAGCGCGGGTAGCCGAGGCGGTCCAGCAGCGCGGCCACCACCTCCGCGTGGTGCTCGGTGCCGCCGTCGCCCACCCGGCCGGACAGCCCGGAGTAGGCGAACCCGGGCAGCGACGGGACGACCAGGTGGAACGCGTCGCCGGGGTCGGCGCCGTGGGCGCGCGGGTCGGCCAGCGGGCCGAGCACGTCGAGGAACTCGACGAACGACCCCGGCCAGCCGTGCGACAGCACCAGTGGCAGCGCCGCCGGCTCGGGCGAGCGGACGTGCAGGAAGTGCACCGGTTGTCCGAGGATCGCGGTGCTGAACTGCGGCAGGGCGTTGAGGCGGGTCTCCACCGCGCGCCAGTCGTATCCGGTGCGCCAGTGGTCGACGAGCCGCCGGAGGTACTCCCCGGGCACGCCGTAGGACCAGCCGACGTCGGTCGGCTCGACGGGCCAGCGGACCTGGGCCAGCCGTCGACGGAGGTCGTCCAGCCGCTCCTGGGCGACGGAGATGCGGAATGGTCGGACGTCGGGTGCGGTGCTCATGACGCAGGACGCTGCCAGCCGGTGCGGACAGCTCCGGTCCGCACCGGCTGGCAGGCTTGGCCGGGTGATCGACGGTGCCGGCCGACTCCTCGCCCTGCTCTCCCTGCTCCAGGCCCGACGCGACTGGTCCGGCACGGAGCTGGCCGCCCGGCTGGGTGTCACCACCCGCACCGTGCGCCGGGACGTCACCCGCCTGCGGGAGCTGGGATACCCGGTGCACGCCGCCCCGGGCACGGCCGGGTACCGGCTCGGCGCGGGCCGCGCGTTGCCGCCCCTGCTCCTCGACGGCGAGGAGGCGGTCGCGGTGGCGGTCGGGCTGCGGACCGCCGCGATCGGCTCGGTGGCCGGGATGGAGGAGGCCTCGCTGCGGGCGCTGGGCAAGCTCGAACAGGTGCTGCCGGCCCGACTGCGCCACCGGGTGGCGGCGCTGCACCGGACCACGGTGCGGGCCGACGGCGCCGCAGCGGGGGTCGACCCGGCCGCGCTGCTGGCCGTCGCCGAGGCCTGCCACCGCCACGAGCGGTTGCGCTTCGCCCACACCGGGCCGGACGGACAGGTGTCGGTACGGTCGGTCGAGCCGCACCGCCTGGTCAGCCACGGCCGGCACTGGTACCTGGTCGCCTGGGACGTCGACCGCGACGACTGGCGCTGTTTCCGGCTGGACCGGATGGAGCCCCGGACGCCGACCGGCCCCCGGTTCGCTCCCCGCGCGGACCCGGACGGCGACGTGGTGGCGTACCTGAACCAGCGGCTGTCGACGTGGGCCTGGCCGGTACGGGCCACCGTCGTGCTGGACGAGCCCGCCGCCACGGTCGCCGCGCGGATCTGGCCGGGCATGGGCGTGGTCGAGGCGGTCGACGCCCACCGCTGCCGGCTGCACGTCGGCGCGGAGAACGCCAACGACCTGGTCTGGATGGTCACCTCGCTGGGGGTCGGCTTCACGGTGGTCGACGGACCGCCCGACCTCACCGCCGCCCTGCGTGCCCACGCGGCGCGGTGCCTGCGCGCGGTCGACCCCGCGTAGGACCCCGCTCACCGAGCGCCGACAATCTCACTGCACATCCCAGGATGTGAGAGATTTCTTGCTAACCCACTATTCCTATCGACAGCATAGGGAATCCGAAGATCGCCCATGTCAGGAGCGGTCCGCCCCTCGCCGCGACTGCGGCCGTGTACCGAGAAATGGGATGGCGATGACGCTCACGCAACCCGTCGGCGCCGAGGAGGTCGTGCGGTCCGGGACCCCCGCGACACCGCCGCACCGACCACCCTCCCCCGGCCGCCGGACCCACCTGACCCGGCCGCTGCCCGCCCTGCTGTTGCTGGGGCTCCTCGCCGTCGGCTGGCAGCTGATGGCGGCCACCTCCGGCAGCGCGCTGATTCCGGGCCTCCCGGAGATCGCCCGCGAACTGGCCGCCATCACCACCGGTGGCGAGCTGTGGGAGAACACCCGGGTCACTCTCACCCGGGTCGGGCTGGGCTTCGCCGTCGCGTTCGTCGTCTCGGTCGCCGCCGGCATCGCGATGGGTCGCAACGAGTGGCTCCGCCGGTTCCTGGAACCCGCCGTGCTCATCGGTCTGGCCACCCCGGGCCTGGTCAAGGCGCTGCTCTGTGTCATCTGGTTCGGAGTGAGCCTGCTCAACCCGATCCTCACCGTGGCGCTGGCCGCCGCCCCGGCGCTGACCATCAACGTCGCCCAGGGCGTCCGCGCGGTGGACCCGGCACTCGGCGAGATGGCGCACGTCTACCGCTTCGACGCGTTGACCCGGCTGCGCCACGTGTGGATCCCGGCGATCGTGCCCGACCTGTTCACCGGAGCCCGGCTCGGCATCGCGATGGCCTGGAAGGTCATCGTCCTGGTGGAGATCTTCGGCCTCGCCGACGGTGTCGGCTACCAGCTCAACCTGGAGTTCTCCCAGCACAACGTGGCCGGCGTGCTCGCCTGGACGATCGCCTTCGCCCTGGTCATGGCGGTCATCGAGTACGGCCTGGTGCAGACTCTGGAACGCCGGGCCACCCAGTGGCGGAGGGTGGCCGTGCGATGAGCGTCCGGGTGACCCTCGACCGGGTCGACAAGACCTTCACCAACCGGCGCACCGGCGAGCGGCAGCAGATCTTCCACGACTTCTCCCTCACCCTCGCCCCGGACGAACTGGTCGCCGTGGTCGGCGCGTCCGGCACCGGCAAGACGACGCTGATGCACCTGGTCGCCGGCCTGGAACGCCCCGACGCCGGCCAGGTCGACACCGGCGCAGCCCCACCCCGGGTCGGCATGGTGTTCCAGCAGCCCCGACTACTCGACTGGGCTCCGGTCGAGACCAACGTCCGGCTGGCCGCCCGCGCGGCCGGGGTGGACACCGCCGAGGTGGCGCGAATCCTCGACGCGGTCGGCCTGACCGACTACGCCCGCTCCTACCCGTCGGTGCTCTCCGGTGGGCAGCGCCAGCGGGTCGCGGTGGCGCGGGCCTTCGTCGTCCGACCCGAACTGCTCCTGCTCGACGAGCCGTTCAGCGCCCTCGACGAGCTGACCGCCCGGCGGCTGCGACTGCTGCTGCAGGAGTTGTGGCTGCGCCAGCCCCGCACCGGGCTGCTGGTCACCCACAACGCCCTCGAGGCCGCGTTCCTCGCCGACCGCGTGCTGGTTCTCGGCGACCGGCCCGCGCGGGTGGTGCGGGAGTACCGCATCGACCGGCCCCGCCCGCGCGGCCCCGAGGACCCCGACCTCTTCGACATCCACCGCCAGATCGTGGCGGCTCTCGCCTGACCCGGAAGGACCTCCCTTGTCCGCGTACCCCCTCGACCGTCGATCCCTGCTGCGCGCGGCCGGCCTGCTCGCCGGTGGTGCCGGCGCCGCCGCCCTGCTCGCCGCCTGCGGCGCGGACGAGCCGGCCAGCGCCGGCACCCGCCGCGCCAAGGTCCAGCCCCGCAGCCCCGGCACCGCCGGCGCCATCCGCGACTCCGTGGTCGAGCAGTTCGACCTGGACGGCAAGTACGGCCTCACCCTGGACCGCAAGGCCGGCGGCGGTCCCGGCGCCGGACAGGAACAACTGCTCACCGGGGTGCTGGACATCTTCGCCTTCGGCCCGCTGGGCGTGACCGAGGTGAACACCAGCGGCCACGACGTGGTCATCGTCGGACCCTCGCTGTGGAACCACGGAAGCTGGATCGTGCCGGCCGACAGTCCGTACCGGACGGTGGCCGACCTGAAGGGCCGCAAGGTCGGCGTCCAGCCGCCCAGCAGCGACACCTACCGGGCCGCCGCGCTCGCCTCGGCGGTCAACGGGATCGACTTCGCCCGGGAGTACCGCCTCTTCACCGGCCAGCCGATCGCCAACCTGGCGCTCTACGAGCGCGGCGACCTCGACGCGATCATCGCGATCGAACCCAACGCCACCCGGCTGGTCGCCAAGGGCAACCGGCAGCTCGCCTCGGTCAGCGAACTCTGGCAGCAGGGCACCGGCGACCGCAGTCCGCTCTTCCTCAACGGCACGGCGGTTCGCCGCGACTGGCTGACCGCCAACCGGGAGACCGCGAAGGCGTACGTGGACCTGACCGTGGAGGCCTGGCGGTTGATCAAGAAGGACCCGACGCTGACGGCCCGGTACCACGCCGACTACGGCATCCAGCCGGACGAGAAGAAGGCCGTCGAACTGCTGCCCGACCGGCTGGCGCCGGTGTACGGCGACGTCTGGGACGACACCGTCTTCGCCAACATCGAGAAGCAGATCGACGTGGCCCTGGAGGTCGGCATCCTGACCAGGCGTGCCGACCGGCCGGTGTACGAGAAGCTGTGAGATGACCCTGCCCCGGCGCAGCCGCGCCGCGCTGCTGGTCTGCTGCGGAACGCTCTTCCTCGGCGTCCTCGACGGCACCGCCCTGAACCTGGCCCTCCCCTCGCTCCAGCGTGACCTGCGGCTGGCCACGGCCGAACTCCAATGGGTGGCGGCCAGCAACGCGCTGGTGCGGGCCAGCCTCACCCTGCTCTGCGGCGCGGTCGCCGACCGGTACGGGCGGCGACGGATCTTCCGGCTCGGCCTGGGCGTCTTCGTCGTCGGTTCCCTGGCGTGCAGCGTCGCACCGGACGCGATCTGGCTGGTCGCCAGCCGTGGCCTCCAGGGTGCCGGCGGCGCGTTGATGGCGCCACCCGCGCTGGCCCTGATCGCCAACCTCTTCCCCGACGCCGGGCAGCGCGGCCGGGCGCTGGGGACCTGGAGCGCCACGGCCGGCGTCTCGGCGGCCTGCGGTCCGCTGGTCGGCGGGGTCCTGGTGCAGGCGGCCGGCTGGCGCAGCGTGTTCTGGGTCGGGGTCGGCGGGGCGGTGCTGCTGTATCTGGGCACCCGGCTGCTGCCCGAGGGGCGGGTCGACGGCCCGCCACGACGGCTGGACGCCCTGGGCAACACCCTGGCCGCCCTAGTCCTGGTCGGTTTCACGTTCGCGCTGATCGACGGCCCGAACCGGGGCTGGACAAGCGGCCCGGTCCTGGTCGCCGGAGCCGTCGGCCTGGCCGCCGCGATCGGCTACGCCCCCGCCGCCCGGCGACGGGCGGACCCGGTCCTCGACCCGGCGCACCTCGCTGTCCCGGCGCTGCGCGGCGCGGTGCTCAGCGCGGTCGTGGCCTACCTCGCGCTCGGCGGGTTCACCTTCGTCAACACCTTCTACCTGCAACAGGTGCTCGGGTTCAGCCCGCTGGCCACCGGACTGCTCACCCTGCCCACCACGGTCGGCACCCTGATCCTGGCCAACGTCTCCGGTCGGATCGTCGGCCGGCACGGGGGCCGGCTCCCCGCGACGGTCGGGCACCTGTGCTTCGTGGCGTCCATGGCCCTGCTCGCCCTGGTGGTCGCCACCGACGCGTGGCTACCGCTGCTGCTGGTCGGCTACCTCCTGCTCGGGGCGGGCATGGGCCTGGTCAACCCACCCGCCACGAACGCGGCGGTGACCAGCCTGCCCGGCGAGCGGGCCGGGGTGGCCAGCGCGATCACCAGCACCGCCCGGCAGGTCGGCACCAACCTCGGCGTCGCCGGCCTCGGTGCCGTCCTGGTGTCGGTCCTGGTCGCCTCCGGCCAGCCGACCGACGACCTGGCCCGGGTCGCCGCCGACTCCGGCGAGGACTACGTCACCGCTCTGCGCGTCGCGTACGGGCTGGTGGCGGTCACCGCCGCGCTGGCCGCCGGAGCCACCTGGCGGCTGTTCCGCCCACCCCCGCCCCGGAGGGAGGTGGTGGGAGACGCACGCCTCTCCGCGACCCCACCCGTCACGACATCCGCCCGATGACACATCCCATGGAAAGGACCACCACGGTGGCACTGAAGAAGGTCAGAAGCGTCCGCAGCGGCGCCATCTTCACCCTCCCCTACCTCGTCGCGTTGGAGCACGGCTACTTCGCCGAGGAGGGCATCGACCTGGAGCTGGTCGCCCCGGGCTCGTACGACGCCGTGCTCAAGCCGATCGAGGAGCACGAACTGGTCAGCTCGTTCGGCGGCATCTCCAGGCCGTTCGAGAGCGGTGACGTCTCCCTCTACCGCGCCTGCGAGTGGGGGCAGATCCGCCGCTCGCACGACAGCGCCCGGGGCGGCCAGATCATCGCCAAGCGGGCCGCGGTGGCCAGCCAGGCGATCTTCGTCCGCCCGGACTCCGGCATCCTGCACCCGCAGGGCCTGGCCAACCGTACGGTCGGGGTGAACTTCCACCACGGCTCGCACTACCTGGCGATCCAGTCACTGGAGGGTTTCCTCGAACAGGACGAGATCAAGGTGGTGCACGCCGGTGGACCGGCCGAGCGGTTCCGCAAGCTGCGTGACGGCGAGGTCGACGCGGTCGCGCTGATGGAGCCGTGGACCACGGCTGCGGAGAAGCTCGGCTACGTGTTGATCACCGAGGCGTTCTACGTCGGCTCGGAGATCGCCAGCGCCGACCTCGACCCGGAGACCTTCGCCGCGGTCGACCGCGCCGTCCGCCGGGCGGTGCGGACGATCAACGAGGACATCCGGCCGTACCTGCGCCACTTCGTCGAGGAGGTCCCAGAGGACGTGGTGAAGCTGGAGCCGGCGGACTTCCGGCTCGGCCGGCTGCGCTACGCCGACCCGGAGCCGTACCCGGAGGGCGAGTTCGAGCGGACGTACCGCTGGATGGTCAGGTGGGGCCTGATCGAGCCGGCGTCCACCTTCTCCGCGATCGTGGACAACCGGGTCGTCACGGTGTGATCCGCCGACCGTCGGACGCCGGCCCGGGCAGCGTCGCCCGGGCCGGCGTCATCCGGCGAGTGTCGAGTGGGAGGCGGAGCGGTCAGGCCAGCCCCCGGACCGAACGGCGGCGGACCGACACCAGCCACCGCTCGACGCGGGCGGTGGCCGGGTGCTCCGGCAGTGGGCTGCGTTCCAGGTCCGCGACGAGCCGGTCGGTGAGCCGGTTCCGCCAGGTGACCACCTCGGACCAGGGCAGCACGCCCGCCTTCAGCGCCAGGAGGCGGTCCCGATCGGCGCCCACGTCGAGTACCAGCTCTCCGGTCCGTACCAGGTGCACACCGGACGTCAACAGTCGGACCAGGTGCATGACGTGCCGCCACACGGGTGCGCCCGACCGCTCGATCCCCCGTTGCGCCTTGGCGAACTGGGCGGTGGCATAGCGCAGGTAGGTGTCGGCGACCCGGCGGGACAGGAACGCCGGGGTGAGGTCCCGCAGTTCCGCGCCGAGCGGGGTGCAGGTCTCCACCAGGGGCGAGTGCAGGACCTCCAGGACGTTCGGGTTGGCGGACAGCCCGAGGACGCAGACCCGCTCGACCTCCCAGCGGAGCTGCTCCGGCAGCGGCCCCTCGTGGTGCGTCGCCGGCTTGGTCAGCGGCCAGAACGCCACCGCCGGCAGCGCGTACACTCCCCGCCGGTCGGTGTCCGACCCGGTGGTGGCCAGTCCGAAGGCTCGCGAGCCCACGACCACCTGGAGGATCGTGTGCTCGTCGACCAGCCGGTCGGTCGACTCGGCGGCGCCTGGGCCGTGGTCACCGGGCGGGGCAGCATGCGGGGGCGACACGCCGATGATCGTCTCAGACGCCGGCCACCGGGGGCACCGGGATTACCGGACCTCCGGTGTGCCCCGTGCCCGGCCCGGGAGAACACGCCGCCCCCGCTGGACGCCCCGGTCGTCACCGGTCCCACCACGCTTCCGAGGGTTCACCGTCCATTGCTGACAATGATGATCGTCAAGTTCTACGCTCACCGGTGTCCCAACCTTCCGATCACCCCCGGAGCCCACGTGATGTCCTACCGGACCCTCCTCTCCAGCATCGCGGCAGTCACGACCGCCGCGATGCTCATCCCGTCGGCCGCGGTCGCGGCCGTGCCGACCAGCGCACGGATGGTCGCGCTCGGCGACTCCATCACCCGGGCCGCCGTCGCCGACGGCACCCAGAACGCCCAACCCCAGAACTCCTGGTCCACCGGTACGAGCACAGCTGTCGACTCGCACCTGCGACGGCTGGAGGCGTACGGGGTCGACATGACCGGTGGCAACTACGCCAAGGGCGGTGACCGCTCGACGCACCTGGCCACCCAGGCGACCGACGCCCTCGCCAACGCCGACGCCGACTACGTGACCATTCTGATCGGCGGCAACGACATCTGCTACGCCTCCACCCCTGCCGGCACCACCTCGCCCGACACCTTCGAGGCGAACGTGCGGCGCGCGCTCGACATCGTCCGGGCCGAGAATCCGGACACGCGGGTCCTGTTGGCCTCGGTGCCGAGCATGATGTCGCTGTACCGGGTCGGCCGGGACAACTTCCTGATCCGGGCGCGCTGGTCCCTGATCGGCATCTGTCCGGTGATGCTGGCCGACCCGACCGACACCTCCTCCGCCGCGAACGAACGCCGCGCTGCGGTCGAGGCCCGGGTCGACGAGTACAACCGGCGGCTGGCCAAGCTCGCCGCAGAGCGCGGCAACGTGTTCTACGACAACGGCGCGGTGCACAACACCTCGTTCACCTCGTCCGACCTGTCGATTCTCGACGGATTCCACCCGTCGCTCAGCGGGCAGAACAAGATCGCTCAGGCCACCTGGAACGAGGCCGTCCGGCAGGGCGTCTTCGACGTCGACTGAGCCTCGCGGCCGGTGGGTGTCGGGCCGCGAGGCAGGCGGCCCTCTGCGGCGCTCGATCTTCGCAGCGGGCCGGAACCCACAGCGCCCGGCGCCCCTTCGGCTGACCGCATGACCGGACCGGGCCCTGCCGCAGGGCCGCGGCACCGGCGCTTCACCGCTGACCGAACTCCCGGTGGCTCGGGGACCTGGGATCCCCGCCACCGGGAGTTCCTCGCGCGTGCGCCGTCCCGCGTCCGACGCCACCCGCCGCGCCGACCAGCCGGGCACCGGTGAGCGTCGAAAGTTTCGGGATATGCTGCGGCCGGACCGACCGGTGAGGAGATGCCGTGGATCAGCAACGGGCGACGCTGGCGGAGATCGCGCAGGCCGCGGGCGTGTCGATCCCCACCGTCTCCAAGGTCCTCAACGGCCGTCCGGACGTCGCGGCGGCCACCCGCCAGAAGGTGCAGACCCTGATCGACGAACGCGGGTACACCGTCCGTCGCACCAGCCGACCGGCGCGTCGGGCCGGCCTGATCGACCTGGTCCTCCGGGACCTCGGCAACCCGTGGGCCATGCAGATCATCGACGGGGTGGAGGAACTGGCCTACCGGGCCGGGTTCGGGGTGATCGTCTCGGCGGTGCACGGGCGTCACCGCAACCGCCCCGACCGCCGGTGGACCGAGCAGCTCGCCGCCCGTCGCTGCGACGGGGTGCTGCTGGTCCTCTCCGACATCTCCCCCAGCCAGCGTGGCCAGCTCGACGAGCTGGGCATCCCGGTGGTCATCATCGACCCGGCCGGGCACCCGCCGGCCGACATCCCCAGCGTCGGGGCGACCAACTGGGCGGGTGGGCTCACCGCCACCGAACACCTGGTCGGCCTGGGCCACGAGCGGGTCGCGGTGATCGGGGGTCCGCCGACCGTGCCGTGCAGCCGCGCCCGGGTCGACGGCTACCGCGCGGCGATGAACGCCGCCGGACACCGGGTGCCGACCGGCTACGTCCGCACCGGCGACTTCACCGCGCCCTCCGGCTACCGGGAGACCAACGCCCTGCTCGACCTGACCCGACCGCCCACCGCCATCTTCGCCTGCGCCGACGAGATGGCCATGGGGGCGTACGAGGCCCTCTACGAGCGGGGCCTGCGGGTGCCCGACGACATGAGCATCGTCGGTTTCGACGATCTCGACGCCGCCCGGTGGGCCGTGCCGCCGTTGACCACCGTTCGCCAGCCGTTGACCGAGATGGCCGCGATGGCCACCCGGATGCTGCTCAGCCTGGTCGACGGCGAGGAGCTCGGCAGTCACCGGCTCGAACTCGCCACGCCGCTGGTGGTCCGGCACAGCACCCGGCAGCTGCCCTGATCCCGGCACTTCGACACATGCGCATGTTGCACGGTGGTTACGGACCCCCGTACGCTGCCGTGGGAGCGCTCCCGCGATCCGGGGACGGTTGTCGCCGTCCACGGTCGTGACGACGAGCGCCGTCCGGGCCGGCGGAACGGGTGTGGGCAACCCGCGACGCCTCGTCACCACCGCGTCGCGCGCCGGAGTTCCGGACCGGCGACCCGGCGTGCCACCCCCACCCCCGAACAGAATGAGACGCCTCCGATGACAGACATCCCACGTCCGTTCCGGCGACAGCTGGCGGTGGCCGGCGCGATCGGCGCGTTGGCCATGGGCGCGACCGCGATCCTGCCGACCGAGGACGCCGTCGCCGCCGCCGGCTGCGAGGTCACCTACACGACCTCCAGCTGGACCGGCGGCTTCACCGCCTCCATCAGCATCAAGAACCTCGGGGACGCGATCAACGGCTGGACCCTCGGCTTCAGCTTCCCGGACGCCGGCCAGCGGGTCGGGCAGGGCTGGTCGGCGACGTACAGCCAGACCGGCCCCGCGGTGACCGCGCGGAACATGAGCTACAACGGCGCGCTGGCCAGCGGGGCCAGCACGAGCATCGGCTTCAACGGCACCTGGACCGGCAGCAACCCGGCGCCGACGTCGTTCACCCTCAACGGCACGGTCTGCAACGGCTCCACGCCCCCGACCACCCCGCCGCCCACCACGCCACCGCCCACCACTCCGCCGCCGACCACCCCACCGCCGACCACTCCCCCGCCGGGTGGGCAGACCCCGGTGGCCGTCAACGGCCAGCTGCGGGTCTGCGGAGCCAACCTCTGCAACCAGTACGGCAAGCCCATCCAGCTGCGCGGGATGAGCACCCACGGCATCCAGTGGTTCCCGCACTGCTACAACGACGCGTCCCTGGACGCGCTCGCCAAGGACTGGCTCGCGGACCTGTTCCGGATCTCCATGTACGTGCAGGAGGACGGCTACGAGACCGACCCGGCCGGGTTCACCAACCGGGTCAACAACCTGGTCGAGGAGGCCACCGAGCGCGGCATGTACGCGCTGATCGACTTCCACACCCTGACCCCGGGCGACCCGATGTACAACCTGGAGCGGGCCATGACCTTCTTCGCCGCCGTCTCCGCCCGGCACGCGAACAAGAACAACGTGATCTACGAGATCACCAACGAACCGAACGGCGTGAGCTGGTCGACCATCAAGAACTACGCCGAGCAGGTCATCCCGGTCATCCGGGCCAACGACCCGGACGCCGTGGTGGTCGTCGGCACCCGGGCCTGGTCGTCGCTGGGCGTCTCGGAGGGCGGCAACTCCACCGAGATCATCAACAACCCGGTGAACGCGAGCAACGTCATGTACGCGTTCCACTTCTACGCCGCCTCGCACCGGGACAACTACCGGGCCGAGCTGGAGCGGGCCGCCACCCGACTGCCGATGTTCGTCACCGAGTTCGGCACGGTCGACTACACCGGTGACGGCGGGGTCGACCTGGCCAGCAGCACGGTCTGGCTGGACCTGCTCGACCGGTTGAAGATCAGTTACGCCAACTGGACCTACTCCGACAAGGCCGAGGGCAGCGCGGCGTTCCGGCCGGGCACCTGCTACGGCAACACGTACGCCGGCACGGCGGTGCTGACCGAGTCCGGCGCCTTCATGCGGAACCGCATCCGTACCCCGGACAACTTCCCCACCAGCTGATCCGGAGCGGAACGTACCGCCGAAGGGCGTCCCGGCCCCTCCGGGGCCGGGACGCCGTCGCGGCGGGGCCGGGCGTCAGGCCGTGGCGCGCAGCCGGGCGTCGAGCGCCTCGATGTCGGGCAGGAACCAGACGTGGTCGGCCCGGTTCGACTCGTGGACCAGGGCGCGCAGTGCGGAGCTGGCGGCGAGGTGCCGGGAGATGTCGCCGAGCACCACCAGCCGCAGCCGGTAGTTGACGAACTTCTGCATGACCTCGCCGGCGAAGCGGCTGCCCAGGGAGAAGAACTCGTCGCCGAGCCGGCTCGCCGGTACGGCCACCGCCTCAGCACCGAGGAAGGCCGCGCCGACCAGGTCCAACGCGTCCTGCACGGTGGCCACCGGCGGGCCGTCCGGGTCGCAGACCAGCACCCGCACGCCGGCCCGCTCCTGCACCACGTCAGCCACCGTGGGTCTCCCCGGCGAGCAGGCCGTTGTCCCCGTCGAGCACCGCCTCGACCAGGTGCAGCACGTCGGCGGTGGCGGCGGCACCGCCGAGTATCACGATCTTCATGCGGTTCCGTTCGTCGTCGTGGACCGTCTGGATGCGCAGTGGTCGGGCGGGGTCCCGGACGGTCTTCGCCCCGGCCAGGAGCAGGGTGCCGAGCCGGTCGGCCGCCGTCCGGTCCACGCCGTCGACCTGCACGATGCTCGACACCTCGACCGCGACCGCCCCGGCCGGCTGGGCCGGTCGCCCGGTCAGAACGGCGAGGTCGGCTTCGGTGATCCGGTACTGCTTGCCGATCCGGATCGCCCGCAGCCGGCCGCTGCGGATGTAGCCCCGCACCGTGCGGACGTGCAGGCCGAGCCGGTCGGCCACCTGCTCAACCGAATACAGTTCTTCGCTCATCACTCCCTAAACTACCTCACGAAGGAAGGATAGGGAATCTTGCGGTGGTGCTGCTCCGGCCGGAGGACACGCCAGCCGGCCGGAGCCAGCGATCGTCAGTACCGGGTCCACTTCTGGTTGGGCGTGCCCGCGCAGTCCCAGAGCTGGAGCTTGCCGCCGTTGGCGGTCACGTTCTCCCGGACGTCCACGCACCGGTTGGCGCTGAGGTTGACCAGGTCACCGGCGGCGTTGAGGGTGAACCGTTGGACCGGGTTGCCGTTACAGGTGACCAGGTTGACCTCGGTGCCGTTGGCGGTGCCGGCCCAGGCCGGGTCCATGCACTTGCCCATCGCCCGGACGGTGCCGTCGGACGCGAACGTCCACTGCTGCGCGGCGCTGGTGTTGCAGTCCCAGATCTGGAGCTTGGCGCCGTCGATCGGGTTCGCGCTGGGGATGTCGATGCAGCGTCCGCTGCCCACGCCCCGGAGCCGGGTGGTGCCCGGGGGCGGGTTGTTACCGGAGGTGTAGCCGTTCACCCGGACGTAGTCGACAAGCATCTGCTGGGGGAAGCTGGTGGTGCCGTCCGGGTAGCCGGGCCAGTTGCCGCCCACCGCGACGTTGAGGAGCATGAAGAACGGGTGGTCGAAGACCCAGCGGTTGCCGCCCAGCCGGCTCGGGTCGACCCGGTGGAACTCGACCCCGTCGAGGTACCAGATGATCGAGTTGGGTTCCCAGTCCACCCGGTAGGTGTGGAAGCCGTCGGCCAGCGGGGCGCCGATGGTCCGGCTGCCGGTGATGCCGCCACCGCCGGAGTAGCCCGGCCCGTGGATGGTGCCGTAGACGGTGTTCGGTTCCCGGCCGATGTTCTCCATGATGTCGATCTCGCCGGCGTTGGGCCAGCCCACGCTGCCCATGTCGTTGCCGAGCATCCAGAACGCCGGCCAGATGCCCTGCCCCCGGGGGATCTTGATGCGGGCCTCGAAGCGGCCGTACGCCTGGGTGAACGTCGCGGCGGTCAGCAGCCGGGCCGAGGTGTACTCGCACCGGCCGTAGTGGCACTGGTAGTTGTTCGGGTTCTCCCGCCGGGCGGTGATGACCAGGTTGCCCTGGCCGTCGTGCACCGCATTGCTGGTGCTGTTGGTGTAGTACTGCCGCTCGTTGTTGCCCCACCCGTGGCCGCCGATGTCGAACCGCCACTTGCTCTGGTCGACGGGCGTCCCGGCCGGCGCGTTGAACTCGTCCTGCCAGGTGATGCCGCCGATCGCGGCCTGCGCGGGTTCGTCACCGGCGGGCAGGAAGGGCGCCGCGGTGAACCCCACCACCGCGGCGAGGGCGAGGGCGAGGGCGAGTGTGCGGGTTCGCGGGGGAATTCGGAATCGGGGCACGGGGATCTCCTTCGCGTGGTGGAGCGGTCCGGGCGGCGGCGTGCCGTCGGCCGCCGCCAGGCGCGGCGCGATATCCGGCCGGGTGACGCCGGACGCGCCCACGGCTGACGGCGGGCACCGGCGGCACCGCTTCCACCCGGCGGACGAGAGAGCGCTCTCTAGCGAAGCATGTCGATGGTTGGTCTTTTTGTCAACACTGTTGCCAATTAGCCTGACGGCCGCCGAAGCGCAGGCCGCGCCCCATGATCAGGGCTGCCGACCCCCTTCCCCGGCCCGGGACGGGGCGGTTCGGGGACCGCCGGTCAGGAGGCGACCGGCGGCAGGTCGACACAGCGGACGGAAGGAGCCCGTTCCACCAGGGCGGCGACGTCGTTCCCCGAGGTCATCACCGTCCGGTCGGGACGGACCAGCGCCGCGTCGACCCCGGCCCGCCGCAGCCAGCGCCCGAGCGCCGAGGCCCGGTCCACCGGCACCGGCACCACGCCGTGACGCCGTGACGCCCCGGCCGCCTCGGTCGACAGCGCCCGGACGGTGACCACCGCGAAGCAGGGGCCGACCACGTCGTCGAACCGGCGGCCGTCACCGAGGAGCACGTTCGGACAGAGCCGGCCGTGCAGGCTGCGCGGCGACGGGCGACGCTGACGCAGCGCCGACCGTGGCAGCGGTGGGGTCGCGCTGTCGAGGACCTTCGCCCGGAAACCGGGCAGGTAGGCCAGGCGGGGGGCGACGACCCGGCGGAGCAGGTTGCCGACCTCGCCCCCCTCGGTCATCGCGCGGCCGATCAGCGTGGCCAGCCGGATCAACGACGTGACGTGTGGCCGCCGCTCCGCCTCGTAGCTGTCCAGCACGCCCTCCGGCAGGCTGCCGGCGAGGACGGCGGCGAGCTTCCAGGTCAGGTTGGCCGCATCGCGCAGGCCGGCGCCCATGCCCTGGCCGATGAAGGGCGGGGTGAGGTGGGCCGCGTCGCCGAGGAGGAGGACAGGTCCGGCCCGCCACCGGTCGGCGACCTGGGCACGGAAGGTGTACTCGGCACAGCGGGTCACGGTGAGCGCGGTGAAGGGCACCTCCCCGGTCCAGGGCCGGACGAGCCGGTGCAGGGTCTCCGGCGCGGAGAGGTCGGCGGCCGTCTCGTCGGGCAGCAGCCGGAACTCCCACCGGTACCGTCGTCGCCCCACCCGCATGTACGTCGCGGCGCGATGCGGGTCGCAGACCTGGTGTACGCCCTCCCACGCGTCGATGTCGGCGTCGGTGTCGACGTCGACCACCAGCCAGCGCTGGGCGAAGCCGAGGTCGCGCATGGTGGAGCCGATCAGCGGCCGGACGGTGCTGTTGGCGCCGTCGCAGCCGAGCACGTACCGCGCGGAGAGCGTCTCCTCCGTTCCCGACGCGCGGTCGACCAGACGCACGCGCACCGGTCCGCCGCCGTCCCGGTCGACGCCGGTGACCTCGACGTCGCCACGGAGGGTGACCAGTGGCTCCTCGGCCAGCCGACGGCGCAGCAGGCGTTCCAGCTCGGGCTGGTCGAACATGTTCGCCTGGGGATGGCCGTGCACGCCGGCCGCCGTGCCCCGGCGGAACTCGGCGAGGACCCGGTGGTCGGGGGCGAGCAACCGCAGCCCCTCGGCCGGCCGGGAGATGGCGGCGAACCGCTCGTGCACCCCGATCCGGTGCAGGATCCGGTAGACCTCGTCGTCGAGGTGCACGGCCCGGGGCCGGGGATAGACGTCCACCCACCGGTCGAGGAGCACGGACCGGACGCCGTGCCCGGCGAGCAGCAGCGCGGCGGTCACGCCGGTGGGGCCGGCACCGACGATGACGACGGGCACCGGCGCGCTCACCGTCCCGCGCCGTCCGTCGTGGACGCCCCGGGACGGGTGGGGACACGTCGGCGGCGGGGGTCGACCATCGGCTCTCCTCGGCTACAGGAACGGCTCCGGCTGACCACCGTAGAGGTCCCGACACGTCGGCGGGGGGCACCTCGCGCGGCCCGGCGTCACCCGTACGACCGGCTCCGGCGTCGGACCGGCCGCCCGGACCCGAGGTGGGCGGCGCTGCCGGCGGCGGAGGAACCGCCGGCAGCGCCGCGCGGGGTGCGGTCAGAGCCGCGCGCCCACGTCCGCGCCGTTCGCCGGATGCAGGAAGGTCGACCTCGGGATGGACCCGTCCGCCGCCCGGGGACCGGTGATGGTGGCGGGGTCGGTGCTCACGAAGGTCCAGGTGCCGCCGAGGTTCCACGAGTTGTTCGACCCGGTGGAGTTGCCCAGCGACACGTTCGTGGTGTTGCCGACCGAGAGGTTCCGGTTGACCGTGGAGGTCGAACGGGAGACGTCGAAGCCGGCCTTGCCGTTGTCCCAGGCGGTGTTGCGTTCGAACACCAGCGAGCCCGGGTTGCCGTTGTCGATGAACCCGCCGGCCGAGTTGCCCCAGGCCATGCTGTTGCGGGTGACGTGGTTGACGGCCGGACGGGGGTCGTTGCCGCCGCCGTTCTTGAAGCCGTTGCCGTCGCCGGTGTAGTCGGGCAGGTTCCAGTAGTTGTAGCCGTTGTCGTAGGCGACGCTGTTCTCGATCAGGATGGGCGAGAGGAACAGCCACGCGTCGAAGCCGTCGTCGGCGTTGCGCCACAGCCGCGCGCCCCGGACCACGTTGCCGGTGCCGGAGCCTTCCTTGATCGCCAGCCCGTCCGCGCTCTCGCCGTTCTTGCGCGGGTCCCGGTTGCCGTAGCTGTCCAGGTCGATGATCTGGTTGCCGGACGAGGAGCCCTGGATGTGCAGGCCCGACTCGTAGTTGTCCCGGGTGACCAGCCGCTCGTACCGGCCGTTGTTGGTGTCGACGCCGAAGATGCCGTACGGACCGTTGATGATCTCCAGACCGACGAACCGCCACCAGTCGCCCTCGATGTGCAGCGCCCCCCGGTCGGAGCGGGGGATGGAGGAGCCCACGGCCCCCGGCGTGTACGGCATGTTCTCGCCGTCGATGACCACGCGCTCGCCGTTGTGGTTGGTAAGGGTGATCGGCTGCGACGAGGTGCCGTCCTTGAGGATCTTGATGGTGACGCTCGGGGCGTAGGTGCCGCCCCGGACCGCGATGGTGCCGCCGGGCGGTACGAGGTCGTGGGCGCGCTGGATGGTCCGCAGCGGCTGGGCCAGGGTGCCCGGGTTGGCGTCGTCGCCGTTCGTCGCGACGAAGAGGGTGCCCGAGGGGGGCGGCGCGGTGGTCGGCGGCGGGGTGGTCGCGGGCGGCGTGGTCGGCGGCGCGCTGGTGGGCGGGGTGGTCGGCGGTGGCGTGGTCGGCGGGGTGCCGCCGCCGGTGCTGACCACCACGTCGTCGAAGGTCGCCGACGCGTACGCGGTCTGGAGGCCGATCCGGCCGGCGCTGGAGAGCGTGCTGGTGCCCTGGCCGATCACCGTCCCGTCCACGCTGCCCCGGACGGTGGTGCCGGTGACCTCGACGGAGAGGGTGTACCAGGTCCCCGGGGCGACCGTACGGGAGGCGGTGGCGAGCACGGTCACCGCACTGCCGCTGACCGCCTGCAACTGCACCCGGTCGCCGGGCAGCAGGGCGAGCCGGTAGTACACCGTCGACCCGCTCGCGCGGGCCAGCAGGCCGACGTGGCCGTTCGCGCCGAGGCTGAGCGGTTTCACCCGGGCCTGCACGGTGTACCCGGTCCAGCTGGTGCTGCCGGCGAAGAGTCGGGCGTTCTCGCTGCCGGCGTTGGACTGCCGGGCGGCCGGGGATCCGTCGGTGACGACGGCCCAACTGCCGCCGGACTTCGACCAGCCGCCGGTGTCGCCGTCGGAGAAGTCGTCGCTGAACACGGTGGCGGCGGAGGCGGTCGCGGCGAGCCCGACCACGAACGCGGCGGCGGGGGCGAGCACCGCCGCGAGGAGGAGGGCCAGCCGACGCTGGCGGGACGGACGCATGTGGACGTACCTCCGGGGACGGGGACGGTGGCGGAGGATGAAAGCGCTTTCCCCGCTGACGGTACGAACCCGCATTCAGCCCTGTCAACCTCTCGTGGGGCACGCTCCCACCGACGCCCGACGGCCGGCCCCCGTCTCGGGGCCGGCCGTGGCAGGGGTGGTCGGCGCGTCAGCGCCAGGTGTCGGTGCGGGTGACGGTGCCGCCGGAGGAGGTGCTGAAGCTGCGGTTGCCGCCACCCTCCCAGGTCACCGTGCCGTCGGCGTTCTTCTTGAGGTACTTGTACTCCACCGCGGTGTTCGGTGGGAGGTTCACCGTGGCCCCCCACACCGGGTAGGCGGCCGAGGAGAGCGGCACCGCGTTGGCCGGGTTCCACGAGCCCAGGGCCGCGACGTTGCCGACCACGTAGACGTTCTGTCCCCAGGAGGTGGTGGCGGTGGCCTGGAAGGAGGTGGCCACCGTCGAGGTGCCGGTGTCCCCCCGGAACGTCTCGGTGACCGTGACGCCGCCGCCCGCCGGGGTGGTGAGGCTCCGGTTGGCGCCGGATTCCCAGGTGACCGTGCCGGAGGTGCTCTTCTTGACGAACTTGTACTCCACCGTGCTGGACTTCGGCAGCTGCACCACGCCCCGGAAGACGCCGCCCTGTGCGGTCAGTTCGACCGCCGAGGCCGGGGCCCAGGAGCCGAGCGCGGGGACGCTGCCCACCAGGTACACGCCCTGGCCGGCGGTGGTGGAGGCGGTGACGGTGAAGGTGGCCTCGACGGTGTCGCCGACCGGTCCCGGGACGTAGGTGTCGGTGCGGGTCGCGGTGCCGCTGGCCGGGGTGGTGAAGGCACGGTCGGTCGCCTCCTGCCCCACCACCGTGGACCCGTTCCTGACCAGGTACCGGTAGGAGATCGCGGTGCTGGCCGGCAGCGCGACGGTGGTGGTCCAGGTGCTGCCGTTGCCGGTCAGGGCGACGGAGTTGGCGGTGTTGCCACCGCCGAGCGCGGGGGTGTTGCCGACCACGTGCAGGGTCTGTCCGGCCCCGAGGGAGGCGGTCGCGGTGAACGTGGTGTTGACGGTGACCCCCGGGGTGGGCCGGGCGTTGACGTGGATGGCGACCGCGTTGTTGGCCGGGATGTTCACGGTGGCCCGTCCACCCGAGACGGTGACCCGGGCGCCGGTGCAGCCGGAACCACCGACCCCGCCGGAGATGACGTCGCAGTACTCGCCGTCGGCGAGACCGGTGACGAACTGCGCGCTGGCGGCGGTACCGGAGTCGTTGACGCCGATCCAGGCGCGGTCACCGCGGTGGAAGCCGATGACGTTGTTGTTGACGGTGGTGAAGTCGGAGACGGTCTTGACCGACCGCGCCGCGTTGGCCCAGCCGACCATGCCCTTGATGCCGGTGGTCTGGCTCAGGCAGTTCCAGGCGCTGCCGCAGACGGTGTCGGTGACGTGGCCGTTGCCGTTGTGCGGCGGGGACTGGTTGCGGTTGTTCCAGGAGAAGCTGTCGTAGACCGACGGCTTGCCGTGCGGGTAGGCCAGCGCGAAGTAGTTCGCGAGGACGTAGTCGGTGCCGTTCTTGTAGGACAGGACGACCCCGTCCCGCTCCAGGTCGTGGTTGGTGACCATGGAGAAGACGTTGGCGCTCGGCGCGTCCAGGTTCCAGCTCGGGATGTTCGCCAGGGCCGAGATCGAGCCCTGGAAGGCGGAGCGGATCCCCTTGGCGTACGCGAAGTCGAGCACGTCGCCGTTGCCGATGAACGCCCGCGCCTTGAGCGCGTCGTTGCTGGCGCCGTCGAAGATCTCCTGGGCCACGTACGGACGCCGGTTCTCCGCGACCGTGTTGTTGAGCTTGCCCAGGATGGCCGCGAAGTCGTCCTTCCTGACGTGCTTGACCGCGTCCACCCGGAAGCCGTCGACGCCGAGGCCGATCAGGTCGTTCAGGTAGGCCGCGATCTTGTTACGGACCGCCTCCTTCTCCGTGTAGAGGTCGGAGAGGGAGAGCAGCTCACAGCTGGTGACCTGCGCCTCGTTGTTCCAGTCGTTGATCGTCCCGTTGGTCGGGCAGTTGTCGCCCGGACGGTGGAAGTCGCCGTTGCCGTAGGGCACGGCGGGGTAGCTGTAGCCGGAGAACTGGGTCCCGGCGTACCCGACGCTGCCCGCCGGGTTGTTCGTGCCGGCCATGTGGTTGACCACCGCGTCCACGTACACCCGCACCCCGGCGGCGTGGCAGGCGTTGACCATGGCGGCGAACTGCTGCCGGTTGCCGAACCGGCTCTCCAGCTTGTAGGAGACCGGCTGGTAGACCTCGTACCACGGGTGCACGCCGTCGGGGCTGTTCGGCAGGCTGACCGACTCCTGCGGCGGGGCGACCTGGACCGCGCCGTACCCGGCCGGGCCCAGGTGGTTGGTGCAGGCGGCCGCGACCGACGGCCAGTTCCACTCCCAGAGGTTCGCGGTGACCTCACTGTCGTTCAGGGTGACGGCCGCCCGCGCGGGGGTCGCGGACACGGTCGCCAGGACCGCCGGCGTGGCGGCGGACGCGACGAGCGCGGCGGCGAGCAGGACACGGCCGGCGAGGCCGCGCAGGGGTGATCTCAGACGTTCCATGGCACGAGGACCTTCTTCCGGGGTCGAAGAGGCGCTGGCGAGAGTGGACGGCCGTCCGTGTAGCAGAACAATGAGGGATTGATGAAATCTTTGCAAGAGCTTGCGGGAACTTTTCGCAACCTTCCCGCAACATGCCCGCCACATAGGACCCCGGCTATTTCCGCAAGGTGCTGGACGTAAGCGAGCCGGAGCGCGTCGCCTCGATGGACCATCGTCCCGATGCCCGGGAGGATGATTGACGTACGACGAGCCGTCGGCGTAGCGTCCCCGCAAAATGTTCCAGATTCTTGCACCACCTTGCGAAGCGGGATGCGCCACGACGTGCCGTTGGCCGGACGGGCCACGGACCCGGGCGTCGGCGAGCGGAGGGAGGGCCACCACTGGTCGCGCTGTCGGTCGGGGCTGTTAGCGTCGCGCCGCTGGCCTACCCGTCCGACCGGAGGTTGTCGTGATCAGCTCGCATGCGTCGTCGTTCGCCGGGTTGCCGGTGCGGCTCTTCACCCCCGGGGAGCCCCTGCCGGCGGATCCGTCGGCGGTGGCCTGGAGGCTGGAGGTCGAGGACTTCGACGCCGAGCCCGAGGAGTTCGCCGACCTGGTCGCGACGTTCCGGGCGACGGTGCCCGCCGAGGCCGTCCGGGCCGTGGTCGTCGGTGAGTGGGGCACCGCGTACGAGCGGGCGCTGCCGGTCGAGTTGCTGGTGGACGCGGCGGCCGAGTGGACCGGGCTGCGCGCGGTCTTCCTCGCCGACCTGGTCTCCGAACAGTGCGAGATCTCCTGGCTGACGCTGGCCGACATCACCCCCCTGCTGACCGCCTACCCGGCCCTGGAGACGCTCTGGGTGCGAGGCGGCAACGAGCTCGCGCTGACCCCGGTGCGGCACGACGGGCTGCGGGAGCTGCGCTTCGAGTCCGGCGGGCTGCCCGGCACGGTGGTGCGGGCGGTGGGCGAGTCACAACTGCCGGCGCTGGAGCGGCTGGTCTTCTGGCTCGGCCGCATCGACTACGGCGCGAGCACCGGTCCCGAGGAACTCGCCCCGCTGCTGGCCGGCACCGGGCTGCCGGCCCTGCGTCACCTGGGCCTGTGCAACAGCCAGCTCGCCGACGTGGTCGCCCGGACGGTCGCCGACGCGCCGGTCGTGGCCCGGCTGGAGGTGCTCGACCTGTCGATGGGGGTGCTCACCGACGACGGCCTGGACGCGCTGCTGGCCGGCCAGTCGTTGGCCCACCTGCGCCGGCTCGACCTGACCCACCACTTCCTGTCCGACGAAGCGCAGCGGCGGGTCGTGGCCGCGCTCCCCGACGTCGACGTCGACCTCTCGGACGCCCGGAAGGTCGAGGTCTACAACGGCCACGAGTACCGCTTCACCGCCGTCGGCGAGTGACCGGCGGTGACGTTCGGCAGCCACGCGCGGACCTTCGCTGTCCTCGGCGTTCGCCCGGGCGGTGGTCGCCTCGGAGCTGCCCGCGCTGACCGACCTGGAGCTGTGGATCGGCACCCCCGACTACGGCGGTGACACGGAGGTGGCGGACCTGGCCCCGCTGCTGGCCGGCGAGCGCTTCCCGGCACTGCGCCGCCTCGGGCTGCGCAACGCCGAGATCGCCGACGCGCTGGTCACCGCCCTGCCCGGGGTCCGGGTGGACGTGTCCGACCCGCAGGAGGACCACAGGTACGGCAGGAAGAGCCACCGGTACACCGCCGTCGGGGAGTGACGTCCGGTTCGGGACGGCCCGGCCTGGGTAGCACCAGGGCAACCGGACGTCGAGGAGGACCAGATGAGCGACCCGAGGTACGCGGCACTACCACTGGCCGCCACCGGCCTGCGGAACGAGGACGACGGCAGCGGTCCCGAGCCGACCGCCGCGATCGTCGGCGCGGACGACGCGGCGGCCGACGCCGCCCGGGCCGGTGCCGACGTCGACCTGACCGGGGCGAACCGGGACGGTGACGGCGTCCCGGTCGGCGCGGCCGACGCCGACGCCGACCGGGAACGCGCCGCCCGGCAGACCGACTGACCACTGTTCACCGGTCGCGGCCCGGCCGCCGCCCGCCGGTGTCGGCGGGACGGCGGCCGTCGTGCCGTCAGCCCCCGACTGTCACCGGGCCCGGCCGGGCCCGGTGACGGTAGCGCGGCAGCTCGCCAGCACGTCCCGTAGCTGCTCCAGCGCCCACCGGAGGTCGTCGTCGGTGGCGACCAGCGGGGGTGCCATCCGGACGGTGGAACCGTGGGTGTCCTTGACCAGCACGCCCCGCGCGGCCAGCGCGGCGCAGACGTGCCGCCCGGTGGCCAGGGCCGGGTCGATGTCGATGCCGGCCCACGCGCCCGCGCTGCGCACGGCGGTGACCCCGTCGCCGATCATGGCGTCGAGCCCCTCCCGCAGGACGGCGCCGAGCCGGCGGGCCCGGGCCTGGTACTCGCCGGTGCCGAGCAGGTCCACCACGGCTTCGCCGACCGCCGCCGCCAGGGGGTTGCCGCCGAAGGTGCTGCCGTGTTCGCCCGGCTGGAGCAGACCGAGGACGGCCCGGTCGGCGAGCACGGCGGAGAGCGGGACGATGCCGCCGCCGAGCGCCTTGCCGAGCAGGTACACGTCCGGGCGGACACCGGCCCGCTCACAGGCGAACGTCGTGCCCGTGCGCCCCAGCCCCGACTGGATCTCGTCGGCGACGAACAGCGCCCGCCGCTCGGTGCAGGTCCGGCGGACCCCGGCGAGGTAGCCGTCGGCGGGCACGACCACACCGGCCTCGCCCTGCACCGGTTCGATGAGCACGGCCGCGGTGTGCTCGTCGACAGCGGCCTCCAGAGCCGGGAGGTCGTCGTACGGCACCACGGTGAAGCCGGGGGTGAACGGGCCGAACCCGGCCCGGGCCTGCGGGTCGGTGGAGAAACTGACGATCGTGGTGGTCCGGCCGTGGAAGTTGCCGGCGGCCACGACGATGGTCGCCCGGTCGGCGGGGACACCCTTGACCTCGTACGCCCAGCGGCGGGCGACCTTGACCCCGGTCTCCACCGCCTCCGCGCCGGTGTTCATCGGCAGGACCAGGTCCATCCCGGCCAGCGCGGCGAGTTTTGCCGCGAACGGGCCGAGCCGGTCGTTGTGGAAGGCGCGGCTGGTCAGGGTCACCTTGGCCAGCTGCTCCCGGGCGGCGGCGAGCAGCCTCGGATGGCCGTGGCCGAAGTTCAGCGCCGAGTATCCGGCCAGCAGGTCGAGGTAGCGGTGACCGTCGACGTCGGTGACCCAGGCGCCCTCGGCCCGGGCGACGACGACCGGCAGCGGGTGGTAGTTGTGGGCGAGCACCGCCTCCTCCCGGCTGATCGCGGCGCGGGTGCGGGTCCGGTCGGCGGCCTCGGTGCGGATGCTCATCGGCGGATCTCCAGGGTGCAACACTTGGCCCCGCCGCCGGCCTTGGCCAGCTCGGACAGTTCGACCGGGACCGGCCGGTAGCCCCGGGCGGCGAGTTGGGCGATCAGGTCGGTGGCGGCCTGCGCGACCACCACGTTCGCGCCGTCGCTGACGGAGTTCAGCCCGAGGGCGAGCGCGTCGGCCTCGGTGGCCAGCAGGGCGTCGGGAAACAGGTGCGCCAGGGCCCGTCGGCTGCCCGGGGAGAACGCCGCCGGGTAGTAGGCGACGGTGTCGTCGTCGAGGACGAACAGCGCGGTGTCCAGGTGGTAGAAACGCGGGTCGGTCAGGCACAGCGACACCACCGGCCGACCGAGGAACTCCTGCGCCTCACCGTGCGCGGCCGGGTCGGTGCGGAAGCCGCTGGCGGCCAGCACCAGGTTCCGGGTGACCGCGAAGTCCCCCTCCCCCTCGTTGACGTGCTCGGGCGGTCGGACGCTGGGGAACCCCGCGGCGGTGAACCAGGCCCGGTAGGCGGGGACCTCGGGCGCGCGTTCGACGTTGCGGTACCGGGCGCCGTAGACCAGGGAGTCGAGCACCAGGCCGCAGTTGGCGGCGAAGACCATGTCGACCAGCCCGGGCACCGGGTCGACCAGGTGCACGGTGTGGCCGAGCTGGCGGTACGTCTCGCGCAGCCGCGTCCACTGCGCGGTCGCGCGGGTCCGGTCGACCGGCACCCCCGGGTCCATCCAGGGGTTGATCGAGTAGGTGACGTCGAAGTGGGCCGGCGGGCACATGAGGTACTCGCGCCGGGAGGCGGTGCGGATCATCGCGGTTCGTCCCGGGTGAGGATGTCGTCGACGGCCGCCTCCAGGGCCGCCTCGGCGCGGGCGACCCGCTGCCGCAGGTCGCCGACGCGCTGCCGGTCGGCGGCGAGCCGCTCGGCGAAGCGGGCCGCCTCCCGCCGGACCGCCTCCGGGGCCGGACCGCCGTAGAGGGTCCGCCGGACGACGAAGGCGTGCGGGTCCATCGCCTCGGCGAACTGCTCCGGGGTCAGACCGCTGTCGCGGCCGAGCACCTGCCGGGCCGCGTCGTCGAGCAGGGCGCAGGTGGCCGCCGGGGCGGTCACCCCGCGCTCGATGCCGAGCCGGACGAAGACGCCGACGACCTGGTGGGCGTGCCGCCAGTCGAGCCCGGTGTGCCGGACGAGGGCGGTGGCGACGTCGGTCACCTGGGCCCAGTGCGCGCCCGCCTGGGCGGCCAGCCGGTCCCGGTCGACGCGCAGGTCGGCGAGGATCCCGGCGCAGTCGCGGAGCTTGCCGGAGATCGACCCACACATCGACCAGAGCGCCTGCTGCGAGTAGCGGCGTTCGAGGATCGGGAAGCCGGTCGGGCCGCGTTCGGCGGTGATCACCCCGACCAGGGCCGCCAGGGCCTGGGTGGCGACCGACTTGACGTCCTCCAGGGCGTCGGGGTTCTTCTTCTGCGGCATGATGCTGCTCGTGCCGCAGTACCGGTCGGGCAGCTCCACGTAGCCGAACTCGGACGTCGACCACAGGTAGAGGTCGTCGGCGAGCCGGGCCAGGGTGGCACCGGTGGTGGCGAGCAGCGCCGCCGTCTCCATCTCCAGGTCGTGACTGAGGATCGCGTCCATGGTGTGCGGCAGCGGGGCGTCGAAGCCGAGCAGGTCGGCGACCCGGTGCCGGTCGACCGGCAGGTCGCTGCCGGTGAGGATGGCCGCCCCGGCCGGCGAGAGGTTCAGCCGGCCGTACAGCCCGAACAGCCGTTCGGTGTCCCGGGCGAAGGCCTGCTCGAACATGGTCGCCCAGTGCGCGAACGTGGTCGGTTGGGCGTGCTGGCCGTGGGTGTAGCCGGGCATCACCGTGTCGGTGTGCGCGTCGGCCAGGTCGAGCAGGACGCCCCGCAGGTCGGTCAGGGCGGGCAGGAGCGCGTGCAGGTGCCAGCGGATCGTCATCCGGCGGGCCACCTCGATCAGGTCGCCGGAGCTGCGGCCGAGGTGGATCCGGCCGCCGGTGTCCGGACCGAGGGTGGCGGTGAGGTACTGCTCGCCGGAGTGCATGCCGCCACCGGCGGCGATCCGGGTCTCGGCGACACCCCGGACGTCCATCTCCCGCAGGGCGGCGACGATGGCCCGGCCGGTGGCCGGGTCGAGCAGGCCCTGGTCGGTGAGCATCACCGCGTGGGCCTTGTCGAAGGCGTGGATCGCCGGCAGGGAGTCGCCGAGCAGTTCGGTGCGGTGGCTGCGCAGGTGCGGCAGCTGTTCCTCGGTCAACCGGACGCCGGTGGCCCGGAATCCCTGGTGGTCGTGGTCGGTGGTCATCGACGGGCTCCTCCGGCGCCGAAGACGGCGAAGTGGAACAACAGGTACGCGGTGAGCGTGGCGGTGGTCGACGTGGGGTGGTCGGTGAGCGGGTTGACCTCGGTGACGGCGAACGCGTCGCAGTGCGGGGCGAGCAGCCGGACGGCCTCCAGCGCCTCGCCGGAGGTGAGACCGCCCGGTTCGTGCGCGCCGGCTCCGGGGGCGAACGCCGGGTCGATCGCGTCGATGTCGAAGGAGAGGAAGATGTGGTCGGCGCCGGAGACCCGGTCGAGGATCTGCTCGACGGCGGAGACCGGGCCGAGCGCCTGGAACTCCCGGGCGGTGATGTGGGGAAGTCCGGACGTGCGCTTGAAGGTCGCCGAGGACGGGAAGTTGAAGTGCCGGACGGCGACCTGGATGCAGTCGTCGGCGTTGATCCGGTCGAGTTCCAGGCTGCGGCGCATGCCGCTGGACTGGCTGACCCGGCCCTGGTGCCGGTTGTGGTCGAGCAGGTCGAGGTGGGCGTCGAAGTGGATGACCCCGACCCGTCCGGGCAGGGCCTCGTGCACTCCCCGGGCGCAGGGGAAGAGGACCGAGTCGTCGCCGCCGATGACGATCGGCGACCGGCCCTCCCGCAGCGAGTCCGCCACGGCGGTGGAACAGGCGTCGAGGGTGGCGTGGATGTCGTGGCCGACGACGTCCACGTCGCCCCGGTCGCGCAGCAGGTCGTCGCCGACCTCGTGCACCGAGTCACTGTCCAGGGAGTAGATGGCACCGTTCTCGATGCGCTGGGTGATCCAGCCCAGTGCCTCGCGGACCCGGGCGGGCGCGTAGCGCGAACCCGGCCAACCCAGGGTGGAGCCCCCGTCGAAGGGGACCCCCCACAGGTCGAACGTCCGCGGCTGGTGACGACGTGGCATTCCTGACCTCTCGCTGTGCGAACGACGGTGGTGGGTGGGTTCAGCCGAGGACACGGGAGACGAACTCCCGGGTCCGGGGGTGCTGGGGGGCGCCGAGCACGTCGGCCGGCGGGCCGCTCTCCACGACGACGCCGTCGTCCATGAAGACGAGTGTGTCGCCGACCTCGCGGGCGAAACCGATCTCGTGGGTGACGACGACCATGGTCATGCCGTCGGCGGCGAGGGTCCTCATCACGTCGAGCACCTCACCGACCAGTTCCGGGTCGAGGGCGGAGGTGGGCTCGTCGAAGAGCATGAGGTACGGCTGCATGGCCAGCGCCCGGGCGATCGCGACCCGCTGCTGCTGTCCGCCGCTGAGCTGCGCCGGGTACGCGTCGTACTTGTCGCTGAGACCCACCCGGTCGAGCAGCCGGCGGGCGGCGGCGGTGGCGTCGGCGCGGTTGTGCCGCAGGGCGCGTAGCGGCCCCTCGACCACGTTGCCGAGCGCGGTCATGTGCGGGAAGAGGTTGAACCGCTGGAAGACCATGCCGATCCCGCGCCGCTGCCGGGCGATCTCCCGCTCGTTCAGCTCGTACAGCCGGCCCTGGCGCACCCGGTGGCCGACCAGGTCGTCGCGGACCCACAGCTCACCGTCGTCGATGCGTTCGAGTTGGTTGACGCAGCGCAGGAAGGTGCTCTTGCCCGACCCGGACGGCCCCATCACGCAGAGCACCTCCCCGGCGTGCACGGTCAGGGACACCCCACGCAGCACGTGGACCGGTCCGAACGACTTGTGGATTCCGATGGCCTGGACGACGGGTGTGCCGGTCACGCCTCGTTCTCCTTCTCTCGGCGCGCGAGGGCGCGGGCGGCCCGACGGGTGGTGTGCTGGAAGCCCCGGCCGAACCGTCGTTCGACGAAGTGTTGGATCACGCTGAGCACCGAGACGACCACCAGGTACCAGATCGCCGCGACGATGAGCAGTTCGATGACCCGGTTGTTGGCGTAGTAGATGAACTCGGCGCTCTCCAGGATCTCGCCGTAGGTGATCACTGCGGCGAGCGAGGACATCTTCAGCGTGCTGATGAACTCGTTGCCCAGCGGCGGGACGATCACCCGCATCGCCTGGGGCAGGACCACCCGGCGGCGGATCTGCCCCGGGGTGAGACTGAGCGCCTGGGCGGCCTCGATCTGACCCCGGTCGACCGCCAGGATGCCGGCGCGGACGAGTTCGGCGGTGTACGCGCTCATGTTGATGCCCAGCCCGAGCAGGGCCGCCACGAAGGGCGTCATCACGTCGATGGTGCGGGCCTGGAAACCGCCGAACCCGATGGTCGGGAAGACCAGCGCCAGGTTGTACCAGATCAGCAGTTGCAGCAGCACCGGTACGCCCCGGAACAGCCAGATGTAGCCGAAGGCGACCGTCCGGGTCACCGGGTTGGCCGACATCCGCATCACCGCGACCACGACGCCGAGGACGATGGCCAGCGCCATCGAGCAGAGCGTGATCACGATGGTGTTGCCCAGTCCGTGCAGGATCGCCCCGGCGGTCAGGTACCGGCCGACCACCGGCCACTCGATGCTGCCCTGGGCGAAGGCCCGGGCGAGCAGCGCGAGCAGGACGATCACCAGCGCCGCCGAGATCCAGCGGCCGTGGTGCCGTAGCGGCACCCGGGGCAGGCCGGCGAGTTGTCCCGGTCCCGGTGCCGGCGAGGTGGCGGTTCCACCCCGGTCCGTGCTGGTCATGGTGCCTCCCGTCGGTACTTTCGCCGAGTCTCACCGGCGACGACGGGGTGCGGTACCCGACAGGAGGTCCAGTGGGAACGCCCTGACCAGGACTTCCTGTCCTACCGGGTGCCGGGGCGGCGCTACGTCCGGTCCGGTGGTGGTGGGGTGTCGTCCGGGTCGGCGGCACCGTCGGCGAGCAGGGCGAGCCACAGCTCCATGCGTTCGTAGGCGGAGGCGAGGTCGCGGCCGGTGATCCGCTCGATGCGCTCGATCCGGGCCCGCAGGGTGTGCCGGTGGATGCCGAGTTCGGCGGCGGTCTCGTTCCAGTGCCCGTTGTGCGCAAGGAACGCGCGCAGGGTGCCCAGCAGGGTCCCGTCCCGGCCGCCGTCGTGTTGCTGGAGCGGGCCGAGCACCCGGCGGACGAAGCCCGCGAGCGCCTGGGGTGACTGGGCGTGGAACAGCATCTGGAGGGCTTCCAGGTCGTCGAAGCGGGTCACCGCCCGCCGTTCGGCCTGGCCGACCTCGGCGGCGTGACTGGCCGCGCGGTGCGAGTGCGTGACGCGTTCGACGGGCACCACGTCGCCCAGACCGAGCGCGACGGTGGGACGGACCGAGGCCAGTCGGGCGAGGGCGCGGGCGGTGCGGTCCGAGTCGTCGGTGAGCACGGTGACCCGGGCCTGCCGGCCGGTGGTCTGGACCACCACCGCGCCGGGCAGGTTGGCCTCGCTCATCAGCTCGTTCACCCGGTCGCCCAGGGGGTCGCCCCGGCTCGCGTCACAGAGGTACGTGGCGACCCGCAGGGCCGTGGGGTCGAGGTCCCAGCCGGTGACGTGCTGGTGGGCCACCGTCGGCGCGATCGCGCCACGGAGCAGTTGGAGCAGGGTGTCGGCGCGCAACCGGCGCAGTTGCCGGCTGGCCGCCTGCGACCGTTCCATCTCGAGCGACAGCAGGGCCACCCCGCCGGCCAGCACCATCCGGCTGTAGTCGCTGGCCCGACCCGGCACCCCGGCGACCAGGAAGCCGCGCATCCGGCCCCGGGCGCCGAGAGTGTGGATCGCGATGGACTCGCGCGGGGTGACCACCGCGCTGCTCGCCCGGATGCCCCGTTCCCGGGTGCGCATGAGGTCCGGGAGCAGGGCGGGCAGCCGCTCGCCGGCCTCCGGCGGCCAGGCCCGGACGACGGTCGCCGCCGTGTCGGTGAGCACGGCCCAGCCGTCGACCGCCCGGGAGATCGCGGTGACGATGCCGCCCCGTCCGGACTCCAACGCGGCGGCGGTCAGCGTCTGCTGGGCGTCGAAGGCGCGGGCGATGGTGTCGTAGCGCTCGGCGGCGAGCAGGTTGGACACGCCCTCGGAGATCGCCACGTAGGGCGCGTCGACCGGGATCTCCAGCACGGGCAGGCCGCGTTCCTCGGCGGCGGCCCGCAGCGGTTCGGGGACGTCGGGGTGGTCGAGTCCGACCCCGAAGCCGAGTCCGGCCAGCCCGGCGTCGGCGAGGCGGTGCAGGTACGGCCCGAACTCCGCCGGGTCGGTGATCCGCATACCGGTGGTGAGCAGGAGTTCCCCACCGCGCAACCAGGGGGTCGGGTCCACCGTCTCGCTGACGTGCACCCACCGCACCTCGTTGCCCACGCCGGTGCCGCCGGCCACCATCCGCAGCCGCAGTTCCGGCAGCGCGAGAACCTGCGCGACGGTCACCGCCATCGGCCCCCACCCCCCTGTCGTCGATCATGATTGGACGGCCTGTCTTCGACATGAAGTACAGTCCGACCTGCGGCGACGTGACAATAGGTCGCCTTCCGACAGCCCCGCGGTCGCTTGAACACTGGGGCAACGTCAGCCGATCACCGGCGACGGTCAGGCGGGGTGTGGGGTGCGCCATCACCCGCGAACCCGGAGGAGACAGGTGTGAAGAAGTCAGCCACATGGGTGAGCGTGGCGGTCGCGGCGGCGCTCCTCGCCGGTTGCGGCGGCACGGAGGAGCCGGCGGCCACCGCGTCGTCGGACAACCCGCTCAACGCGATGCTCCCCGAGTCGGTCCGCAAAGCCGGTCGGCTCAACGTCGGCAACAGCCCGGTCTATCCCCCGATGTCCTACCTGCCGGAGGGCACCGAGGACCGGGAGAAGCGGCAGGGTTTCGACGTCGACCTGGCCCGGGCCATCGGCGAGAAGCTCGGCGTCACCGTCACGTTCGTCACCCAGGAGTACGAGCAGTACATCCCGTCCCTGGCCACCGGTCGGATCGACCTGGTGCAGTCCGCCATGCAGGATCTGGAGTCCCGCCGGGAGACGGTCGACTTCGTCGACTACTACACCACCGGGCCGCAGCTGTTCACCCGCGCCGACCGGGCCGGCCAGTTCCCGACCGAGGCCGACGTCTGCGGGCACAAGGTGGCGGTGGACAGCGGCGACACCGGCTACCGGGCGGCGCTCACCGACTTCAACACCCGGGTCTGTGCCGCCGCCGGCAAGCCACCGGTCCAGGAACTGACCACGAACGGCACGGCCGACGCGCTGTTGCAGTTGCAGCAGGACCGCGCCGACGTGAGCATCCGGGGCGCGGAGTCCATCCGGTACGTCACGAAGGAGCAGGAACCCGGCAAGTACGCGCTCATCGGCAAGCCGATCGCGGAGATCCCGGTCGGCATCGGCGTCAGCAAGAAGCAGACGCAGTTGCGCGACGCGGTGGCGGCGGCGCTCAAGGCGCTGATCGAGGACGGCACCTACGCCAAGATCGGCGAGAAGTGGGGCCTGTCGGACATCCTGCGTCCGGCGGTGACCGTCAACGGCCAGCCGGTGGCCTGACCGTGACCGTCACCGTCCTGCGCGGCGGCACCGTGTTCACCCCGCAGCCGGCCGGCACCGCCGACGTGGTCGTCGGTGGACGTGACGTCCTCGCGGTGACGGCGTCCGGCGACCCGACCGGCGGGCCGCCGGTCGGGTCGCCGGACGCGGTGTACGACTGCGCCGGCCTGCTGGTGGTGCCCGGGCTGGTCGACGGGCACCTGCACATCGTCGGTGGCGGCGGCGGCGCGGGATACCACTCCCGGATCCCGGAGCTGCCGGCCGACGTGATCGTCGAGGCCGGCACCACCACCTGCGTCGGGATGCCCGGCGTCGACCCGGTCAGCAAGGGGCCGGAGACGCTGCTCGCCCGGGCGTACGCCCTGCCGGTCGCCGGCCCACGCGCCTGGGTGATGGCCGGCGGGTTCCACTGGCCGCCGCCCACCCTGACCGGGTCCCTGCTGCGGGACCTCTACCTGCTGCCACACCTGGTCGGCGTCAAGATCGCCCTGTACGAGCACAAGGCCACCTGCCCGGACCTCGCCGACCTCACCCGGCTGCTGCGGGAGCTGGAGTGGGCGGCCGGGGCCACCGGCCGGGCGGCCCTGCTGCACGTACACCTCGGCACCGCAGGCGGCGACCCGGACCTGCTCCCCCGGGCGCTGGACGCCTCCGGCGCAAACCCGCGCCGGCTCCAGGTGACCCATGCCAACTACAGCCCCGGCACACTCGACCTGGCCGCCCGGATCGGTGCCGCCGGTTCCTGGGTCGACGTCAACCCGCTGATCAACCCGGCCCGCATCGCCGGTGCGGTGGCCCCGGTCGACGCGGTCGCGGAACTGCTCGCCCGAGGGGTGCCGGCCGACCGGCTCACCCTCAGCAGCGACGGGAACGCCTCGGTGCCCCGGACGCTGCCGGACGGCACCCGGGAGGAGTTCGCCTACCGGGTGGAGCTGCTGCCGACCGTCCGGGCGCTTGTCGACACCGGCACCCTCGACCTGCCCCGCGCCCTGGCCCTGGTGACCCGGAACCCCGCCACCGCGCTCGGCCTGACCGGTGCCGGCACGCTGCGGCCCGGCGTACCGGCCGACGTCGTCGTGCTCGACCCGCAGTTGCGGGTCCGCCGGGTGTTCCGGGACGGCGCCGAACTGGTCCGGGACGGCCGGGCGGTCACCCCCGCCCCGTTCCGTCCGTCGCCGGGCGAGGTCGCCACCGGCGCGGGCCCGGACACCGGGAGCCGCTGATGCGACACGTGCTCTTCCAGGACCCGCCGGCGTCCGCCGGGCCGCCGGTGCCGGTCTGGATCGACGCTTCCACCCCGACGCCCGGCCCCGACCAGGTGCTGATCGAGGTGCACGCCGCCGGGCTCAACCGCGCCGACCTGCTGCAACGCGACGCCGACTACCGGCCGCCGGCCGGCGAGTCGGCGGTGCCGGGGCTGGAGTGCGCCGGTCGGATCGTCGCGCTGGGCAGCGGGGTCACCGACCTGCGGATCGGTGACCGGGTCTGCGCCCTGCTCGGCAGCGGCGGGTACGCCACCCACGTCGTCGCGCCACGGGCCCAGGTGCTGACGGTGCCCGACGGGTGGAGCATGACCGAGGCCGCCGCGCTGCCGGAGGCCCTGGCCACCGCCTGGTGGAACCTGCGGACGCTCGGCGGCCTGCGCCCCGGCGACCGGGTGCTGGTGCACGCGGCCAACTCCGGCGTGGGCACCATGGCCGTCCGCCTGGCCCGGGCGCTCGGCGCGAGCGTCGCCGGTACGGTCCGCACCGCCGCGCTGGCCGAACGGGTCCGGGTCCTCGGCGCCGACCCGGTGGTGGTGTCCACGGCGCCCGGCGCGGAGCGGACCCTGCGGGAGCAGGCTCCGGAGGGCTTCGACATCGTGCTCGACCTGGTCGGCGCGGCAGTCGCCGGTCTCACCCTGACCGGGCTGCGCACCGGCGGCCGGTGGCTCTGCGTCGGCGTGCTCAGCGGCGACGAGGTCGCCCTCAGCCTGCGCACCGTGATCCGGCGTCGGCTCGTGCTGACCGGCGGGTCGATCCGCAGCCTGCCGGCCGCCGAGAAGGCCGCCGTCATCGCCGACGTGCGGCGCTGCGGGCCGTGGGCGGCACCGGACGCGCTCCGCCCGGTGCTCGCCGCCGCGTACCCGGCGGCCGGGGTCACCGCCGCCCTGGAACACCTGGAACGCGGTGGCCTGCTCGGCAAGATCGTGCTCGATCTCACCCGCTGACCCCGCTCCCCGATCCGCCCTCAGCCCCCTGGAGTTGCCGTGACCCCGACCGCACCCGCCCCGAGTCCCGCCCCGGAACGCGTCGGACTGGCGCTCGGCTACGACCCGGGGGTGTCCGTCCGGCAGATGGCCGACTCGGCCGCCGCCGCCGAGCGGGCCGGTTTCGACACCGCCTTCTTCTCCGAGACGCTCTTCACCAACCGCGACTCGGTCAGCGCCCTCGCCGCGTTCGGACTGGCCACCGAACGGGTCACCCTCGGCACCACCCAGGTGGTCCGGCTGCGCAGCCCGCTGGTGATGGCGCAGACGGCGGCCACCCTCGACGAGCTGAGCGGCGGGCGGCTCGTCCTGGTCGTCGGGGCGTTCACCGCCAAGCACGCCGCCCGCAACGGCCGGCCGTTGACGGACCCGGTCACCACCCTGCGCGAGTACGTCGAGTCGATCCGGGCGCTGCTCACCGGGGAACGGGTCACCTACCGGGGCGAGGTGGTGCAGCTCGACGACGTGGGCCTGAACTTCACCCCGCTCCGGCCGGACATCCCGATCTGGATCGCCGCCGCCAGCCGCCGGGGGCTGGTCAACGCGGCGGCGCTCGGCGACGGCGTGCTGCTCGACGCCGGGACGTCCCCCGAGTACTCGGCCAACGCGGTCGAGCTGCTCCGGCGCAGCTGCGAGAAGATCGACCGGGACCCGGCCGAGCTGACCGTGGCGCAGTTGGTCAACACCTCCATCGAGGACGACCGGGAGACCGCCGTCGCCGCGATCCGCTGGGAAGTCGCGACCAAGTTCACCTACGCGTCCACGCCGAAGGCCAAGATGTCGGTGGGCGAACCGACCATCGACCCGGACGACCTGCCCCGGTTCGCCGACGCCTTCGCCCGGGGCGGCAAGGCCGCGCTCCAGGAGATCCTGCCCGAGCGGTACGTCACCTCGTTGACCGCCACCGGCACCGCCGACGACGTGCGGGCCCGGATCGCCGCGTACCGGCAGGCCGGGGTCACCCTGCCACTGGTCCGCCCGGCCGCGCCGCACCAGCTCGACCGGCTGTTGCGCACCTTCGGCCACCCCGGGGTGGGGTGACCGGCACAGAGCCGACCGGCGGGGTGACCGGCACAGAGCCGACCGGCGGGGTGGCCGGCACAGAGCCGACCGGCGGCGCGGGGCACGTCGCCGACCAGCACCGGTCGCGCCGACTCAGCGGGTGACCGGCGTGGGGCAGGAGTCCAGCCAGCGCCGGTACCAGCGGGCGAAGCCCAGCGGCGTGCCGTCCTCGTCGAGGAGCGGCCGGAGACCGCCCCCTTCGGCCCTGTCGTCGGCCCACATCTGCCCGCGGGCCGGGCCGCTGACCACCAGCGCCTCCCGCAGAGCGCACCCGAGGTGACAGAGGTAGAGCAGGCCGACGGAGTGCGCGTCGGTGTAGACCGCCGAGTCGTACAACTCCTGGTAGGCGTCCTCGGCGGCCTCCAACGCCTCGGGCGAGTCGAAGTCGTCCTCGTCGGGCTGCGGGGGCAGGTCGTCGGCCGGGTTGAACGCCTCGGTGTGCGCGAAGGGCTGGCCGAGGGTGTCCAGGTCGGTCAGGTCGGCCCCGTCGCCCTCCCACCGCCACCCCGGCCCGGTCCGGCGCAGCGGGAAGAGTCCGTACGCCGGACCGGCACCGCCACGGCCCGCCGTCAGCAGGAACGACCGGTACTCGGCGGGCAGCTCCAGCCGCAGTTGTCCCTCCAGTTCCGCCAGCTCCGCCTCGGACAGCGGCGGTTCGAGGACGAACCCGTGCTCGTCGGCGCCGAAGACCTCCCCGGCCTGCGGGTCGGCGGCCAGCCGGGCGAGTCGGGGCGGTACGTCGGACCAGTCGTCAGTCATGGCCGGCACCGTACCGGTGGCCGCCGACAGCGTCCGCCGGCCCACCCGTACGCCGGATCGGGCCGGTCGGCGCGCGGTGGTGACCTGCGGCCCGGCCCCTGCGGAGGTGTCGGTGGCCACCCGTACGGTGTGCGCTCGTGAACGCGCTTCAGACCTACCGCTACCTCCGGCCGTCCGCCCTGAGCGACGGTGACCTGGCCCTGCAGACCAGCGGCGGCCCCTCGGCGAACCCCCGCTTCTTCGTCGGCTTCCTCACCGCGCCCCGGGCCGCCGCGTCCGGGCTGCTGGCGGTCGCCGAGGTCGCCCGCACCCGCTACCACCAGCCGGTCAACCCGGCGAGCCTGGACCCGGTGGTCACCGGCAGCCGGGACCGGCTGCGGTTCGAGTCCTTCTCCGGCTGCTGCGGGGTGTACGCGCGCCTCGACGTCTCCCCCGCCGGCTTCGACGGCGACGTCGTCGAGCACGGCACCACCAACGTGGACGTCAACGCGCCGCTGCGGGAGGCGCTGGCCCGGGTCGGCGGCCTCGACCCGCTGCACCTGTCGGTCGGCCCGGACGACCTCACCGTGTCGACCATGGACGGTCCGGTGGTGGAGAAGAAGGTGCCGCTGCCGGCCCGCTGGCTGCGCGGCTTCGCCGAGGTGCACGTGCTGGCCGCCGAGATGACCCTGCGCGCCGAGGTCCCGGCGACCGAGGCGGCGGCGTTCCTGCGCCGGCTGCCGTCCGCCGGTGACCGGTCGGTGCTCTGGGCGGTGCCGGCGGGCCGGACGCTACGGCTGACCTCCCGCCCCGGGCCGGGGGCGATCTGCCTGGCCGGGGCCGGTCGGCTGGCCGCGCTGCGCGGACTGCTGCGCTTCGCCACGACGCTGCGCGTGTACGGACCGGCGGTGGGCGCCGGGTCACCGGCGGCGGCGAGCGTCTGGGAGCTGGACACCGGCGGGATGCGGCTGTCGCTGACCCTGTCCCCGGAACCGTACCGGGGGTTCTCCGGCGAGGGCGGCGTCCTGGCGTCCCTGGCCTCCGACGACGTCACCGACGACGCCGCGCTGGTCAGCGTGCTGCTGTCCTGGGATCCGACGATCGACGTGCCGACGTTGGCCGCGCAGGCGGGCCTGACCGACGAGCGGGTCCGGGCCGCCCTGGTGCAGTTGGGCACCGCCGGCCGGGTCGGGTACGACGTGGCCGAGCAGGCGTACTTCCACCGGGTGCTGCCGTACGACGCCGGCCGGGCCGAGCGGGACAATCCCCGGCTGGTCGGGGCGCGGGCGCTGGTGGAGGCCGGGGCGGTGGGCCGGGACGGGGACGTCGCCACGGTCAGCCACGGCACCGAGGTCTACCGGGTCCGTCGCCTCCCCGACGGTGGGTACACCTGCACCTGCCGGTGGTGGAGCCGGCACCGGGGCGAACGGGGACCGTGCAAGCACGCGCTCGCCGTGTCCATGGTGGAGGTGTCGGCGTGACCGACGGACGCTTCGACTACCTGAAGACCGGGGGCGTCCGGGCCGCGAAGGTGGCGGTCACCGGACTCACCGACGAGCAGCGCCGCGACATGGCGAAGGCCCTGCTGGTCCACATCCGTGGACAGGAGAACCCCTGGTTCTGGGAGGGCCGGGCCACCGCCCTGGCGGTGGTGGCGGTGGGCTGTCTGCCCAGCGCCGCCCAGGCCGCCCAACTGCTCGGCCGGCGGTCGGTCTCGCTGCGCGCGGTGCAGACCAGGCTGGTGGTCGAGGTGGCGCGGGAGCGGGGCGTGACCTGGCTGGCCGACCTGGCGTACCGCCTGGCGGACAAGTTGCCACGCACCGATCCGGACGACGGGTGGGAGTTCATCGGCGGGCTGCTCACCGCCGAGCAGGCCCCGCCGCCGACCGGGGACCTCTTCGTCACCGGATGGGTACGGCACCTGGCCTGGCCACGGGAGCAGCGGCAGCGGGGCGTCCCGCTGGTGGAGCGGCTGGCCGCCGACCCGTTCCTCGACGCTCTGCTGCCCCGCCTCTTCGAGGTCGACGGCATCGGTGTGAACATGTCGTTCGACGCCCTCTGGTCCCAGGACAGGGACGACCCGGAGAGCCGGGAGAAGATGGCCCTGCCCCGGGCGCTGGCAGCGCTCGCCGGCACCGGCCGACTGGACCGGGCGGTCCTGCTCGACGGGTGCCTCAGTCGGCTGCTGCGCGACGACCGGCCGGCGGCGCTGCGCGCCTTCACCGCCCTGCTCGACCAGCTCGCCCCGACCGGGGCGGAGGTGGCCGACCGGGCCGCCGGCTACCTGCGGCTACTCGCGGACGCCCCGGCGCCGGTCGCGACGATGGCCCAGAAGGCGCTGCGGCAGTGGGACGGCGCAGCGATCGAGGACGTGCTCGACGCGTCCCGGGCGGTGCTGGCCCGGCCGGACAAGGCCCTGGTGAAGGCCCAGCTGAGCTGGCTCGACCGGCTCGCCCGCCGGCTGCCGGACCGGGCCGCCGAGATCGCCGAGGTGATCGCGGAGGCGCTCGACCACCCCGCCGCCGACATCCGGGACCGGGTCGCCACGCTGACCGCCCGGCACGGCCACGCGCCCGCGCCGGCCGTGGTCACCGTCGTCGGGGACGAACTGCCGCCGCCGGCCGGACCGCTGCCCGCGCCGCCGCCGATCACCGACCCGGACGAGTTGGCCGAGGAGGTCGGGGCCCTGCTGGACGGCAGGACGGAGGCCCTGCCACTGGACCGGGTGCTCGACGGGGTGGTCCGCCTGGCCGGCACCGACCGGCCCACCCTGCACCGGGCGCTGGTCCCGGTGCTGGACCGGCACCGGCACCGCATGTACGAGCACCGGTGGGACCCGTGCTGCATCTGCGAGCTGGTCGGCGGGGTGCTGTACACGGCCGCCGACCCGGCGCGGTCCCCCGACCGGCGTGGCCGGTGGCAGGCGCTGACGGCCGCGGTCGGCCGGACGCCCGAGCCGGACCTGGACAGTCCCGCCCCGGCCCGGGTGCCCGCCCTGCACCGGCTGTGGCGGGCCCGGATCGCCGAGGTCGGCATGCGGATCGGCGAGTCCGCCTACCCGGGGCTGCTCGCCATGCCGACCTCGGCCACCGGGGCCGTCGACCCGATGGCCCTCTACGAGCGGATCGCCCGCCTCGGCTCGGACGGCCCGTGGCGGTGGGACCTCACCCAGGCGTTGCTGCGGCTGCCCCCCGGGCCCGACGAGCCGCTCGCCGCGAAGGCGCGGGCGCTGCGCAGCCCGGCCGGTGACCGGCTCGCCACCTGGCTGCGCGACGGTGGACTGCCCGCTCCGGTCACCGAGGTCCTCACCGTGCCCCGACGGGAGCGCCGCAAGCCCGTCCGGAAATGGTCTACCGACTGGGAGTACGACCAGTTGCCCGAGCGGCGGCGGCAGGTACGGCTCACCCCGCCCGAGGGGTACGCCGACCGGTTCGGGCTGCTCACCGTGCCGCCCGTGCCCCTCGGCGGCAACCAGGGCGACCGGGCGGCGTTCTGGGCGTCGGCGCTGCCCTGGCATCCGGGTGTGGTGGCGGCGCACGCGCTGCCCGAGGTCGCCGGCGCCGCCGACCAGGACGTCCGGGGGGCCACGGCGGTCCTGCCGGTGCTCGCCGAGAGCGGCGGCGCGGGTGGCCCCGCCCTCGACCTGGCCCTGGCGTACGGACTGGGGGCCCGGCACGAGGCCGACCGGATCGCCACCCTCGACGCCCTCCTCATGCTCGCCGCCGCCGGCACCCTGGACGCCCCGGCGGTCGGCGGCCACCTCGGCACGCTGGTCACCGACGGCAACGTGCTGCCCACCCGGGCGGTGTCCCCGCTGCGGGACGCGGCCACCGCCGGCGCCCCGCTGAGCACGTGGCGGCTGCTCGCCGCCGCCCTGCCGGCGCTGCTCGCCGCGCCGACCGCGCCCCGGGGCACCCCGGACCTGCTGAGCCTGGCGGCCGAGACGGCCACCCGCACCGGTGTGCGGATCGAGGTGCCGGGGCTGGCCGAGGTCGCCGGACGGGGTGGTTCGAGCCGACTGGTCCGCGAGGCGCGACGGCTCGCCGAGGCGCTCGCCCGGTAACCCGCGACGACGGGCCGCCCGGCGCACGGGCGGCCCACACTCCCCGGATCGGACCGGGTGCCCGTTCCATTGACATGCGTACCCGCTCCGACCAGGATGGGCGCACCGATCGTCCACCCCCGACCGGTTCCGGGACCAGCGGTGCGCCGACCCTCCCGCCAGCCACCGCCGGGTCCACGCCCGTACCAGCTGTGCCGGATCGCCCGCTCCCGTCCGACGCGAAAGGCGGCGACAGATGCCCCGACCCGTTCCCTCCCGCTGGCGACGACGGTTCCCCGTGGCGACCGCCGCCGGCGCCGCCCTGCTCATGCTGGCCAGCCCGGCCACGGCGGTCAGCGGCACCCCGGCCGGCGGTACCCGCGCCGACGCGCCCGCCGCCCTCGACCGTCCCGCCGACGAGCAGGCGTCCGTGGTGGAGGTGTTCCTCGCCGACCAGGCCGCCCTGGACGAACTGGTGGCCACCGGCGTCGACCTCGACCACCACGTCACCCGCACCGGAACCGGGATCGTGGTGCACGCCGTGGTGACCCCGACCGAGACCGCCGCGCTGCGGCGGATGGGCTACCGGATCGGCGCGACCCTGCACGACCCGGCCGACTCCGCGCAGCGGATCGCCGAACGGGAGGCGACGATCGCCGGGCACCGGGCCGACAACCGCCGGTTCTCCGCGAGCCTCGCCCCGTCGGCGACCGCGTCGGACGTCCGGATCATCCGGGCCGACTACTACACCTCCGGCACCGACCAGGTGCTCTCGGTCGAGGCGAAGTGGGGTCAGGGGCAGACCGCCAGCGACGCGCTGACCGTGGCCCGGGACAGCGGCCCCGGCACGGAGATCGGCTCCGGCGGCACCCAGACCATCTCCCGGTTCGTCGACGCCGGGGTGTACCTGTACCACCGGGGCGCGGCCACGGTCACCGCCCGGCCGCACCGGATCCAGGTGACCAGCCCGACCGGGGACGTGGCGGTCGCCGAGGTCACCGAGTGGCTGCCCGTCCCGGACGACGATCCGGAGGGGCCGGGCTACCAGAAGGACTTCGTCACCAGCTACCTGACCCCGACCGAGCTGTACGCGCGGATCCGGCAGCTCGCCGCCGACCACCCGAGGCTGGCCGAGGTGGTCGAGCTGCCGTACAAGACGAACGGGTACCGGCGCAAGGCGCAGGTGGTGCTCGGCGGCAGCGCCGCCGCCAGCCGGGTCGCGGTCGACTCGCTCGCCTGGGGCCACCAGGGCGGCAACGACATCTCCGTGGAGCTGGCCGACCCGGGTGCCGCCGACCGGCCGCTCACCGTGACCGTCACCGGTCCGGCGGTCCGGGTCGAGCTGGCCACCGACGCCGCCGGGGCGGTCACCAGCACCGCCGCCGAGGTGGTCGCGGCACTCAACGCGCGCGCCGGCACCCTGGTCCGGGCCTACACCTACCGGGGTGACGCCGGTGCCGGAGTGGTCGCCCCGGTCGCCCGGACACCGTTGACCGACAACCTCAAGGCGCCGGCGAGCGTGTCCCGCGACCCGCACCCGGTGTACGCGATCCGGATCGGCAAGCACCGGGACGGCTCCCGCACCGGTGTACTGGCATACGCCCAGGAACACGCTCGCGAGTGGGTGCCCCCGCTGGTGACCATCGAGACCGCCGAACGGCTGCTGCGCAACTACGCGCACGACCGGCAGACCCGGCAGTTGCTGGACACCCTGGACATCTGGATCGCCCCGTCGATCAACCCGGACGGCGGGCACTACTCCTTCTACGACTTCGCCTCGCAGCGCAAGAGCATGACCAACCACTGTCCGACCGGGGACGCGGCCGACGCCCTGGCCCGCAACTCCTGGGGCGTGGACAACAACCGTAACTACACCGAGTACAGCCTCTTCGACGGCTACGCGGGCGCGTCGACGAGCTGCACCAGCGGCAGCTACGCCGGGCCGTCGGAGCTGTCCGAGCCGGAGAACCGGAACCTGGACTGGCTGGCGCGGCGCGGGAACATCAGGTTCTCGATGAACCTGCACTCCTCCGGCAACTACTTCATGTGGTCGCCCGGCGCGTACTCGCTGCCGGACCGGGTCTCCGCGCCGCGTCCGACGCTGGCCGAGGAGTCGTTCTTCTGGGGCGCCTCGTCCCGGATCCTCACCGCCATCAAGCGGCACCGCAACCTGGCGGTCACCCCGGCCCGGACCGGCCCGATCTCCGACGTGCTCTACTCCGCGGCCGGCAACTCCGGTGACATGCTCTGGTACCGGTACGGCATCTACGCCTGGAACTTCGAGGTCGGCAACAGCTTCCAGCCAGCCTGGGACGAGGCGCACGAGCAGACCCTGGAGTACGCCAACGGCCTGGTCGAGCTGATGCGGGTGGCCCGTGACTTCGACAAGGACCGCACCCGGCCGGAGAGCACGATGGCGGTGACGCCGAACGCCGCCCCGGGCATGGTGAGCGTGCGGTTCGAGGTCAGCGAGCCGGCGGCGGTGTTCTACACCCTCGACGGCGGCCGGCCGACCTACACGTCCACCCTGTACGCCTCGGCGGGCATCCGGGAGGGGGCGGAGACGCTGACCGTCCCGGCCGGCACGCGGGTCCACTGGTTCTCGGTGGACGCGGCCGGCAACGTGGAGGGCAACTACCGGCCGGACGGCCACGGTCGCAACTTCAACAAGGACCGGGCGGTGCTGCCCCGGGGCTGACCCGGGTGACCGGACGAACACGTGGGGCGGTGGCCGACCTGGCCGCCGCCCCACGCCGCGTCCGGGGATCAGGGCGTGGTCAGCGACGCCGGTGCCCACCGGCTTGCCCACCGGACCGGCAGCCATCCATACTGACAGATGTTCCTGAGCCGGACGTGATCGGGCACCGGGCAGTTCCCGATCGGCACCTCCCCACATCCAGTGATGCTCAGGAGGATCCATCCATGACGGCGAGATTCAAGCTGCTGGGCGCTGCCCTGGTGGCCGCCGCGATCACCGTGTTGGCCGCCGTGACGGTCCCCGCGCCCGCGTCCGCCGCGGCGCTGACCGAGGTGACCGGCTTCGGGCCCAACCCCAGCAACCTCCGCATGTACCTCTACGTCCCGGACCGCGTCGCGCCCCGGCCCGCACTGGTGGTCGCGGTGCACTACTGCACCGGCAGCGGACCGGCGATGCACTCCGGCACCCAGTACGCCGCGCTCGCCGACCGGTACGGCTACATCGTGGTGTACCCGTCGGTGACCCGCAGCAGCAAGTGCTTCGACGTGTCGTCGCCGCAGGCGCTGCGGCGCGACGGCGGCAGCGACCCGGTGGGCATCATGTCCATGGTCGACCACGTCCGGCAGCGGTACGACGTCGACCCGGCCCGGATCTTCGCCACCGGCATCTCGTCCGGGGCGATGATGACCAACGTCCTGCTCGGCCTCTACCCCGACGTGTTCAGCGCCGGGTCGGCCTTCTCCGGCGTGCCGTTCGGCTGCTTCGCCACCACCGACGGGTCGGAGTGGAACAGCCAGTGCGCCAACGGCCAGATCGTCCGGACGCCCCAGCAGTGGGGGGACCTGGTCCGCAACGCCCACCCCGGATACACCGGCCCGCGTCCGAGGATGCAGACCTGGCACGGCACGAACGACGAGACCCTGCGGTACCCCAACTTCGGTGAACAGATCAAGCAGTGGACCAACCTGCACGGGTTGAGCCAGACGCCCACGTACACCGACAGCCCGCAGTCCGGCTACACCCGCACCCGGTACGGCGGGTCCGGCCCGACCGCCCCGGTCGAGGCGATCAGCATGCAGGGCGTGTCGCACAACCTGCCGGTCGACGCCGCGCAGGCGATCCGCTTCTTCGGCATCGACACCACGCCACCGACCAGCGCACCGCCGACCACGCCGCCGCCGACCACGCCCCCGCCCGGGCCGGGAACCTGCCGGATCGGTTACACGGTCAGCTCCTGGAACACCGGCCTGACCGCGTCGGTCACCATCACCAACACCGGCGGCACCACGATCGACGGCTGGAACCTGACCTTCCCGCTGCCCGCCGGACAGACCGTGACCAGCGGGTGGAACGCCACGTACGCGCCGTCGAGCGGAACGGTCACCGCCCGCAACGTCGCCTACAACGGCACGATCGCCCCGAACGCCTCGGTCAGCATCGGTTTCCAGGCCACCCACACCGGCAACACCGGCGCGCCCGCCTCGTTCGCCCTCAACGGCACCACCTGCTCGACCGGCTGAGCCGACACGAGAAGCGGCGGGACACCGTCCGGTGTCCCGCCGCCGCTCGCCGTACCGTCACCGGCCGGGCGGGTCAGCCCGCCGTGCAGGTGGGGGTGCCGGTCGGGCCGGCACCGGTGCCCTGGAAGCCGAACTCGGTGCTGGCCCCGGGGGTCAGCTGGCCGTTGTAGTCGACGTTACGGAAGGTCAACGCGCCGGCGGTGCCGCTGGCCCGCGCGCTCCAGGTGTTCGTCAGCGCGCTGCCCGACGGCAGGGTGAGCGCGACCGTCCAGCCGTTGAGGCCGGCGGCACCGGCGGTCACCCGGACCGTGGCCACGAACCCACCGGTCCACGAGTTCAGCGACACCGTGGCGGCGCAGGCCCCGCCGGGCGGCGGCGTCGTCGGCGGCGGGGTGGTCGGCGGGGGCGTGGTCGGCGGCGGGGTGGTGGGCGGCGGAGTGGTGCCGCCACCGTTCAGGGCGTTCAGGGTCGAGGTGTACGCCGGCTTCTTGTTGCCGCTGCCGTCGAAGAGCAGCGGGGTGCCGCTGGCCCGCCAGGAGTCGGTGTCCCGGATGCCCCAGACGGTGATGCCGGTGCACCGGGCCACGGCCAGGCAGGCCCGGACCACCCGGCCGTAGTTGTCGGCCTGCGCCTGCCCCGAGCCCTCGATGTCCAACTCGGTGATCTGCACGTCGACGCCGAGCGCGGCGAAGCTCGACAGCGTCGTCTGGTAGTTCGCCGGCACCGGCGACTGGGGGTTGAAGTGGGACTGGAGACCGACGCAGTCGATCGGGACGCCCCGGGCCTTGAAGTCGCGGACCATGGTGTAGACGGCCTGGGTCTTGGCGTGGGTCCAGTCGTCGGTGTTGTAGTCGTTGTAGCAGAGCTTGGCGGTCGGGTCTGCGGCCCGCGCGGTCCGGAACGCCACCTCGATCCAGTCGTTGCCGGTCCGCTGGAGGTTGGAGTCACGGCGGGCGCCGGTGCTGCCGTCGGCGAACGCCTCGTTCACCACGTCCCAGGAGTGGATCTTGCCTCGGTAGTAGCTGGCCACCTGGGTGATGTGGTTGACCATCGCCGACCGCAACGCGGTCCCGCTCATGTTCTGCGCCCAGCCGGGCTGCTGGGAGTGCCAGGCCAGGGCGTGGCCGCGCACCATCATCCCGTTGGCCCGGGCGTGGTTGACGATCCGGTCGGCGTTGGCGAAGGTGAACTGGCCCTGCGACGGTTCGGTCGCGTCCCACTTCATCTCGTTCTCCGCCGTGACCGAGTTGAACTCGCGGTTGAGGATGCCGACATAGACGGAGTCGGAGAGCTTGTTCGCGGACACCGCGGTGCCGAAGTAGCGGCCCGTCTCGCCGGCCGCCGTCGCGAGGGTGGTCCCGGCACTGGCGCTGGAGGACGCCACGACCACCGCGGTGGCGACGAGAGCGACTCCGAGCGCGGCCGACAACCACCCCGCGCGGGTCCGTGATCCGGTAACCGGACGCCCGCGGTCGCGGGCGAACAGGTCGTTCATGACAGCTGCCTTTCGCTGAGCTGCACGGATGGGGAAGGTCGCCCCGACCACTGCCCCACCATGGCGGCCGGCTCGGCGTCGGCGTGGTCGCCCGGAAGCCACGTCGACCGGTCCGGCTGCTCGACCACCATGGGTTGATCGAAGCTCCTGCATCCGCACATTATCGAAACAGCCCCGAAACCTCAACGGCCAGGCAGGGCCCTCGCCGCGCCGCCCACCGCCTCGGCCGCACCGGCCGATTCCGCGACACCTCATCCGAACAGGGCATCGGACGTCACGCGACGAGGATCGCCGGCCACCCGGACTCCCGGATTCGTTTCCGAAAGTTTCGGTACGCCGGTGCCGCCCGCCCCGCGCCGCGCCTCCGCCAGCCGACGTTCGCCGCCGACGGTCCGGCGGGGCCGGGGCGGCCGCCCTAGCCGACGGTGTCGACCTGCGCGGCGAGCCAGCGGAGCTGGTGACGCTGCTGCACGGCCTCGCCCCCCTCGTGCTGGTTGAAGGGGTAGACGTGGATCTCGCGCACCGGCGGGGTCGACCGGCCGTTGCCGGCGCCGTACTGGTTGTAGGCGGCGAAGCCGGTGCTCGGCGGGCAGACGGTGTCCCGCAGGCCGATCCCGAACTGCGCGGGCGCGACCGCACGGCGGGCGAAGGCCACCCCGTCGACGTAGGACAGGGTCCGCCGGACCGCCTCCTCGACCCCCCGGTTCGCGGCCAGATAGCCGACGATCTCACCGTACGGCGAGGCGTCGGTCAACTCGATGGCCCGCTGGACGTGGCAGAGGAAGGGCGCCGTGGTGAGCACGGCGGCCAGGTCGTCGACGAGCCCGGCCACCGCGAGGGCGAGCCCGCCGCCCTGGCTGTTCCCGGCGACCACGACCCGGTCGGGATCGACCCCGGGCAGCGCCCGGACGGCCTGGACCGCGCGGACCGCGTCGGTGATCAGCCGCCGGTAGTAGTAGTCCCCGGGCGTCAGGATCCCCCAGGTCACCGGCCACGGGCCGCCGGGCGCCCCGGCGCGGGGATCGGGGGTGTCGCCGGCACCGTAGCGGCCGGCCTGGCCCCGGGAGTCCATCAGCAGGTGGGCGTAGCCGGCCACCGGCCAGGTCAGCCGTTCGTGCGGCAGGCCCCGGCCACGGCCGTAGCCGAGGTACTCCACCACGGCGGGCAGCGGACGGTCGACGCCGGCCGGGCGGGTGTACCAGGCCCGGACCGGGTCGCCGCCGAACCCGGCGAAGGTGACGTCCCAGGTGTCGACCAGACGCAGGTCGGTCGGTTCGGCCCGGACGTCGACGAGCACCGGGACGGCCGACGCCGCCCGCAGCGTGGTGCGCCAGAACGCGTCGAAGTCGTCCGGCTCGGCCACCACCGGCGCGTACCGGCGCAACTCGTCGAGGGGAAGGTCGAACAGGGGCACGACGCCCTCCCGGGGGTCGAGGGGTGGACGGGCGGGGAAACCGGTCGACAGGCCACCGATCGACACCCGAAAATTTCGGCCCACCCTACCAACGATTGCCCGCCGTGCGGAGACCTCCATCTATCGGCTGAGCAGCCTGTCGAGCGATCGGTCAGGGCAGCCGGACGCCGTACATCGCCTACCAGCAGGCTGTTCCATGCCTTGACAGGTCCGATCGATCCCCATAAGTTGCCCGACACGAGCGCCGGAACGTTCTCCGAAACTTTTCGGGAACCCAGGCCGGCGACCACGTGTGACGGTCGACCCCACCGGGGCGGTTCGCCGGCACCGACCGGAAGGGTGTGGCATGGAGAGCCTGTTGCCCGTCGACGACAGCCCGGCCTCCCCCGCCACCGACCGGTGGCGGGACCGGACCCGGTCCCCCGCCGAACGGGCCGACGCGCTCATCCCGTTGATGACCCTGGAGGAGAAGATCGCCCAGCTCGTCGGCGTCTGGGTGGGCGCGGACGCCTCCGGGGAGGGGGTCGCCCCGCACCAGGCCGACATGGTCGACAGCGGGTTGTCGTGGGACGCCGTCATCCGCCACGGGCTCGGTCAACTCACCCGGCCCTTCGGCACCGCGCCGGTCGACCCGGTCCAGGGGGCACGCTCACTGGCCACGGCCCAGGCACGGATCGTGGCGACCAGCCGGTTCGGGATCCCGGCCCAGGTGCACGAGGAGTGCCTCACCGGCTTCGCCGCCTGGCGTGCGACCGTCTACCCCGCGCCGCTGAGCTGGGGCGCGTCCTTCGACCCCGAGCTGGTCGAGGAGATGGCGCACCGGATCGGCCGGTCCATGCGCGCCGCCGGGGTCCACCAGGGCCTCGCCCCGGTGCTGGACGTGACCCGTGACTACCGGTGGGGCCGCACCGAGGAGACGATCGGCGAGGACCCGTACCTGGTCGGGACGGCCGGCGCGGCGTACGTCCGGGGTCTGGAGTCCGCCGGGGTGGTCGCCACCTGCAAGCACTTCGCCGGCTACTCGGCGTCCCGGGGCGGACGCAACCTGGCCCCGGTGTCGATGGGCCGACGGGAACTCGCCGACGTCATCCTGCCGCCGTTCGAGATGGCGCTGCGGCTGGGCGGCGCCCGCTCGGTGATGCACTCCTACGCCGAGATCGACGGGGTGCCCGTCGCCGCCGACGAACACCTGTTGACCCGGGTACTCCGCGACGAGTGGGGGTTCAGCGGCACGGTCGTGGCGGACTACTTCGCCGTCCGTTTCCTGGAGACCCTGCACGGCGTGGCCGCCGGACCGGCGGATGCCGCCCGGCTCGCGCTGCGCGCCGGCATCGATGTCGAACTGCCCACCGTGGACGCCTTCGGCGCCCCGCTGGTGGCGGCGGTCCGCTCCGGTGCGGTCGAGGAGGCGCTCGTCGACCGCGCGCTGCGCCGGGTGCTCGTGCAGAAGATCGAACTCGGCCTGCTCGACGAGGAGTGGCAGCCGTACCCCGACGGTCTCGACGGCCTCGTGTTCGACGACGAGGACGACCGGGACGTCGCGCTGCGTCTGGCCCGCGAGTCGGTCGTCCTGCTGCGCAACGACGGCGGGCTGCTGCCGCTGGCCCCCGGGCGACGCGTCGCGCTCGTCGGCCCGGTCGCCGACGACCCGATGGCCCTGCTGGGCTGCTACTCCTTCCCCCTGCACGTGGGGGTGCGGCATCCCGGGCACGACACGGGCGTGGACATCCCCTCGCTGCGTGACGCCCTCGCCGAGCTGCACCCGCAGCTCGGTCACGTGCCCGGCTGCGCGGTCACCGGCGAGGACACCTCGGGCATCCCGGCGGCGGTCGCCGCGGCGGCCGACGCCGACGTGTGCGTGCTGGCCGTCGGGGACCGCGCCGGCATGTTCGGCCGGGGCACCTCCGGCGAGGGCTGCGACGCGGTCGACCTGCGGCTGCCCGGCGTGCAGAGCGAACTGGTCCGCGCCGTGCTCGCCACCGGCACCCCGGTGGTCCTGGTGCTGCTCAGCGGGCGGCCGTACGCGCTCGGTTCCGAATTCGACCGGGCCGCCGCCGTCGTGCAGGCCTTCTTCCCCGGGCAGCGGGGCGCGCAGGCGGTGGCCGAGGTGCTCACCGGCGCGGTGAACCCGTCCGGGCGGCTGCCGGTCGGTGTGCCCCGGGACGCGGGCGGACTGCCGGGCACCTACCTCTCCCCCGTCCTGGGCCGCCGCTCCGAGGTGTCGTCGGTCGACCCCACGCCGGCCTTCCCGTTCGGCCACGGCCTCGGCTACACCAGCTTCGACTGGCGCGACCCGACCGTCCGGAACCCCACCGACCCGCCGGTCGCCGACGCTGCGGAGACCGACGGGGGCCGACCGGAGACCGACGGTGGACCGGGAATCGACGGTGGGCCGGAGACCGACGGCGGCACGCCGACGCCCGGGAGCGGCCGGCCGGTCGACTGGGCGGTCGACGGCGAGGTCCGCGTCGAGGTCACCGTCCGGAACACCGGTACCCGTCCCGGCACCGAGGTCGTCCAGCTCTACCTGCACGACCCGGTCGCGCAGACCACCCGACCGGTGGTCCGCCTGGTCGGTTACGTCCGGGTGCCGCTGGCGGCGGGCGCGGCGGCGCGGGTCGCCTTCGAGGTGCCCGCCGACGTCACGTCCTTCACCGGCGTGCACGGTCGGCGCGTCGTCGAGCCCGGCGACGTGGAGCTGCGACTCTCCCGGTCCAGCGCCGAGGTGGTCGCCGCCCTGCCGCTGCGCCTGGTGGGCCCCGAGCGCGAGGTCGGCCACCACCGGCGGCTGCTGTCGACCGCCCGGGTCGAACCCGTCCCTACCCATCACGGCTAGGGGGTCCACGATGCGCGCTCCCGGCGTGCTGCGCCCACCACCGGACCGGGGCCGCGCCCTGCCGTCCGGCGGTGCCGCCGGCCGTCGCCGGCCCCGGTACGGCTGGCGGCGGACGCTGCGGCGGGACTGGCAGCTCTACTCCCTGGCCGTCCTGCCGCTGCTGTTCTTCCTGGTCTTCCGGTATCTGCCGATGGCCGGGAACGTGATCGCCTTCCGGCGCTTCGAACCCGGGGGCAGCATCTTCGGCGAACGGTGGGTCGGCCTGCGGTACGTCCGGATGTTCCTCGCCGACCCCACGTTCTGGGAGGTGTTCACCAACACCCTGGTCCTGGGCACGTTGACCCTGCTGTTCTGCTTTCCGCTGCCGATCGTGCTGGCGCTGCTGCTCAACGAGGTCCGGGCCCGGCGGCTCAAGCGGTTCGTCCAGTCGGTGTCCTACCTGCCGCACTTCCTCTCCGTCGTGATCGTGGCGGCGATGGTGATGCAGTTGCTCTCGGTGGACGGCACGGTGAACCAGATCGTCGGCGCGTTCGGCGGCGAGGAGGTGCCCTTCCTGCAACGGCCGGAGTGGTTCCGCACCGTCTACGTCTCCTCGGAGGTCTGGCAGACCGTCGGCTGGGGCACGATCCTCTACCTCGCCGCGCTGACCACGATCGACGACGACCTCTACGAGGCGGCCCGGATCGACGGCGCGAACCGCTGGCGGCAGACCTGGCACGTCACCCTGCCGGGCATCCGGCCGACGATGGTGACCCTGCTGATCCTCAACATCGGCACGTTCATGGCGGTCGGGTTCGAGAAGATCCTGCTGCTCTACAACCCGTTGACCTACCCGACCGCCGACGTCATCTCCACGTACCTGTACCGGATGGGCTTCGAGTCCAGCAACTTCAGCTACGCCGCGGCGATCGGGCTGTTCGAGGCCCTGATCGGGCTGATCCTGGTGCTCACCGCGAACACCATCTCCCGGCGCACGGTGGGGACGAGCCTGTGGTGACCGTGGACACCGGGACGGACCGGCAGCGGGCCCGCCGGCCGCGGGGACCCCGGCCGACCCGGGGGTACCGGGTGTTCCAGGCGGTCAACGCGATCGTCCTGACCGTCGTCGTGATCGTGACGCTGTACCCGTTCGTCACCATCGTCGCCCGGTCGCTCAGCGACGAGGCGTACATCATCGCGGGGAAGGTGAACCTCGTCCCGCGCGGGTTCGACCTGACCTCGTACAAGCTGGTGACGTCCGATCCGCTGTTCTGGACGAACTACCGCAATACCGTGGTCTACACGGTCGTCGCCACCGCCATCGCGATCGTGCTGACCACCTGCTACGCGTACGTGTTGTCGAAGCGGGACCTCCGGGGCCGGGGCGCGCTGGTCGGCGTCGCGGTGTTCACCATGTTCTTCTCCGGCGGGCTGATCCCCCACTACGTGCTGATCACCAGCCTGGGCATGAAGAACACCATCTGGGCGGTGGTCGTACCCAACGCGATCAACGTGTTCAACCTGCTGGTGATGAAGGCGTTCTTCGAGAGCCTGCCGACCGAGTTGGAGGAGGCCGCCGCCGTCGACGGACTGGACACGTACGGCATCCTGCTGCGGATCGTGCTGCCGCTGTCGAAGGCGATCATCGCCACCATGGTGCTGTTCTACGCGGTGTCCTTCTGGAACTCGTGGTTCACCGCGTTCCTCTACCTGGACCGGCAGGAGTTGTTCCCGGTCACGGTCTACCTGCGCAACCTGATCGCCGGGGCCACCGGCGCGGGGTCGGCCGGCGGGGTCGCCGACGCCGACGCGGTCCAGGCCGCCGCCACCCTCCAGTCCGTCACCATCGTGCTCACCACGCTGCCGATCCTGCTGGTCTATCCCTTCGTCCAGCGGTACTTCGTGTCCGGGGTCATGCTCGGCGCGGTCAAGGGCTGACCGGCTCCACCCACCCCACCACTACCCGAACCGAAAGGACGAGCCATGGTCCACAGAACGTGGCGCCGCGCGGCGGTGGTCGCGGCCGGTCTGCTCACGCTCAGCCTCGCCGCCTGCTCCGAGGACTCGCCCGAGGCGAAGGACCTCACCGGGAACCGGGCCGGCGCGATGGCCGAGTACGGCGTCGGCGACCAGTTCAAGGCCACCGCGCCGGTCTCCTTCTCCGTCCTCTACAACAACCACCCGAACTACCCGCTCAAGAAGGAGTGGCTGTTCTGGTCGGAGCTGGTCAAGCGGACCAACGTCACGCTCGAACCGGTGGCCGTGCCGCTGAGCGACTACGAGCAGAAGCGCAGCCTGCTGATCGGCGCGGGGGACGCCCCGATGATCATTCCGAAGACGTACCACCCGCAGGAGAACGCCTTCGTCTCCTCCGGCGCGATCCTCCCGGTCAGCGACTACCTGGACCTGATGCCCCACTTCAAGGACCGGGTCGCCACCTGGAACCTGCAACCGGAGATCGACTCGCTACGGCAGTCGGACGGCAAGTTCTACCTGCTGCCCGGTCTGCGCGAGAAGCCCATCCAGGACTACTCGCTGGCGGTGCGGGTCGACATCCTCGACCAGCTCGGCCTGGCCGTGCCGAAGACCTGGGACGATCTGTACGGCGTGCTCAAGGCGATGAAGACGCGCTACCCGGACACGTACCCGTTCTCCGACCGGTGGAGCAAACCGACCCCGGGCGGCGCCCTGCTGAACATCCTCGGCAGTTCCTACGGCACCCAGGCCGGCTGGAACTACCAGCACGCCACCTGGGACCCGGCCGCGAAGCGGTTCGCCTACACCGGCGGCAGCGAGCAGTACAAGCAGATGATCGAGTACCTGCACAAGCTGGTCGCCGAGGGGTTGCTGGACCCGGAGAGCTTCACCCAGAGCGACGAGGCCGCCCGGCAGAAACTCGCCAACGGCAAGTCGTTCGTCATCGGCGCGAACGCGCAGACCCTGGTCAACGACAACCGGCCGGACCTGGCGAAGACCCAGCCGAACGCCCGGCTGGTGAAGATCCCGTTGCCGCTCGGTCCGGCCGGGGAGATCAACCCGGAGACCCGCCTGGAGAGCGGCATCATGATCTCCAAGAAGGCCCGGGAGAGCGAGCACTTCGTGGCGATGATGCAGTTCATCGACTGGCTCTGGTACTCCGACGCCGGCCAGGAGTTCGCCCGGTGGGGCGTCGAGGGGACGACGTACACGAAGGACGCCGCCGGCAAGCCGACGCTCACGCCGGACGTCAACGTCGTCGGACTCAACCCGAAGGCCACCAAGCACCTCCAGAAGGACTTCGGTTTCTACAACGGCGTGTTCGCCGCCTACGGCGGTAGCACCGACCTGATGCGGTCGTTCTTCTCGCCCGAGGAGCAGGAGTTCCAGAAGGTGATGGACGCCCGGCAGCCGAAGGCGGTCGCGCCGCCGTACCCGTTCACCGACGAGGAGCGGGAACAGGCGTCGCTCTGGGAGACCCCGCTGAAGGACCACGTCACCCAGAACACGCTCAAGTTCATCCTCGGGCAGCGTCCCCTCACCGAGTGGGACGCGTACGTCTCCGAACTGCGGGCGAAGAACGCCGATCAGTACATCGACCTGGTCAACAAGGCCCACGACCGCTTCCAGAAGGACAACGGCTGATTCCCGGTCGGGTCCGGGACAGCGGGCCCGGTGCGCAGGAGAGGACGACGATGCGGATCCGGATCCCCGACCAGCCCACCGGCCGGCTCGGCGACGCGTGGCGGGCCTGCGTGGGCACCGGCCGGTTCGACCTGGCCCTGCGACGCGACCACCAGGAGTCACTCGCCCTGGTGCAGCGGGAGATCGGCTTCCGGCACATCCGGGGGCACGGCCTGCTCAGCGACGGCGTCGGCGTGCACCGCCGGTACGCGTACCAGGGCGCACCCCGCGTCCGGTACGCCTTCACGTACGTCGACCAGGTCGTCGACGCGTACCTGGAGCTGGGGATCCGGCCCTTCGTGGAGCTGGGGTTCATGCCGTCCGGGCTGGCCTCCGGCGACCAGACGGTGTTCTGGTGGCGCGGCAACGTCACCCCACCGGCGTCCTGGACCGAGTGGGCCGACCTGGTCCGGACCACCGTCGCGCACCTGGTCGACCGGTACGGCGTCGAGGAGGTGCGCCGCTGGCCGATCGAGGTGTGGAACGAGCCCAACCTGACCGCGTTCTGGGCCGGCGCCGACCGGGAGGCCTACCACCGGCTGTACGAGGTGACCGCGCACGCGGTCAAGGAGGTGGACGCCGACCTCCAGGTCGGCGGACCGGCCATCTCCCCCGGCGCGGACGAGTGGCTGCTGCCGTTCGCCGAGTTCGTCACCGCCCGCGCGGTGCCGGTCGACTTCGTCAGCCGGCACGCCTACACTTCCGGCCCGGCGCAGCACGTGCCGTTCGGCACCCACCAGACCCTCGCCCCGGCGGCCAGCCTGCTCGACCAGTTCGCCGCGCCCCGGCGGCACCTGGCACACACCCCGCTGGCCGACCTGCCGGTGCACATCACCGAGTTCAACTCCTCCTACCGGCCGGACAACCCGATCCACGACACCGCCTTCCACGCCGCGTACCTGGCACCGGTGGTGGCCGCCGGCGGCGACCTGGTCGACTCGTTCTCCTACTGGACGTTCAGTGACATGTTCGAGGAGGAGGGGGTGCCGACCGCGCCGTTCCACGGCGGCTTCGGGCTGCTCACCCACCGGCAGGTCAGGAAACCGACCTACCACCTGTACGCGTTCATGGCGCGGCTCGGCGACCAGATCCTGGCCCGGGGCACCGACCACCTGGTCACCCGGGACGACACCGGACGGGTGACGGTGCTGGCCTGGGCGCCGGTGGACGTCACCGGACGGGAACCGGTCGACCGGCACGCCCTGGCGCTGTCGGTACCGCTCGACGTGCCCGGGGCGACGTCGGCGTTCGTGCTGCGCTCGTCGGTCAGCGAGGAGAGCGGCAACGCCTGGCGGGCCTGGTGCGAGCTGGGCCGGCCCCGGTCGCCGCGTCCCCGTCAGCTCGACGTGCTGCGGGAGGCCGCCGAGCCGGCCCGTACCCACCGGAGCCTCCCGGTCGTCGACGGCCGGGTCGCGGTGGACCTCACCCTCGCCCGGCACGAGGTGACCCTGGTCGAGGTGTCTCCGGTCCGCGACGAGACCCCACCGTGGTGGGACGAGGGCCGCCTGTTCGGACTGCCCGGCCGCGCCGGGGGCGACGCCGGCCCGCACCCGGGCGGCGACCGGACCGACCGGGCGGAGCAGCCGTGAGCGACACCGCGCCCACCTGGCGGCAGTTCGGCGACGGTCCCCTCTCCCGGGTCGCGGCGCTGGTCCACACCCTGCTGGTGGTCGAGGCGCTGCTGGTGCTCACCACCCTGCCGGGGCTGGTCGGGCTGGTGCTGCTCGCCCGGGACGTCAGCAACCTGCCGCTGGCGGCGGTCTGCGCGATCCCGCTCGGCCCGGCCGTCGCCGCCGCCCTGTACGCGCTGCGACACCAGCGCCCGGACCTGACCGACCTGCGGCCCGCCGCCCTGTTCTGGCGGGGCTGGCGGGTCAACCTCGGCCCGGTGCTGCGGGTCTGGCTCCCGCTGCTGCTGTGGCTGACCGTCGTCGCGGTCGACCTCGCCCACCGCTGGGCCGTCGGCCTCCCCGGCTGGTGGGCGGTGTCGCTGGTCGCCGTCGCCGGGGCGGCGGTCCTGGTCGGGACCAACGCGCTGGTGATCACCTCGGTGTTCACGTTCCGGACCCGGGACGTCGCCCGCCTCGCGGTGTACTTCCTCGTCCGGACCCCGGGTGTCACGTTCGGCCACGTCTGCGTGCTTGCCCTGGCGGCCGGGGTCACCGCGGTCGCCTCGGAGGCGGTGCTCGCGCTGCTGGGCGCGGTGTTCGTCGGCGCGCTCGGCTGGACCAGCGGCCCGATGATCGACACGATCGGGAAGGAGTTCACGGCATGACCCTGCCCCGCACCGCGAAGGTGCCCTTCGGAGGGGACTACAACCCGGAGCAGTGGCCGCAGGACGTGTGGAAGCAGGACTACCAGCTCTTCGACCTGGCCCGGATCGACACCGTCACGCTCGGCGTCTTCGACTGGGCGCTGACCCAGCCCGCGCCGGACGTCTACGACTTCTCGCTGCTGGACCGGGTCGTCGACCGGGCCGCCACGGAGGGACGGATGATCTGCCTGGCCACCGGCACCGGCGCGCACCCGGCGTGGCTGGCCCGCGCCCACCCGGAGGTGTGCCGTACCGACTTCGAGGGCCGCCGGCACCGGTACGGGCAGCGGCACAACTCCTGCCCCAGCTCTCCGGTGTTCCGTCGGCTCTCCGCCGAACTGGCCCGCCGGGTGGCCCGGCGCTACGCCGGCAACCCGGCGGTGGTGGCCTGGCACGTCGGCAACGAGTACGGCGGGGCCTGCTACTGCGACCTGTGCGCCGCCGCCTTCCGGGGTTGGCTGCGCGACCGGTACGGCTCCCTCGACACGCTCAACGCCGCCTGGTACACCACCTTCTGGTCGCACACCTTCACCGACTGGGCGGAGATCGAGCCGCCGTCGGCGCTGACCGAGCACTGGCGCGGCCCGGACCACACCGCGTTCCAGGGCATCACGCTGGACTACCTGCGGTTCATGTCCGACGCGATGCTGACCAACTTCCGCGACGAGAAGGCCGCCATCCGCGAGTCCAGCCCGGACCTGCCGGTCACCACCAACCTGATGGGCATGTACCGGCCGATCGACTACCACCGGTGGGCCCCGCACCTGGACTTCGTCTCCTGGGACAACTACCCGCCGGATGACACCTCGGCCGCGCGGACGGCGTTCACCCACGACCTGATGCGCGGCCTGAAGGACGGGCAGCCGTTCTGGCTGATGGAGCAGACGCCCAGCGTCACCGCCTGCCGGGACGTCAACCCGCTCAAGCGTCCCGGGGTGCTGCGGCTGTGGAGCTGGCAGGCGGTGGCGCACGGCGCGGACGCCGTGCTGTTCTTCCAGTTGCGGGCGTCGCGGGGGGCGTGCGAGAAGTACCACGGCGCGGTGATCGGCCACGCCGGGCGGTCCGACACCCGGGTGTTCCGGGAGGTCGCCGACCTGGGCGCGGAGCTGGACCGGCTGGGCGGGGCGACGCTGGGCGCACGGACCCCGGCCCGGGTGGCGCTGCTGTTCGACTGGGACAGCTGGTGGGCGCTGGAGATCTCCGACGGCCCGTCCCGGCTGGTCCGTTACCCGCAGGTCGTGCTGGCGTACCACCGGGCGCTGTGGGACGCCGGTGTCGACGTCGACGTGGTGGCGGTGAGCGCCGACCTGTCCCGCTACGACGTGGTCGTCGCGCCGGTGCTGCACATGGTCAGGGGTGACCTGGCCGATCGGCTGGCCGGGGTGGCCGCCCGGGGCGGGTCGGTGGTCACCACGTTCCTGTCCGGCCGGGTCGACGAGCACGACCAGGCGTTCCTGGCCGACGTGCCCGGCCCGCTCGGGCCACTGACGGGGGTCCGGGTCGACGAGTGGGACGCCCGCGAGGCGGACGTGGTCAACCCGGTCCGCCTCGGCACCGGACCCGACCAGGTGGAGGTCGCCTCCCAACTGATCTTCGAACTGGTGGTGCCGCAGGGGGCCGAGGTCGTGGGCACCTACCGGGCCGACTTCTACGCCGGCACCCCGGCCGTCACCCGCAACGCGTACGGTGCGGGTGAGGGCTGGTACGTCGCGGCCGGGCTGGACCCCACCGGCGTGTCCTGGGTGCTGCGACGGGTGCTGGAGCGCCACCACCTGGTCGGCCCGTACGCGGACGTGCCGGACCTGGAGTCGACGGTCCGGGTCACGCCGGACGGCACCCGGCTGCGGTTCCTGCTCAACCACGCCGCCCGGCCGGTCCAGGTGACCGCCCGCACCGCTGGCGTGGACCTGCTGACCGGCGACCGGATCTCCGACGGCGGGGCGGTGCGGCTGCCGGCGTACGGCGTCGTGGTGCTGAAGGAGGAACGGTGAGCGACGTCGCGCCGACGGTCCACCCCGCCTGGCTGCCGACGGAGGCGTTCGGGCCGCTCGGTCGCCGGCACACGACGGTGCACGGCACGGGGTTGCTGGTCGACACCGTGGTCGGCGAGATCGCGCGGGTCTGCGCGCGGTACGGCGGCACGGTCCGACGCGCTCCAGCGGCCGTTCCGGTCCCCGCCCCGACCACCGCGCCGCCGCTTCCCGACCCGACGCCCGCACCGCCGGTGGCCGGACCGGACGGGGACGCCGACCTGCTGTTGGCGCTGCGGGACGCCGTCGCCCTGCCGGCCTGGGCACGCCGGTTGACCGGCCGGGCCGACAGCCCTCTCGGCGACGAGGGTTTCCTGCTGGCCGGCTCGGGTGACCGCACGCTGCTGCTCGCCGACGCGCCGGCCGGCCTGCTGTACGGGCTGTTCCACCTGGTCCGCCTCGGCCGGGCCGCGTTCGACGCCCGCCCGGTCGAGTGTCACCGTCCGGCGCTGGCGCGGCGCATGCTCGACCACTGGGACAACGTCGACGTGCACCCGGTGAGCGGGCAGGTGGAGCGCGGGTACGCGGGCGGTTCGATCTTCTGGCGGGACGGCGCGGCCCGCGGCGACCTGACCCGGGTACGGGAGTACGGACGGCTGCTGGCGGCCTGCGGGGTCAACGCGGTCGCGGTGAACAACGTCAACGTGCACGCCAGCGGGGCACGGTTGCTCACCGATCGGCTCGGGGACGTGGCCGCCATCGCCGACGTGCTGCGCCCGTACGGCGTGCGGGTGCACCTGTCGGTCACCTTCGCCGCTCCGGTCGTCCTCGGCGGCCTGCCCAACGCCGACCCACTGGACGCGGCGGTCCGCGCCTGGTGGGCCGCCGCCACCCGGCGGGTGTACGACCGTATCCCGGACTTCGGCGGCTACGTGGTGAAGGCCGACTCGGAGGGGCAGCCCGGCCCGTTCACCTACGGACGTGACCACGCCGACGGGGCGAACCTGCTGGCCGCGACGCTGGCCCCGTTCGGCGGCGTGGTGCACTGGCGGGCGTTCGTCTACGACCACCGCCAGGACTGGCGGGACCGGTCCACCGACCGGGCCCGGGCCGCCTTCGACCACTTCGCCCCGCTCGACGGACGGTTCCGGGAGAACGTCATCCTCCAGGTCAAGCACGGCCCGATCGACTTCCAGGTCCGGGAGCCGGTCTCCCCGGTGCTCGCCGCCATGCCGGCCACCCGGCTCGCGGTGGAGGTGCAGGTGACCCAGGAGTACACCGGGCAGCAGCGGCACGTCTGCTACCTCGGTCCGTGGTGGAGCGAGATCCTGGGCTTCGCGCCGTGGGGTCCGCAGGGCCCGACCGTGGCCGACGTGGCCGCCGGGGCAGCGTCCACCCGCGACGGTCGGGCCGGCGCGGGCGGGGGCCGGAGCGCGACGGCGGGCGGTGGGCTGGTGGGGGTCTCCAACGTCGGCGACGACCCGTTCTGGACCGGACACCCGCTGGCCCAGGCCAACCTGTACGCCTTCGGCCGGCTCGCCTGGGATCCCGGCCTCGACCCGGTCGCCGTCCTGGACGAGTGGATCAGGCTCACCTTCCCGCCGACCACGACCGGTGACCCGGGGTTGGTGCGGCGGACCCTGCACGCCGTGCTGGACGGTTCCTGGTGGACCTACGAGCGGTACACCGCCCCGCTGGGCGTGGGCTTCATGGTCCGCCCCGGGCACCACTACGGCCCGGACGTCGACGGGTACGAGTACACCCCGTGGGGCACGTACCACTTCGCCGACCGGGACGGCGTCGGCGTGGACCGGACCCGCGCCACCGGCACCGGCTTCACCGGCCAGTATCCACGGCCCTGGTCGGAGCGGTACGAGGACCTCCACGGCTGCCCGGACGAGCTGCTGCTCTTCTTCCACCACGTGCCGTACGGACACGTACTGCGCAGCGGTCGCACCGTCATCCAGCACATCTACGACACCCACTTCGCCGGGGTGGAGCAGGTGGAGGCGATGCGCGGGCAGTGGCGGCGGTTGGCCGGGCTGGTCGACCCGGCGGTGTACGCCCGGGTGAGTGAACGCCTCGACGAGCAGCGGCGTTGCGCGGCGGAGTGGCGGGACCAGGTCAACAGCTACTTCTTCCGGAAGTCCGGGGTGCCGGACGAGCACGGCCGGCGGATCTGGTGACCCGCTCCGTAGAATCGCCGCCGTGCCCGAGATCGTCCAGTTGCTGGCCTCGCCCGTGCACCGTTACGTGGGCCGGCCGGCCGACGGCCCGGCACCGGCCGCCCCCGACGAGATCGTCGAGGAGGTCCGGCTCCGGGCCGGGCTCGGCATCGTCGGCGACCGCTACTTCGGCCGGCCCGCCCACCGCGACGCGAGCGTCACCCTGATCGCACGGGAGTCCCTGCCACCCGGGGCCGACCTGACGCAGGCCCGGCGCAACATCCTGACCGCCGGCCTCGCCGTGGACGAGCTGGTCGGGTCCGTGCTGGTCCTCGACTCGGGCCAGGGACCGGTCAGCCTGCGGGTCAACCGCGCCGCCCACCCCTGCGCGTGGATGGACGCCACCATCGGCCCGGGGGCCTGGAAGGCGTTGCGCCGCCGGGGCGGCGTCCGCTGCACCCCGCTGACCGACGGCACGCTGCGCGTGGGGCCGGTCGAGGTCACCGTCGTCCGCTGACCCGTCCCGGGCGCCCCGGCCCGGCCGGGGAACCCGGTCACCCCTGCGGGTCCGGACGGAACCGGTAGCCCATGCCGGGTTCGGTGACGAGGTGGCGGGGGCGGGCCGGGTCGTCCTCCAGCTTGCGACGCAGTTGGGCCAGGTACTGGCGCAGGTAGTTGGTCTCGTTCTGGTACTCCGGCCCCCACACGTCGTGCAGGAGCTGCCGCTGGCTGACCAGCTTGCCGGGGTGACGCAGCAGCTGTTCCAGGACGCCCCACTGGGTGGGGGTCAGCCGGACGTCGGTGCCGTCGTCCCGGGTGACGGTACGGTCGGCGAGGTTCACGGTGTGCCGGCCGATCCGCACGGTGACGACCGCGTTGTCGGCGGCGCCGTGCAGGCGGCGGGTGACGGCGCGGATCCGGGCGAGGAGTTCGTCGATCCCGAAGGGCTTGGTGACGTAGTCGTCGGCGCCCGCGTCCAGGGCGGAGACCTTGTCCTGGCTGCCGGCCCGACCCGAGAGGACGATGATCGGGACGCTGGTCCACCCCCGCAGGCCCCGGATGACGTCCACCCCGTCGAGGTCGGGCAGTCCCAGGTCGAGCACCACCAGGTCGGGCGGCTGGCTGGCGGCGAGCTTCAGCGCCGTGGCGCCGGTGTCGGCCACGGCGACGTCGTAACCCCGGGCCCGTAGGTTGATCCGCAGGGCGCGGAGGATCTGCGGTTCGTCGTCGACGACGAGGATGCGGGTCACTCCGGTGGCCCTTCCGGTCGGGGTGGCGCGGCGGGCAGCCGCAGCACCATGGTGAGGCCGCCGCCGGGGGTGGTCTCCGGGGTGATGCTGCCGCCCATCGCCTCGGTCAGGCCCCGGGAGAGCGCGAGACCGAGACCCACGCCGGTGGTGTTGTCCCGGTCACCGAGACGCTGGAACGGCAGGAAGACGTGCTCCCACTGGTCCTCGGGGATCCCGGGACCGGTGTCGACCACCCGTAGCTCGACCTGACCGGCGTGCGCGCTGGCGGTGATCCGGGGCGGTCGTCCGGGTGGGCTGTGCCGCAGCGCGTTGGCGACGACGTTGACCAGCACCCGCTCCAGCAGTCCGGGATCGGCGGTGGCGGCGGGCAGGTCGGCGGGGATGTCGGTGGTGACGTTCCCGGCGACCGGCCCGAGTTCGTCCAGCGCCCGGGGCACGACGTCCTCCAGGCCGACCGCGGTGGCGGCGACACCGAGCGCTCCGGCCTGGAGGCGGCTCATGTCGAGCAGGTTGGCGACGAGCCGGCCCAGCCGGTCGAGGGACTCGTCGGCCGTGGCGAGCAGTTCCGCCCGGTCCTCGGCGTCGAACTCGACGTCCGGGCTGCGGAGGCTGGACACGGCGGCCTTGGCCGAGGCCAGCGGGGTACGCAGGTCGTGGCTGACGGCGGCGAGCAGCGCGGTACGCATCCGGTCGGCCTCGGCCAGCGGACGGGCGGTGGCGGCCTCCTCGGCGAGCCGTTCCTGCCGCAGCGCGACGGCGGCCTGCGCGGCGAACGCCTCCACCACCCGCCGGTCGGCGGCGTCCAGGCGCCGCCCGGCGAGGACCACGGTGAGCCGTTCGTCGACCGGAACGGTGGTCTCCCCCGCGCTCGGGCTGGTCGGGGGCGCGTCACCGACACCGGCGACGATCCGCCAGGCGCTCGCCTCGCGGGCCCGGTCGGGGCGGCCCTCCGCCTCGGCGGTCAGTTCGAGCACGCCGACCGCGCGCAGGCCGAAGGTCTCGCGCAGCCGGTCCAGCAGCGCCGGCAGCGGCCGTTCCCCGCGCAGCACTCCCTGCGCCACGGTGGCCAGGGTCTGCGCGTCGGCGGACGCCCGGGCCGCCTCCCGGGTCCGGCGGGCGGCCAGGTCGACCACCCCGCTGACCGCGACGGCGACCCCGACGAACACGCCGAGGGCGAGCAGGTTGTCGCCCTCGGCGATGGTCAGCGTCCGGAACGGCGGCGTGAAGAACCAGTTGAGCAGCAGGGAGCCGCCGAGCGCGGCGAGCAGGGCCGGCCAGAGGCCACCGATCAGGGCGACCCCGACCACGGCGGCCAGGAAGATCAGGATGTCGTTGGTGAGGGTGAGGTCGGGCAGCGCGTCGAGCAGCACGGTCAGCGCGGGCAGGCCGAGCACGGCCACCGCGAAGCCGACCAGCCGACGCCGCCGGGACAGCGCCGCCGGCACCGCGCCGGCCCGCCGGCCGCGCCCCGCCTCCGGGTGGGTGACCAGGTGCACGTCGATCGGCCCGGACCGGGCGGTCGTGGTGACCCCGACACCCGGGGAGAGCAGGTGGGCGAGGCGGGCCCGGCGGCTGGCCCCGAGGACGAGTTGGGTGGCGTTGACGCCCCGGGCGAAGTCGAGCAGCGCGGCGGGCACGTCGCCGCCGAGCACCTGGTGGTAGGTGCCCCCGAGGCTCTCCACCAGGATCCGCTGCCGGGCGAGCCGGGCCGGGTCGGCTCCGACCAGGCCGTCGCTGCGGGCGACGTGCACGGCGAGCAGGTCGGCGCCCTTGCTGCGGGCGGCGATCCGGGCGGCCCGCCGGATCAGCGTCTCCCCCTCCGGGCCGCCGGTGAGCGCGACCACCACCCGTTCCCGGGCCTCCCAGGTCGCCTGGATGCCCTGTTGGGCCCGGTACGCGTCGAGTTGCTCGTCGACCTTGTCGGCGAGCCAGAGCAGCGCCAGTTCACGCAGCGCGGTGAGGTTGCCGACCCGGAAGTAGTTGCCCAGCGCGGCGTCGATCCGGTCGGGGCGGTAGACGTTGCCGTGTGCCATCCGGCGGCGTAGCGCCTGCGGCGTCATGTCGACCAGTTCGACCTGCTCGGCCGCGCGGACGACCTCGTCGGGCACGGTCTCCCGCTGGGTGGTGCCGGTGATCTGGGCGACCACGTCGTTGAGCGAGTCGAGGTGCTGGATGTTCACCGTCGACAGCACCGAGATACCCGCGTCGAGCAGTTCCTGGACGTCCTGCCACCGCTTGGCGTGGCGGGAGCCGGGCACGTTGGTGTGGGCCAGCTCGTCCACCACGGCCAGCTCCGGCCGGCGGGCGAGCACCGCGTCGAGGTCCATCTCGGTGAACCCGACGTCCCGGTGGGTGATCCGGCGACGGGGGACGACCTCCAGGCCGTCGAGCATGGCGGTGGTGTGCGGCCGGTCGTGCGTCTCGACCAGGCCGACCACCACGTCGGTGCCCCGCTCGGCCCGACGCCGCGCCTCCTCCAGCATGGCGTAGGTCTTCCCCACGCCGGGGGCGGCCCCCAGGTAGATGCGCAGTTCTCCCCGTGACACGGCACCATCCTTCCTGGTCGCGGGCCCGCTGCCCACCGGCACCGGCCGCACCGGCACCGGTGGGCCGGCGCGTGCCGCCGGGCGTGGGGCGGGCCGGGGCGCACCGCCCGCCCCACGCGGCCGGTCAGCGGGTGGGGAACCGCTCGTCGAGGGCGAGGTTGAGGGCCAGCACGTCGACCCGGGGGGAACCGAGGAACCCGAGACCCCGGCCGGCCGTGTACGTGGCGACCAGGTCACGGATCCGGGCCGGGTCCACGCCCCGTTCCCTGGCCACCCGTGCCACCTGGAGGTCCGCGTACGCGGGACTGATGTGCGGGTCGAGGCCGCTGCCGCTGGCGGTGACCGCGTCGGCGGGGACGGCGGGCCGCTCCGGCGCGTCGCCCCGGATCGGGGTGACCAGCCCACCGGCGGCGACGTGGTCCTCGCCCGGGCGGGCCGGCTCCACCGGCACACCCTGGTAGCTGGCGAGAAAGGGGGTCGCCGGGGCGGCCTGGTTGACGCTGACGACCCGGGTGACCGGGCCGGTCAGCCCGTCGCGGCGGAAGACGGCCAGCACCGCGCCGACCCCGTCGTCGGTGCAGTAGGGGCGACGCCCGTCGACGCCGTTGAACTCCCCGACCGCCCTGCTACGCGCGCAGACCTGACTGAGCAGGCTCAACGTCGCAGACGCCGGGTCGGTGGCGAGGGTGTCGACGACGCTCTCCGGACCGAGGTTGCTGGCGGCCGTGGCGGTGGGGTCGTAGCCGGCGCCGGCCGCCGAGGGGCGGGACTGGAAGTAACGCGGGACGGGGTTGCCGTCGGCGTCGGTGAAGGACTGGCCGATCAGGGCGCTGCCGACCCTCCGGCCGTCGGCCTCGACCAGCGACCCGTCCGCCCGGTCGGCGAGGCCGGGGAGCCGACCGACGGCGACCAGGGCGAGCGGGTACGCCAGGCCGAGCAGCACGGTGAACACGAGCAGCGCGCGCAGGGCGGCGAGGTGTTGGGCGAGCCAGGTGGGCAGACGCATCACGAGATCCCCGGGACGAACTGGACGAGCAGGTCGATGAGCTTGATGCCGACGAACGGCACCACGATGCCGCCGAGGCCGTAGGTCAGCAGGTTGCGGCGCAGCAGCTCCGACGCGCCGGCCGGGCGGTGGCGGACGCCGCGCAGGGCGAGCGGGATCAGCGCGACGATCACCACCGCGTTGAAGACCACCGCGGACAGGATCGCCGAGGACGGACTGGACAGCCGCATGACGTTGAGCGCGTCCAGGCTCGGGTAGATGCCGGCGAACATGGCCGGGATGATCGCGAAGTACTTCGCCACGTCGTTGGCGATGGAGAAGGTGGTCAACGCGCCCCGGGTGATCAGCAACTGCTTGCCGATCTCCACGATCTCGATCAACTTGGTCGGGTCGGAGTCGAGGTCGACCATGTTGCCGGCCTCCTTCGCCGCCGAGGTGCCGGTGTTCATCGCCACCCCGACGTCGGCCTGCGCCAGGGCCGGCGCGTCGTTGGTGCCGTCGCCGGTCATCGCGACCAGCCGACCGCCGGCCTGCTCCCGCCGGATCAGGGCGAGCTTCTCCTCCGGCGTGGCCTCGGCGAGGACGTCGTCCACGCCGGCCTCGTCGGCGATGGCCTTCGCGGTCCGGGGATTGTCCCCGGTGACCATCACGGTGCGGATGCCCATCCGGCGCATCTCGTCGAACCGTTCCCGCATCCCGGCCTTGACCACGTCCTTGAGGTGGACGACGCCGAGCGCCCGGGCCGGTCGCCCGGCGAGGTGCTCGGCCACCACCAGCGGCGTGCCGCCGATCGCGCTGATCTCGTCGACGATCCGCGAGACCTGGTCGGTGGGGTGACCACCGTGCTCGCGTACCCAGGCCAGCACGGCCGCGGCGGCGCCCTTGCGGATCCGGCGCGTCCCGCCGTCGCCCGCCGCGTCCAGGTCGACGCCGCTCATCCGGGTCTGCGCGGTGAACGGCACGAAGGTGACGTCGGGGAGCAGGTCGGGTCCGCCCGCCCCGAGCCCGAACCCGTTCCGGGCGAGCGCGACGACCGAGCGGCCCTCCGGGGTCTCGTCGGCGAGGCTGGACAGTCGTGCGGCGTCGGCGACGCTCCCCGCGTCCACCCCCTCCACCGGCCGGAATCCGACGGCCTGCCGGTTGCCGAGGGTGATGGTGCCGGTCTTGTCCAGCAGCAGGGTGTTCACGTCGCCGGCCGCCTCGACCGCCCGGCCGCTCATGGCGAGCACGTTGCGCTGCACGAGACGGTCCATGCCGGCGATGCCGATCGCCGACAGCAGCGCGCCGATGGTGGTCGGGATCAGGCAGACCAGCAGGGCGACCAGCACGATCCCGCTGATCCCGGCGTCGGTGATCGCCGGGCTGTCCGGGGCCGCCCCCTGGTAGCCCTTGGCGAAGACCGCCATCGGCTGGAGGGTGACCACGGCCAGCAGGAAGACGACGGTGAGCGCGGCGAGCAGGACGTTCAGCGCGATCTCGTTCGGGGTCTTCTGCCGGTCGGCGCCCTCGACCAGGGAGATCATCCGGTCGACGAAGCTCCGTCCGGGCTCCTGGGTGATCCGGACGACGATCCGGTCGGAGAGCACCCGGGTGCCGCCGGTGACCGCGCTGCGGTCCCCGCCGGACTCCCGGATCACCGGAGCGGACTCGCCGGTGATGGCGGACTCGTCGACGCTGGCGATCCCCTCGACCACGTCGCCGTCGCCGGGGACGACGCCGCCGGCCGCCACCAGCACGACGTCACCCCGACGCAGCTCGGAGGCGGGGACGGTCTCCTCGTCGTACCGGTCCGCCGCCCCCGGCGTCCAGCCGACCAGACGGATGGCGACGGTGTCCCGCCGGGCCCGGCGCAGCGTGGCGGCCTGGGCCAGGCCCCGGCCCTCGGCGACCGCCTCGGCGAGGGTGGCGAAGAGCACGGTCAGCCACAGCCAGCCGGTGATCGCGACGGCGAACACCGACGGGTCGGCCACCGTGAGGACGGTGGTGAACACCGCGCCGATCTCGACGATCAGCATCACCGGGTTGCGCCACAGCGTGCGCGGGTCGAGTTTGCGCAGCGCGTCGGGCAGCGACCGGAGCAGTTGCCGGGGGTCGAGCAGACCGCCCCCGGCCCGGTCGCCCCGGGTCGCCGGGTGGTCGGTGGTGGTCGCGTCGGACGCGTCGTGCGGGGCCCGCGTCACAGTGGTCATGGTTCTCTCTCCCATGGTGCTCACAGCCCCTCGGCGAGCGGGCCGAGCGCGAGGGCGGGCAGGAAGGTCAGCGCCACCAGGATCACCGTGACGCCGACGACCATCCCGACGAAGAGGGGCCGGTCGGTGGGCAGGGTGCCCGCCGAGGCCGGCGTGGGCTGCTGGCGGGCCAGCGAGCCGGCCAGGGCCAGCACGAGGACGATCGGCAGGAACCGGCCGAGCAGCATGCACAGGCCCAGCGCGGTGTTCCACCAGGGCGTGCCGACCGTGAGGCCGGCGAACGCCGACCCGTTGTTGTTGCTGGCCGAGGTGAACGCGTAGAGGACCTCGGTGAAGCCGTGCGGGCCGGTGTTGAGCGCGGTCGTGTGGTTGCCGCTGGCGAGGGCCGCCGCCGTGCCGACCAGCACCAGCGCGGGGGTGACCAGGAAGTACAGCGAGGCGTAGGTGATCTCCCGGGAGCCGATCCGTTTGCCCACGTACTCCGGGGTGCGGCCGACCATCAGACCGGCCACGAACACGGTGGTCACCGCCAGGACGAGCATGCCGTACAGGCCGGCGCCGACACCGCCCGGGGCGACCTCGCCGAGCATCATGTTGACCAGCGGCATCATCCCCCCGAGCGCGGTGTACGAGTCGTGGAACGAGTTCACCGCGCCGGTCGAGGTGAGCGTGGTCGCGGCGGCGTAGGTGGCCGAGTCGGACACCCCGAACCGGACCTCCTTGCCCTCCAGCGCCGCGCCGACCGCCTGCGGGACGGTGCCGTCGCCGGTCAACTCGAAGACGTTGGTGAGGGCGACGCTGACCAGCGCCAGGATCGCCATCACGGCGGCGATCGCGTGCCCCTGCCGGAGCTGGCCGACCATCCGGCCGAAGACCCGGGGCAGGCTGAACGGGATCAGCAGGACCAGGAAGACCTGGAGCCAGTTCGTCCAGGTGGTCGGGTTCTCGAACGGGTGGGCGCTGTTGACGTTGTAGAAGCCCCCGCCGTTGGTGCCGAGCTGTTTGATCGCCTCCTGGCCGGCCACCGGACCACCGGGAACGGTCTGCCCGCCGCCGGTCAGGGTGGTGACCTCGGTGCCGGCGGAGAGGTTCTGCACCACTCCCCCGGCCATCAGGGCGAGCGCCGCGAGCACCGAGACCGGCAACAGGATCCGCAACGTGATCCGGATCAGGTCGACCCAGAAGTTGCCCAGCTCGCCGCTGCGGCTGCGGGCGAAGCCCCGGACCAGCGCGACCGCGACCGCGATGCCGACCGCCGCCGAGACGAAGTTCTGCACCGCCAGCCCGGCCATCTGCACCAGGTGACCCATGGTCGACTCGCCCGCGTACCACTGCCAGTTGGTGTTGGTCACGAAGGACACCGCCGTGTTCCAGGCGCCGTGCGGGACCACCGGGTCGAACCCCAGCGACAGCCACAGGTGCTGCTGGAGGCGCTGGAACCCGTACAGGAAGAGCACGGAGACGGCGGAGAAGGCGAGCACGCTGCGGGCGTACACCCCCCAGGTCTGCTCGACCGCCGGGTCCACCCCGACGAGTCGGAAGACACCCCGCTCGACGCGGGACGAACGGCGGCCGGAGACCACCGCGTACAGGTGGTCGCCGAACGGTCGGTGCACGGTGACCAGCGCCGCCACCAGCGATCCGACGAACAACACGCCGGCTGTCGTCGGAGTCATCAGAAACGCTCCGGGAACAGCAGGGCGACCACCAGGAACACGGCCAGGCCGATCGCCAGGACCAGACCGACGGCGTCGACCGCGCTCACCGCCGCTCCACGCCTCTCACCACCAGGGCGAGCGCCGCGAACAGCGCCACCGTCACCACCACGAACACCAGGTCGGACACGGCTGGCTCCTCACCAGGGACGACACCCGCGACCGCCGGTGCGGTCGCGCCGAGCCATCACAACGCCCCACGCGCCGCGTGGACAGGGTCCATAACGCGACCATGACGGCGACCCGACGTTTCTTGACGCGTTCTTCACGCCGCCGGGCGGTGGAGGTGAGCGCGGTCACCGGGACGGGTCCCGGTGCCGGCGACGGCACGACCGGTCGACGCCGGGACGTGCGGGTCAGGGATGCCGGCGGGCCCGGAGCACCGCGTCGCGGGAGACGCCTCCGTGCCCGTGCGGGCCGCCGCCGACCGACCGGGTACGGGTGCCGGCGACGAGGACGTCCCAGCCGGGGCCGAGGCCGGCGGCCAGGTCCTCGGCGGTGACCTGCGCCTCCGCCGCCCTCGGGGGCTGACCGTGGTGGTGCGGGTCCGACGGGTGGTGGCCGACGACCAGCAGGGTGCCGTTCGGCGCGACCGACGCCGCCAGCCGGCGCACCAGCGTCCCGGTCGGTGCGGTCGAGTGCACGTAGTGCGAGCAGACCAGGTCGAAGGCGTCCCCCGGCGGGGTCCACGCGGTCAGGTCGGCCCGCACCCAGTCGATCCGGTCCGCGACCTCGGCGCCGAGGCGCTCGGCGTGTTCCCGCCCGCGTTCGAGCGCGGTGGCGGAGATGTCCACCGCCGTCACCCGCCAGCCGCGCGAGGCGAGCCAGACGGCGTCGGCACCCTCTCCGCAACCGGCGTCCAGCGCCGTGCCGGGCGCGAGGTCCCCGGCCTCGGTCACCAGGTGGACGGTGGGCTGCCGCACGCCGTGCACGGCACGGCCGCCGTAGTGTTCCGCCCAGTACTCCCCGTCGAATTCCACGGGCAACGCTCCCTCCATGGTTGACCGGCGTGGACCACACCGCTGCGGCAACCATGCGCGAGGCCCCGCGACACCGCAAACATCGTTGCCGGTCCGGCAAAATCCGGACCACCGCCGGGCGACCGGACCACGGCCACCACGACGTTTGCCATCCGGACCAGCGGGAAGAACGCCGCACGCACGGGACGCCCCGTACCGCACAGGCAGGAGTGGCGGATGAACGGCCCGACGGGCGACGAAGCGGTCGGCAGGCTCGAACTCGTCCACACCTTCACCGGGCCGATGCCGACCGGCGTCAGCGTCTCGGCCGGCGGTCGGGTCTTCGTCAACTTCCCCAGGTGGGGCGACGAGGTGCCGGCCACGGTGGTGGAACTGCGGGACGGGCGGGAGGTGCCCTTCCCCGACCAGGAGTGGAACGACCCGGCGGGCTACGACGACAGCGGTGCGTTCGTCTCGGTGCAGAGCGTCGTGGTCGATCCGGCCGACCGGCTCTGGGTGCTCGACACCGGAAGCCCGATGTTCCGGCCCACCCGCCCCGGCGGCCCGAAACTCGTCCGCGTCGACCTGGACACCGACACCGTCGGCCAGGTGGTCACCTTCCCCGCCGACGTGGCGCTGCCCTCGACGTACCTCAACGACGTCCGTTTCGACCTGCGGCGCGGCGCGGCCGGGATCGCCTACGTCACCGACTCCGCCGACTCCGGCCCGAACGGGATCGTCGTGGTCGACCTGGCCTCCGGGACGTCCTGGCGGCGGCTGCACGACCATCCCTCCACGCGCGCCGAACCCCTGGCCACGTTCCGGCCGGTGGTGGAGGGGCGGCCGTTCCTGGAGCGGCCGGCGGGCGGGGCGCCGAAGCCGGTGGCGATGGGCTCCGACGGCATCGCGATCTCCGCCGACGGCTCCCGGTTGTACTACTGCCCGCTCGCCTCGCGCCGGTGGTACAGCGTCGCCACCGACGCCCTCGCCGACCGGTCCCGCAGCGACGAGCAGGTCGCCGCCACGGTGGTGGACGAGGGCGACAAGGGCGGCGGCTCCGACGGTCTGGAGACCGACGACGCGGGCCGGTTCTACCTCACGTCGTACGAGCACAACGCGGTGCTGCGTCGGCTGCCGGACGGCGGCTTCGAGACCCTGGTGCACGACCCCCGCCTGCTCTGGCCGGACACCCTGTCGGTCGCCGCCGACGGGCACCTGTACCTCACCGCGAACCAGTTGCACCGACAGGCGAGGTACCAGGGCGGCGAGGACCGGCGTCGGCGGCCGTACGCCCTGTTCCGGGTCCCTGTCGACGCCGGGCCGGTCCGACTACGCTGAACCGGCCACGGGGGAATCCTTCACTCCGGCCGAACAGCTTGTAGACAAGCTTCGCTCCCTGGCCCTATCGTCAGCCCATCGAGATTAATTGATCCTTGTCGATGGGAGACCCGATGCGACTCCGGCGATGGGCGAGCGCGTCCCTGGCCCTGGTCGTCCTCCAGGGCGCCGTCCTCGGCGCCGCCCCGTCCGCGCACGCGGCGGTGCCCGCGCCGTCCCCGGACGCCGCGACGGACACCACCATCCTGAGCACCGACTACGGACCGGCGGCCTGGGTGCCGGCCAGCACGAGCAACTACACGGTGGCCACCCGGCCCACCGGCCAGCCCGTCACGCACGTCGTCATCCACGTGACCCAGGGCTCGTACAGCAGCGCGATCAACTGGTTCCAGAACCCGGCGTCCAAGGTCAGCGCGCACTACACGTTCCGCTCCTCCGACGGCGCGGTCACCCAGTCCGTACGGGAAAAGGACATCGCCTGGCACGCCGGCAACTGGACCTACAACACCCAGTCGATCGGCATCGAGCACGAGGGCTGGGTCGACAATCCGGCCTGGTTCACCGACGCCATGTACCGCGCGTCCGCCACGCTCACCCGGAACCTCGCGAACAAGTACGGCATCCCCAAGACCCGCAGCAACATCATCGCGCACAAGGAGGTGCCCGGGGCCACCCACACCGACCCCGGCCCGCACTGGAACTGGACCTACTACATGCAGTTGGTCAACGGCGTCACCGGCATCGGCTCCGGCACCGTGCACAGCGGCACCGCCGTGCTCAACGTGCGCTCCGGGCCCGGCACCGGTCACGCCGTCGTCGGCTCGCTGAGCGGGGGCACGGCGGTGAGCGTCTACTGCCAGGCCACCGGCACCGCCGTCACCGGCCCCTACGGCACCTCCAGCATCTGGCACCGGATCGGCACCAACCGCTACGTCTCCGACGCCTACCTCTACACCGGGCACGACGGGTACATCCCGAACGTGCCGCGCTGCTAGTCACGGCCGTACCCGTCCGGCCCGCCGCGTCCCGCGTGCGGGCCGGACGTCCGCCTACCCCCGGTCGTCCGCCTCGCGCGCCGCGGCCGGCCCCACCGCCGGCGGCTCGGGCGCACCCGGCGGCTCGGCGGCCGAGGGGTGGTTGTCGAGGTGGTCGCGGGCGTACCGGTAGGCGACCGCCACGATCGCCGCCACCGGCACGGCCAGGAAGGCGCCGGTGATCCCGGCGAGACTGCTGCCGGCCGCCACGGCGAGGATGACCACCGCCGGGTGCAGGCTCAGCCCACGCCCCTGGAGCAGCGGCTGGAGGACGTTGCCCTCCACCTGCTGCACCGCCACGACGATGCCCAGGATGATCAACGCGGTGGTCGGGCCCCGGTCGACCAGCGCGATCAGGACGGCGAACGCCCCGGCGACGAACGCCCCGATGATGGGGATGAAGGCGGCGAAGAAGGTCAGCACCGCCAGCGGCAGGACCAGCGGCACCCCGAACGCCCACAGGCCGATGCCGATGAAGAAGGCGTCGATGAAGCCGACCAGGGCCTGCTGCCGGATGAACTCCGACAGCGTCCGCCAGCTCCGGTCCGACAACTGCGCGACGTGCACCGCCGCGCGCGGGCCGGTCTGCGCCGCCAGCCACGGCACCCAGCGGGGACCGTCCTTGAGGAAGAAGAAGCACAGGACCAGGGCCAGCACGGCGTTGACCACGCCGGACCCGACGGACGTGGCCCAGGTCAGCACGTATCCGGCGATGTTCTGGGCGTTCGACTGAAGCGCGCTGAAGACGTTGTCGATCGTCTCACCGATCTGGTCCTCGCCGAGATTGAGCGGCGGGCCGGTGAGCCACTTGCGCACCTGTTCGAGTCCGGCCGTCGCCTGGTCGGTGAGCTCGCCGATCTGGCCCACCACCGGCGGCACCACGAGGATGCCGAGCGCCGTCAGCAGGGCGAGGAACGCCAGCAGGACCGTCGCCGCGGCCAGGGCGGGCGGCCACCGGTGCGCGCGCAGGAACCGCACGGTCGGCCAGAGCACCGTGGTGAGCAGCAGGCCGAGCACCACCGGGAAGAGGACGACCCAGAGCCGGCCGAGCAGGTAACCGAGTCCGACCAGCGCGGCGGCGATGACGATCAGTTGCGCCGCGACGACCGCCACCCGGCGGATCGCGGCCCGCACCCGGGGGCCCCGCCCGGGTGGCAGTGCCGGTACGGGTGGCGCCGCCGGGGCAGCCGTGCCGCGCGTCGGGGTGCCGGCCGCGGGCTCGCGCGGGCCGTCTTCTTCCTGGCTCAACTCTGCCTCCACCATGTGTCGCCCCGCCGAACCCTAGTCGTGGCGGGCAATCACGGTGACGGCAAGGCCCCCGCCCGGGGCGCCACCGGGCACGCCACCCGGCCGAGGAGAGACCGGTGCGGGGTGTCGGCACCCGGCACCGGCCTCTCCTCGCCGCACCACGGTCAGAACCCGCAGAGCGGATCCCACGGGTCGTCGTCGGTGCCCCGGATCCACTGGCGTGCCGCGTCGACCGGCGGTTCGTACGCCCACGAGGTGTGCGCGCCGTGCGCCAGCGCCTCGCCGAGGAAGGCGCGGACGCGCTGGCTGGTCACGACGTCCCGCTCGGCGGCGACCGGGTCCCAGTCGGTGAGGACCGAGGACCGCAGCCGGCCCCGCACCTCGGCGTACCCGGGGTCGGCCGCCCGGTTGTCGAGTTCCCGTGGGTCCTTCTCCAGGTCGTAGAGCTGGTCCGGCAGCCCGTGGGCGTAGACCAGCTTGTGCCGGCCGCTGACCACCGCCCGCACCGGGAGCAGGGTGCCCTCGGCCGAGTTCTCGACGACGACGTCGCGGTGGGGATGCGCCGTCCCCGCGTCACCGGCGAGCAGGCCGGTCAGGCTGTCGCCCGCGAACCGTCCGGTCACCCACTCCGGCAGCGCGGCGCCGGCCAGGTCGGCGAAGGTGGGATGGAGGTCGACCAGACTGGTGGGCGTGCCGACCCGGCGGCCGGACGCCACCCGCGGCCCGGCGAACAGCAGCGGGACGCGCACCGACCACTCCCGCAGGGTGCGCTTGAAGTACATGCCGTGCTCGCCGAGCTGGTCGCCGTGGTCGCTGGTGAAGACCACGACGGTGTCGTCGAGCAGGCCGAACCGCTCCAGCTCCGCGACGAACGAGCCGACCACGTCGTCGATGTAGCTCGTCATCGCGTAGTAGCCCCGCCGGGCGAGGCGGACCGCCTCGTCGTCGATCTCCGCCCGGTCCACGCCGTGGAACGCGTTGACCCAGCGGTCCAGCGGGTGCGGCTCGACGCCGTCCGGCACCGGCTCGGGCAACGTGATCCGCCGACCCTCGTAGCGGTTCCAGTACTCCGGCGGGGCCACGTACGGGTCGTGCGGCTGGGTGAAGGAGGCCACCATCAGCCAGGGCTCGCCCGCCCGCTCGCCGGTGTCGAGCGCCAGCTCCCGGATCCGGCGCAGGGCGGTGAACCGCACCTCCTCGTCGTAGTGCATCTGGTAGGTCCACGGCAGCGGGCCGGAGGAGCGCAGGATGTCGACGTATTCCCGGCCACCGTTCTGTTGCGCGCCGGAGAGCCGGGGCGGGTCGCCCTGCTCCTCCCAGGGACGGGTCCAGGTGAGGTCGGGCGGGAAGATGTCGGTGGTCAACCGCTCCTCGAAGCCGTGCAACTGGTCGGGGCCGACGAAGTGCATCTTGCCGGAGAGGATCGTCCGGTACCCGGCCCGCCGCAGCGAGTGCGCGAACGTCGGCACCGAGGCGGGGAACTCCTCGGCGTTGTCGTTGGAGGGCACCCCGCTGGGCAGCCGACCGGTCATCATCGCGGCTCGGGACGGCACGCACAACGGCGCGTTGCAGTAGGCGTTCTCGAAGACGGTGCCCCGTTCCGCGAGCGCGTCGAGATTCGGGGTGAGGACGTCCTCGTTGCCGTACGGGCCGGTGGCGAACGCGCTGAGCTGGTCGGCCATGAGCAGCAGGATGTTCGGACGGCTGCCTGCGGTGGTCACGCTTGCTCCCTGGGCGGGGTCGGGTGGTCGGTCACTTGGTGGCGTCGGTGAACACCGAGGTGTCGAGGAAGGTGTCGGGCTCGACGTAGGTCGGCAGCGCGCCGATGTCCACGAAGACCCGCTCCATCCGACCGATCCAGTCGGCGGCGGTGCCGTCGGTGTAGTAGCCGGTCCACTCGGCGTTGGGGAAGCTCCTGGCCTGCTGGTAGATCTGCGTGCAGACCTCCGCCGTCATGACGTCGGAGAGTCGGGGACAGGCGGCCTTCAGCGCCCCGGCCTGGTCGGTGACGATGTCGTCGTTGGCCTTCAGCCAGGCCTTCGTGATCTTGACGAGGGCGTCCCGGTGCTCCGCGTGGAAGCGGTTGTTGGCAACCCAGCCGCCCGCGATCGCCGCGTCCGGGTGGAACTGGTCCGAGGTGGCGATCTGCCGGGCCTCGGGAAGGCGTTGCCGGACCTGGCCGTCGAACGGGGCCCAGAGGGCTGCGGCGGGCACGCCTCCGGTGACGAACGTGTTGGCCACGGCCGGCATCTCCAGGTTGACCAGTTCGACGTCGTCCAGGGAGAGGCCGTTGCGGGTCAGCGCCACGTGCAGGAGCAGGTGGGCGGCGGTGCCGGTGGTGGTGGCCACCTTCTTGCCGCGCAGGTCCGCCACCGAGGTGATCCCGGAGTCCGGTGCCGCCCAGATCTGCTGGATGTTCGCCTCGAGGTTGTTGAGCAGGAACACCTTGCCCTGGCCCCGGGCCGGGAAGTTCGCGATCACCGCGCCCATCACGCCGACGTCGACGCTGCCGCCGGTGAGCGCGTTGGACAGCGAGATGCCGGTCTGGAAGGGCACCGCCTCGACGTCGAGCCCCTGCTCGGCGAAGTAGCCGCGTTCCTGGGCGAGCAGCAGGTGCATGCCCGGGGCGGGGCCGGCGATGTAGCCGACCTTGATCTTCTGCGCGGACCCGGCGTCTCCGTCGTCGTCCGATCCGCACGCGGTGCCCGTCAGGACCAGCGCGAGGCTGGCCAGCACCGCCACCATCCGGCGTCTCATCGGTCGTCTCCCTGGGGTGAGGTGTGCGCGTCGCGCAGCATCGTCTCGATGCGGCGGCGGAGCGCGATGAAGTCGGGGCTGGTCTTGAGCTCGTGGGTCCGGTCGCCGTGCCAGGGCACGTCGACGATGTCCCGCACCCGGGCGGGGCGGGCGGACATCACCACCACCCGGTCGGCGAGGAAGATCGCCTCCTCCACCTGATGGGTGACGAAGAGGACGGTGCGGCGCTCCTTCTGGTTGATCTCCAGGAGGGCCTCCTGCATCGTCTCCCGGGTCTGCGCGTCGAGCGCGGCGAACGGCTCGTCCATGAGCAGGATCTCCGGGTCCACCGCGTAGGCGCGGGCCAGCGCGACCCGTTGCCGCATCCCACCGGAGAGCGTCTTGGGCAGGGCGTCCGCGAAGGCGGTCAACCCCATCAGCTCCAGGTACCGGTCGCCGATCTCCCGCCGCTGCGCCGCCGTCCGGCGGCGGGCACGCAGCCGCATGCCGAACTCGATGTTGCGGCGGACGGTGAGCCACGGGAAGATCGCGTACTCCTGGAACACCACGCAGCGCGACGGCCCCGGGCCGGTGACCGGTGCGCCGTTCACCCGGATCGCGCCGGTGTCCGGGTCGACGAAGCCGGCCACGGTGTTCAGCAGGGTGGTCTTCCCGGAGCCGCTCGGGCCGACCACCGCCACGAACTCCCCCTCGGCGACGTCGAACCGCACGTCGTCGAGGACGGTGACCGCCGCCGTGCCCCGCCCGAACCGCTTGCTGATCCCGGCGACGGAGAGACCGCCGCCACTGACCTGTCCGTTCACCGGTTCCCCCTGTCCTGCCAGCGCACCAGGCGGGCGGACGCCAGACGGAGGGCGGCGTCCATCAGCAACGCGCACAGACCGATCAGGATGATCCCGGCGTACACCCGCGGAATGTCGAGGAAGTTGCCCGCGTTCTGGATGACCGCTCCCAGCCCGTCCTGTGCGGCCACCAGCTCGGCGGCGACCAGCGAGGCCCAGCCGATGCCGAGTGACACCCGGGCGGCGGTGAGGATGTGCGGGACGGAGAACGGCAGCACGACCCGGGCCAGCACCTCGACCCGGTTCGCGCCGAGCGTCTGGGCGGCCCGGACGTACTTGTCCTCGATCCCGGCGATGCCCTCGAAGACGATCACGACGGTCGCGAAGAAGGCGGCGTACATCAGGATGATGCCCCGGGCGAGTTCGCCGATCCCGAAGTAGACGATCACCAGGGGGACCAGGGCGATCGGGGGCAGCGCCCGGAAGAAGTTGACCAGCGGGTTGAGCGCCGCCCGGGCGATCGGGAACCAGCCCAGCAGGAAGCCGACCGGTACGCCGGCGGCGATGCCGACCGACACCCAGACGACGACCCGGCGGCTGCTGATCAGGATGTCGTCGGCGAGGCCGTTGCCCAGGCCGGTCCAGATCACCTCGAAGACCTGGCCGGGAGTCGGCAGCAGGTCGCCGCCGACCACACCGGTCACGGCCATCACCTGCCAGAGCAGGATCACGCCGAGGAAGCCCGTCAGGCCCAGCGCCGCGTTCCGCAGGGCCGCCAGCCACCGTCGGGGTCCACGGCGGGGTGGTGCGCCGGGCAGCGCGCCCGGTTCCTTCGCTCCGACGCCGGCGGCTGCCGCTCGCCGGTCGGAAGCCAACACTTCCGGCATCTGATCTCCTGTCGTGGGGGTGGGTGGGGGCGGTTCAGGCGGTTGCCGGGGCGGCGCGCTGGGCCTCGGCCAGCCGGTGCATCAGCTCCCGGTTGGCCGGGTAGGCCGCCCGGTAGACCGCGTGGGCCTCGTCGTACACCGGCCGGACGGCGGACCGGGGCGAGACGACGTGGCCGGTCCGGGCCCAGGTGTCGGCCGGGTCGACCAGGCCGACCGCCTGCGCCGCGAGCAGGGCGTCGCCGTAGCAGGCGCCGATGCTGGTGGTGGTCACCTCCTGCGGCTGCCCGGTGATGTCGGAGACCACCTGCGCCCACAGGCCGCCCCGGGTGCCGCCGCCGACCGCCACCAGGCGGCCCGGCGGCGCACCGGCCGCCGCGAAGGTCTCCAGGTGGTGGCGGACGGCGTGACCGGTCGCCTCGAGCGCGGCCCGGTAGAGGTGCGCGCGGGTGTGCCGCAACGTCAGGCCGAGCAGGACGCCCCGGGCGTCGGGGTCGAACAGCGGGGTGCGCTCCCCCGCGAGGTACGGCAGCATCACCAGGCCGTCGGCGCCGGGCGCGGTCTCCGCCGCCTCCGCGACGAGAACCTCGTACCGCTCCTCCCCGACGATCCGCCGCAGCCAGTCGGTCACCGCGCCCGCCGCGGCCGTGCCACCGGCCAGGCACGCGCTGCCGGGGGTGATCCCCCGGGTCGCCCAGAGCCCCCGGTGCGTCACGATCCGGTCGGTGACCTGGAGGAGGAACATGGTGGTGCCGTACATCAGCATGGTGTCGCCCGGCCGGCGGACCCCGACGCTGTGCGCCTCGGCCCACGCGTCGACGGTGCCCGCGACGACCGGCGTGCCGGCCGGGACACCGGTCTCGGCCGCCGCGGCGGCGGTGCTCCGGCCCACCACCTCACCGGGCCACACCAGCCGGGGCAGGTCGAGGCCGGGCGCGACCAGGTCCGCCCACTCGCCGTGCCAGCGCTGGCCGCGCAGGTCGTACAGGGGTTGGCACTGGCTCGCGGAGTGGTGGTCGAGCACGTACTCACCGGTCAGCCGGGCGACCGCGAACGAGCTGGCCATCAGGAACCGCCGGGTGGCGGCCCAGGTGTGCGGTTCGTGGCGGCGGAGCCAGTACAGCTTCGGGCCCGCCGCCTGGCTGGTCAGCGGTGCGCCACCGACCGCGACGACCCGGTCCTCACCGAGGAGCGCGGTCAGCTCGGCGGCCTCGGCGGTGGCCCGGGTGTCGACGCCGTACAGGATGGCGGGTCGCAACGGGCGGTAGCGGTCGTCGGTGGCCACCACGCAGGGCCCGATCCCGCTGACACAGACCGCGGCCAGCCGGCCCGGCGCGTCCGCGAGAAGTTGCCGGGACAGCTCGGTGACCGCGCCCCACCAGTCCCGCTCCGGGTCGTGTTCGACCCAGCCGGGCCGGGGCATGGTCGGTCGGTGCTCGCGGACCGCGGTCGCCAGGATCTCGCCGTCGGGACGGGTCAGCACGGCCTTCGCGCTGGAGGTACCGATGTCGATACCCAGCAGTACGTCGCCCATCGTCCGACCTCCCGCGTCGCCCGGACCTGCGGAAACCGTGTTTCCGGCTCGTTAAGTCCGATCAAGTTGTCGGTAAGGTATGACCATCCAGCAGACCTGTCAAGCCTTGATGTGCGACCGAACGGCAGGCCAGGCTTGCGCCAGCACAGCAGCCCTCTATAAGGTATGACCAATCAACGAGAGGGGTGGCATGGGAATCCAGTCGGCGGCCACGGACCCTACGGTCCGGCCGAGTCGGGTCGACGAGGCGGAGCAGGCCCTCCGCGCGTTGATCGCGGAGTACCAGCGCACCGGCGTGACCCGACTCCCCACCGAGAACCGGCTGTGCGAGCTGGTCGGCGCGTCCCGGACGACGTTGCGCGACGCGCTGAGCCGGCTCGAGGCGGCCGGCGAGGTCGTCCGGCGGCGACGGGTGGGCACCCTGATCACCTCGCCGGCACGGGCGGTCCACTCGGGATCGCTCGCCTACCCGGTCGACCTGATCCTGTCCCTCTCGGACTTCCTCGCCGAGGCGGGCGCCAACTTCGCGGTGCGCGCGGTCAACATCCTGCGGGAGAGCGCCGACCCCGACGACGTCGCCCTGCTCGGTCTGGCGCCCGGCGAGGCCGTCTACCGCGCGATCCGGCTCTACGAGGTCGAGGGGCAGGCCGCCGCCCGGCTGGAGCACCGGCTACCCGCGACGGTCGGCGGCCAGCAGATCCGGATCAACGCGCTGACCGACGGGATCACGACCTTCCTCCAGGAGACCGAGAACATCCGGTTGACCCGCAGCGACCACACGATCACCGCCGAGGCGGCCACGCCCACCCTGGCGACCGAACTGGACACCACGGTCGGGGCACCGCTGCTCGTCATCGACTGCCAGCTCTACGCGTCCGGGCCGCACGCCGTGGCCACCGGGCGGCTGGTCTTCCGTCCCGACGTCCTCTGCCTGACCGCGTCCGCCGACCCGGCCACGTCGGCCTCCCGTCGGGCCGGCACGTTCGGCGTGACGGCCGTCGCCCGGTCCGGCGACGAGGGCTGACATGCGGCCCACCCACCTCGACGGCGGATCGTCGGCGGGCGACCGGGCCGGGCCGCCGGAGGTCTCCGCGTGCTGCGGGCCGAGCCGCCCGCCCGCCGACGGTGGCACGGGCACGACTCCCGCCGCGTCGCGCGGCCGGTCGGCGGAGCGGGGCCCGGCACGCGACCGGCGCGCGGTCGTCCGGGGCATGGTGCACGTCCCGGGCGGTTCGTTCCGGATGGGCAGCGAGGATCCGGACACGTTCGCCGGCGACGGCGAGGGCCCGGTCCGCGAGGTGTACGTCAGCGGCTTCCACATCGACCCGAAGGCGGTCAGCAACGCCCAGTACGCCGCCTTCGTCCGGGCGACCGGGTACGTCACCGAGGCGGAGCTGTTCGGCTGGTCGTACGTCTTCCACCTGCTCGTCGCCGACGCCGCCCACCCCGCCGTCATGCCCGGGCGCATCCCCGGGGCGCCCTGGTGGCTGCCGGTGCGCGGGGCCTCCTGGCGGTGCCCGGAGGGGCCGGGTTCCCGGGTCGGCGACCGGCAGAACCATCCCGTCGTGCACGTGTCCTGGAACGACGCGACCGCCTACGCGCACTGGGCCGGGAAACGCCTGCCCACCGAGGCCGAGTGGGAGAAGGCCGCCCGGGGCGGCCTGGACCAGGCCCGGTATCCGTGGGGCGACGACCTCACGCCCCGGGGCGCGCACCGCTGCAACATCTGGCAGGGCGAGTTCCCCACGGTCAACACCGGGGCCGACGGCCACCTCGCCACGGCGCCGACGGACGCCTTCCGGCCGAACGCGTTCGGTCTGTTCAACACCTCGGGCAACGTCTGGGAATGGTGCGCGGACCGGTTCAGCGTCGACTGGCACCGCCCCGACCGGCCGGAGACCCGACGCGACCCGCAGGGGCCGCCGACCGGGCCGGGTCGGGTCCTGCGCGGTGGTTCGTACCTGTGCCACGACTCGTACTGCAACCGGTACCGGGTCGCCGCCCGGACGGTGAACACGCCGGACAGCACCACCGGCCACGCCGGCTTCCGCTGCGCGGCCGACGGGACCGACCGGTGACGGGCCGCCATGCGACGTGAACCGGCCTGGTACCGGGAGGGCAGCGAACCGGACTACCGGTTCACCCTCGCCAACGAACGCACCTTCCTGGCCTGGGTCCGCACCGCGCTGGCGCTGCTCGCCGGAGCGGTCGCGGTGGTCCACGTCCTTCCCGCCGCGGCGCCCGGCGTCCGGACCGCCGTGGCGGTGCTGCTCGCCGCCGCGGCCACCGTCCTGCCCTGGGCGGCCTACCAGCGGTGGACGCGCGTCCAACGGGCCATGCGACTCGGCCGGGACCTGCCCTTCACCCGGTCACTCGCCCTGATGGCCGTTCTCCTCGGCGTGCTGGGCGCCGGTGTCGTCGTCCTGGTGCTCGCCACGTGACCGGTCCCGACCACGGGCTCCAGCGGGAACGCACCGCCCTGGCCTGGCGACGCACCTGCGCGGTCGCCCTGGTCGACGCCGTGCTCCTGGGGCGGCTCGGCGCACACCTGTCCCCGCCCCAGATCGTCGCCGGGTCGGGGTCGATGCTGCTCCTGGCGGTCACCGCCGTCTGGTGGTACCGGCGACGGGCCCACCGATCCGGGCCGCCGGCCCCGGGCATGCCGCCACCGGCGTTGATGGCGCTGGTCGCCGCGCTCGTCACGGTGGGCGCCCTCACCGTCGTCGTCGGGCTGGCCCCGGTCGGGTCGTAGCCGGCGGGGCGGCCCGGAGCGGCGGTCCGCTCCGGGCCTCCCCCGGCCGGGTCGCCCCCACCCCCGCAGGGCCTCCCCGGCGTATTCCGAGCGGTCAGCCGAAGACCTGCGCCTCCAGCAGGCCGACGGAGGCCGCCCCGCTGACGAGCAGGACACGCAGCCGGGTCGTGGTGACCGGGGTGAACGCGACGTCGTTGTACCGGTCGGCCGCGACCGGGTGCCCGCCGGGAGCGGTCACGTCGGCCCAGGCGGCGCCGGTCCAGTACTGCACCTTCCAGGACGCCGGCAGCCGCACGCCGCCACCGTCGTCGAAGAAGTAGACCCGGGCCGACCGGACCGTCTGCGCGGACGCCCACGTCAGTTCGGCCCACTGCTGGCCCACCTCGGGCCACGTTCCCCACCGGGGGTTGCCGGTGTCGTTCGACGACGGCGGGTCGACGCCGTCGTTGATCGCGGTCACGCTCTCCCAGGGCGAGGTGTACGACGCCGACGCGGTCGCCGTCCGGGCCAGGTTCGGTTCCGGGACGCCACCGCCGCCCCGCTGGTAGACCTGCACCTCGGTCAGCCCCGTGCGGAAGCCGGCGGCGTGGGTGAACTGCACCCGCAGCCGCGACGTGGTCACCGGGGTGAAGCGGACCCGGTTGTAGTTGGACCGGACCGTGCCGGGGGTCCGCACCTGGCCCGGCGCGGTGACCCAGGTGCCGCCGTCGAGGTACTGCACCGTGTACGAGCTGGGCGGACGGTACCGGTTGGTGGCCCGGTCGTTGCGGAAGTAGAGCCACACGTCGTCCACCGTGCGGCTCTGCCCGAGGTTCACCTCGTACCAGTCGGTGGCGTTCGGTGATCCGTGGCTGCCCCAGATCGGCTCGTTGATCGGGAAGCCGTCCACCGCCGCCGCCGTCGACGTGCCCGACGCGGTGTACGACGCGGAGCTGGCCGCGCCCCGGGCCAGGTTGGGCAGGGTGGCGGTCAGGTCGGCACCCGCCTTGGCGAAGATGTCCACCATCCGGTCGGCGGTGTGGGTGACCGCCTGCGGCGCACGCAGGCCGGGGACCGTCGTGCGGTGGGTGGCGGTGCCGCCCTCGGGCAGCTCGACCGTGCCGGTGGCCGGGTCGTAGACCACCCGGGTCAGCCGGTCGACGGTCACCGCCCGGACCCCGTCGAGGTAGATCGAGTAGCCCTGGGGCACGCCCGGGTAGCGGGAGACGCCGTCGGCCGGGTCGTCCCAGACGATGCTCAGGTCCATGTTGCGGTACCGCAGGTTGTTCACCGCGAGGTGCGACCAGCCGATGTCGATGGGGTCGAGTTCCACCCGCGCGTCGGTGCGCGGGCGCAGCCCGGCCACGTCCTCGATCACCGTCCAGTTGCTGCTGCCGAGGATGTTGTGGTGGATCCAGGACCGGTAGGTGATGGTCCTCGTGGTGGCGTTCCAGTCGGCCCAGAACTCGTTGGCGTCCGGCCACTGGGTGTTCCCGCCGACGTACTGCGCCCAGGCGTTCCAGTAGAGCAGCTTCCGGTAGTGCTCGGCGGTCATCCACTGGTTGGGGTAGTTGCGCAGCACCGAGGAGTAGAGCCGGAACTGCACGGTGGAGTTGATGGTGGAGAAGTTGTTGCTGCCCGGTTTGCCGGCCGCCGCGGCGGCGGCCTTGTCCCGCTGGTTGGCGGTGAAGAACGGGAAGACCGGGTACTCGGCCGGGTCGTCGAAGAGCCGCAGCGCCTGCCGGTACTGCTCGGTGTTCGGCATCAGCCCCACCGCGTACGGGTAGTAGTTGTTGATCTCCTTCCAGGGCACGTGGGTGTTGGTCGCCACGTGCTTGTGCTCCAGCAGTTGCCGGGCCGGGTTCCACAGCGTGGTGAGCACGCCGGAGCGGATCCGGTCGGCGAGCGCCTGCATCTCGGCCGCCTTGGCGGTGTTCCCGACCAGCGCGTACGCCTGCTGCGCGGCGACCGCCCCGCTGTAGACGTACGCGGTCTCGGCCCGGTCGAGGTTGCCGTCGCGCCAGTGGAACGACACCGCGTCGGCGTCGTTGCCGGTCATCGCGCCCCAGTCGTACTCGATGACGCCGTTGCCGTTGGTGTCGTAGGTGGCGAGCTGCCCCTTGACGTCGCCCTCGGCGTAGCGGGCCAGGTGGCCGGCGATGGCCGGCTGTCCACCGTGGATCTGGTAGCTGCGCCAGGCCGCCTCGGCGATGTACTGGGTGTACGAGTTCGACCAGTTCTCCGGGTCGCCGGGGTTGTCCATGAACCGGCCGCCCCGGGAGGTCTGCCCCACCGACAGCCACGGCCCGTACGAGTAGACCGGGTTGCGCAGGTACTTCAGGTCGTCGATGTGCATCGGCTGGGTCAGCGCGATGGCGTTGTTGTAGCCGGTGACGCCCTCGATGGAGACCGGGAACTGGAAGTCCTGCCCCGGGATGTCCACGTCGAGGTAGTTGTAGCGCATCAACCACCAGCGGTAGTAGACGTTCTTCTTGATCGCCGGGTCGGGCACGTCGACGTACGGGACGTTCTCCGCCCACCAGCGGTTGTAGTCGCGGACGTGGGTGGCGAAGGCGGTCGCCGGGGTGTGGTTCCGGTACGTCTGGTACTCGGTCAGCGACTCGGGGATCTCGGTGGTGACGAAGCCCATCACCACCTTGGTGGTGACGCTCTGCCCGGGGTCGAGGGTCACCGAACGGTTGAGCCCGCCGCCGCTGACCGTGAAGCCGTCCCCGGCCAGCCGGGGATGGATCGTGGTGAGGTTGTTCTTCACCTGCCGGCTGCCGGTCAGCTCGCTACCGGTGCCGCTTGTCGCGTACGGCGAGGTGGCCCGGAGCTGGAGCGTGGTGGCGGTGCCGCCGGTGTTGGTGACGGTCAGGTTGGTGACCGCGACGTTCTGGTGGGTGACGAACTTCGTCAGGTCCACCCGGACCCCGCCGCTGGTGTAGACGCCCTTCCAGTGGCTCGGCGACTGCCACCGGCTGCCGACCTGTTCGGTGAAGGTGCCCGGGGTCACCGCCACGGCGTAGGCGTTCTGGCTGCTGATGTTGTCCCAGTAGGCGGCGTTGCCGCCGAAGCCGAGCACGGCCGGGTTGTGGGTGTTCATGTAGAACCCGCGACCCCGGGTCATCAGCCAGGTGCCGGCCGGGTCGTTGCCGGGGCGGGCGAGCAGCCGGTCCATCCAGAAGTCGGTGCCGCCGGCCTCGGCGTCGTAGATGGCCTTCATCATGTTGCCGGTGCTGTAGCCGACCGGTGGCGCGGGCACCGACGGGCCGGAGAAGGTGGGGTAGCCGATGGTCTGGGCCGCGCGGGCGGGGGCGGTGGGGACGGCCAGCGCGCCGACGGTGAGCACGGCGGCCAGCGCCCATGCGGTCGGCGCCCGACCTCGGGTGCGGGTACGGAACACGGGGACACCTCCAGGGACGGGGTGGAGGGGGACGGTCAGGGCTGGTAGGCGAGCCACTCCAGCAGGCCGGTGGAGAAGCCGGACCGGGAGGTGACGGCCAGCCGCAGTCGGGTGGTGCTGACGGTGCCGAAGGTGGTGACGTTGTAGGTGTTCCCGGCGACCGGGCAGGACGACTGGCCGGGCACCGGCACGTAGCCGCTGCCGTTCCAGTACTGGACCTGGCAGGAGGCGGGCAGGTCGATGCCCTGGTCGTCGTCGAACCAGTAGGTGGCGATCCGGTTGACCTGGCGGGCCGACGGCCAGGTGTACTCGACCCACTGGGTGCCCTGCTGCGGCCAGTTGCCGTACGCCAGGTTGCTGCGGTCGGCCGAGTTGGCCGGCACGCCGCCGTTGTGGAGCGCGGCGACGCTCTCCCAGGGGGAGACGTACGAGGTGGTGGCGGTCGCCGAGGGGGCCAGGTTGGTGCCGGCCGGTGGTCCACCGGGGCCGCCGGGGTTGGGCGGCGGGCCGGTGGTGGTCTGCACCACCTTGCGCATGGTGCCGTCCGCGTTGAAGTGCAGCAGGTCCACCGCGACCGAACGGCGGAAGTTGCCGCCGCCGGGGGCGTTCGCGTTGTGGTAGACGATGTACCACTGGCCGTTGAACTGGACCACCCCGGCGTGGTTGGTGGTCGAGGAGACCCGGTCGAGCACCACGCCCCGGTGGGTCCACGGGCCGAGCGGGCTGGTCGCGGTGGCGTAGCGCTGGCAGGCGTAGGCCGAGTCGGTGACGCAGCCGTTCGTGTCGTTGGCGGCGTACATCAGGTAGTAGAGCCCGTTGCGCTTGAACATCCAGGGGGCCTCCCAGAAGTTCGTCAGCCCCTGCGGGGTGACCACCGGCCCGTCCAGCTCGATCATGTTCGACGTGAGCTTCGCGGCCCGGACCCCCCAGTAGCCGCCCCAGTAGAGGTACGCCTGGCCGTCGTCGTCGGTGAACACGGTCGGGTCGATGTTCAGGCCGGAGGAGTTCGGGGTGCTGTCACTGACCAGCGGGCCGCCCTTGGCGTCGGTGAACGGGCCGAGCGGGCTGTCGCCGACCGCCACGCCGATGTCCATCCAGCCGGGGCCGCGCCCGTTGACCGAGGTGTACCAGTAGTACCGGCCGTTGCGGGGCTCGACCTCGCTGGCCCAGGCGTCCGCGCCGGCCCAGGGAAACGTGCCGACGTTGGCCCGCGCCCCGTGGTCGGTCCAGGTCGCGGCGTCGGTGGAGGAGAGCACCCGCCACTCGCGCATGACGAAGTTGTTGGTGCCGGTCGGGGCCTCGTCGCGGCCGGCGTAGACGTACATCGTGTTCCCGACGACCAGCGGGGCCGGGTCGGCGGTGTAGACGTGGGTGACGATCGGGTTGGCGGCGTGGGCGGGCGCGGCGGGCGCGACCGCGCCGAACGCGACGGCCGTGACGGCGGCGGTGGCCGCGCCGGCCCACGCGACGGCGCGTCGGGGCTCGGGGGGACGGGACATGCGCGTCACCTCTCTCGGGAGGGGTGCGGTGGGCGGAACCGGGAGGGGGTGCGGTACGGGAATCCGGGCGGTGCGGTACGGGACCGGCCCGCCGGGCGGGTGCCCGGCGGGCCGGTGGTTCAGAGCCCGTAGCGGCTCTTCAGGTGCCGCCACCAGTCGCGGAACATCCACGCGTCGAACTCGGTGATGGCGCCGGCGGAGCCGGCCTTCATCAGGAACCCGCCCACACCGCTCGGGGTCCAGTCGTAGAAGTCGTCGAGGCCGAAGGTGTGGCCGATCTCGTGCAGCAGGATGGTCATGTTCTCGGCGTTGAGGTTGTTGACGTAGTACTCGCTGCCCATCCGCTGGCCCCAGTCACCGCCCGCGCCGCCGCCCATGCCGGCGGTCAGCCAGAGCGACTGGTCGTAGTGGCGGGCCGCGCCGCCGGGGCAGTTCGGGTACTGGCCGTTCTGGTTGAAGAACCGGCCGCACCCCTCGGCGCACTGCGGGGCGTTCTCCCGGATGTCACCGACGTAGATGTCGACCGAGGTGTCCGACCACTGCAACTGGGCCCGGTCGCGCACCGCCCAGCCGACCACCTTGATCGGCACGTTCGCGTACGGCCAGTTGTTGTGGCCGACCATCACGTCCATCCACTTCTTGTACTGGCGGGCCAGGGTGGCGTGGATCTGGTCGCGCAGCGCGGCGGAGACGCTGGCCGGGGAGTCCCAGCGGACGCAGAAGTTCAGGCTGCCCCGGTTGGCGAAGACCTGGTCCCAGCCGTAGTTGCGGAAGCCGTACAGGTTGGGATAGGTCGCCTCCTGGTGGGCCCAGACCTCGTTCAGCGGGGTGACCAGGTTGCCCGGCGGGTTCCAGCCGGTGGGCGGGTTGCCACCGGGCGGGTTGGTGTGCGCCTTGACCTCCAGCAGCCCGACCGAGCCCGCGCCGCTGTCGAGCACCACCCGCAGCCGGGCGGTGCTGACCGCGGTGAAGGTCACCAGGTTGTAGCGGTTCGCCGCGACCGGATACCCGGAGGCGCCCGCCACGTCCTGGTAGGAGCTGCCGTTCCAGGACTGCACCCGCCAGGCGGCGGGCAGCCGCACCCCGCCGTTGTCGTCGAAGAAGTAGACCTCGACCGCGCGGATCGTCTGGTTCGCGGTCCAGGTGAGCTGCGCCCACTGCTGGCCCTGGTTGGGCCAGGTCCCCCAGCGCGGGTTGGCCGTGTCGTTGGACGAGGCCGGGTCGATGCCGTCCCGGATCGCCGCGACGCTCTCCCACGGCGAGGTGTACGACGCGCTCGGCGTCGCCGTCCAGGCCAGGTTGTCCCCGGGCGCCGCCTGGGCGACGTCCCCGGTCGTCCCGACGGCGACGAGGCCGAGGCCGGCGGCCATCAGCCCGGCCGCCACGGGCGCGACGATCCGTCTCCAGAACTGTCTCATCTGATCCCCTTGATCGAAGTTTGTCGATTTATTTGTCCCGGACCCGCCCAGGTCCCGCGGCCCATCGCGGGTGGTCCGGGATCAGCCCTTCACCGCACCGGAGGCGAACCCCCGGACGTAGCTGCGCTGGAGGAACGCGAAGAGGAGCAGGCACGGCACGGCCATGAAGACCACGCCGGCCTCCAGCGCGGCGTAGTCGATCGACCCGTGGCTCGCCGTACGCATGTTGACCACCGCCAGCGTGGCGGTGAACCGGTCGGTGGAGTTGAGCAGGATCAACGGCGCGAAGAACTCGCTCCACGAGGTGAGGAACGCGAACAGCGCGACCGTGACCAGCCCCGGACGGACCGCCGGGAGCAGGACCCGGAGCAGCACGCCCACACTGCCCGCCCCGTCGACCTGGGCGGACTCCTCCAGCTCCCGGGGTACCGCCTCGAACGAGTTGCGCATCATGAAGACGGAGAACGGCAGCTGGAACATGATCAGCACCAGGCTCAGCCCGACCAGCGAGTCCTCCAGGCCGATCCAGCCGAGCAGCACGTAGAGCGCGATCAGGATGGTCGCGTACGGCACCATCAGGATCGCCAGGGTGAGCAGGAAGAGCAGGTCCCGACCGGGGAACCGGAAACGCCCGAACGCGTAGCCGCCCAGCGTCGCGACCAGCAGCGTGCCGCCGACCGTCAACGCGCTGACCGTCACGCTGTTGACCAGGTGGTACGGGCGGATGCCGTTCTCGGAGGTGAACAACCGGTCGTAGTTCTCCAGACCGAACCCGGTGCCGGTACGCACCGACGCCCACCCGCTCCACAGCAGCGGGAACAGGAACAGGATCGCCAGCGCCGCGCCGGTGACGGGGAAGCCCCACCGGGTGGCCGTCGGAGAACCGGTCATGACCCTGCGCCCCTTCATTGGGAACGTCGGCGCAGCGCGCCGAGTTGGACGACGTTGACGACGAGGAGCACGGCGAGCAGCACCACCGAGATGCCGGCCGCCGAACCGAGGTCGAGGCGGACGAACGCCTCGCGGTAGATCACCATCACCAGCGAGGTGGTGCTGTTGTCCGGCCCACCCCGGGTGAGGATCCAGAACTGGTCGAAGGCGAGCAGCGAGCCGGTCACCATCAGGGTGAGCACCAGCGCGACGGACGGCCGCAGCAGCGGCAACGTGATCCGCCGGAACGTCTGCCAGCGGGACGCGCCGTCGAGCCGGGCCGCCTCGTAGACCTCCAGCGGGATCGCCTGCAACCCGGTCAGCAGGATCAGCATGTTGAAGCCCGCGAACCGCCACAGCACCAGCAGCACCGTCGAGCCGAGCGCCGAGCCGGCGCTGCCGCTGGTGAGGGAGACGTGCCCCTCGACCAGCCCGAGCCACCGCAGCAGGTCGGTGACCGGGCCGATCTCGTCGCTGAGCAGGCCCAGGAAGAGCAGGGAGGCGCTGGCGAAACCGACCGCCATCGGCAGGACCACCGCGGCACGGAGGAAGCCCACCCCACGTCGGCGCTGTTGCAGCAGCAGCGCCAACCCGAGCGCGACCGCGAAGAGCAGCACCGTCATGATCAGCGTGTACCGGAGGGTGAACCAGGCCGCCGACCGGACCAGCTCGTCGTCGGCGACGGCGGTGTAGTTGTCCGGGGCGTTGCGGGTCGGCGTGCCGAGCAGCGGCCACCGGTGCAGCGACATCCAGCCGACCAGGACCAGCGGGACGAGGAAGAACATGCCGACCACGAGTGCCGTCGGCGTGGCGTAGGCGAGGCCGGTCAGGGCCTGCCGCCGCGAGCGCGACCAGCCACGGCGCGACCGGCCCCCGGGGCGGGCCGTGGCGGCCGCACGCCGGTCGGCGCCGGTCGACGGTGGCAGCACCGTGGTGGGCATCTGTTCCTCCGGTCCGGGGAGGGCGGACCCGCGACGCCGACGCCGACGGCCGGGACCGCGTGGCGGGTCAGCCCTGCTGGAGTGACCTGGTGATGGCCGTGTTGCCCTCGGCGAGCGCGCGGGGGGCGTCCCCGAACAACGCGCCGCGGACGGTGCGCAGCCAGGGGCTCTGCGGGTCGTTGAACGAGGCGTTGAAGTTCTCCGCGTACGGCGTCCGGCCTCTGGCCACCAGGCCGTTGACCAGGGTGAGTCGCGGGTCGGTCGCGGAGTACCGGTTCGCCGCCAGGTCGGTGCGGGTGGGTACGCCCTTGTTCTTCGCCACCACCTCGACCTGCGCCTCGTCCGACATGGTCCAGGCCAGGAAGTCCCAGGCCTGGGCGGCCTTTTCGCTGGTGGCGCCGATGCCGATCGCGTCCCCGCCGACGAAGGTGGACGCCCCGCCGGTCAGGCCGGGGATCGGCGCGACGCCCATCGACACGCCCTTCGACTCGATCATGCCGAGCCAGACCGAGGGACCGGGGGCGATGCCGACCCGGCCGGCCTGGAGCGCGCCGAGCCAGGTCGGTCCGGCCTCGTCCCGGGAGGCCGGCGCGGCGACGCCCTCCTCGTAGAGGGAGCGGTAGAGCGCGAACACGTCGGCCATCTCCGGGGAGTCGATCCGGGCCGTACGCCCCTCGGCGTCCAGGACCTCGCCGCCGGCCGCCCAGACCGACGGCCAGAACGTGAACTCCACACAGCCGCCGCAGTTGCCGCCGAAGTAGGTGCCGTGCACGTCGCCACCGAGCCGGTCGATGGCCCGCGCGTGGTCGGCGAACTCCCGCAGCGAGGTCGGCGGTCGCTCCGGATCGAGTCCGGCCCGCCGGTAGAGGTCCTTGTTGTAGAGCATCACCGACATGTCGATGGTGTGCGGGACCGCGTAGTTGCGGTCCTTCCAGGTGCCGGCGCGCACGTGCGCCGGGGCCACCCGGTCCCGCACGTCGAGGCCGGCGAACCGGTCGGTGAGGTCGGTCCAGAGCCCCTGCGCGGCGTACTGCGCGGCGAACACCACGTCGGCGGCGAACAGGTCGGGCAGCGCCCGGGCACCGGCCGCCGAGGCCAGCTTCGCCGGGTACTCCTCGTTGGGGTACGCGGTCACCCGGACCTTGTTCCGGTGCGTGGCGTTGTACGCCTCGGCGTAAGCCCGGGAGACCGACTCGGTGGCCGCCCTGGTCCAGAGCGTCAACGTGGCGCCGTCGTCGACCCCGGACGGGCCGGTGGCCGACGGTGGGTCGTCGCCGCCGCAGGCCGCCACGGCCGTCGCCACGATCGCCGCCGTGAGCACGGCGACAACTCGAAGACCTCGTGGTCCCATCGGTCTCTCCTTCCGCCGGAAGCGGGGTAGACGAACACGCCCGGGGGCGGCCGGGCCGGTTCAGGTCACCGGCAACCAGACCCGCATGGTCGCCGGACCACGCCGGGCCCACCGGTGGTACGGCAGCAGTCGCAGACCGGTCAGGGGCGCCGCGGGGGCACGCCGGGGCGTCGGCCCGTACGGCCAGGCCCGCTCCCCCAGGGCGGTGAACCGGGCCCGGACCAGGACCGCGCCGTCGACGTCGACGTCGACCGGGAGGCTGCCCGGATCGACGCGCAGCGTGTCGAGATCCTCGTCGGCGAGCGCCTCGGCGCAGTACACCACCGGTCCCCGCTCGACGGCGACGCAGCCGCGCACCGCGTCGACGCGGGGGTCGGGATGGGTGAACCGGGGACGCAGCGGCAGTTCCAGCCGGACCTCGTCGCCGACGGCGAAGGCGTGCCGCACCGTGACCGGGCCGGGCCGGGCCGGTCGGCGGCCGGTCGGGGTGACCAGCACCGCCCCGGTGGCCCACTCCGGCACCCGCAGGGTGAGCGGGAAACCGCCGCCGTCGGTCGCGGTCACCCGCACGGTCACCACGCCGTCGTCGGGGTAGCCGGTCCGCATCCGCAGGGCCACCCGCCGGCCGTCGGGCAGCCGGGTGTCGACGTCGGCGTCGGCGTACTGGTGGATCCGCAGTCCCTCGTCGTCGGCGGTGACCAGGTACGTCGAGAGGCTGGCGAGCAGCCGGGCGACGTTGGGCAGGCAGCAGGAGACCTCGAACCAGGGGGCACGCGGGCCTCCACCGAAGCCGAGTTGCTGCTCGTCGGTCGGCACGTCCACCGTCCGGACGCGCTGGTGCAGGGTGTTGGCGTAGAAGAAGGCCCGCCCGTCGTCGCTGACCGCGGTAGCGACCACGTTGTAGAGGATGCGTTCGATGACGTCGGCGTACCGGCTGACGCCGGTGGCCAGCAACAGCCGCCAGGCGAGCATGATCGCGGCGACCCCGGCGCAGGTCTCGGAGTAGGACCGGTCGGGCGGGAGGACGAAGTCCTCGCCGAACGCCTCGTCCATGTGCCGCGACCCCATCCCGCCGGTGAGGTGGGTACGCCGGGCCAGCGTCCGGTCGAACTGGGCGGCAACCGCCGCGAGCAGCTCCCCGTCACCGGTCTCGACCGCCACGTCCACCGCCCCGCAGGCCAGGTAGAGGGCACGGACCGCGTGTCCGCGCAACACGGTGGCGTCCCGGACCGGGACGTCGTCGCTGTAGTACGACCAGCCGAAGTGGTGCTGGGGCAGGGTCTGGTGCCCGCGCCGCCGCACGAACAGCCCGGCCTGGTCGAGGTAGCGCTGCTCGCCGGTGAGCCGGGCCAGCTCGACCAGGGCCGGCTCGATGTTCGGGTGGCCGCAGATGCCCCACGTCCCGTCCGGACCGAAGGTGTCGCAGACGTGCTCGGCGGCGCGGCGGGCGACGTCGAGCAGCGGCCCCGCGCCTCCGGTCCGGGTCCGCGCGACGGCGGCCTGGAGCAGGTGGCCGGCGCAGTACAGCTCGTGCCCGGAGGCGAGGTCGCTGTGGCGGGGCCGCTGGCCCGGACCGCCGAAGGCGGTGCCCAGGTAGCCGTCGGGGGCCTGGGCCAGGGCGATCAGCTCGGTCAGTTCGGCGACCTCCCGGTCCCGGTCGGTCGAGCCGGTGCGCCCCACCTCCCAGGACATCGCCTCGACGAGCTTGTAGACCTCCGAGTCGGCGAACTCCCGGCCCCGCCGGTCGACCTCGCCGGCACCGGCCCGCGCGGCGGTGAAGTTGCCGGTCCAGCCGAGCTTGTCCATCCAGGACCGTCCGTGGTCGAGGGTCGCGGCACCGTTGACCCGCTGCCGGGTGGCCCAGAAGCCGTCCACGACCCGCACCTCGCCGAGACCGAGGGGCCGCAGCGCACCGCGCGACGGCACCACGGGACGGCCACCGGTGGGATCGGTACCGGGCGAAGCCTTCGTCATTGCCCCTCCGCCAGCTCGTGAGTGACCGGGGTCACCGGGGGTGTTGAGGCTACGATGGACTACGAAAAGCTTTTCGACAAGACATAGACCTATCTGGATCTCAATATCGACTGCTGGCGCTCCCCCGAGTCCGGGCACTACTCTCCTCTGACCAGGCTGGTCGAAACGCAGTCGAAAGGATTTCGGTGGGCAGACAGCGATCCCGATCGGTGACCCTCAGCGACGTGGCCCGACTCGCCGGCGTGTCGGTCGCCACCGCCTCCAAGGCGCTCAACGCCCGCGCCGAGGTCGCGCCGGCCACCCGGCAACGGGTGCTCCAGGCCGCCGACGAACTGGCGTTCCAGCCGAACGTGCTGGCCCGTGGTCTGATCTCGGGCCGTACCCGCACCATCGGGCTGCTCACCGACGAACTCGGCGGCCGGTTCTCCATCCCGATCCTGCTCGGCGCGGAGAACGCCCTCGGCAACGAGCAGATGTCGGTGCTGCTCTGCGACGCCCGGGGCGACGCGATCCGGCGTCGGCACTACATCCGCGCGCTGCTGGCCCGCCAGGTCGACGGGTTCATCATCCTCGGGGACAGCAACGACGTCCGCCCGTCCCTCACCCGGGACATCCCGGTCCCGGTGGTCTACGTGTACGGCGAGTCGAGCGACCCCGGCGACCTGTCGGTGCTCGCCGACGACGAGGGTGGGGCACGACTCGCCGCCGAGCACCTGGTCGCGCTGCGCCGCCGCCGGATCGCGCACATCACCGGGCCGGAGAGCTACCGGGCCGCCCGGGACCGGTTCACCGGGCTGTGCGCGGTGCTGGCCGAGCACGGGCTCCCGCTGGCCGGCGGCCGGCCGTGGTACGGCGAGTGGACCCAGCGCTGGGGCCGGCACGCCGCCCGGACGCTGCTCACCACCCATCCCGAGGTGGACGCGATCTTCTGCGGCAGCGACCAGATCGCCGCCGGGGTCACCCACTCCGTCCTCGCCCTCGGCCGGTCCGTCCCCGACGACGTCGCGATCGTCGGCTACGACAACTGGGAGGTGTTCGCCGCCGACTGCCACCCCCCGCTGACCACCGTCGACCTCAACCTCGAACAACTCGGGGCCACGGCGGTGACACACCTGTTCGCCGCCCTCGACGGGCGGCTCGCCCCGGGAGTGATCCGGCAACCGTGCCGACTGGTGGTCCGCGAGTCCACCGGCCCTCTCCCGGTCCGGGGCTGACCAGCGGCGGGACGTTTGCCGCGCCCGACGACGGGAAGGCCGGCCCGAGCCGTCGGAGGGAGATGACGTCGATGAAGGCCGTGGTCTACCGGGGTCCCCGCACCGTCCGCGTCGAGGAGGTGCCGGACCCGAGGATCGAGGCGCCCACCGACGCGATCGTCCGGATCACCACCACCAACATCTGCGGTTCGGACCTGCACATGTACGAGGGCCGCACGTCGGTGGCGGAGGGCACGATCCTCGGGCACGAGAACATGGGCGTGGTGCAGGAGGTCGGCCCCGCCGTCGACCGGGTCCGGGTCGGCGACCGGGTCTCCGTGCCGTTCAACATCGCCTGCGGCACCTGCCGCAACTGCCTGCACGGCTGGACCAGCTTCTGCCTGCGCACCAACCCGATCGAGGGGATCGACGGCGCGGCCTACGGCTACGCGAACATGGGCCCGTACCACGGGGGTCAGGCCGACTACCTGCGGGTGCCGTACGCCGACGTCAACCTGCTGCACCTGCCACCCGGCACGGAACACGAGAACGACTTCACCATGCTGTCGGACATCTTCCCCACCGGCTGGCACGGCACCGAACTCGCCGGACAGCGTCCCGGCGACACGGTGGCGGTCTTCGGCGCCGGTCCGATCGGGTTGATGGCCGCCCACAGCGCGCTGATCCGGGGAGCCGCCCGGGTGTTCGTGGTCGACAAGGAAGCCGACCGGCTCGCCCTGGCCGAGAAGATCGGCGCCCGCCCGGTGAACTTCGCCGAGGGTGACCCGGTGGCCCAGATCATGGACGCCACCGACGGCGCGGGCGCGGACTGCGGGGTCGAGGCCGTCGGCTACCAGGCCCACGACCCCTCCGGCGAGGAACACCCGGAACTGGTGCTGGACAACCTGGTCAACTGCGTCCGTTCCACCGGGGGCATCGGCGTGGTCGGGGTGTACGTGCCGCAGGACCCGCACAGCCCCGACAAGCGCGGCCGGGAGGGACGCATCGGCTGGCAGTACGGCACGTTCTTCAGCAAGGGCCAGCACATGGGCACCGGCCAGTGCCCGGTCATGCGGTACAACCGCCAGCTCCGCGACCTGATCATCAACGGTCGGGCGAACCCGTCCTTCCTGGTCTCCCACGAACTGCCGTTGGACGAGGCCGCCGACGGGTACGACCGGTTCGACCGGCGCGAGGCGGGCTGGACCAAGGTGCTCCTGCACCCCACCGGTTCCTGAGCACCGGGTGACCGGCGGCCGGCGCGACGGCCGCCGGTCAGCGGGAGCCGCAGCGGTCCAGCAGCCGGGCGATCTCCGCGGGCACCTGGTCCGGGCCCCGTAGCGACCTGCTGAACGGCAACCGGACGTCGCGGTGGCCGGTCGCGGACTCCAGCCGGAGGACGAGCCCGCACCGGTCCAGCCGGAGCGGGTGGATGCGTCGGGCCTCCCGCCGCAGGGCCGCCGGAACCAGCCGGGCCAGGGCCGACAGGGTCTGCTGACGCTGGTCGCCCAGCCGCCGCAGCAGGTCCGCCTCGGCGGCGGCGAGTGGATCGGGCCGGGCGGCGGCGAGGTCCTCCGGGTCGACCGGAGCGTCCCCGTCGGCGTCGACCAGCTCGGCGGTGACCAGGTCGAGGCGGGCGACCACGTCGGTGCCGCCCGGGTCCGCCACGGTCAACCAGCCGGCCAGCGTCGCCCGGGACCGGACCCGGTCGCGCATCGGGACCGGGGCGAGGCCGGTGACCTCGACCTGTGCGGCGACCTCGCCGGCGGCGAGGAGGTGCCGGGCGATGCGGCTGTCGGCGGGCAGCGCCAAGCGGAGCCGGCCGTCCCGGTCGACGGTGTGCCGGCCGGTCAGGTCGGCGCGGTGGTCGGGGGTCCGCAGGGTCAGCGACTCCGTGCCGACCAGCAGGGTGCGCAGCCGTTCGGCGGCCCGGTCGGCCACCACCGTCTTGCCCGCCACGTCGCCTCCAAGTTAGGTTAGCCTTACCTTACATGAGAGGTGACGATGAACCAGTCCCGTCCCAAGATCAAACGGTCCCGGCGTCTCGGCATTCCCCTGACCCCCAAGTGCGTCCGGTACTTCGAGCGTCGTCCGTTCCCGCCCGGCGACCACGGCCGGGCCCGGACCAAGGACTCCGACTACAAGGTCCGGCTCCGGGAGAAGCAGCGTCTCAAGGCGCAGTACGACGTCGCCGAGGGCCAACTGCGCCGGGCGTTCGACCGCGCCCTGCGCCGGCCGGGCAAGACCGGCGAGGAACTGGTGGTCGACCTGGAGACCCGGCTCGACGCGCTCGTCCTGCGGGCCGGCTTCGCCCGCACCATCTACCAGGCCCGGCAGACCGTCACCCATCGGCACGTCACCGTCAACGGCCGCCGGGTGGACCGGCCGTCGGCCCGGCTGCGCCCCGGCGACCGGTTCGCCGTCGCGGAGAACAGCCGCGCCAAGACCCCGTTCGTCGTCGCCGCCTCGGGCGCGCACGCCCCGCAGCGGCCGGCGCCGTACCTCGACGTCGACCTGTCCGGGCTGACCGCGCGGCTGACCCGCCTGCCCGCCCGCGCCGAGGTGCCGGTGATCTGCGACGAGCAACTCGTGGTCGAGCACTACTCCCGCTGACCGCGCATCGGTCCCGGCTGGCCCGCACCGCCCGGCGCGGGCCAGCCGGTCGGCACCGTCACGTCGGAGGCGTGCCCCGGCGGCCGGACGGCCGTCACGGCGGCGTAGCCCTCCGCCAGCCAGGCGAGGTCGGAGCCGGGAACCGGCTCGGCGCCGTTCTCCTCGACGGCCGTCCGGACGTGGTCCCGACCACTCTCGACGATCGTCATCTGGACCTGCCCGAACGGGGCGAGGGTGGCCTGCCGCAGCCCGGCGACCTCCGCCACCGGGACGTCCGGCACGTTCAGGTTGAGCACCGTACCCGGATCGGCCCCGACCAGCCAGGGCAACAGCCAGCCGGCCAGCTCCGCCGCCGTGGCCCAGTTGCGGGCCTCGTCGTCGACCGTGTCCAGCACGGCGATCGCGGCGCCGCCGGTGCCGGCGCTCGCCACGGCCGGGGAGAGCACGTCGAGGGAGACCGCCATGGCCCGGGCGCCCTGGTTGGCGGCGGTGAGCGCCGCGCCGACCGTGCCGGAGTGCAGGAGCGCATGGCCGGCGTTGGCGCCCCGGTTGATGCCGGAGAGCACCACGTCCGGCGGCGGACCGAACGCACCCAGCCCGGCCAGCACGGCGATGTAGGCCGGCGAGGCGGCGACAGCGTACGCCGGGACGCCGTCCAGGCCGTCCAGTCCGGCCCCGGTGAGGACCACCCGCCCGTCGTCGGTCACCGCCGACAGGGCGGCGCTCATCCCGCTCGCCTCCTCGCTCGGGGCCGCCACCACCACGTCCAGGCCCCGGTCGTACGCCGCCCGGGCGAGCCGGCGCAGCCCCGGCGCACGGATGCCGTCGTCGTTGGTCACCAGGACCCGTACCCGACGATCCTCCACCGCCGCCCTCCCCTACCTGTCGTCCAGCGGCGCGAGACGCACCCGGCCGACGAGTTCGCGGACCGCCTCGGCCCGGCCGGTGCCGAGCCCGTGCCGGGTGACGTTGAGCGCCCCGGCGGCGGCGCCGGTCCGCACCGCCTCCTCGAGGTCCCCGCCCCGGGCGAGCACCGCCGCGACGCCGGCGGTCATCGAGTCACCGGCGCCCCGGTGGTCGGCCAGTTCCAGCCGGGGGACGTGCACCTCCACCGCGCCGTGGCCGTCGAGCAGCCCCAGGCTGGGCTCACCGGCCCGGCTGATCAGCACCGACGTCGCCCCCTGCTCCTGGAGACGACGCCCGGCGGCCAGCAGCGACTCCACGCTGTCGTCCTCGGCCAGGCCGTCGTCCAGCAACTCCTCGTGGCTGACCTTGAGCAGGGCCACGCCGCCCTCGACGACGGCCTTCAGGTAGTCCCCGGACAGGTCGGCGACCACCACCGCGTCGTTGGCGCTGAGGTCGGCGGCGAGCCGCCGGTAGATGTCCGGGTCGACGACCGACGGGTCGGCCGGCCCGCTGAGCACGCTGACCGGGGCGCGCAGCCCCTCGGTGAGGGCGACGGTGTACAGCTCGTCGATGTCGTGACGGACCATCGGCGCACCGGCGAACTCGGCGATCTCCGCCCGCGAGCCGTCCCGCCGGTCGTGGACGTACCAGCCGCTGCCGGACTGCCGGAACACCGACCGGACCGTCACGTCCTCCTCGGTGAGCAGCTTGTGCAACGCGTCGCCGACCTCCCCGCCGAGCGCCACGCAGAGGGTGACCGGGACGCCCAGGGAGGCGATCATCCGCGCCTGCCAGACTCCCTGCCCGCCGGGGTGCAGGTGCAGCTCGACCGCGTCGGCCTGCTGTTCGATGGTCACGGTCAACAGCGGCGCCGGCGCGAACACCATCACACGATCGTCCATGCGGCCCCTATACCCCCGCCCTTCCGGGCTGACGCGTCGCCGCCCACCCCGCCCGGCGTGTCGCGGCGGAACGCGCCGACCGACGGGGTGGACGGGCTCACGCCACGACGGTCCGGCCCTTCTGCGGGACCGCCACGGCCGGGACGTCGTCGGGACCGGTGTCCGGCCGGATCCGGCCGTGGAACCGCCGCTGGTGCCGCATCCCGGCGACGACCCCGGCGGCGACCAGCACCACGGAGGCGACCGCGACCGCCGGGTAGCCGACGCGGTCCGCGCCGGCCAGGCCGATCGAGGCGGCGACGAACGAGCAGATCAACCCGAACGACGACAGCACGGTGAAGTCGGTGCCACCGGTGTCCGGCCGGGAGTAGTCCATGTTCACCGTGTAGAGCACCACGTTGAGGATGGTGTACGCGGCCATGAAGCAGCCCAGCGCAGCGACCGTGCCGACGAGCGGAGCGTGCCCGTTGAGCAGCGGCAGCAGCAGGACGGTGGAGACGGCGAGCGCCACGCCGCCGACGACGAGCACACCGCTGCGGCCGAACCGGCCGATCCCGGCTCCGGCCAGCAGACCGGCCAGGATCGCCGGCACGCTGATCACCACTCCGGTGACCAGACCGACCCGCTCCAGGGTCCAGCCCGCGTCGACCAGCGCCGGCGTGACCAGCGCGTACGCCGCGCCGGCGCCCACGTAGACCAGCGGCACCACGACGAAGGTCCACCACCGGCAACCGGGCTGGCCGAACGTCGACAGCAGCGCCCGGTACGCCTGGCCGGTGCGGGCCACCCGGTCGGTGCGGGGCGGCTCGCGGAACCGCCACACCACCACCAGGCCGACGGCGGTCAGCACGGCCAGCAGCAGGATCGCCGGAACCCAGCCGAAGCGGTCGTAGACGATGACGCAGGCCCCGCCGCCGAGCAGGTTGCCGAGGTAGCTCGCGGCGACCTGGATCCCGTTGCCGGTGCCCCGGGCGCGCGTGGAGAGCAGCCGGACGGCGACCGCGTCGGCTGCGACGTCCTGGGTGGCGGAGAGCAGCACGTACGCCGCGCAGATCGCGACGACCGCGCCGAGCCGTTCGGCGGGACGGGTGAACGGCAGCAGCGCCAGCAGGGTCAGCACCAGGCCGCCCTGGAGCACGAGCAGCCAGGACCGGTAGTGGCCGTGGCGGCGGGAGCCGTACCGGTCCAGGATCGGGGCCCAGAGGAACTTGACCGGCCAGATCAGACCGACGATGTTCAACAGCGCCAGGGTCTCCAGCGAGGTGCCGCCGTCGCGGAGGATCGCGGTCAGGCCGATGGTGATGAACCCGATGCCCAGGTACTGGGTGACGTAGAGCGCCGTGAGCGTGCCCAGCCGGCCCGAACCGGTCCGCTCCCCTGGTTGTTCCACTGGTCCTCCCGGCCGTCCGCCACAGTTAGGCGAGGGTAACCTAACTTGGCCGACGCGGGAATCCGCGTCGGGGGTCCGGCACGGGGTAGGAACGGTTGCCATGACGTCGACGATGCTGGTGACCGGGCCGGGGCTGGCGGTCGCCCTGGTGGCGCTGACCGCCGTCGCGGCGGCGGTGGTGACGCTCGGCCGGCTCGGCCACGGTCGGCAGATCGTGGTGGCCGCCGTCCGCGCCACGCTCCAACTGGCGGCGGTGTCCCTGCTCATCGTCGTCATCGTCGGGTCGGCCGCGGCGACGGCCGGATTCGTCCTGCTCATGTGGGCGGTGGCGGCGGCGACCTCCGGCCGGCGGATCACCGGCGGACGGACATGGTGGGCCGCCGTGCCGATCGGGGCCGGGAGCCTGCCGGTCGTGGCGGCGTTGCTGGCGACCGGCCTGCTCCCGCCACGCGGCATCGCGGTCGTCCCGGTGGCCGGCATCCTGATCGGCGGGGCGATGACCGCCACCTCGCTGGCGGGTCGCCGGGCCCTCGACGAACTCACCACCCGCCGGGGCGAGGTGGAGGCCGGGCTCGCGCTGGGCCTGCTCCCTCGGGACGCGGTGCTGCTGGTGTGCCGCCCCGCCGCCGGGCAGGCGCTGGTCCCGGCGCTGGACCAGACCCGCACGGTGGGGCTGGTGACGCTGCCGGGGGCGTTCGTCGGTGTGCTGCTCGGCGGCGCCGACCCGCTCACCGCCGGTGTCACGCAACTCTTCGTCCTGATCGGCCTGCTGGCGGTGGAGGCGGTCGCCGTGGTCGTCACCGTCGAGCTGGTCGCCCACGGCCGGCTCCGGCCGGCGTGACCCGGCCCGGAGCGCGCCGCTTGCCGGCCTTCGGACGGACACCGCCCCCAAAGGCCGTGGCCTGCGGGGGCGGTGTCGGGCCGGCGGTCAGCTCCGGTTGATGGTGAAGGTGGAGGTGGTGTTCCGGATGTCCTGGTGGTTGTCGGTCAGCCGCAGGTTGACGAAGGTCGCCGAACCGACCGCCGGGCCCTGCCCCGGCTCGGGCATCTCGTTGACCCAGATGCCGAACCCGGACTTGGCGTCGAAGGCGTCACCGCTCTTCCGGGCCCCGGAGATCGACACGTTGGTGAAGACCGTGTCGGTGACCGGGAACTCCGGCTGGCCCGGGGCGCGGTACTTGGTCTGGAACATGATCCCCGAGTACGTCGGATCGACGATGTCGACGTCGGACACCCGGATGCCCCGGAACTCCTTCGAGGCGGAGAAGACCCAGATCGCCGGGAAGGTCTGCTGCCCCCAGAAGTGGCCGCCGGCCCGGATCAACGAGATGTTCTCGAACCGGGTCGGCGGGCTGGCCCCGAACCCGACGAACGGGTAGCCGAAGTCCAGCGAGCTGATGGTGATCCCGGAGTACGTCAGCATGTCCGCGATGTAGAGGTTGCGGAACACGTTGTCGTAGCCGCCGTACACGGCGACCCCGGCGGCCCGCCAGGTCAGCGTCGCCGACAGGTTCTCGAACACGTTGCCGTGGTTGCCGGTGGCGGCCCCCTGGTCGGTGGCGGAGAACAACGCGAACGCGTCGTCACCGTTGGACCGGCCCTCCGAGTTGGCGACCCGGTTGTTCGTGCTGCCGTTTGTCATGTTCACGGCATCGGCGAAGGTGTTGCGGAACCGGCTGTTGGTGATGCTCAGGCCGCTGACGCTCACCCCCCAGTACGCGCAGACGGTGTGCTCGACCCAGACGTTGTCCAGGGTGAGGTTGTCGACGTCCTTCAGCTCACCCCACACCTTGCCCGGCCCGTCCTGCCGGACCGTGTAGTTGCCGAAGAACGCCAGGTGGGCGAAGGTGGAGCCGCTGGCCGACGACTCGACCCGGAAGCCCGCGTCGGTGTTCTGCTGGTTGGTCGGGGTCTGGAAGCGGGTGTACCACATCCCCGCGCCGACCACCTGGACGGCCTTGCCGTACACCTGGAGCTTCTGGTCGGTGGTGTACGTGCCGGCGGGCAGGTAGACGCCGACCAGGGTGCCGGTGGTGTCCATCCGCACCGCGTCCAGGGCGTTCTGCACGTCCGAGTGGCTGAACCCGGTGGGCACCCGGTACCGGGCCGGGTCCGGGTTGGCCCGGGGCGCCACCAGTTCGGTGTTGACGAAGTCGATGGCGTACGTGGTGGTGTTCGCCGGGTCCTTCTGGAGCCGGATCGTGCTGCCCGCCGGGATGGTGCCGTTGAGCATCACGTTCGCCTCGTCGTAGAGGTGCCGGGGCGGGCCGGCGCTCGGCGAGTCGCTCGGGCTGGCCTCGGCGCCGTAGAGCCAGATGTGCTTCGAGGTCAGGTTGATCGGCTTGTGCAGCGTCCCGTTGACGTAGACGTTCAGCGTCGCGTCGATGCCGCCGCCGTTCGGGGCGTCCGGGATGGAGAAGCGGGTGACCAGGGTGTTGGTGGCCGCCCGGGTGGTCCACTCGACGTAGGCGCCGGTGCTGTTCAGGGTGACCGCCCGCCGGCCGGACGCCTCGCCGGCCAGGTCGCCGATGGTCCGGTTCGGCCCGACCAGCTGAGCGCCGCCGCCGGTCCGGCCGTCCTCGGCCTCGTACATGTCGTACGGCAGGTTCGCGCCCCGCCCGACGAACAGCGCCCGCTCACTCGTGTTGTTCTCCCGCTTGACCGGCAGCTCGTTGGCGTCGGCGGCGAGGGCCACCCGCACCGTGTACCGGCCGTTGGCCGCCGTCCAGCTACCCAGGCTCACCGCCGGGCTGGTCGCGCCGGCCGCGAGGGTGCCGCTGTACGAGCCGGTGAGGGTGCGGACCACTCCCCCGGTGTCGTTGAGCAGGGTGAGGGTGATGCCGTGCGCCCCGCCGGCCGAGGCGACGCTGCCCTGGTTGCGGATGGACACCGAGAAGCCCACCGACTGGCCGGCGGTGGGGGTGCCGGGCGACCAGGTGACCGCGCCGGCCACCAGGTCGGAGCTGGCCACCGGGGAGACGGTCAGCGCGGCGGTCCGGCTGTTGTTGGACTCGTTCTGCTCGATGACCGCGTTCGCGTCGTCGGCGACCGCGGTGACCTGGTAACTGCCCGCGTTGCGGACCCCGATGTTGGCGGTGACCGTGGTCTGCGCCCCGGCGGCGAGGGTGCCGACGGCGGCGGTGCCGACCGTCGTGTCGCCCAGCTTGAAGGCGACCCGGGAGGCTCCGGCGGCGGCCGGACCGGCGTTGCGCACGGTCGCCGACAGGGTGACCGGGTCGGTTTCCACCGGGGCGGACGGGCTGGCGGTCAGCGCGGTGACGGTCAGGTCCGGGTTCGGCGCCGGGGTGCCGAGCACCTGGAACTCGGCGACCTGCCCGTTGGACGAGCCGGAGTTCGCGGTGAACTGCAACCGCACGTCGGCGGCGGTGGCGGTGACCGGGATGGTCACCGTGTTGCTGCTGCTCGGGCTGAACGAGTAGGTGGCCGAGCCGACCAGGTTGCCGAACGACGAGGCGGACTGCTCCCGGCCGAGCACCTGGAAGGTCTGGGTGCGGGGTCCCCAGGCCGGGTCGGGGTTGAGCTTGACCACGACCGCGCTGATGCTGGCGTTCGCGCCGAGCGCGACGGTCAGCGTGCTCGGGTACGCCCCCGGCGCACCCTCCCAGTAGGTGGCCACGTCGTTGTCGTTGGCGTTGGTGGCCTGGAAGACGTGCACGGTCGAGGAGGCGGTGATCGGCTTGCCGACGGCCAGGTTGCTGCCGCCGGGCGTGCTGCCGGTCCGGGTGACCGTGTTGCTGTTCGCCGAGACGTTGCCGGCCGCGTCCCGGGCCCGGACGTAGTAGGAGACCGTGGCGCTGTCCGGCTGGCTGTCGGTGTACGTCAGGGTGGATCCGCCGACACTGCCCCGCAGCGCGTTGTTGGCGTAGACGTCGTAGCCGGCGACCCCGACGTTGTCGGTGGACGCGGTCCAGGTCAACCGGATCTGCCCGGCGGCGGGCTGGGTGTACGCCAGGCTGCCCGGGGCGGTCGGCGCGGTGGTGTCGCCGGTGCTGCCGGTCCGGGTGACGGTGTTGCTGTTGGCGGACGCGTTGCCGGCGGCGTCCCGGGCCCGGACGTGGTAGGCGACGGTCGCGCTGGCCGGCTGGGTGTCGGTCCAGGTCAGGGTGGAGCCGCTGACGCTGGTGCGCAGCACCCCGTTGGCGTAGACGTCGTAGCCGACGACCCCGACGTTGTCGGTGGACGCGGTCCAGGTCAGCCGGATCTGGTCCGGGGCCGGCTGGGTGTAGGCGAGGTTGCCGGGCGCGCTGGGCGCCTGGGTGTCCCCGGTGGCGGGGCCGTACACCTCCAGTTCGGAGAGTTGACCGGCCGGCCAGGCGGTGTTCGCGGTGAACATCAGCCGCAGGTGGCGGGTGCTGGCGGTCGGGAAGGTCAGGGTGACCGTGTTGCCGCTGGCCGGGTCGAAGGCGTGGTTGGCGGCGGCCAGGATGTCGGTGAAGGTCGACCCGGTGGTGCTGCCCTGCACCGCCACCGTCTGGGTCCGGGCGCCCCAGCCGGGTGGCAGCTTGAGCACCAGCCGGTTGACCCCGACCGTGGCGCCGAGGTCGACCCGGAGCCACTGCGGGAAGGCGTTGTTCGCACTCTCCCAGTAGCTGCCCGGGTTACCGTCGTTGGCGTTGCCCGCGCCGTAGACGTCGGCGTGGCTGCTGGCGCTCATCGTCCGGCCGGCGGCCAGGTTGGTCGACGAGGCCGTCGCCCCGTGCACGGCCAGTTCGCCCAGTTGGGCCGCCGGCCAGCCGGTGTTGGCGGTGACCGCGACGCGGACGAACCGGGTGGGGGTGGCCGGGAAGCTGACGGTGACGGTGTTGCCGCCCGCCGGGCTGAAGACGCGTCCGGCCGCGCCGGCCAGGGTGGCGAAGCCGCTGCCGTCGGTGCTGCCCTGCACGGAGAGGGTCTGGGTACGCGTCTCCCAGCTCACCGGCAGCCGCAGCACCACCTGGTCGACCGACTGCACGCTGCCCAGGTCGACCTGGGCCCACTGCGGCAGCGCGCCGCTGCTCTCCCAGTAGCTGTTCGGGTCGCCGTCGGTGAGGTTCGCGGCGGCGTACGGGGCGTTGGTGCTGCTGGCCGTGGCGGTGCGGCCGAGGGCGAGGTTGGGCCCGCCGGCCGCGGCGGCCGGGGTCGGGGCCGGCCCGGTGAGGACCAGCCCGATCGCGGCGAGCGCCGCGACGACTCTGGTACGCAGTCTGGACATGGTGAGGCGACACCTTCTTCCCGGGGGATGGAGAGGTGGACGGGGGTGGGGGTGCGCGGTCGGCCCCCACCGTGGGCGGGGGCCGACCGGGTCAGGAGCGGTGGACCTCGAACTCGGCGAGCTGGCCGGCCGGCCAGCCGGTGTTGCCGGTGACGGTCAGCCGCAGGTACCGCTGGCCGGTGGCGGGGAAGGTGACGGTCACGGTGTTGCCGGTGGCCGGGTCGAAGGTGTACCCGGCCGACGCCTTCAGCGTCGTGTACGTCGACCCGGTGGTGGAGCCCAGCACGGCGAGCGTCTGGGTACGGGTCTGCCAGGCCGCCGACGGGGGCAGCCGCAGCACCACCCGGGACACCTGCTGCGTCGCGCCCAGGTCGACGGTGAGCGACTGCGGGAAGGCGTTGTTGGCGCTCTCCCAGTAGGTGCCCGGGTTGCCGTCCACCGCGTTCGCGGCCACGTACACGTCGGCGTGGCTGGTGGCGGTGACCGGGCGGCCGACGGCCAGGTTCCCCGACGGCGGCGGGGTGGTCGGCGGGGCCGTGGTGGGCGGTGGCGTGGTGGGCGGCGGCGTGGTGGTGCCGTCGCCGTACACCTCGAACTCGGCGACCTGGGCGGCGGGCCAGCCGGTGTTGCCGGTGACGCTGAGCCGGACGAACCGGCGGTCCCCGGCGGGCAGCGGGATCGACACGGTGTTGCCGCCGGCCGGGTCGAAGACACGCCCGCTCGCCCCGGCCAGCGTGGTGTACGCCGACCCGTCGGTGGAGCCGAGCACGGCGACCGTCTGGGTACGGCGTTCCCAGCCGGCGGGCAGCCGGAGCACCACCCGGTCCACCCGGCGGACGGCCCCGAGGTCGACGGTCAGCGTCTGCGGGAAGGCGTTGTTGGCGCTCTCCCAGTAGCTGCCGGCGGTGCCGTCCACCGCGTTGCCGGCCGCGTAGGTCTGGTTCTGGCTGGACGCGGTGGCCGGTCGGCCGAGGGCCAGGTTTCCGCCGGTGGGCGGCGGGGTGGTCGGGTTCGGCGTCGGGGTGGTCGGCGTCGGGCCGGGCGGGCTGGTCGGGCCGTTGCCCCACTGCGGCTCCGGCCACGGCCCGCAGTACGGGGTGGCCGTGTACCAGCCGGAGTTGCCGGTCCCCTGGGTGATCTGGAAGCCGCTGCCCACGCAGTTGTGCATCGGGTTGGCCTGGGCGATCCGGGTGGCCCGTACGTTGGTGAACGAGACCCGGCTGGCGGCCTGCACCTGGAGGGCGTACGTGCCCGCCCCGTCGATGCGGACGTTGTTCAGGTTGATCCCGTTGGTCTCCCCCTCGATCCAGTGCAGCGCGGCGTAGGAGCTGTCCAGGATGTCGGTGTCGGTGATGTTGACGGTCGGGTTCTGGAACGGCTCGTTGAGCGCGGAGAACCAGATCGCGCCGACCCCGAAGCGCCAGTTGTAGTCGGAGTTGCCGTTACGGATCAGGGTGTTCCGGGCGATCGTCCAGGTGCCCAGGACGGCGGTGGGCCCCTGCACCCCGGGGTACCGGTTGGCGACGTGGATGCCACCGCCGTTGGTGACCGAGTCCGCGGTCACGTTGTCCGTGATCTTGATGTCCCGGCCGCCGTAGCTGACCAGGTGGTTGGCGAGGATGGTCACGCCGATGGTGTTGAACGTGAAGGAGTTGTTGACGTTCGGCACGTTCTGCGCCCACATGGCCAGGGCGTCGTCGCCGGTGTTGCGGACGAACGTGTTGGTGACGGTGGAGTTGGTGACTCCGGTGTGGAAGTTCACCCCGTCGGCGGTCTGGTCGAGGATGCGGCTGTTGCGGATGGTGAAGTTGTCCATCGGGCCGTCCATCCACGCCCCGACCTTGGTGTGCTGCATCCAGACGTTGTCCACCACCGAGTTGCTCATCGCCCCGCCGATGGCGTTGACCTGGTGCTCGTCGACCCGCTCGCGGATGTCGCCGATGATGGCGAAGTCCCGCAGGGTCACGTTCCGGCTCGGCCCGTTCGCCTCGTGCGGCCGGATCTCGCCGGAGTAGCCGCCGCCGGGGACGTACTTGCCGTAGATGCCGGCGGCGCGCTTGCGGTCGGTGGGGTGCCGGCCGCCGAGCACCGAGTACCACGGCCCCGCGCCGCGCAGGGTCACCCCGTCGACCACCACGTGGTCCCAGAGCGTGAAGGTGCCGGTGGGGATCCAGACCGCCCGCCCCTGCGCCTTCCCGGCGTCCACCGCGGCCTGGAACTTCGCGGTGGAGTCGGTCGCCCCGGTCGGGTCGGCGCCGAAGTCGGTCACCACGTCCAGCACACCGGACGGTTTGGCGATCGCTGCTCCGACGCGCTCGAAGTCGGCCAGGTCGATGGTGAAGGTCGGTGACTGGGCGGTCGAGGAGACCTGGAGGCGGATCTTGGTGCCGGCCGGGTAGGTGGCGCCGAGGAAGGTGCGGGCCTCGTCGTAGAAGTGGTGCGGGTTGGTGTCGCCCGGGTTGTTGTTGAACGGGTATCCGCCGTAGTACCAGCCGTACCGGGAGGTGACCGGCACGCTCTTGACCAGGGCGCCGTTGGCCCGCAGGTCGATGGTGGCGTCCCGGCCGGTGCCGGCGGCGTTGTCCGGCAGGCTGTACCGGAAGGTGACCGCGTCGGCCGGCTGGGTGAGCGTGAACTCGACGTACTCGCCGACCGCGTCGAGAGTGACGGCCTCCCGGCCGGACGCCTCCGAGGGCAGCGTGCCGTACCGCCGGTCCGGACCGATCCGGGTGCCGGTGTGGGCGGCCTCCTCCGCCTCGTGCTCGACGAACGGGACGGTCGCCCCCCGGCCGGGGATGTCGAACGGCGAGAGCCCGGCGGCCCGGGCCGGGGTCGCGGTGGAGGTCAGCGCGACGACGGTGATCGAGGCTGCGGCGAGGGCGGTGGCGGCGAGCGCGGCCAGGCCGACGTGGCGACGGTGTCGTGGTGGGCGGTGGGGCGGGGTGGTGTGGTCGGCCATGAGCGATCCCTTTCGTCAGGTGGCCCGGTCCCCCGTGCGCGGCGTGGCGGTGTTCCCTCCGTTCCTGGTCCCCGCGACCGGGGTCGCAGGGGGACGGCGTGCTGCCGGCGGCGGGGACGGACGCCACCGGCAGCCGGACGGTCAACTCGGGGCGGACCCCGGCGAAGCGGTACGCAGCCAGACGGCGGTGTCCGGGGGCAGCAGACCGTGGTCGAGCGGCCCGCTGGCCAGCACCATCTCCCCGTCGGCGGGGATCGGGACCGGCGCGTCGGAGAGGTTGACCAGGCAGCGGAAACCCCCGCCGCGGCGGAAGGCGAGCACCCCGTCCGGGGCGGGCAGCCAGCTCAACTCGCCGTCGCCGAGCGCCGGTTCGGCCCGCCGGGCCCGGATCGCCGCCCGGTACAGCTCCAGCATCGAGTTCGGGTCGCCGGTCTGCGCCTGGACCGTCCGGTCCTTCCAGTCCGCCGGCTGGGGCAGCCAGGGCGCCGCCGCCCCGTCCGGGCTGAACCCGAACGGCGGCTCGTCGCCGGCCCACGGCAGCGGCACCCGGCAGCCGTCCCGACCGGGGTCGACCCGACCGGAGCGTTCCCACATCGGGTCCTGACGCAGCGCGTACGGGATGTCCTCGACCTCGTAGAGACCCAGCTCCTCGCCCTGGTAGACGTAGGCCGCGCCGGGCAGCGACAGCGAGAGCAGCGCGGCGGCCCGCGCCCGGCGGGTGCCCAGTTCCAGGTCGGTGGGGGTGCCCTCGCGCTTGGTGGCGAAGCTGAACCGGGTGTCCGCCCGGCCGTAGCGGGTGACGTGCCGGGTCACGTCGTGGTTGGAGAGCACCCAGGTGGCGGGCGCGCCGACCAGGGCGTGCGCGCTCAACGTGCCGTCGATACTCTCCCGCATCGCGGCGGCGTCCCAGGCACAGCCGAGGAAGTCGAAGTTGAACGCCGCGTGCAGTTCGTCCGGGCGCAGGTAGTTGGCGAACCGCTGCCGGTCCGGCATCCACACCTCACCGATGAGCGCCCGGTCGCCGGGGTACTCGTCGGCGATCCGCCGCCAGGCGCGGTAGATCTCGTGCACCCCGTCCTGGTCGCGGAACGGGTGCGGCTGGTCCGGTCGGGTCTCCGGCAGCGTCCCGTCCTTGACCAGCAGTCCGGCCGAGTCGATCCGGATGCCGTCCACGCCCCGGTCGAACCAGAACCGCAGGATGTCCTCGAACTCCGCCCGCACCGCCGGGTGGTCCCAGTTGAAGTCCGGCTGCTCGGCGGTGAACAGGTGGAGATACCAGTCGCCGGGGGTGCCGTCGGGGTCGGTGGTCCGGGTCCAGGTCTCGCCGCCGAACTCGCCCACCCAGTCGGTGGGCCGCTGGTCGCCGTTCGGGCCCCGGCCGGGGCGGAACCAGAACAGGTCCCGCTCGGGCGCGCCCGGCCCGCCGGCGAGGGCCGCCTGGAACCAGGGGTGCGCGTCGGAGCAGTGGTTCGGCACCACGTCGACGATGGTCCGGATGCCGCGCGCGTGCGCCTCCGCGATCAGCGCCTCCACCTCGGCCAGGGTGCCGAAGACCGGGTCGATGTCGCGGTAGTCGGCCACGTCGTAGCCGGCGTCGGCCATCGGCGAGGGGTACCAGGGGCTGAACCAGATCGCGTCGACGCCGAGCGCGGCGAGGTGGTCCAGTCGGGAGCGGATCCCGGCGACGTCGCCGATGCCGTCGCCGTCGCCGTCGGCGAAGCTCCGTGGGTACACCTGGTAGATCACCGCTCCACGCCACCACGGACTACCGTCTGCTGTGGTCACGAGCACCCTGCTTTCTGCGTCGTCGGAGTGGGTCAGCCCTTGAGGCTGCCCGTGGTCAGACCGGACATGATGTTCCGCTGGAAGACCAGGAAGACCAGGACGGTCGGGATCGCGGCGATCACCGATGCGGCGATCACCACGTTCATGGGCGTGCCACCCGAGAAGGCGTAGATGCCGACGCTTACCGTCCGGGTCTCGGGCGACGGCATGACCAGTTTCGGCCACAGGAAGTCCTTCCAGACCGCCGTGACGGCGAAGATCGAGACCACTCCGAGGATCGGACGCGACATCGGCAGGATGATCGACCACAGCGTGCGCAGCGGCGTCGCGCCGTCCATCAGGGCCGCGGCCATCAGCTCCTCCGGAATGGAGTCGAAGAACCGTTTCAGCAGGAAGATGTTGAACGCGTTCGCCACCGCGGGCAGCCAGATGGCGAACGGCGAGTCGAGCAGGTTGACGCCCAGGATCGGCAGGTCGATCACGGTCACGTACTGCGGGACGATGAGGACCATCGCCGGGATCATCAGCGTGGCCAGCATCATCCCGAGGATCAGGTTGCCGAGGACCGGTCGGAGCTTCGACAGCGCGTACGCCGCGGCGGTGTCGAGGACGACCTGGAAGACCAGCGCGCCGGCCGCGTAGTAGAACGTGTTGAACAGCAGCTTGGCGAGATCCAGGTGGTGCCACGCGTCGGCGTAGTTCGCGAGCTGGGGGTCCTTCGGGAACAGTGAGGGCGGCGTCTGCGCGATCTCCTGGCCGGACTTGAGCGCGCCGGTGACCATCCAGTAGAGCGGCCCGAGGAAGACGAGCGTGAACCCCACCACGACGACGGCGAGCAGCGTCCAGTAGAGGATCCTGCCCCGCCCCCGCCGGAGCTGGGCGTGGGAGATGAGGGTCCGGGTCCCGGTGTCGTGTGCCATCGTCCGCCTCAGTCCTGGTCCTGCTTCGCGGTCAGCCGCAGGTAGGCGGCGGAGAAGCCGGCCAGCACCACGAGCATGATCACGCCGAGCGCCGCCGCGCCGTTCAGGTCGTTCTGGAAGAACCCGTGCTGGTAGATGAGGTACGCCACCGAGGTCGCGGAGTCCTGGGTGCCGGTGCCGTTGGCGAGGATCAGCGGCTCGACGAAGAACTGCATGGTGGCGACGATCTGGAGCATCGCGAGCAGCGCGAGGATCAGCCGGGTCTGCGGGATCGTCACGTGGCGGATCCGCCGCCAGATCCCCGCGCCGTCGAGTTCGGCCGCCTCGTAGAGTTCGCCGGGGATGTTCTGCAACGCGGCCAGGTAGATCAGGACCGCGCCGCCCATGTTCATCCAGGTCGATGCGATCACCATCGCCGGCATCGTCATCTCGGCGCTCTGCATCCACTGCGACGTGGGCAGGTGCAGCGCCGTGAGGATCGAGTTGAACAGGCCCGCGTCGCTGGGGTCGTAGGCGTAGAACTTGAAGAGGAAGAGCGCCGAGGCCGGCGGCAGCATCACCGGCAGGTAGACCAGGATCCGCAGGTACCCCTTGGCGTGGCGGAACTCGTTGAGCAGGATCGCCACGAAGAACGGCACCGCGTACCCGAGGACGAGCGCGAGAACCGTGAAGGTGAACGTGTTCTTCCAGGCCGCCCAGAAGCTGGGGTCGGCGAGGATGCGTTCGTAGTTGTCCCAGCCGACCCAGGTGGTGACGCCGCGCCGGGTGCGCTGGAAGCTCATCACGACGCCGCGGATCATCGGGTACCAGGAGAAGAACGCGAAGCAGATCACCGCGCCGATCAGGAACGCGTGCCCGGTGAGGTTGTCGCGTACCTTCCGGCCGAGACTGGCCCGCCGTGGCCCCGACGGGTACGGCGGTGCGGGGCGACCCGGTTCTCTCCTGGTCCCCGGGACGGTGGTGATCGCCAAGGCAACTCCCTGCCTGAGTCTGTGACACCGACGGTGCGGCGCGGAGGGTGCGGGGGCCGGTTGACCGGCCCCCGCGTCGCGGATCAGCCCTCGGCGGCGAGGAGCTTGTTGACCTTGTCTTCGGCCGTCTTGAGCAGGTCGTCGATGTTCGCGTCCGGGTTCGTCAGCACCCCGGACATCGCGGCGTCGAGGACCGCGTAGATCGCCTGCGCGTTCCGGGGCTCGCCCCTGATCGGGACCGGGTTCGCCTCGAACACCGCGAAGTTCGCGGTGTCCACGTTCGCGTTCGCCTTGCGCAGTTCGAGTTCCTGCTTCTGGGCCTCGCTGCCGTTGGTGAACAGCAGCGGCTGGGGCAGGCCGACCGGGTAGTTCTGCGGCTTGGCCCGGACGTAGTCGAACTGGCCCTTGCCCGGCGTCAGCTTCTGGTACGCGATCCACTTGAGACCGGCCTCGACCTGCTCGGGGGTGAGGCCCTTCTTGAAGAAGTAGCCCTCGCCACCGCCGAGCGTCCCCTTGGCCTGCCCGTCCTGGCCGGGCAGCGGGCCCATCGCCCAGTCCTGGAACTTGCCCTGGAACTGGCTGACGATCGCCTGGGTGGCGTCCGGCGCGCCGACGAACATGCCGACCTTGCCCGCGCCGGCGTTGGTGAGCAGGTCACCCCACTGCAACAGCTGGCGGGCGCCCATGCTGTTGTCGCCGTACCGCATGTCCTTGAGGTTCTGCAGGACCTGCTTGCCGGCCGCGTTGTTGAAGTCGGCCTTCTTGCCGTCCTCGGTCAGCACCCGGCCGCCCTGCGAGTAGAGCAGGGCGGTGAAGTGCCAGCCGCCGGTGTTGCCGGCGCTGTACTCGGCGTAGCCGGCGACGCCGTTGCCGAGGGCGGAGATCTTCTTGGCCGCGTCCCGGACCTCGGGCCACGTCTTCGGCGGGTTGTTCACGTCCAGCCCGGCCTGCTGGAACAGGACCTTGTTGTAGACCAGCCCCATCGAGTAGTTCTTCACCGGGACGGCGTAGAGCTTGCCGCCGTCGGTGAACGCCGCCTTCAGCGCCGGGTCGACGCTGTCCCAGGTCGGGATCGAGTCCTTGGTGGCGTACTCGGTGATGTCCATCGCCTGACCGGAGTCGAGCACCTGCTGGAGGTCGGTCATGTACCCGTAGAACACGTCGGTCACCGTGCCGCCGGCCAGGCGGGCGGTGAAGTCCGGCGGGTTGTTGCACTGCTCGCCGACGCTCACGCTCTTGATGACGATGTCCGGGTTCTGCCGCTGGAACTCGGCGACGTCGTCGTTCCAGTTCTTCAACAGCTCCTTCTGCGAGCCGACCGGCTGGCAGTCGACGGTGATGGTGACCTTGCCGCCGGCGGTCGCGTCCGAGTCGTCGCTCTTCGTGGAACATGCCGTGAGGCCGAGCCCCAGGCCGGCCGCGAGCGTCAACGCCGCGACCTTCCGGTACTGCGGTACGGACATCTGTCCATCCCTTCGGGGAACGTGAGGCTCCGTGACCGTCGCCGATCCACCGGATCGCCCCGTGACCGGGCTCTGCTGCTTCCCGCCGGGTGACCAGGCCCTGGAGCTGGGTGGTGTCAGGTGTGAGTGGGGCCACTGTAACGAGGTGGACTAATTTCAGCAAGGTGTCGACTGAACCTTGAAAGGACACGACCCAGAAACAACAGACCCGGACTTGATCTTGTCACCCCTCCAAAGTGGCCCAACGCGACACTCGCGATCAGCCCCTCGCCCCACCGGAACACGCCACCCCGCCGACCCGCCGTACAACCGACAACCCGTCGATCATGGAGTCGTGGTGCCCGACTCGTGCCGATCGTGACGTTTGAGTGGCGCCCGAAGTCCATGATCGACGGCGGCGGACGGGTGCAGGGCTGTGGTCGGCGGGTCAGCCTCTGGTCCGCGCGGAGGTCGACGGCGGGAACACGACGGCCGTCCGGTCACCCGGCGACGGGGCGACCGGACGGCCGGAGGGCGGTCAGCGACCCGGGGCGGGCGCGGTGGAACCCCGTACCACCAGCTCGGGCTCGAACAGCAACTCGTCGTGCAGCACGCCGGCCCCCTCGATCTGGGTGACCAGCAGGTCCACCGCGGCCTGCCCCATCGTCTCGATCGGCTGCCGCACGGTGGTCAACGGCGGGTCGGTGCAGGTCATGAACGCGGAGTCGTCGAAGCCCACCACCGACACCTCGGCCGGCACCGCGCGACCCGACCGCCGGGCGGCCCGGATCGCGCCGAGGGCCAGCACGTCGCTGGCGCAGATGATGCCGGTCACGCCACGCTCGATCAACCGGCTCGCGGCGACGCGCGCCCCCTCCAGGGAGAAACTGGACCGCTCGACGCACTCCCGGTCGTCGGCCCAGTTCGCGGCCCGGACCATCGCGTCCAGCTTGCGCCGGGAGGGCACGTGCCCCTCCGGGCCCAGCACCATGCCGATCCGGCTGTGCCCCAGCGACCGCAGGTGCCCGTACGCCTGCTCCACCGCGACCGCGTCGTCGGTCGAGACCCGGGGGAAGCTCAGCTCGTCCACCCCCGCGTTGACCAGCACCACCGGCAGACCCCGGTCGGTCAGCCGCCGGTAGTGCTCGTGCGGGGCGTCGGCCAACGCGTACGACCCGCCGGCGAAGATGACCCCGGAGACCTGGTGGTCCAGCAGCATCTCGACGTAGTCGGCCTCGGAGACGCCACCGATCGTCCGGGCGCACAGCGCCGGGGTGTAGCCGCGCTGGGCCAGCGACCCGGTCACCACCTCGGCGAGCGCCGGGAAGATCGGATTCTGCAACTCCGGGAGCACCAGCCCGACCAGCCGGGCACGCTCCCCGCGCAGCTTCGTCGGCCGCTCGTAGCCCAGCACGTCCAGGGCGGTCAGCACCGCGGTGCGGGTCGCCTCGGAGACGCCACCACGACCGTTGAGCACCCGGCTGACGGTGGCCTCGCTGACGCCGGCCTTCCGCGCCACCTCGGTCAGTCGCTTCGTCACGCCGCGATGGTACTGCACCGGCTCTGCAAGAAATGGGCTGCCTGCTGACGTGTCACGTCAAAGGCGGTCGGGCGGGAAGCCGGCCACGCCGGTGACCGGACCAGGGGCCGGCAGCCCGCCTGGCGCGACGCAGGCCGCGCCGTCGCCCCACGGCCGGGCGCCCGGTCCTGCAATTGCCGCACAAGAGTGTGCTTGAAGATTGACAGCCCATCGAAATAACATCCCCGCAATTATCCCGCCTCGCTTCTGACATCCACCGCGGCACGACGGGGACCGCCTGCGGCGTCGATGACGGTCGCCGGGTCCTCAGGAGAACGGATACACGCGATGTCTCGAACCAGCACACGGCGGCCGGGCGGACCGGCACGCCGGCGACCCGTCGGAGCGGCACTGGCGACGGCCCTGGCAGCGGTCATGGCCGTCACCGTGACCGGCGGGGCCGGGGCGGCCCAGGCAGGGGGCTCCCCCACGCGGCCGGTCCCGGTGGTCACCCGGGCAGCTCTCGACCCGGCTCTCCTGGCGGGGCGGGGCGCCGACGTCCGCTTCGTGGAACAGGAGGCGGAACACGCCCGGACGAACGGCACACCGATCGGCCCGGACCGTGCGGCGTACACCCTGGCCTCGGAGGCCTCCGGTCGCCGGGCGGTCAGCCTGGCGCCCGGCCAGTTCGTCGAGTTCACCCTGCCGGCCGCGACCAACGCCGTCACCGTGCGCTACAGCATCCCGGACGCGCCCACCGGCGGCGGCATCACCGCGCCGCTGGACGTCTCGGTCGGTCGCCGGCCGATCCGGACCATGACGCTCACCTCGGAGTACGCCTGGCTGTACAACCAGTACCCGTTCTCCAACGACCCCACCGCCGACCTGCTGCACCCCGACTGGTGGATCACCGAGTGCTCCTGTGTGCCGGCGGCCACCACCCCCGCGCCGACGATCACCAAGCCGTTCCGTCCGCACCACTTCTACGACGAGCAGCGCCTGCGGCTGGACCGGACGTACCCGGCGGGCAGCGTGCTGCGGCTCGCGGTGCCGGCGCGGAGCGTCGCCCCGTGGACGGTCATCGACCTGCTCGACTCGGAACTGGTCGGCCCGCCCCGCGTCCTGCCGGTCGCGGCGAACGTCCTGCTGTTCGGTGCGGACCCCACCGGCCGGCGGGACTCCGCCGACGCCATCGACCGGGCGATCGCCCTCGCCCGTCGCACGAAGCTCCCGGTCTACCTGCCGCCGGGGACCTACCAGGTGAACCGCCACATCATCGTCGACGACGTCACCATCGTCGGGGCCGGCAACTGGCACACCGTGGTCCGGGGACGGGAGGTCACGCTCGACACCCCGGCCCCCGACGGCTCGGTGCACACCGGGGTCGGCTTCTACGGCAGACCAGCCTCCGAAGGTGGCAGCCGCAACGTCCACCTCTCCGGCTTCGCGATCGAGGGCGACGTCCGGGAGCGGATCGACACCGACCAGGTCAACGGCGTCGGCGGCGCGATGAGCGACTCCAGCATCGACGGCCTCCACCTGCGCCACACCAAGGTGGGGCTGTGGTTCGACGGACCGATGACCAACCTGCGGGTCACCGACAACATCATCGTCGACCAGATCGCCGACGGCCTGAACTTCCACACCGGCGTCACGAATTCCGTGGTGCGGAACAACTTCGTCCGCAACACCGGTGACGACGCGATCGCCATGTGGTCCGAGAAGGTCGGCAACGCCGGCAACACGATCGACCGCAACACCGTCCAGTCACCGGTCCTGGCCAACGGCATCGCCGTCTACGGCGGCACGGACAACACCGTCTCGGGCAACCTGATCGCCGATCCGGTCCGCGAGGGCAGTGCCATCCAGGTCGGCGCCCGGTTCGGCGCGGAGCCCTTCACCGGCCACCTGTGGATCAGGAACAACACCACCGTCCGGGCCGGCACCTACGAGCTGAACTGGAAGATCGGCCTCGGGGCCATCTGGCTCTACGCCCTGGACCGCAGCATCGACGCCGACATCCAGGTGGTCGGCGACCACTACCTGGACAACACCTACAACGCCGTCATGCTGGTCAGCGAGTGGGCGGTGAAGGACCGGTACGCGATCACGAACGTGCACTTCTCCGACATCCGGGTCGACGGGGCGGGAACCTCCGTGGTGAGCGCCCGCACGGCGGGCTCGGCGTCGTTCCGCAACGTCGACGCGCGGAACGTGGGAGCGGTCGGCGTCAACAACTGCGGCTCCTTCCACTTCACCCCCGCCGGATCCGAGTTCGGCCTGACCGACCTCGGCGGCAACGACGGCGGATGGCTCGCCCCGTGGCAACTGCCGAACACGATCACCTGCGACGACCGGCCACCGGTCGTGGCGCCCCCACCCCCCGCCGCCTGGTGAGCGCGGGCGGCCCCGGTGCCGGACGTCGTCCGGCACCGGGGCCGTTCGCTGTCCGGCCGGCCGCCGGAACCGTTGACGAACCGGTAGTACATCTGAAACATTGAGGGCCATCGAGCTGAAAGAAGTCGACAGACTGACGTAAGTCTGCGCGTCTATCAGCGAAACAATCGTGGACCATGCCGCCCCGGCCCGTGCTGGCCCCACCGCCACCCCTCCCCCGGATCCGCACACCCGCGCACCGACCCCGGCCCCGGGGTTCACGGCCTCGGCACCACGCTCCGTCGTACTCCCCCGCGAAAGGGCGTCATGAAACGGAAGAAGCACAGTCGACGGCTGGTCGGCGGTCTCCTCGCCGCCGGCCTGGCCGCCACGATGGCGATCTCGCCCAGCCCGGCGCTCGCCGCCGGCGGCCCCAACCTCTCCACCGGTAAGGCGACCTCGGCGAGCGGCGCCAACGGCCCCTACGTCGCGGCCAACGTCGCCGACGGAAACCCGCACACCTACTGGGAGAGCCCGTCCCACGCCTTCCCCCAGTGGGTGCAGGTCGACCTGGGTAGCAGCGTCGCCGTCGACCAGGTGCGGCTCAAGCTGCCGCCGCTGGCCGAGTGGGGCGCCCGGACACAGACCCTCGCCGTGCAGGGCAGCACCAACGGCAGCACCTTCAGCACCCTCTCCGCGTCCGCCGGACGGGTCTTCAACCCGGCCTCGGGCAACACCGTCACCATCGACTTCACCGCCGCGACCGTCCGGTACGTACGGCTGCACGTCACCGGCAACACCGGTTGGCCCGCCGCCCAGATCTCCGAGTTCGAGATCTACGGCGTGGACGGCGGCGGTGGACCCGTCGACCCGCCGGTCGGCACGAACCTGGCCGGTGGCAAGCCGATCGAGGCGTCGTCGTCGGTCTTCACCTTCGTCGCGGCCAACGCCAACGACACCAGCCCCACCTCGTACTGGGAGTCCGCCGGGTTCCCGGCCACGCTGACGGTGAAGCTGGGCGCCGACGCCGACGTCACGGCGGTCGTGGTCAAACTCAACCCGGACCCGGTCTGGGGACCCCGTACCCAGAACCTCCAGATCCTGGGCCGGGCCACCGCGGGCAGCGGTTTCACCTCGCTGAAGGCGGCGGCCGACTACGCCTTCAGCCCGTCCGGCAACCAGAACTCCGTGACGATCCCGGTCACCGGTCGGATCGCCGACGTGCAGCTGCGGTTCCTCGGCAACACCGGCGCGCCCGGTGGGCAGGTCGCCGACCTCCAGGTGCTGGGCGCGTGGGCGCCGAATCCGGACCTGGTGGTCACCGCGACGAGCTGGAGCCCGACCTCGGTGAACGAGACCACCCCGGTCACCCTGTCCGCCACGGTCCGGAACGCGGGAACCGCCGCCGCGGGCGCGACCCGGGTGGACTTCCGGATCGGCGGCACGGTGGTGGGCAGCGCCCCGGTCGGCGGGCTCGCCGCCGGCGCCTCGGCCACCGTCTCGGCGAACGTCGGCACGCAGCCGATGGGCAGCCACACCGTCTCGTCGGTGGTCGACCCGACCAACACGGTTCCCGAGCAGAACAACGACAACAACAGCTTCACCGCCGCCACGCCGCTGGTCGTCACCCAGGCGCCCGGCCCCGACCTCCAGGTCGTCGGCATCGCCACCAACCCGTCGAACCCGGCGGTGGGAGCGGCGGTCACGTTCACCGTGTCGGTACGCAACCGGGGCACCACCGCGACGACCGCCGCCACCGTCACCCGACTCGTGGTGGGTGGCACCACGCTGAACACCACCACGTCCACGGTGGCCGCCGGGGCGACGGTGAACGTGGCGATGAGCGGCCAGTGGACCGCCACCGCCGGCGGGGCCACCGTCACCGCCACCGCCGACGCCACCAACGCCGTCGCCGAGACCAACGAGTCCAACAACGGGTTCTCCCGGACGATCGTGGTCGGGCGGGGCGCGGCGACGCCGTGGGTCGAGTACGAGGCCGAGGCCGCCCGCTACCAGGGCACCCTGGTCGAGGCCGACCCGCTGCGCACCTTCGGGCACACCAACTTCGGCACCGAGTCGTCGGGGCGCAGGTCGGTGCGACTGAACAACACCGGGCAGTTCGTCGAGTTCACCTCGACCAACCAGGCCAACTCGATCGTGGTGCGCAACTCCATCCCCGACGCCCCGAACGGCGGCGGCATCAACGCCACCATCAGCCTCTACGTCAACGACGTCTTCGTCCAGAAGGTGACCCTCTCGTCGCGGCACAGTTGGCTCTACGGCACCACCGACGACACCGAGTCGCTGACGAACACGCCCCAGGCCGACGCCCGGCGGCTCTTCGACGAGTCACACGCGCTGCTGGCGCGCTCCTACCCGGCCGGCACCCGGTTCAAGCTCCAGCGGGACGCGACCGACACGGCGTCGTTCTACGTCATCGACCTGATCAACCTGGAGCAGGTGGCGCCCCCGGCCAGCAAACCGGCCGAGTGCACCTCGATCACGGCCTACGGCGCGGTGCCCGACGACGGCGTCGACGACTCCGCCGCCATCCAACGGGCCGTGACCGACGACCAGAACGGCGTCATCGCCTGCGTCTGGATCCCGGCCGGGCAGTGGCGGCAGGAGCAGAAGATCCTCTCGCCGGACCCGACCCGGGGGCAGTACAACCAGCAGGGCATCCGCAACGTCACGATCCGCGGCGCCGGCATGTGGCACGCCCAGCTCTACACGCAGACCGAGCCGCAGAACGTGGTGGGCAACATCAACCACCCGCACGAGGGCAACGTCGGCTTCGACATCGACGACAACACCCAGATCTCCGACATCGCGATCTTCGGCATGACGACCAACCGGGCCCACCGTGGGCACGGGCTCAACGGCCGGTTCGGCCGGAACACGAAGATCAGCAACGTGTGGATCGAGCACGTCAACGTCGGTGCCTGGGTCGGCCGCGACTACTCGGACACCCCCGCGTACTGGAACCCCGGCGACGGCCTCGACTTCTCCGGCATGCGGATCCGCAACACCTACGCCGACGGCGTCAACTTCTCCAACGGCACCCGCAACTCCCGGGTGTTCAACTCGACGTTCCGCACCACCGGCGACGACGCCCTGGCGGTCTGGGCCAACCCCCGCGTCAAGGACGCCACGGCCGACGTCGCCCGGAACAACCGGTTCGTCAACAACACCGTCCAACTCCCCTGGCGGGCCAACGGCATCGCGATCTACGGCGGCTCCGGCAACACGATCGAGAACAACCTGATCCACGACACGATGAACTACCCGGGCATCATGCTGGCGACCGACCACAGTCCGCTGCCCTTCTCCGGCACCACTCTGGTCGCCAACAACGGGCTGTACCGGTGCGGCGGTGTGTTCTGGAACGAGGACCAGGAGTTCGGGGCGATCACCCTCTTCGCGGCGGGCAGTGACATCCCCGGCGTCACCATCCGGGACACCGAGATCCACGACTCCACCTACGACGGCATCCAGTTCAAGACCGGCGGCGGCAACATGCCGAACGTCGCCATCACCAACGTGAAGATCGACAAGTCGAACCACGGCGCCGGCATCCTGGCGATGAGCGGCGCCCGGGGCAACGCCACGCTGACCAACGTCACCATCACCAACTCCGCCGACGGCGACATCGTCCGGCAGCCGGGCTCGACCTTCGCCATCACGGGCGGCTGAGACCCAGTGCCCCTCCGGGATGTCGCCGATCCGTGAGCGGCGGCGGCATCCCGGAGGGCCGCCCCGGAGGACCCCGGTCGGGTCACCCGCCCACCGTCGACTCTCGTCATCCCCCACGAGGAGGGATCACCATGGGACTCTCTCGCCGTACGCTCATCGGATCCGTCGCGGCCGGCACCGCGCTCGCCGCCGTGTCCCCCGACGACCTGGTGCGGGGAGACACCCCGCCGGCCGCCGCGGCGAGCCCGCCGGGCGACGTCGTCGGCAAGATCACCGTCGGCTACCAGGGCTGGTTCAGCTGCCCGGGCGACAGCGCGCCGATCGGCGGCTGGTGGCACTGGAGCCGGGACCGCTTCCAGCCGCCGTCACCGGGCAACACGACCATCGTGTCCTGGCCCGACATGCGGGAGTACACCAACGGCTACCCCACCGCCTACCCGGCGCTCGGCAACGGGCAGCCGGCGCGGCTCTTCTCCTCCTACGACCAGCAGACCGTCGACACCCACTTCCGCTGGATGCGGGACCACGGCTGCGACACCGCCGCGTTGCAGCGGTTCAACCCGTTCGGCGACGAGGGACCCACCCGGGACGCCATGGCGGTCAAGGTCCGCGACGCGGCCGAACGGCACGGCCGCAAGTTCTACATCATGTACGACGTCACCAGCTGGACGGCGATGCAGTCCCAGATCAAGGAGGACTGGACGACGAAGATGTCGGCGCACACCGCCTCCCCGGCGTACGCCCGGCAGAACGGCAAGCCGGTCGTCTGCATCTGGGGCTTCGGGTTCAACGACGACGGCCGCCCGTTCGCCCCGGCTCCCTGCCTCGACGTCGTGCAGTGGTTCAAGGCGCGGGGCTGCTACGTCATCGGCGGCGTGCCCACCTACTGGCGACAGGGCATCAACGACTCGCGGCCGGGCTTCTCCGAGGTCTACCACGCCTTCCACATGCTCTCCCCGTGGATGGTCGGGCGTACCGGCACCCTGGACGGGCTCGACTGGTTCCACACCAACGTCAACGTCCCCGACCTGGCCGACTGCGCCGCGCACGGCATCGACTACCAGCCCTGCGTGATGCCGGGCGACCTGTCGGCCGGGCACCGCCGGCACGGCGACTTCTACTGGCGGCACCTCTACAACATGGTGCGCCTCGGCGCGCAGGGCCTCTACGTCTCGATGTTCGACGAGTACAACGAGGGCAACCAGATCGCCAAGACCACCGAGACGCAGGCGACCACGCCGGCCGGGGCGGGCATCCGCTCACTCGACGAGGACGGCACCGGATGCTCCGCCGACTACTACCTGCGCATCACCGCCGACGGCGGCCGGATGCTCAAGGGCCAACTCGCCCTCACCCCGGTCCGGCCGACCCCGCCCGTGGTCGGCGGCCCACCGCCGCCCGGCGGCAACCTGGCCGCCGGTCGGCCGACCAGCGCCAGCAGCCAGAACGGTCCGTTCGTCGCCGGCAACGCGGTCGACGGCGACCGGAACAGCTACTGGGAGGCAACCAACGGTCTTTTCCCCCAGTGGTGGCAGGTCGACCTCGGCACCGGCCACCCGGTGTCCCGGGTCGTGCTCGCCCTGCCGGCCGGCTGGGAGGCCCGTACCCAGACCCTGTCGGTGCAGGGCAGCACCGACGGCTCGACCTTCACCACGCTCGCCGCGCCGGCCGGGGTCCGGTTCGACCCGGCGACCGGCAACACCGCGACCGTCACCGTGCCGACGACCACCGTCCGGCACCTCAGGGTGACGGTCACCGGCAACACCGCGTGGCCGGCGGCGCAGCTCGCCCACGTCGAGGTGTACGCGACCACCACCGCCCCGCCGACAACCGACCTGGCCCGGGGCCGACCGACCGCGACCAGCAGCCACAGCCAGGGGTACGTCAGCGGACACGTCGTCGACGGCGACGCCCACAGCTACTGGGAGAGCGCCGGGGGCGCGTTCCCGCAGTGGGTGCAGGTCGACCTCGGCGCCGCCACGTCGGTCGGCCGGCTGGTGCTCGGGCTGCCGCCCTCGACCGCCTGGTCGACCCGGACCCAGACCCTGTCCGTCCTGGCCAGCAGCGACGGCAGCGCCTGGCGCACGATCGTCGCGCCGGCCGCCCGGGTCTTCGACCCCGCGGCCGGCAACCAGGTGGGCGTCGCCGTCGCCGCGACCACGACCCGGTACGTCCGGATCCAGGTCACCGGCAACACCGGGTGGCCCGCCGGGCAGCTCTCCCGACTGGAGGTGTACGCCACCTGACCGCGACCGCCCCCACCGCTCCACCGACACCGCCCACCGCCGTCCGCCCACCGCCGTCCGCCCACCGCCGCCCATCGCCGTCCGCCCACCGCCGGCCCGGGTGGTAGCAGGGGCCCCCTGCAGTCGCTTTTTGATGAACAGGGGACCCCTGCTACCTCGCGGCGGGGCCGCGCCGGCCGCCGGCGGGGCGTCGGGCGATGGTGACCGGGGTCGGCGACCAGTGCGCCGGGCGGCCGAGCGACACCGGCACCTGCGTCCCGGCGTCCCCCCGGGCGGCGTCGAGCTGGGCGCGGGTGAGGAAGATGCTGCCGGTCAGGTCCGCGCCGCGCAGGTCGGCACCGCGCAGGTCGGCACCGGTCAGGTCGGCCAGGCGCAGGTCCACGCCCCGCAGGTCCGCCCCGACGAGGTACGCCCCGCGCAGGTTCGCCGCCCGCAGGTCAGCCCGGCGCAGGTCCGCCCCGACCAGGTCCGCGCCCCGGTGGTCACGCCCCGGTCGGCCGCTCCGGGACCGCACCTGGGTGCTGGCCCGGGTCAGCACCGGGTTGACCTCCCCGCGCAGGGTGTCCACGTCGACCGCGCGCAGCTCGTCCGGGCCCAGCCGGGTGTGGGCGGTGAGCCGCTCCCCCACCTGTAGCAGCTCGCCGTCGAGCGGGTCGCCGGGACGCAGCGCGACCGCCGCGGTGACGTACCAGAGCAGCTCGTGCAGGGCGCGCAGCACCGGGAAGACGGCACGCACCGGTTCGGCCAGCTCGGGGTGGGCCCGCCAGTCCCGACCGCCGAAGGTGACCTGGGCGAGCTGTTGTCCCGCCCCGAAGCAGTCGAAGACGGTGCAGCCGGGAAAGCCCCGGTCCCGCAGCCGGTCGTGGATGCCGCAGCGGAAGTCGTCCCCCAGGTTCGGGCAGGGTGTGCCGGCGGGCTTGTCGACGGCGAAGTCGGCGGACGCGGCGAACGCCGGCACGTAGCAGCAGAGCCCGAAGCACCGCGCGCAGTCCGCCCGCAGGTCCGCCGCGCGGGGCAGGGCGGTGGGCCTGGGGCTGCGGTCGGTGGGCACGGCAGGCAAGCCTATCCGGCCCGGACGGCAGCGCCGCCGACGGTCACCGGGGCGGCGCGATCTGCCGCAGCACGGTGTCGAACAACCGGAGCATGCCCTCCTCGCCGACCGGGGCGGCCGGGTCGACCTCGTCGTGGTGCAGCGCCTCGCGGAGCACGGTCAGGGACGGGTCCCGGGCCAGCGCCCAGTGGGCCGCCCGCGTCTTCCCGCAGTGCGTGCCCTCCACCGCGAACCGCCAGATCCGGGCGGCGGTGAACACCATGAACGTGGCGTTCTCCACGTCGTCGGTGAGCGACCGCCAGGTGGTCAGCCAGTGCCGACCGCGCTCGTGCAGCCAGCCGGGCGGCACCGGCCCGAGGACCTCGCCGGCCCCGGCGCCGTACTGCGACCGCCCGTGTGCGCGGGCCGTGGAGAACTCGGCCGGCAGGTCCGGGTCGGCGGGCACCCGGCGGGCCACCTCGACGCCGACCGAGGTGTGGTCGTAGCGGCCGACGTGCAGTTCCAGCGGCGGGTTCCGGGTCGGCGTGCCGGCGACGTCGGCGGTGACCACGTGCAGGTCCACACCGGTCGCGTCGCCGAGGCGGGCGCGGCGCACCACCTCCTCCAGGTTGTCGGCCTGCCGGTCGGTCAGGCCGTCCGCGACGACGGCGAGGACGTCGACGTCGCTGCGGCCCGGCCGGAAGTCACCGGTGGCCAGGGACCCGTGCAGGATCACCGATCGCAGCCCGGTGCCGAGCGCGGTGACGATCGACGCGGTGAGCTCGTCCACCGCGACGCGGGTGGCGGTGTCGTGGCTCATCCGTCGTTCGTGCCGGCGGCCCGGCGCGCGCCGGCGGAGGCCATCCCCAGCCAGGTGTGCGGGTTGCCCGCCCAGCACCAGCCGAGCTTGGGCGACCGCTGACTGATCCAGATCGCCGGCACCCGGCGGTCACCCGAGCGGGAGCCGCCGAGGGAGAAGCACTTGTTCTTCACCAGCACCTGCGGGAAGTGGGTGATCAGGGCGATCCCCTCCTCGATGGTGAGCAGGGTCCGTCCCCGCCCGGCGATGGTGTCCATCGCGTCGTTGGGTACGACGTCGCAGAACTCCTCGCCGCGTTCCACGTCGAGCAGGAGGTAGGCGTCCCGGTCGGGCAGGAGCGTGCCGGCGGTGGCGACGAAGCGTTCCAGGGAGCCCGGCTCGAAGGACCCGTCGACGAATCCCGGCTTACGTCCGCCGGACAGCGTGGTGCGCGGCATGGTCTGCTCGATCGGCGCGAGCTGACGGGTGACCACGAGCAGGAACGGCACCCGACCGGCCTCCGGGTCCGGCGGGGTGTCGCCGTGGCCGACGGCGACCTCGCGCAGGGGGGCGAGCGAGTCCGCGAACCGTTCCGGGGCGAGACCGGCCAGGGCCGGGTAGTCGAGGTCGAGGAGGGTACGGACCTGCCGGTCGAACTCGGTGCCCGGGTCGTGGGAGGGCTGTTGGGTCATGGGGTCCTCTCGGAAGGGGCCGGTCGGGACGATCCGACGGTGGGCCGGGTTCGCGGGCGGGCGGAACTGGGACGGGGCGGTCAGACGGGGACGGGGGCGACCCGGGCCAGCGCGCCGATCTCCAGCGCCACCCACAACGCCCCGTCCGGACCGCAGGTGATGCCGTGCGGTTCGGAGCCCGGCGTGGGCAGGTCGTGGACGACGACGGTGCCGTCACGGGTGACGGTGCCGACCCGGTTGGCGCCCCATTCGGTGAACCACGGGGCACCGGTGCGGTCGGTGGTGACGGCGTGCGGGCGGGCGGTCCGGTCGGGCAGCGGGATCTCCTCGACCTCGCCGCCGGGCGCGATCCGTCCGAGCTGACCGGCGCCGATCTCGACGAACCAGAGGACGCCGTCCGGGGCGACGGTGATCCCGACCGGCGCGGCGGCGGGAGTCGGCAGGGGGCGCAGGGTGACCGACCCGTCCATGCCGATGCGGCCGACGGCGTTGGCCTGGTTGAGGGTGAACCACATACCGCCGTCGCCGCCAGCGACGATCATGGAGGGAAAGGCACCGGTGGTCGGGAGCGGGAACTCGGTGACCCGGCCGTCGGTGGTGATCCGGCCGATCCGGTCGGCGGCGGTCGCCGTGAACCAGAGCGCGCCGTCGGGCCCGGCGGCGATGCCGTACGGCCCCCAGCCGGGGGTGGCGGGAAACTCGGTCACCGCGCCGTCGGTGGTGATCCGCCCGATGCGGTCGGCCCGGTACTCGGTGAACCACAGGGCGCCGTCCGGTCCCGAGGTGATCGTCGTCGGGCCGCAGTCCGGGTCGAGTGGATGGACGGTCGGCGCCTCCCCGGGGACGAGGCGGCCGATCCCACCCCGGTGGACCAGGGTGAACCAGAGCGCGCCGTCCGGGCCGGTGACGAGCGCGTACGGCCCGGCGTCCGGCTCGGACACCGGGAACTCGTCGATGGTCACGCTGCGCACAGTGGCTCCTCCTGGTCGTGGACGGCCCGTCGCTCCGGACAGGGGACGAACCTAGACCCAACCAAAAAATATGTCAACTATAAATTTGGTATCGACCTCAGTACGATGACGCCATGAGCGGAGAGGCGACCGGGCTGCGAGCCCGGAAGAAGCGCATCACCAGGGACACCATCTCGCAGCACGCCACCCGGCTGTTCCTGGAGCGCGGCTTCGACAACGTCACGATCGCCGAGGTGGCCGCTGCGGCCCAGGTGGCCAAGATGACGGTCACCAACTACTTCCCCCGCAAGGAGGATCTCGCCCTCGACCTGCGGGACGCGTTCGTCGACGGGCCGGCCACCACCGTCCGCGACCGGGCGCCCGGGGAGTCGGCCCTGGCCGCGCTGCGCCGGTCCTACCTGGCCGCCGTGGCCGCGCACGACCCGGTCATCGGATTCTCCGGGCCGGAGTTCGCCCGGATGGTCACCGGCAGCCCCGCGCTGGTCGCCCGGCTGCGCGAGTTCCACGACGACCGTGAGCGGGCCCTGGCCCGCGCGCTCGCCGAGGAGACCGGCGCGGCACCCGACGACTTCCTCCCGCGTGTCGTGGCCGCCCAGCTCGGCGGTGTCCTGCGGCTGCTGCTGGAGGAGACCCTGCGCCTCACCCTCGACGGGCACGCCGACGACGACATCGCGCGGCGCGTCGCCGCCTGCACCCGGACGGCCTTCGCCACGCTGGAACCCGCCCTCGGCGACTACGCCGTCCGACCCGCCCGCTGAGTCAACGGCGGCGGCCCGGCTCGGGCAGCCCGGGCGCGACCACCGACAGTTCGAGGGCGGCGGAGAGCGGCGCCACCCCCGGCCCGCCGGCCCGGACCCACCGGGTGATGTCGTCCACCACCTCGTCGTCGAGGACCAGGCCGAACCAGACCGGCCGCGCGCCGGCCCGCCGGGCCTTCGGCGCGGGGTGCACGACCACCAGGTTGGACTGTGCGCACAGGTCGAGGCAGGCGCTGACCCGCAGCCGGTGCGGCGCGGGCAGGCCGGCCCGCAGCCGGCGCAGTTGCGCGTCGTGGTCGACCGACGGATGCTTGCGCGCGCTGCCGCAGCAGCAGTCCCGGCACACGGTCACCAGGCAGCCGGACGGATCGGTCATGGTCGACTCCTCGGGCGTCGGTCGTCGACGGGCCGTCCCCGTCCCAGGTGTTCCTCGGCGATCCGCCCGGCGAGATCCGGGTCCACCCGCTCGTACCAGACGTCGTCCGGGTGGACCACCACGAGCGGGCCCAGGTTGCAGGGGAAGAGACAGCCGGTCGCGGTGACGAGCGCGTCCTGGTCGCCCAGGCCGTGCGCGGCCAGCCCCCGGGTGAGCCGTTCGGCCACCTCGTTGGCGCCGTACGCGGTGCAGCGCGGGCCCCGGCAGACCAGCACGTGGTGCCGGTGCGGGGTGATGTGCGACCACGCCGGGCTGCGGAACGGACCGGGCGTGCCGCCGAGCGGCTGGCGCGGGCCGGTCACCGCCTCGGTGATCGCGCCGACCAGGGCGGGCTGGTCGGCCAGGGGCGCGCTGACCGAGACGCGGGGCGGGTCGTCGTGCCCGGCGGCCCAGTGCGCGTGGGCGCGGCGGATCCAGGTCTCCAGGTACCGGTCGGGTGGCAGGTGGGTCGGCACCAGCAGCACCTCGTCGACGCCGGCGGCCACGGCCGCGTCCAGCGCGGCGTGCAGGGACGGGGCCGCGCCGTCCAGGAAGCACGCGGCCACCGGCACGCCGAGCGCTGCCGCGACCTCGTCGGCGAGCCGGTGCACGGTGTCCTGACCGCCGACGTGGACGACCGCGCGGGCCACCAGCAGCACGTGGGTCATGACGGCGGCGGGTGGTAGGTGATGGTGGGCCGGCCGGTGACCGGGTGCGCCGCCACGTCGGCCCGGACGCCGTACACCTCGGCGAGCAGCCCGGGGGTGAGCACCTCGGCGGGTGGGCCGGTGGCGACCACCCGCCCGCCGGCCAGGACGACCACGCTGTCGCAGAACATCGCGGCGAGGTTCAGGTCGTGCAGCGCGGCGAGCGTGGTGACCCCGGAGCGGCGGACCAGGTGCAGCAGGTGCAACTGGTGGCCGATGTCGAGGTGGTTGGTGGGTTCGTCGAGCAGCAACAGCCGGGGCTGCTGGGCCAGCGCGCGGGCCAGTTGCACCCGCTGCCGTTCGCCACCGGAGAGGGTGTGCCAGCGACGGTCGGCGTACCCGGCCAGGTCGACCCGGGCCAGCGCCTCGGCCGACGCCTCCCGGTCGGCGGCGGTGTCCGACCAGAGCGAACGGCGGTGCGGGATGCGGCCGAGCAGCACCACCTGGGCGACGGTGAGGTCGAGGTCGGTGTCGGCGTGCTGGGCGAGCAGCGCGGTCCGACGCGCCAGCGTGGACCGGGAGAGGGTGGCGAGGTCGTCGCCGTCGACGACGACCCGCCCGCGGTCGGCGGCGGTGAGCCGGGCGACGATCCGCAGCAGGGTGGTCTTGCCGCAGCCGTTCGGTCCGAGCAGTCCGACCAGGCTGCCCGACGGGACCGCGCAGGTGACGTCGTCGAGGATCCGTCGGGCCGCGACGGTCCAGGACACACCGGTGACGTCCAGCATCAGCCGCGCGCCCTCCGCCGGTGCAGCAGCACCACGAACGCGGGCACGCCGAGCAGTGCGGTCAGCACACCCACCGGTAGTTCCCGGGGCGCGAAGAGGGTCCGCGCGGCGGTGTCCACCCAGACCAGGAAGATCGCGCCGGCCAGCACCACGGCGGGCAGCAGCCGCCGGTGGTCCGCCCCGGTGAGGAACCGGACGGCGTGCGGCAGGATCAACCCGACGAAGCCGATCGCCCCGCTGATCGCGACCAGCACGGCGGTGAGCAGGGCGGTCGCCACCAGCAGCAGCCAGCGGACCCGGCTGACCGGCACGCCCAGGGCGGCGGCGGCGTCCTCGCCGAAGGCGAACGCGTTGAGCAGCCGGGCGTACACCGCCACCAGGGCGAGCACCGCCACCAGGATCGGGGTGGCCCAGGCCAGCGCCGACCAGTCGACCCGGGCCATCGAGCCGGAGAGCCAGAAGGTGATGCTCTGGGTGGCGTGCGGTTCGGCGACCCAGATGATGACGAACGAGGTCGCGGCGGCGCAGAGCTGGGCGACGGCCACCCCGGCGAGCACCACCCGGGTGGGATCCAGGGCGCCGCGCAGGCCGGCCACCGCGATCACCGCCAGGAACGCGGCGAGCGCGCCGGCCAGCGCGCCGCCGGTCAGCGAGGCGATCCCGCCGCCGAGCCCGACGACGAGGACCGCGACCGCGCCGAGCGACGCCCCGGAGGAGACCCCGAGCAGGTACGGGTCGGCCAGCGGGTTGCGGGTGACGGTCTGCATCACCGCGCCGACCGCCGCCAGTCCCGCCCCGACCACCGCCGCGCCGAGCACCCGGGGCAGCCGCAGCCGCCAGACGATGTGCTCGCGCAGCAGCGGCACGTCGGAGTGGACCAGGCCCAGCCGGTCGCCGACCACCGTCCACACGGTACGGATCGAGATGTCGGCCGGTCCGACGGTGACCGCCGCGCCGATCGAGGCCACCAGCGCCACCAGCAGCCCGCCCACCAGCAGGGCCGCCCCGGCCGGGTGGCGGGGCCGGACCCCGGCCGGGGCGGGGACGGTCGGGACGGTGGCGGTGGTCAGCGTCCGGTCCCCTCGCCGAGCCCGGCGACGCCGTCGGCGAGCGCCTCGACACCGAGCACGAGCCGCACCCCGGCGGAGGTGGACGAGAAGGGGATGACCACGAACCGCTGGCCCGCCACCGCCCCGAGGTGCCGCAGGGTGGCGTGGCCGGTCAGGAAGGTCCGCTTCGCGGCGGCGGTGTCCCAGGTCGCGTCGACCAGCACGATGACGTCGGGGTCGCGGTCGGCGACCGTCTCCCAACCGCTGTCGGCCCACGCTCCGGTCAGGTCGGCGAAGGCGTTGGTGACGCCGACCGCCGACATGATCATGCCCGGGCCGCCGCAGCAGGCCCCCACGCTCGGGGCGTCGGTGCCCGCGTCCCACCAGAGCACGGAGAGCTTCGCGGCGTCGTCGATCCGGTCCGCCGCGGCGGCGAGCCGGGTCCGCTGGTCGGCGATGAGCTTCTCGGCCCGCTCGGGGACACCGAAGATGGCCGCGATGTCGCGGATCTCGGTGAACACGTGGTCGGTGGTGAGCTTCGCCGGCCGGTGCGGTGCCGGGCAGCCGGCCGGGGAGAGGTACGAGCCGACGCCGAGTTTCGCCAGTTCGGCCCGGTCACCGGCCCCCTCGTCACCGAAGGCGCTCTGGAAGGAGCCGTAGACGAAGTCCGGTTCCGCCTCCAGCAGCTTCTCCCGGGCCGGGTACTCCTTGGCCAGCACCGGCACCGTGGCGTACGCGTCGGCGTACTCGGGCAGGATCGCGTCGTCCAGGTACGCAGTCCCGGCCATCCGGTCGGCCAGGCCCAGGGCCAGCATGATCTCGGTGGCCGGCTGGTTCAACGTCACCGCCCGTTTCGGCGGCGCGGCCACGGTGACCGGCGTGCCGCAGTTGGTCACGCTGACCGGGGCGGCCGACGCCGGGGCGGTCGCGGGGTCGTCGTCCGCCGCACCACAGCCTCCGAGCAGGAGGACCAGAACGGTCAGCGGCGCGGCGGCACGCCGGGACAGGGTGGACCAGACAGCACGCTCGCGCATCGGGATCGCCTTCCAGCACCTCGTGGACGGTTCGTCACAGTGCCGTGGCCGGTCTCCTGGCTTACGGGTGGTGCGTCCGTGACCGGCCTTCCCAGGCGTACGCCCAGTGGCCTCTTTGACGACGAGGGTCGCGGACTTCCCGATAACAGTGGCGAGGGCCGCGCCGGTATCTCACCGGCTTCCCGAGCACCACGGCAGCGTCACCCTAGCCGCTGGCCCGCCGGGGTGTCACGGTGACGAACGCCACGAAGATGATCGACATATCGGTCCACAGCCGACGACCGGATGCCCCAGCGGACGCCGCCCAGGTGGCGGCAGGGCGTCCCGACGGGCAGGCGGCCGGGCGGGCGTCCGTTGCGGATCAGCGGCCGGTCAGCGCGCGGAGCAGGCTGCGGATGGCGTCGCGCAGGTCGGCGCGGCTCTCCTCGGTGCCGGGGATGGGTGCGCTCAGCCCGCCGGTGCCGACCAGCCGGTCGAAGAGCAGGCCGTCGACGAAGGCGAGGAACTGGTCGCCCTGCCGGTCCGGGTTCGCCGCGCCGGCTCGGGCGAGGATGTCGCGGGCCTGTTCCCGCATGACGGTGCCGTGTTCGAGGATCTGCCGCAGCCCGTGGTGGTGGGTGGCCTCCAGTTGGCAGGAGTACCGGGCCAGGACCCGGTCCCGGCCGGTGCTGAGCCAGGTGTCGAAGAGCGCGGCGATGCCGGTGGCGAGGCGGTCGAGGTCCGCCGGGGTGAGCGGTGGCCGTTCTCCGGCGGGTGCGTCGACCGGCAGCCGGCGGGCGGCGAAGTCGACGCGGTTCAGGTCGACCAGGCGCTGCACCACCGCCTCCACCAGGGCCCGGCGGGTCCGCAGGTACGCCGATGTGGTGCCGGCCGGCATTTCGGCTCGGGCGTCGACCGCGCGGTGGGTGAGCCCGCGCATCCCCCGCTCGGCGATCAGCGTGATGGCCGCGTCCGCCAGCAGTTCAACCCGTTTTGCCCGGCCCGTCACTGTGCCCCTCCCTGGTGGTCCGTCCGCCGTAGTATGGCCTTCTACACCTGTAGAAGGATGGCGGGCGTGAGAGGTTCTCAGGCGGTGGTGGTCGGTGGTGGCATCGGCGGCCTCGCCACGGCGGTCGGACTGCTTCGGGCCGGGTGGCGGGTGACCGTCCTGGAACGGGCCGCGGAACCCGGCGAGGTGGGTGCCGGGCTCACCATGATGGCCAACGCGCTGCGCGCGCTCGACGCCCTCGGCCTCGGTGACCGGGTCCGCGCCGCCGGCCGGGTCGGACCGACCGGCGGGCTGCGCACCCCCACCGGCCGCTGGCTGTCCCGGATGGACAGCGCCGACATGGCACGCCGGCTGGGCACCACCACGCTCGGGGTCCACCGGGTCGACCTGCACCGCATCCTGCGGGAGGCGCTGCCGGCGGACACCCTGCACGGCGGCGCGGAGGTGCGGGCGGTTCGCGGTGACGACCACGGAGCCGAGGTCGACGTGCGCCGGGCCGGGGTGACGCGGACCCTCCGCGCCGACCTGGTGGTCGGGGCGGACGGGTTGCGCAGCGTCGTACGGGGCTGCCTCTGGCCGGACACCCCGCCACCGGCGTACGCCGGCACCACCGCCTGGCGGGCGGTGGTCGAGTGGCCGGCGCCGGTGCCGGCGTCGGTCACCTGGGGGCCGGGGACGGAGTTCGGCATGGTGCCGCTCGGCGGGGACCGGGTCTTCTGGTTCGGCGGCATCACCTGCCCGCCCGGGGAGCGGGCCGGCGACGAGCTGGCCGAGGTACGCCGGATCTTCGGGTCCTGGCACGCCCCGATCCCGGAGCTGCTCGCCGTCACCGCGCCCGAGCGGGTGCTCCGCCACGACGTGTACCACCTCGCCACGCCGCTGCCCAGCTACGCGCGGGGCCGGGTGGCGCTGCTCGGCGACGCCGCCCACGCGATGACGCCGCACCTGGGTCAGGGTGCCGCCATGGCACTCGAGGACGCCGCCGTCCTCGGCCACCACTGCGCGGCGGCACCGGACCCGGCCACCGCCCTGGCGGCGTACGACCGGGACCGCCGCCCGCGCACCCAGGAGATGGCCCGCGCGTCGTACCGGCTCGGACGCTTCGGTCAGTACCTGCGCAGCCCGGCGGCGATCACGGTGCGGGACACGCTGACCCGGCTGGTGCCGCCGGGCGTGGCGCTGCGCCCGATGCTCGGCTACGCCCGCTGGCGTCCCCCGGTCGACACCCGCACCCGGGTGTGACCCGCCACCGCCGCCGCCCGGTGGAGGGGACCGGGCGGCGGCGGTCGGCGTCAGAGCACGTGTTCCCGGTAGCCCCGGACGGAGGCGTCCAGCACCTCCCGGCCGGGGCGGGCCCACACGTCGGCGTGGAAGACCTCCACCTCGATCGGGCCGGTGTAGCCGGCGGCGTCCACCGCCCTCCGCAGCCGCCGCAGGTCGATGCAGCCCTCGCCGGGCAGGGCCCGCCCGAGCAGCACCCCCTCCGGCAACGGGGTGATCCAGTCGCACACCTGGAACGCCGCGATCCGGTCCCCGGCCCGCGCGATCTGGTGGTGGACCGTGTCGTCCCACCAGACGTGGTACGCGTCCACCACCACCCCGACCGTGCCGGGCTCGAACCGTTCGGCGATGTCGAGGGCCTGGCCGAGGGTGGCGATCACGCACCGGTCCGCGCAGAACATCGGGTGCAGCGGTTCGATGGCCAGGGTCACCCCGGCCGCGGCGGCGTGCGGGGCCAGTTCGGCGATCCCGTCGGCGACCCGCTGCCGGGCCCCGTCGAGGTCGCGGCTGCCCGGGGGCAGCCCGCCCGAGACCAGCACCAGCACCGGGCAGTCCAGGGTGGCCGCCTCCTCGATGGCCCGCAGGTTCTCCGTCCGCCAGTCGTCGGCGGTGAAGAACCCGCCGCGGCACAGCGAGGTGACGGTGAGTCCGGCGTCCCGGACCAGACGCGCGGCCCGTTGCGCGCCGTACTCGCCGACCGGTTCGCGCCACAGCCCGATGCCGGGTACGCCCGCGTCGACGCAGCCGGCGACCACCTCTTCGAGGGGCCAGTGCTTGGCGGTGGCCTGGTTGAAGGAGAACCGGGCCAGCCCTGGCGCGTGGGCGACGTCCGGCGCGACCTGGGGGGCGGTCACTGGGCAACCCCGGCGACGGTGAAGAAGGCTCGGGCCCGCGCGGCGGCCCGTTCGGCGTCGGGCAGCAGGCCGGCGCGGTCGGCTAGGACGAGCAGCCGGGCCAGGTGCGCCGGGGACCGGCCGGCCTGCTGACCGGCGACCATGGTGAAGTGCTCCTGGTGGCCGGTCAGCCAGGCCAGGAAGACGATCCCGGTCTTGTAGTGCCAGGTGGGGGCGCCGAACAGGTGTCGGGCCAGCGGCACGGTGGGCGCCATGATCCGCTCGTACGTGTCGAGGTCCCCGGCGTCCAGGGCGGCCAGCGCCGCCCCGGCGGCCGGGGCGATGGCGGCGAAGATCCCCAGCAGGGCGTCGGAGTACCCCTGCTCGTCGCCCCGGATCAGTTCCGGGTAGTGGAAGTCGTCGCCGGTGTAGAGGCGCACCCCGGCGGGCAGCCGGCGACGCAGGGCGATCTCGCGGCCCGCGTCGAGCAGGGAGACCTTGATGCCGTCGACCTTGTCGGCGTGGTCCTTGACGAGCTGGACCACCGTGTCGGCGGCCAGGTCCAGGTCGGTGGCGCCCCAGTAGCCGTGCAGCGCCGGGTCGAACATGTCGCCGAGCCAGTGCAGCACCACCGGCTCGTCGCTGGCAGCCAGCAGTTCGGAGTAGACGGTCAGGTAGTCGTCGGCGCTGGTCGCCGCCGCCGCGAGGTGCCGGCTGCACATCAGCACCGGGCGGGCCCCCGCGGTCAGCACCTCCTCCAGCTGGGCGCGGTACGCGGCGGTCAGCTCGGCCACCGGGTAGCTGCCCGGGGGAAGGTGGTCGGTGTTGACCCCGGCGACGATCCGCCCGCCGACGGATCGGGCCTCGGCGGCGCTGCGGCGGATCAGCTCGCGGGTGGCCGCGTGGTCGAGTCCCATGCCCCGCTGGGCGGTGTCCATCGCCTCGGCGACCCCGAAGCCGTGGGCCCAGAGGTGGTGCCGGAAGGCCAGGGTGGTCTCCCAGTCCAGGGCGGCCGGGGCCCCGGGGACGTTCTCGGCGGTGGGATCGGCGACCACGTGTGCGGCGGCGTACGCGATCCGGGAGGTCGGTGGGCCGGCGGGGCGGGCGAACCCGGCCCCACCGCCGAGCCGGTACGTCTCGCCACCCGGCAGCCGCACCTCGACGGTCATCGGTCCAGCTCCGGCACCTCGACCCGGCGGCCCTCGCGGGCCGAGACCAGGCCCAGCTCGGCCATCTGCACCCCGCGCGCCCCGGCGAGGAAGTCCCAGCGGAAGGGCTCGCCGGCGACGACGTGCCGCAGGAAGGCCTCCCACTGCACCTTGAAGCCGTTGTCGAACTCCTCGTTGTCCGGCACCTCGGTCCACTGGGACCGGAAGTTCTCGGTCACCGGCAGGTCCGGGTTCCAGACCGGCTTCGGGGTGACCGCCCGGTGCTGGATCCGGCAACCCCGCAGCCCGGCGACCGCGCTGCCCTCGGTGCCGTCGACCTGGAACTCGACGAGTTCGTCGCGGTTGACCCGGACGCACCAGGAGGAGTTGAGCTGGGCGACGATCCCGCCGGCCAGTTCGAAGATGCCGTACGCGGCGTCGTCGGCGGTGGCCGGGTAGGAGTTGCCGGACTCGTCGACCCGGCGCGGGATGTGCGTGGCGATGACCGTGGTGACCGCCTTGACCTCGCCGAACAGCTCCTCCAGCACGTACTGCCAGTGCGGGAACATGTCGACGACGATGCCGCCGCCGTCCTCGGCGCGGTAGTTCCAGGAGGGACGCTGGGCGGGCTGCCAGTCGCCCTCGAAGACCCAGTAGCCGAACTCGCCGCGGACGGACAGGATCCGGCCGAAGAAGCCACCGTCGATGAGCCGCTTGAGTTTGCGCAGGCCGGGCAGGAAGAGCTTGTCCTGGACCACCCCGGTGCGCAGCCCGGCGGCACTCGCGGCGCGGGCCAGCTCCAGCGCGCCGGAGCTGGTCTCGGCGAGGGGCTTCTCGGTGTAGATGTGCTTACCGGCCTCGATGGCCTGCCGGATCGCCTTCTCCCTCTGCTGGGTCACCTGCGCGTCGAAGTAGATCTTGACGTCGTCGCGGGCCAGCGCGGCGCTCAGGTCGGTGGTCCAGTCGGCCAGACCGTGGCGCTCCGCGATCTCGCGGAGCCGGGTCTCGCTCCGGCCCACGAGCACCGGCTCCGGCCAGATGGTGGTGCCGTCGTCCAGCGGGACGCCGCCCTGCTCACGGATGGCGAGCAGGGAGCGGACGAGGTGCTGGCGGTACCCCATCCGGCCGGTGACGCCGTTGAGGATGATGCCGATCGGCCTGCGGGTCATGATCTTCCTTCCACCTCAGGCAAGCGCTTTCCTAAGCAGGGTATGGGGCCGCCGACCCGCCGGGCAAGGCCTTTCCCCCGCCCGTTGCCCCGGCGTGCCGGAGCTCACGCGGCTGGGACCGTCCCGGGCGCTGCGGTAGCCTGGGGCCGCGCCCCACGGCGCGACCACATCAGCAGAGCAACTCGGGGGTGGCCATGGCGACGCTGGCCGACGTCGCCCGGCGGGCCGGGGTCTCCCCCGCGACCGCGTCGCGGGTTATCAACGGCAGCAGCAAGACCGTCACCGAGGAGCTGCGCGACCGGGTGCTGCGGGCGGTCGCCGACCTTCGCTACGTCCCGAACGCGCACGCCCAGCTCCTGGCCCGTCCCCAGCGCAGCGTGGTCGGCGTCATCGTGCACGACGTCTCCGACCCGTACTTCGCCGAGATCACCCGGGGACTGCAACGGGTCGCGACCGCCTGCGGCAAGCTGCTCATCATCTGCAACAGCTACCGCGACCCGGAACGGGAACTGGAGTACGTCGACCTGTTACGCGGTCAGCAGGTCGCGGCGATGATCCTGGCCGGCTCCGGCTACCACGACCCGAGCTTCACCACACGCCTCAACGAGCAGCTCGCCGCGTACGAGGCGACCGGCGGCCGGGTGGCGGTGATCGGACGGCACGAGCACGCCGGCGACGCGGTGATGCCGGCGAACGAGAACGGCGCCTACCTGCTGGCCCGGGAACTGCTCGCACTCGGTCACCGGCGGATCGGGGTGGTGGCCGGTCCCCGGCTGCTCACCACGACCACCGACCGGCTGGTCGGGTTGCGCCGCGCCCTCGCCGAACAGGATCTGTCCCTGCCCGAGGAGCAGGTCCGCTACGCCGAGTTCGACCGGGACAGCGGAGCCGAGGCGACGGCGAGTCTCCTCGACGCGGTACCCGGCGTGACGGCGATCGTGGCGCTCAACGACTCCATGGCGGTCGGCGCGCTGTCGCTGCTGCGGCTCCGCGGCGTGGCCGTGCCCGACCAGGTCTCGGTCACCGGCTTCGACGACATGCCGATCGCCCGTGACGTCACGCCGACCCTGACCACCGTCCGGCTCCCGCTGGTCGAGATGGGCGCGCGGGCGATGACCCTGGCGCTGGAGCCGGGCAAGGTCGGCGACCGGATCGAGGTGCTCGACGCCGGGGTGGTGCTGCGCGACAGCACCGCGACAGCACCCGCCTGACCGACCTCCCGGCACCGGCGGGGTCGCCGGCCGGCGGCCGGCCGGCGCGGTCGGGCAGCAGTTCACGGCCGCCGCGTCCGGACACTCCCCCCGGCCCCGGGCGACTCAGCCACGGGCCAGGTCGGCGAGCCGGTCGATCTGCGCCGGATCGGCCAACGCGGAGCCGACCGCCACCACCCGCACCCCGGCGGCGAGGAAGTCACCGGCGTTGCCGGCGTCGATCCCGCCCGTGGCCACGAAGGACAGTTCGGGCAGGGGCCCGGCGAGCGCACGGAACCACTGCGGACCGAGGCTGGCGGCGGGGAACGCCTTGAGCCACCGCAGCCCGTGGTCCCGGGCCCGCTGCGCCTCGGTGGGGGTGGCCACCCCCGGTAGGTGCGGCAGGCCACACCCGGTGGCGGCGTCCACCACCGCAGGGTCGAACCCGGGCGCCACGGTGAACGCCGCCCCGGCGTCCGCGGCCTCGCGTACCTGCTCGACGGTGTAGACGGTGCCCGCCCCCACCCGGCGGTCCCGCTCCTGGCCGGCCTTCACCGCGGCCCGCAGGGCGGGCAGCGCGTCCGGGGTGCGCACCGGCACCTCCACCACGTCGATACCCAGGTCCCAGGCCCGGCCGGCGAGCCGGACGGTCTCCTCCGCCGGCAGGTCGCGCAGGATCACCATCACCCGGGCACGGCCGAAGACCGGGGCGAAGTCGTGCGGAGACATGGTCATGTCCTCTCGGGGCGGGGTTCGGGCAGGCGTACCGCCGGCCAGCGGTCGGCCGGCACGCCGGCCAGGTCGTCGAGGTGCGCCCGCGCGGTCAGCGGGGCCTGGTCGCCGGGCACCCGCAGGGCGTGCGCGGCGACCAGGTGGCCCCAGCGCAGGGTGGTCACCGGATCGAGGTCACGCAGCCACGCGGAGAGGTAGCCGGCGGCGAACGCGTCGCCCGCGCCGACCGGCTCGACCACCGGGACGCGCAGCGCCGGCACGAAACTCGTCCGGCCCTCGCGGGCCAGCGCGGTCGCGCCCACCGCCCCGTCCTTGACCACCACCACGGACGGTCCGGGCAGGAGCCGGCGCACCGCCGCCGCATCGGGGGTACGCCACAGCGTCCACGCCTCGTCCAGACCCACGAAGACCACGTCGGCGCGGTCGGCGAGGTCCCGCAGGACCGGCGCGGCCCGTTCGACCGGCCACAGGCGGGGCCGGTAGTTGACGTCGAAGCTCACCGTGACGCCGGGCCGCGCCCGTGCCACCAGCGCCGCCTCGACCAGTGCCCGGCACGACGCGGAGAGCACCGGCGTGATGCCGCTGAGGTGCAGCAGCCGGGCGTCGGCGACGCCGGGACGGTCGAGCAGCGTCGGATCGAGCCGGGACGCCGCCGAGCCGGCCCGGTAGTAGTGGACGCGGGTCCCGTCCGGGGTCGGGTCCTTGGCGTAGACGCCGGTCGGCGCGTCCGGGTCGACGGTGACCCCGGTGACGTCGACCCCGGCGGCGGCGACGTGCCGCAGCACCATCCGGCCGAACGGGTCGTCCCCGACCCGGCTGGCCCAGGCCACCCGGTGACCGAGCGCGGCGAGGTACATGGCGACGTTGGACTCCGCGCCGCCGACGTGCACCGCCACCCGCTCGGCCTGTTCCAGCGGGACCGGCCCGTCGGGGCTGAACACCACCATGGTCTCCCCGACGGTGACCACCTCCGGAGCCGGAGGGCCGCCGGTCACGGGCGGTCCAGCCGGGCGGCCAGCGCGGTCGCGGCGTCCCGGTCGAGGTGCCCGTCGAGCACCGCGATCCGGTGCCGGCTCGACCGGGACGCGCCGGCCGGGATCACCCGGGGCGTCTCGAAGGCGAACGCCGCGCACACCCCCGGGTACATGCTGCTGCGGACGAACCACCGGTCGCCGTCGGCGAGACCGGCGAAGAGCAGCGTGTACGTCGCGCCCTCCGCGGTGCTGCCGGCCAACGCGACCCAGGGTTCGGCGCTGCCGTTGACCCGTTCCTCCCCCTCGGCGAGCGCGGTGAAGACCCGGGGCGGGGTGGCGGCGACGGCCCGCCAGAAGAACCCGCCGTAGCCGGCCCCGCCGGGGCGACCGTTGGTGGCCGGGCTGCCCAGGGTGACGTCGGTGTCGTCGGGGGCGGTGAGCGTGTAGTCGAGGTCCAGCACCCAGCCGTCGTCGTCGAGGGCCCGCGCGGCGAGCCGGCGTCGTTCGGTGAGCAGCACCCCGCCGTCGCGGTCGCACCAGTGCAGGCGGTGCTCCAGCCGGTCGGGGTCGCGCCGCGCCCAGTCGACGTGGCGGATCCGCCCATGGTCCTCCCGCCAGGTGTAGCCGGTGCCCCGGACGTAGGTGCGCCCGCCCCACAGGTTGGTGCCGTTGACGTCCTGCACGGTCAGCGAGGCCCCGAGGTGCCAGACGTGGTCGGCGGGGAGCGCGTCGGTGACCGCCGTGCCGGCCAGGGTCCGCACCGGGTGCAGGTAGGGACGGGGGCCGTGGGTGACGTCCAGGGCCGGGTCGAGGACGTACCGGGCCACCTCCCGCTCCCCCACCCGGAGGCAGGGGTCGTCCGGGCTCCCCGGGTCGACGTCCGGCCGGGTCGGCCGGCGCGGGTCGGACAGATGGTCGCCGGGCGGCGTTCTGGTCGTTCCGGTCACGGGTGCTCCCATCGGGTCGCCGGGAGACGACGGCTCACGGCGTGCAGGGCGGCCACGGCGTACCCGGCGAGCACCGGCACCGCGACCGGATGGACCAGGGCGGTGAGCAGCACGACGACCGCCGCCACCGCCCCGGTGCCGGCCCAGAGCGCCGGCCGGTCGAGGCAGGACCGGGCGGCGGTCCGGGCCGCCGCCCGCCAGCCCCGACCGCCGGTCCGGCCGACCTCGACCACGGTCACCGCGGCGTAACCGAGGGCCGCGGCCACCACCACGGCGGTGACCAGCACCATCGGCGGGCCCCCGGGCACCGCGCCCCGGGCCAGGGCGCTGAGGTCCAGCACCACCAGCGCGGCGACGGCCAGGGCCAGCAGGGTCACCGGTACGCCGGGCAGGAGCGCCCGGCCGTACCGGCGCAGGTTGTCGCGCGCCGACGGCCACGTTCCCGTGGTCAGCCAGTCGTGCACCGCCGCGCTGGCGCATGCGACGGCCGCCCCGGCGGTCAGCACCGGCAGCGCGGCCAGGACCAGCGCGAAGCCGAGCACCGCCAGGTCACTGGCGTCGCGGGCGGTGTCCCGCCAGTCCCGCCGGGCGGGCGCGTCGACGCTCATCACCTCACCCCTTCAGACCACTGGTGTTGATGCCCTCGACCAGCATCCGCTGGAAGGCGACGAAGAACAGGAACACCGGCAGCAGGGAGAGCACCGACATGGCGAACATCGGTCCGACCGCGCTCTGGCTGGTGGAGTCGATGAACAGGGTCAGCGCCACCGGGACGGTGTAGTCCTGGAGTTCGGAGAGGAACACCAACTGCCGGAAGAAGTCGTTCCAGGTCCAGATGAACGAGAAGATCGCCGTGGTGACCAGCGCCGGTCGGCTCAGCGGCAGGATCACGTGCCGGAAGATGCCGAAGGAACTGGCTCCGTCGATCTTGGCGGCCTCGTCCAGTTCGCGGGGGATGCCGCGCATGAACTGCACCATGAGGAAGACGAAGAACGCCTCGGTGGCCAGGAACTGCGGCACCAGCAGGGGCAGGTACGGCCAGTCGCCGCCGACCATGCCCATGCTCCGGAAGAGGATGTACTGCGGCACGATCAGCACGTGACCGGGGAGCAGCAGCGTCCCGATCATCACGGCGAACCAGACGCCGCGCAGCTTGAACCGCAGCCGCGCGAAGGCGTACGCGGCCAGCAGGCAGGAGACCGCGTTGCCGACCACCGACAGCAGGCTGACCATGGCGCTGTTCAGGAAGAACCGGCCGAAGCTGACGTCGAAGTTGGTCCACCCGTCCCGGTAGTTGCCCGGGGTGAAGACCTCCGGCAGCAGGCCGATGTTGTTGACGATCTCCTGCTGGGACTTCACCGACGTGCCGAGCATCCAGAACAGCGGGTAGAGCACCACGCCCAGGATCGCGACCAGCACGAGCAGGCGTACCGTCTGCCGGCCGGCGCCACCGCGCCGCCGGACGGCCGCCGGGGTTGCGATCGCCGTCACCGGTCCTCCCCGTCCGAATAGTGCACCCAGAACCGACCGGTGCTGAAGAAGACCACGGTGATGATCGCGATGGCGATGAGGAAGACCCAGGCCATCGCCGAGGCGTAGCCCATGCTCAGGTCGGTGAAGCCGGCGATGTACAGGTTGAGCGTGTACATCAGGGTCGAGTCGACCGGGCCGCCGGTGCCGTTGCTGAGCACGAACGCGGCGGTGAAGCCCTGGAAGCCGTTGATGGTCTCCAGCACCAGGTTGAAGAAGATCACCGGGGAGAGCATGGGCAGGGTGACGTTGCGGAACTGCCGCCACTTGTTGGCCCCGTCGACCGAGGCCGCCTCGTACAGCTCGGTCGGGACCTGCTTGAGGCCGGCCAGGAAGATCACCATGGGCGCGCCGAACTGCCAGATCGCCAGGACCATCAGGGTCTCCAGCGCCCAGTCGGGGTCGTTGACCCAGGGCTTGCCCTCGATGCCGAAGAGGCCGAGCAGCGAGTTGAACGCACCGTCGCGGTTGAACATGTTCACCCAGACGATGGCGAGCGCGACGCTGCCACCGAGCAGCGACGGCAGGTAGAACAGGCCCCGGAACAGCCCGACCCCGCGCCAGGCGTGGTTGAGCAGCAGGGCCACCCCGAGCGCGGCGGCCAGCTTGAGCGGGACCGCGATCAGGGCGAACTTCAGGGTCACCTGGACCGCGTGCCAGTAGGACGGGTCGTTGGTGAACATGCGCTCGTAGTTGGCGAACCCCACCCACTCGACCTCTGACCAGGGGGTCAGGATGTCGTAGTTGGTGAAGCTCAGGTAGAGCGACAGGAGCATGGGGATCGCCGTGACGGCCATCAGGCCGATGAGCCAGGGCGACAGGAAGACGTAACCCGCCAGACCTTCGCTGTTCCGGTATCCGCCGGCCCCGCGCCGGTTGGCGTGGGGCCGGACGGATCCGGTGCCGCGGCGGGTCGGGTCGGGCGCGGTGGTCAGGGCCACGGGCCGACTCCTTCCGAGCGTTGGCGGGTCAGGCGATGGCGGACTTGCAGGCGTCGACGAACTGCTTCGCCGCCTCGGCCGGGGTGGCCCGCCCGTACTGGGCGTTCTCGGCGGCCTTGGTCAGCTCGGAGCGGACCTTGCTGTGTCCCTTGATCGGCACCTGCGGCGCCGCGCCGAACTTCTGCGCGAGGTCCGACTCGACCTGGATGGACTGCTTCATGGCCGGGTCGGAGACCGCGTCGCTGACCTGCTTGCGCAGGTCGAGGTTGGAGGGGAGCCCCCGGTCGGTGCCGAGGATCTTGACCGCCTCCGGGTCGTTGGCGAGGAAGTTGAGCACGTCGACCGCGACGTCCTTGTGCTTGCTGCCCCGGAACACCGACCAGTACATCGAGGCGCGGGCCCACTGGGCGCTCGGGTCACCCGGGTAGGCGATCACGCCGAGCTCGTCCTTGGTGTTCTTCTTCAGCTCCGGCATCTGGTTGACCCAGACCCAGGAGGTCGCCGCCTTGCCGGTCACCACGAGCTGCTTGGTGATGTCGGTGGCGTTGCCCTCGTGGATGACGTCCGGGGTGGGGGTCGCCTTGCGGTCCCGGGCGCCCTTCCACAGCTCGAACCACTTGGTCACGTCCTCGACGGTGAAGCCGAGGTCGGAGCCGTTGTAGAGGTCCTTGCCCTGCTGGCGCAGCCACACCCAGAACGCCTTGTAGTCGGCGCTCGGGTCCTGGGTGCCGAGCTTGGTCTTCTTCGCGACCTGCTCGGCCCAGGCGATGTGCTCCTCCCAGCTCATGCCGGTGGTCGGCTCGGGCAGGCCGTTCTTCTGGAGCAGGGTCTTGTTGTAGACCAGGCCCTGGGTGTTCTCCCCGGAGGCCATCCCGGCCAGCTTGCCGTCGACCACGCCGTACTGCCACAGGCTCTCCGGGAACTTCGACACGTCGAGGTCCCCGTCGTCCTTGTACTTGGTCAGGTCGAGGGTGGTGTTCCGGGAGGCGTACTCCGACAGGTAGTTGTCGTCGATCTGGAAGATGTCCGGCGGGTTGCCACCCGCGGTGAGCGTGGCGAGCTTGTCGAAGTAGCCCTGGTTGGCCTGCCAGGTCTTCTCGAACGTGACGTTCGGGTGCTTCTTGGTGTAGAGGGCCAGCGCCTCCTCGGTCAGCTTCGCCCGGGCCTCGCCACCCCACCAGAAGATGGAGAGCTTGACCGGGGCGTTCGGGTCGGAGCTGGCCGCCTCGTCGTCGCCGCAGGCCGCGGCACCGAGCACCAGCGGCACGGCGACGACCGCCGCGAGCAGGCCGCGAAGCAGCCGACGGCGGGGAGTACGGTGGGAAGGCCCGGAGGGCGGGCCGGCGGTGGGGGTGGTTGCGGGGTGCATGTGCGCTCACTCCTTGGCGTTAGGAGGCGACGACGCCACCGGTGGCCGCCACCGGGTGACCCGGGCCCGCAGGACAGTGCGGGTCCGGGTCGGCGACGGCACCGGAACGGCTTCGACCGTCCGGGGTTGCGGGTGCGGTCGAGTCGCGGATGACCAGTTCGGTCTGGAGCATTACCTGTGCGGTGGTGCGACGGTCGTCGGACGTGCCGCTGCGGACACCGCGCGCGCGAACGCCGGTGTCGTGTTGCAGGAGCATGTCCACGGCCGTCCGGCCGGCGGCCGAGGTAGGCGTGGCCACCGTCGTCAACTTGGGTCGGGTGAGCCGGCTCAGCGCGATGTCGTCGATCCCGACGACGCTGACGTCCTGCGGCACCCGGATCCCGTACGCGTCGAGGCCCTCGATGAGCCCGATCGCCATCAGGTCGTTGTAGGCGAGCACCGCCGAGACCCCACTGCGGCGGACCTGGTCGGCCAGTCCGGCGCCGCCGGTCTCGGTGGGCGGGTTGGGGCCGAGCACGGTCAGCTCCGCGCCCCCGCTGCGGGCCGCCGCGACGGCGGACCGTCGGATCTCCCGGCTGGTCCAGGAGCCCCGGGGGCCACTGAGCAGGGCCAGTTTGCGGTGGCCGAGGTCGAGCAGGTGCTCGATCGCGGCCCGCGCGCCCTGACCCACGTCCATCATCACGCAGGGCAGGCCGGCGACCTGGCGGTTTATCACCACCAACGGCACCTCCCGGCTGAGCTGCTCGATCAGGCTGTTGCTCATCCGGGGGCTGCAGAGCAGGACCCCGTCCACCTGCTTGGCCAGCGCGTGGACCAGTTCCTCCTCGGCGACCACGTCCTCGTTGGTGTCGGCCACGAAGACGTGGTAGTCGCGGTGGCGGGCCTGGCTCTCCGCCGCCTTGATCAGGGGCGGGAAGAACGGGTTGGCGATGTCGGCGATGATCAGGCCGATGTTGTGGGTGCGCCCGGTGATCAGGGCCCGGGCGGCGCGGTTCGGTCGGTAGCCGAGCTCCTCGGCGCAGGCGAGGACCCGGACCCGGGTCTCCGGGTTGACCAGGTGCGGGGCCGAGAACGTGCGGGAAACCGTGGAGATGTGCACGCCGGAGGCCCGCGCGACGTCTCGGATGGTGGCTGGCACGGCGACCCCTTGGTTGCGGGTGTGGCTGCGGTCACGTGGGTGCCGCCAATTAATGCAAACGGTTGTGTTGCTGTCAACGGGTTCTTCGATGTCGGTTCGGTTTCGGCCGCGCTCCCATCCCCCGGAGCTAACGGGTCAAATCGGGATGTACACCACCGCTTTGACATCGACCGTTGACGCAGGTGTAACCGGCATGGTTACTTCGCTGCAAACCTTTGCAGCCGCCGGGAGGCGATCGTGATGTCATCCGGAACCGGACCGCGGGTCCGGCACGCCCTGGTCGGCGCCGGAGCCCGGGCCGAGATGTTCGTCCGGGCCCTGGTGCTCGACCACGCCGAAACCGCCGAACTGGTCGCCTTCGCCGACGTCAACCAGGCCAGGATGGACGCGCACAACCGCTGGCTGGCCGAGCTGGGCCACTCCGCCGTACCGACCTACCGCGCCGACGAGTTCACCGCGATGCTCGCCAAGGAGCGGGTCGACGTGGTGCTGGTGACCAGCGTCGACGTCACCCACGACGAGTACATCGTGGCCGCGCTGCACGCCGGCTGCGACGTGGTGACCGAGAAGCCGATGACCGTCGACGCGCCCCGCTGCCAGCGGATTCTCGACGCGGTGGCGCGGACCGGCCGGCAGGTGCGGGTGGCGTTCAACTATCGCTACAACCCTTTGCACGAGAAGGTGCGGCAGCTGCTCGCGGACGGAGCGGTCGGCGAGATCGGTTCGGTGCACTTCGAGTGGCTGCTCGACGTCCGGCACGGGGCCGACTACTTCCGCCGCTGGCACCGCGACCGGGCCAACTCGGGCGGGCTCATGGTGCACAAGGCCAGCCACCACTTCGACCTGGTCAACTGGTGGCTGGACGCCACCCCGGTCGAGGTCTACGCCGCCGGCCAGCTCTTCTTCTACGGCGAGCACGGCCGCCGCCACGGCTACGCCCGCGACTACGACCGGGTGCACGGCTCCCCCGCCGCGTCCGACGACCCGTTCGCCCTGCACATGGCCGCGCACCCCCGGCTGCGGGAGTTGTACCTCGACGCCGAGGGCGAGGACGGCTACCACCGCGACCGCAACGTGTTCGCCCCCGGGGTGACGATCGAGGACGACATGGCGGTGCTGACCCGCTACTCCAGCGGCGCGACCATGACCTACCACCTCACCGCGTACGCCCCCTGGGAGGGCTACCGGGTGATGGTCAACGGCAGCCGGGGCCGGCTGGAGCTGGAGGTCGTGGAGAGCGACTTCGTCAGCCCGCAGGCCGCCGGCGCGCTCAAGGGCGCCGCCCTGCACGGCAACGAGGCGGCGGCCGAGGCCGGCTCGGCGACCATCACCCTGCGCCCGTTCTGGTCCCCGCCGGAGACGGTACCGGTCGAGGGGTACACCCGGGCGGGGCACGGCGGCGCGGACGCCCGGATGACCCGGGTGCTCTTCGGCGGCGAAGCCGACCCGATGGGTCGCGCGGCGACCGCCCAGGACGGCGCGTTGGCGCTGCTCACCGGCCTGGCCGCCAACCGATCCTTCGACACCGGGCAGCCGGTCCGGGTCGCCGACCTGCTGACCCTGCCCTGATCCGCCCGCCGATCGCCCGAGGAGCGACACCCGTGCCGACGAATCCCGACCTGCTCTTCCCCGCCGAACCGGGACAACGCGCCCTGGCCCGGGAGCTGTACGCCCTGGCGGCCCGCCAGCCGATCATCTCGCCGCACGGGCACGTCGACCCGGCGTTGCTCGCCGACGACCAGCCCTTCCCCGATCCGGCGCGGCTGCTGATCGTCCCCGACCACTACCTCACCCGGATGCTGCTCAGCCAGGGGGTCCGCCCGGCCGAGCTGGGCGTCCCGACGGTGGACGGCAGCCCGGTGGAGAGCGACGGCCGGCGGATCTGGCGACGCTTCGTCGACCACTGGCACCTGTTCCGGGGCACCCCGTCGCGGCTCTGGCTGGAGCAGACCCTCCGCGACGTCTTCGACGTGCACACCGCCCTCTCCCCGGCCACCGCCGACGAGGTCTATGACGCGGTCGCCGCCAAGCTGACCTGGCCGGAGTTCCGCCCCCGGGCCCTGTTCGAACGGTTCGGCATCGAGGTGCTCGCCACCACCGAGTCGCCCCTGGACGACCTGGGCCGGCACGCCAAGCTCGCCGCCGACGGCTGGGGCGGGCCGGGCGGCCGGGTGATCACCACGTTCCGCCCGGACAACGTGGTGGACATGGAGTTCGACAACTGGTCGGCCAACGTCGACCAGCTCGCCGAGGTCTCCGGGGAGGACACCGGCACGTACGCCGGGTTCCTGCGCGCCCTGCGGCAACGGCGGGCGGCCTTCGTCGCCGCCGGGGCCACCTGCTCCGACCACGGCCACCCCACCGCCCTGACCTTGAACCTCGACGGGTCGGAGGCGGCGGCGCTGTACGACCGGGGCCGACGCGGACAGGCCGACGCGGCCGACGCGGAGGCGTTCCGGGCCCACATGCTTGTGGAGTTCGCCCGGATGTCGCTGGACGACGGCCTGGTGATGCAGCTGCACCCGGGTTCGGTGCGCAACCACAACAAGTGGCTGTACGCCACCCACGGCCGGGACGTCGGCGGTGACATCCCGCAGGCCACCGAGTACCTGCACGCGCTCACCCCGCTGCTGGACGCGTACGGCAACGACCCCCGGCTCACCGTGGTGGTCTACACCCTGGACGAGTACACCTTCAGCCGGGAACTGGCCCCGCTCGCCGGCGGGTACGCCGCCCTCTACCTCGGCGCGCCCTGGTGGTTCCTGGACTCCCCCGAGGTGCTGCGCCGCTTCCGTGAGTCGGTGACCGAGTCGGCCGGCTTCTACAACACCGCCGGGTTCGTCGACGACACCCGCGCGTTCTGTTCCATCCCGGTACGCCACGACGTGGCCCGTCGGGTCGACGCGGCCTTCCTGGCCCGACTGGTCGCCGAGCACCGGCTGGCCGAGGACGAGGCGGCCGAGACCATCGTCGACCTGGCGTACCGGCTGCCGAAGAAGGTCTTCAAGATCGGGGTACAGCAATGACCGTCACCATCACCGGCGTCGACGTGCACGACGTGCGGTTCCCCACCGCGCGCACCGGCGACGGCTCGGACGCGATCAACAAGGGCGACTACTCGGCCACCTACGTGGAGCTGCGCACCGACGCGGGCGTCACCGGGGCCGGGTTCACCTTCACCAACGGCCGGGGCAACGAGATCACCTGCGCGGCGGTGCGGGCGCTGGCCCACCACGTCGAGGGGAAGACGGTCGAGGAGATCGCCGCCGACCAGGTCACGTTCTGGCGGTCGCTCAGCGCCGACGTGCAGCTGCGCTGGCTCGGCCCGGAGAAGGGCGTGATCCACATGGCCACCGGCGCGGTGGTCAACGCGGTCTGGGACCTGCGGGCCAAGCTCGCCGGCAAGCCGATGTGGCAGTTCCTGGCCGAGATGTCCACCGAGGAGCTGGTGGCCAGCGTCGACTTCCACCACATCACCGACGCGCTCACCCCGGACGAGGCGGCCACCATCCTGGACAAGGGGCGCGACGGGATGGCCGACCGGATCGCCCTGCTGGAGCGGGACGGCTTCCCGTCGTACACCACCTCGGTGGGCTGGCTGGGCTACCCGGACGACAAGGTGCGGGCGCTGACCCGCGAGGCGTACGCGGCCGGCTGGCGGGCGATGAAGATGAAGGTCGGCGGCCCGCCCGCCGACGACCTGCGCCGCGCGCGGATCATCCGGGAGGAGATCGGGCCGGACGCGCTGCTGATGATGGACGCCAACCAGGTCTGGGACGTCGACGAGGCGATCACCAACATGACCGCCCTGGCCGAGGTCGACCCGTACTGGATCGAGGAGCCGACGCACGCCGACGACATCCTCGGCCACGCCCGGATCGCGCGCGCGATGACCGAGCTGACCGGCGGCCGGTGCCGGGTCGCCACCGGCGAGGTGGCCGCCAACCGGGTCATCTTCAAGCAGTTGCTCCAGGCCGAGGCGATCGGCGTGATGCAGATCGACTCGTGCCGGGTGGGCGGGGTCAACGAGGTGCTCGCCGAGATCCTGATGGCCGCGAAGTTCGGCGTGCCGATCTGCCCGCACTCCGGCGGCGTCGGCCTCTGCGAGTACGTCCAGCACCTGGCGATCTTCGACTACCTGCGGGTCGGCACCAGCCTGGACGGCCGGATGGTCGAGTACGTCGACCACCTGCACGAGCACTTCGTCGACCCGGTCCGCACCCGCGAGGGGCGCTACCTGCTGCCCACCGAACCCGGTTACAGCGCCACCATGAAGCCTGCGTCGATTGCCGAGTTCCGTTTCCCGGACGGCCCGGTGTGGCGATGACCCCGGACACGTCCCGGCTCGGACTGGGCACGCTGCGCCGGCTGCCCGAGGCGAGCCGGCCACTGGTGCGCCCCGGAACGGTCGGGGCCGGCATCGTCCACCTGGGGCTCGGCGCGTTCCACCGGGCCCACCAGGCGGTCTACACCGAGGCGGCGATCGCGCGCTCCGGCGGCGACTGGGGCATCGTCGGCGTCGCGCCGCGCAGCACCGGGCTGGTCACCACGCTCGCCGCGCAGGACGGGCTGTTCAGTGTGACCACCAGCTCCGCCGAGGGCAACCACACCCAGGTGGTCGGCGCGCTCGCCGGGCTGCGGCACGCGGCCAGCGACCCGGCGGCCGTGGTCGCCCTGCTCGCCGACCCGGCCATCCGGGTGGTCACGCTCACCGTGACGGAGAAGGCGTACCAGCTCGACCCGGTCAGCGGACGGCTCCGCCCGGACCCGGAGGTGGTCGCCGACCTGACCACCGACCGGCCGCCGTGCACCGTGCCGGGGCTGCTGGTGCGCGGCCTGCTCGCCCGCGCCGCCGCCGACGCCGGGCCGGTCGCGCTGGTGAGCTGCGACAACCTGCCGGCCAACGGGCACCGGCTGCGCGGGCTGGTCGAGCAGTCGCTGGCGTACGCCCGGGTGTCGGAGCGGGTGCTCGCCTGGGTCGCGGCCTGCGTCACCTTCCCGGGCACGATGGTGGACCGGATCGTGCCGGCCAGCACCGAGCAGACCCTCGCCGAGGCACGCCGGGCGTTGGGCGTGGCCGACCTCGCGGCGGTCGCGGCCGAGCCGTACATGCAGTGGGTGATCGAGGACGTCTTCCCGGGCGGCCGGCCGGACTGGGCCGCGGCCGGGGCGGTGCTCACCGACGACGCCGGATCGTGGGAGCGGCTGAAGCTGCGCGCGCTCAACGGGGTGCACTCCGCCGCCGCGTACCTCGGCGCGCTGGCCGGCCGGGAGACCATCGCCGACGCGCTGGCCCTGCCGCACCTGGAGGCGGTGCTGCGCCGGCTGGTCGCGGAGGACGTCGCGGCGAGCTTCACCCCGCCGGACGGGGTTCGTGTGGTCGACTACGGTGACCAGGCGCTCGCCCGGTTCGCCAACCCGGCGATCCGGCACCGCACCATCCAGGTGGCGATGGACGGCTCGCAGAAGCTGCCGCAGCGCGTCCTGCACACCATCGGCGACCTGCGTGCCGGCGGCCGGGACGCGCGGTGGGCCACGCTCGTGGTGGCCGCCTGGATGCGCTTCGTCCAGGGTCGGGCCGACGACGGTACGCCGCTGCCGCTGGACGACCCGCTGGCCGACCGGATCCGGGCCGCCCTCGCCGCGCACCCGGACACCCCCGCCGGCGTGACCGAGGCGCTGTTCGGGCTGACCGAGGTGTTCCCGGCCGAGATGGGCGGCGACGAGGAGGTCCGGACGGCGGTGACCGGTTGGCTGACCGACCTCGACCGGCACGGCGTCGCGGCGACGCTGGCGGGCGCGGCATGACCGCTGCGGACCGCCCGGTGTCCACGGCGGGCGGCCCGGTCCCCCGGGTCGCGGTGATCGGCGCCAACGGGCACGGCCGGTGGCACCGGCGGGTGATCGCGCCGCTGCACGCGGCGGGACGACTGCGGCTGGTCGCCCTGGTCGACGTCCGCCCGGTGGAGCCGGACCCGGACGCGCCGGTGCCCGACGGCACGGGCGTGTTCACCGACCACCGGGAGATGCTGCGGGCGACCCGGCCGGACGCGGTGGTGGTCTGCACGCCCCCGCACACCCACCTGCCGATCGCCCGGGACGTGCTGACCGCCGGGGCGGACGTCCTGCTGGAGAAGCCACCGGTGCTCTCCCTGGCCGAGCACGACGCGTTGAGCGCGGTGCTCGCCGAGACCGGTCGGGCCTGCCAGGTCGGGTTCCAGGCGCTCGGGTCGGCCGCGCTCGGCGAGCTGGTCACGGCGGTGGCCGAGGGGCGGCTGGGCACCGTCCTCGGCATCTCGACGGTGGCGGCCTGGCAGCGTCCGGACGGCTACTACGCCCGCGCGCCGTGGGCCGGCCGGCGGACGCTCGACGGGCACCCGGTGCTGGACGGGGTGCTGGCCAACCCGATCGCGCACGCGTGGATGCAGTGTCTGGCGGTCGCCGAGGCGATCGCCGGGCGACCGGTCACGCCGACCGTGGTGGAACTGGAGCGGTACCGGGTTCGCCCGATCGAGGTGGACGACACCGCCGCGATGCGGGTGACGTTCCGGGGCGCGCCGCCCGTCGTGGCGGCGGTGACCCTGGCCGGGGAGGACTTCGTCCGGGGCGAGGTTCTGGTGGAGGGCACCGCCGGCCGGGCGGTGCTGGAGTACCCGACGGACCGGCTGCTGCTGCCCGGTGACGCCGAACCGCGCAGCGTGCCCGGTCGGGTCGGGTTGCTGGAGAACCTGCTCGACCACCGGGCGACCGGCACGCCGCTGATCGCGCCGCTGGCCCGGACCGCGCCGTTCACCGCCGTGCTGGAGGTGATCCGGCACGCGCCCGAGCCGACGTTGCTCGACGGCGACCTGGTCACCACGACCGGGGAGGGCCCGGACCGGGTGGTCACCATCCGTGGGGTGAACGGGGTGCTCCGCAGGGCGGCCGAGACGGGTGCGCTCCTGTCGGAGCTGGCGGTGCCGTGGGCGGTGCCGCCGGTGCGGACCACGCTGGCGGAGAGGGAGGGCGGCTGACGCGGGCGGTCCGAAGCGGGACCACCGGCAAACCATTGCAAACGAGGGGTGACAGCGTTCCCCGGAAAACGGACGTGACCACCACGTTCCCGACGACCGACGGTCGGGCGAATACCACCTGCCACAATTAACTGCAAAATAGCTGCATATTGTGTTCATTGACTCTCTTTAGTGATTTTCCTTACTGTCGAATCATCGGTATTCCGCTTCGGACGCGGAGTCCGCCGCACGACAGACCACTTCGGAGAGTCCCATGCGTCTTCGCATAACCGGGGCGGCCCTGGTCGCCCTTTCCCTGCTCCTCGTCCCCGGTGCGGCGGTCACCGCCGCGCCGGGGAGCGACGACGGAACCATCCCCCGGCACGTGGAACGGTTCGCGCGCCAGCCCCTGCCGGCCGGTGACGGCTGGGCCGCCGCCGGACCCGGCACCACCGGAGGTTCGGCCGCCACCGCCGACCAGGTCCACCTGGTCCGCAGCCGCGCCGACCTGATCCGCGCCCTCGGCGGGGACAACGCCACCAACCGCGCCAACGCCACCCCCAAGGTGATCGTGGTCGACGGGGTCGTCGACGGCTTCGAGGGCCCCGACGGCAGCCTGCTCGACTGCACCGACCTGGCCGACCCGGAGTACTCGCTCCCGGCGTACCTGGCCGCGTACGACCCGGCGGTGTGGGGCATGGTCGCGCCGAGCGGACCGTTGGAGGCGGCCCGGGTGCGCTCGGTGACCAACCAGACCCGGTACACGCAGATCAACGTCGGCCCGAACACCACCATCGTCGGGATGCGCGGGGCCCGGCTGACCGGGCTGACCCTGATGATCGACACGGCCAGCAACGTCATCGTCCGGAACCTGACCTTCGACGACGCCCGGGACTGCTTCCCGGCCTGGTCGCCGACGGACGGTTCGGCCGGCAACTGGAACTCCCAGTACGACCAGATCTCGGTACGCCGCAGCGAGAACGTCTGGATCGACCACAACACGTTCACCGACGGCGACAACCCGGACAGCGCCCAGCCGGTGTACTTCGGCCGGCCGTACCAGGTGCACGACGGGTCGCTGGACGTCACCCACACCGCCAGCCTGGTGACCGCCTCGTACAACCGGTTCACCGGCCGGGACAAGCTGATGCTGATCGGCTCGTCGAACACGGTCGGCCCGGACGTCGGCCGGCTCAAGGTGACCCTGCACCACAACCTCTTCGACCAGGTGGTCCAGCGGCTGCCCCGGGTCCGCTTCGGCCAGGTCGACATCTACAACAACTGGTACCGCCTCGGCGCGGGCTTCGACTACGCGATCGGCGTCGGCGTGCAGTCCGCGGTGTACGCCGAGAACAACCACTTCACCCTCGGCGCCGGAATCGCCGTCGAGGACCTGCTCTACGACTGGGGCGGCACCGCGATCACCGCGCGCGGGAACTGGGTGCACGCCCACCGGTCGCTGCCCCGCCCGGTCGACCTGGTGGCGGCGTACAACGCCACCCACGACCCCGATCTCGGCGCCGACGCGGGCTGGACGCCGACGCTGCGCACGCATCGTCCGCTGCCGGCAACGGCGGTCCCGCTCGTGGTCGGGGTGCTGGCCGGGGCGGACCGGCTGCCGCTGTAGAAGCCACGGGCGGTGCGTGTCCCGTCCCCACGCACCGCCCGGGGAGGGTGGGTCGCCGCGTCCGCGCTCACGCGGCGGCCCACCGCGACCCTCACCCCCCTACCACCACAGGAGGTTCCGATGAACCGACTCCCGATCCGGGGTCGCCCGGCCGGACGTCTCGCCACGGCGCTGGCGGCCGGCGCCCTGGTCGCCGGCACGGTGCTGGTCACCACGTCCTCGGCGTGGGCGGACACGTTGCTCACCGACACCTTCGAGGACGGTGACGCCAACGGCTGGTCGCGCTCGGGCGGCAGCTGGTCGGTGGTCACCGACGGCTCGCGGGCGTTCCGGCAGTCCGGCACCAGCAGCGACGCCCGCGTCCTGACCGGCCAGGCCAGCTGGACCGACTACGGGGTGCAGGCCCGGGTCAAACCGACCGCCTTCGCCACCTCCGCCCGGCACGTCGGGGTGATCGCGCGGGCGCAGAGCAGCAGCAACTACTACGCCCTGGTGGCCACCGCCAGCGGCGGGGTGCAGTTGGTGAAGCGCGCCGGCGGCGACCCGGTGGTGCTCGGCTCGGCCACCGCCGGGGTGACCGTCGGCTCCTGGGCCACGCTGCGCCTGGAGGCGGTCGGCAGCTCGCTGCGCGGCTACGTCAACGGCGCGCTGCTGGTGCAGGCCACCGACGCCGCGTTCGCCGCCGGCCGGGCCGGGCTGGCCACGTCGTACGCCAGCGCGACCTTCGACGACGTGGAGGTGGCCACCGCCACCGGGGCCCCGCCGACGGGCGGACCCACCGGCGGGCCGACGCCGACCCTGCCGCCGACCGAGCCGCCGATCGACCCGGGCGCGCCACCGATCGGCTTCGCCTCGGTCAACGCCCTCGGGCAGAACGGCACCACCGGCGGGGCGGGCGGGCCGACCGTCACCGTGGACACCGCCAGCGAACTGCTCACCGCGATCGCCACGCCCGGACCGTTGACCGTCAAGGTCAGCGGGATGATCGCCCTACCGGGCCCGATGCACGACGTCACCTCGGACAAGACCATCATCGGGATCGGCGCGAACTCCGGGATCACCGGCGGCGGCCTCAACATCGGCCTGCCGGTCAGCAACGTGACCACCCCACCGGCGAACGCCGTGCACAACGTGATCATCCGGAACCTGAACTTCCGGAACACCGTGGACGACGCGATCAACGTGCAGATGTTCTCCCACCACGTCTGGATCGACCACAACGACCTGTCGAACGGCTACGACGGGCTGATCGACATCAAGCGCGGTTCGTCGTACGTGACGGTGTCGTGGAACCACACCCACCACCACACGAAGAACATGCTGCTCGGCCACGACGACAACAACGGCGCGCAGGACACCGGTCATCTCCGGGTCACCTACCACCACAACTGGTACGACCGGACCCCGCAGCGCAACCCCCGGGTCCGCTTCGGCGACCCGGTGCACGTGTTCAACAACTACTTCGTCTACAACACCGACGTCGGGGTGGCCTGTCAGCTCAACTCGGGCTGCGTGGTCGAGGGCAACCACTTCGAGGACGTCGAGGTGCCCTGGTCGATCAGCTACTCCGGTTCCCGGGGTCGAATGGTGGCGCGGGACAACGTCCTGTCCGGCACCAGCGAGCCGGGTGACTCCGGCGGCACGGTCACCGAGCCGCGCACCTTCTACCCGTACCAGCTCACCGACCCGGCCAGCGTGAAATCCGTGGTCATGGCCGGCGCCGGCACCGGAAAAATCAACTTCTAGGGCCGGGGCGCGCCCGTCCCGGCGCACCTGCTCCACCGCGCCCGTCCCGGCGCACCCGGCCCCACCGCACACCCCCCCGGCGATTGCGCCGAACCGGGGCCGACCCGTCCCCAAGACATCGATCTTGATCGATGGATAGCCCGTCCCGGGCGACCACACCACCACTGGGAGGTTCCGTGAACCGGACCGACACGCGGCGCAGACGACGCCGCGGTCTCCTGCTCGCGATCGGGTCCGCGCTCGGCGCGGTCACGCTCGCCCTCGGCATGGGCGCCACCGCCTACGCCGACACCCTCTTCTCCGACGACTTCGCCGACGGCAACTCCTCCGGCTGGACCCCCTCCGGCGGGAGCTGGTCGGTGGCGTCGCAGACCTACCGGCAGACCGGCACCAGCAGCGACGCCCGCTCGCTGGCCGGCACGTCGAGCTGGACCGACTACTCGGTGCAGGCCACGGTGAAGCCCACCGCGTTCAACGGCAGCAACCGCTTCGTCGCGCTGCTGGCCCGCGCGCAGAGCAGCACCAGCTACTACTACCTGGCGCTGCGCAGCAACAACACCGTCGAGCTGAAGAGCCTGGCCGGCGGCTCGTCCACCACCCTGGACACCGCAAGCGTCCCGGTCTCCGCCGGCACCACCTACACCCTGCGGCTCGACGTGGCCGGCAGCTCCCTCAAGGGGTACGTCGACGGCAACCTTGTCACCGAGGCGTCGGACAGCCGGTACGCCAGCGGCCGGATCGGCCTGGCGACCTTCTACTCCAGCGCCGAGTTCGACAACGTGCAGGTCACCTCGGGCGGGGGCACCCCAAGCCCGACGCCCACCACGCCGACACCGGGCCCGACCGGCAACCCGGGCACGAACGTCGCCGACGGCTGGGCGTCGGTGGACGCCTGGGGGCAGAACGGCACCACCGGCGGGGCGGGCGGCCCGACCGTCACGGTCACCAGCGCCAGCCAGTTCGTCACCGAGGCGGCCTCGACCGGACCGAAGATCATCCAGGTCAGCGGGATGATCGCCCTGCCCGGCCCGATGCACGAGGTCACCTCGGACAAGACCATCGTCGGCGTCGGGGCGAACTCCGGCTTCACCGGCGGCGGCCTCAACATCGGCCTGCCGCTCAGTGACGCGATCACCAGCCCGCCGGCCAACGCCGTGCACAACGTGATCATCCGGAACCTGAACTTCCGGAGCTGGGCGGACGACGCGATCAACGTCCAGATGTTCTCCCACCACATCTGGATCGACCACAACACCTGGACCACCGGCTCGGACGGTGGCGTCGACATCAAGCGCGGCTCGTCGTACGTGACGGTCTCCTACAACCACGCCGACGGCACCGACAAGAACATGCTCCTCGGCCACGACGACGGCAACGCCGCCCAGGACGTCGGCCGGCTCAAGGTCACCTACCACCACAACTTCTTCGACAACACCAACCAGCGCAACCCCCGGGTCCGCTTCGGCGACCAGGTGCACGTCTACAACAACTACTACCTGAACACCGGCAACTACGGCGTCGCCTCCACCGAGGACGCCGGGGTCATCGTCGAGGGCAACCACTTCGAGAACGTCGACGACCCGTACCACCTGGGCGAGGGCTCCTCCGGCGACGGGCGACTGGTCGCCCGGAACAACTGCCTGGTCAACTCCGGCTCCGGCCAGACCGGCGGCAGCGTCGGCAACCCGCCGTACCAGTACACCGTCGGTACGGCCTGCGACCAGAAGGCCGTGGTCACCGCCCAGGCCGGCGTGGGCAAGGTCGGGCTGCCCGGCAACCCGCCCACCACCACCCCGCCGACCACTCCCCCGGCGACCACGCCGCCGGCCACCACGCCGCCGCCGACCAACCCGCCGAGCGGGGACCTGGTCGGCTGGGCCACCCAGAACGGCGGCACCACCGGCGGGGCCGGCGGCCAGACCGTGACCGTCACCAGCGGCCAGGCCCTGGCCGACGCGCTGGAGTCGTCGTCGCCGCTGATCATCCGGGTGCAGGGCTCACTGACCATGCCGGACAAGATGAACGACGTCCGGTCGAACAAGACCGTGCTCGGGGTCGGCAACGCCGTCGTCGACAACGGGTTCAACGTCAGCGGGGCCCGCAACGTCATCATCCGCAACCTCACCTTCCGGGGCTGGGACGACGACGCGATCAACATCCAGGGCTCGACGAACGTCTGGGTCGACCACAACACCTTCGACGGCGGCTACGACGGCGCAGTCGACGTGAAGCGGGAGTCCGACTTCGTCACCGTCTCGTGGAACCGGGTCATGAACCACACCAAGAGCATGCTGCTCGGCCACGACGACGGGCACACCGCGGACCGGGGCCACCTGCGGGTGACCTACCACCACAACTGGTTCGACGGGAGCAAGGAGCGCCACCCCCGGGTGCGCTTCGGCGACCCGGTGCACGTGTTCAACAACTACTACAACGGCGCGGACTACGGCGTCGCCTCCACCATGGGGGCCGGCGTGCTGGTCGAGGGGAACTACTTCGAGAACGTGACCCGGCCGACCGCAGTGGGCTACGCCGACTCGGGCCCGGGTGACCTGGTCCAGCGCAACAACCACTTCGTCAACTCCGGCACCCCGGAGAGCGCGGGCGACGTGGCGGCCATCCCGTACCCGTACAGCGTGGAGAACGCCACCGGGGTCAAGGCGTCGGTCACGGCCGGCGCGGGCGCCGGACGGATCACCGTCTGACGACGGCGGTGGGGTGGTGTCTCCCGTCCCCCGCCCCACCAACCGGGGCCACCGGCGAGCTGCTCGCCGGTGGCCCCGGCCGTTCCCCGACCGGGTCAGGTTCCACCGTTTCGCGCCACCGGTCCGGTAGACCGGCATTACCCTCAGCCTGACCGGTACATGACGGTCTCTCGCTCGCCGCTCGCCGCCAACGACGGGGGTACGGGGCATGCGCGGTCCGCTCTGGCGCAGGTGGTTGTGGAGCCCTCGGATCTGGTGGGCGAGGACGACCCGCGAGGCCCAGACGCGGGCCGGTCACTCCCGGCAACGTCGGTACCGTGCCCACGCCGCCACCATGCCCACCCGCTCCCGCTGGTGGTTCCAGCAGCGCTGGTGGCGCGTCGTGGCCCTGGTCGTTTTGCTCGTGACGGTCAGTTGTCTGGTCACCCAGACGCTTCTTCCGGGGTACCGGATCGTCGCAGACCTGGTCAACGACCATGTTCTCGGTGGGCGGTTACCCGACGGCCGGGGAATCCGCCTCCCGTCCGGCTGGAACCCGTGCGAGGGCCCACACCAGACGGACTGCGCGGCCATCGGCAAGTTCTTCGCGCCCCTGGTCGCCGCCGCACTCGGGCTGAGTGTCTTCTACCTGGTCTACAAGCTACGGGTCCACCGCTGGTACAAGCGGCGGGCCCGGCTGTCCGCCACCGCTCTGGTGCCGACCGCCGATCCCAGCATCGACCGGGTCGTCGGCCGCGACGAGCTGTGCGAGGTGCTCATCGAACGGATCCGCGACCCGCAGGTGCGCTGCCCGGTCGTGCTGGTCGGTGGGGTCGGCACCGGGAAGACCGCCATCGCCGTCGAGCTGACCCGGCAGCTCGCCCGCCGGGGAATCCTGCCGGTCCCGGTGCGGATGCGCGACGTCCCGATCACCACGCAACTCGACTTCGAGGAACTGGCGAAGAAGCAGTTCCAGAAACTGGTGGACGCGAGGCTGTTCAGTGACAGCTCAGGCGGTCGGATCTGGCGGCACCTGCGGATGGGCAACCGGATCGCGGTGATCGCCGACGGCCTGCACGAGCCGTTCGGCCGGGACGAGGAACAGAGCGAGGAGAACGTGCTGCGCGAGGCGATCAGTCAGGCCACCGAGGCACGACTGCCGCTGATCGTCACCTCCCGCCCGTACGACCCGCTGCGGGGCATGCGAGCGATCCTGGTCGGGTTGGAGCCGCTCTGCGAGGGGGCCGCCCTGGAGTACGGGCTCGACGGCACGCCGGAGGTGGCCAGCTCCTCCTGGGGGCAGGTCGTCGACCTCGTCAAAGCGGCGGACGTCACCGACTCCCCGTTCTTCCTGACCGTCATCCGCGCGCTGCACCGGTGCGACCGGTTGCCGCGGCTGTCCCGTGCCGAGGCCGCCGGGGTGCTACGGCCCGTGGACCGGTACGAAGCCCGGTGGCGGCTGCTCGACGCCTGGCGCGACGCGCTCCTCGACGGCACCCTCAAGAGGGACGTCAGCCGGAGCCGCGAGGACCGGACGGTGACCCTGGAGGTGCTGTCCGCGTTCGCGTGCCTCGCCCTGCTGCGCGGGGTCAGCCACCTGGACCACCAGAGGGTGCTGCAGGACCGCTCCGCCGACCAGCGAGAGGTCCTGGGTGCGCTGCGCGGCCGGCTCAAGCGAATCCGGCCCGAGGCCCTCGACCACCACATCACGCACGCCTTCGTCGAGGGCGACGAGTGGGCGATCGTGGAAGTCCGCCAGAACGAGGCCCAGTTCCTGCACGGCGTCGTCCAGGCGTACCTGGGCATGTGCTACCTGACCGAGCGGCCCCTGCTCGACCGGCTACTGCGGAGCCTCTCCACGTCACGACGCAATCCGGAGGCGTTGATCGCGTTGACTCTCCTCTCCCGGCACCTGGCCGCCGAGCGGCGCGACCGGCCGTCCCTGCCCGGGCTCCTCCCGCTCCCCCAGCGTCAGGAACCGGTCGCCCGGCTGGTCCGGCACCTGCGGAAGACGGCGAAGCCGGAGAAGGACCCCTGCTGGCGATCCGAGATGTACGCGGCAGCCGTGGAGATCGACACCACCGCCCGCCGTCCGGTGCACGCCGAACTGGTCCGGGAGATCGACAACGAGTGGGAGGCGACCGACGGCGGATCCGTGCCCAACCGGCCGGTCAACGAGGCCAAGCTTCAGCTCGTCCGGCGGATCGGGGACGCCGCGCGACTCATCGCCGACCGGTCACGGACCCACTGGACGCCACCGGGTGGCCCGGCCGGTCCCGAACCCGACTACACCGCCTTCTTCCGGACGGTCAGCCGGGAGGGTTCCTACCGGGTCCGGCTCGCCGCGGCCCGGGAGATCGGTCTGGGCGGCCGGGCAGCGGTGCGCGGTCTGCGCCAGATCGGTGGCCTCGGCCCCCGGGAGATGCGGCGCAGCACCACCGCCGACCGTCGGTCGGAACATCTCGCGTACTGGGAGCAGCAGTTGCGGGGCTGGATCCTCCCGCTGCTCTACCAGTCCGCCCATCAGGACGCCGAAGGGAGCCCGCTCGGACCGATCGCGGAGACCACGCAGGTCGGGGGCGACCTGCGGGAGTGGCTGTGCGCTCTGGAGGCGTACCATCCCGCGCGGCCGGAAACCTACTTTCCGATCACCTCGGAGATGGCGTTCGCCCAGGGGTTCCGGCTGGCCGCGAACATCCGCCGCCCGCTGGTCGGTCGCACCCCGTCCCACCGCAGCTTCCTCGTCGAGAAGGCGGAACGGGCGTTGGCCCACTCCCGGTTCTGGTACAGCCAACTGGTGCTGCTCCAGGCACTGACCCTCTTCTCGCTGCCCTTCGACCCGGCCGAACCGCTACCCCGGCAGGAGTCCGGCGCCAACCCGTACGGCCTGGTCCGGCACTGGTTGCGGATCGCCGGTCAGGCGGTGCAGGGACGCACGCCGGGCCGGGCCCACCCCTTCCTCATGGAGACCGGCCGGCTCTGCGTACGTGCTCTGCTCAGCCGCCGCCCGGAGCGGTTCTGCTGGATCGACGAGCAGGAGACCTCCAGCCGGGTCGGATCGAGCGCCGCTCCGGCCCAGGTTCGGCGGGAACAGTCCCTGTGGATCCCCGATTCGAGCGGTTGGAGCGTTCTCACCCCGCATGCCCAGCGCCTGCTGGCCGACGTCATGCTGCTGCTGAACCTCGCGGACCGGGGTGACCTGCTCATCGACCGGGAGGACCGGTTGACCCGCGCGGACCGTCCCGACCTGCCCCCCTGCCTCGCCAGCGACCGCCGTCCGCTGCGGCCCGACCGCACCCTGAAGACCTCGGAGTCCTGCTCCCCGGGGGCCACCTGTCTCGACGACTGCCCGTTCCGGCTCTGCCCGCTGCCCGCCGAGGGTGAGTCGCAGCCACACGAGCTGGACCAGAACTTCTGCGCCCGACAGGCCGACCTCACCTCACTGTCGTACCTGCTGAGCGCCCGGTCGCCCTGGCAGAACACGCCCCGCGCGCAGCTGCGCCAGTTCTGGCGGCGCATGTCGGAACGGCGACTGCCGGAGTGGCGACGCTGACCACCACCCCCGCAATCCGTGGAGAACACGCGCCTCCGGCCGGTCCGGTGCGCATCACCTGCGCAGTGGTTCGACGTATCGTCCGTCGAAGTGGAGTGCGCTGCGGGCCGCGAACCCGCCGTAGGCGTACTCGACGGTCACCCGCGCGGTGTGCGCGCCGACCGGGAACTCCATCCGTTCCTTGCTGAACCAGAGCCGTTCCTCGTCCATCACCTGGCCGTCGAGCCGCACCACGATCTTCCCCGTCATGGTGCTGTGCTCGACCTCGATGTCACGCTGCTGCCCGTCGACGTCGACCCGCCAGGCGTTGTTGGCTTCACTCATGGCTTCTCCCGTGCCGTCGCGTGATCGTCTGCTACCCACGGCCGGCTCCGGCCACACACGCCGGACCGTCGGGGCGATGCGCACGACGGGTGATCGGTTATAAGTGACGGATGGATTTCCCCCCGTACCTGGGCACGATGCCGATGCACGCGATCACGGAGATCCACGGCGAGCCCGGCCTGCTGGAACGCTTCCGCCTGGAGATCGCCACGTTCGACGACGAGGCGCGGCAGCGGCTCACCGAGGCGCTCGACCTCGCCGCCGACCTGCACCGTGACGACCGGCGGGTGCGCGAGCCGTACCTGAACCACCTGCTGCGGGTGGCGATCCGGCTCATGCACCACTACCGGGTCCGCGACGTCGACGTGATCGTGGCGGGCCTGCTGCACGACGCCGTCGAGGACCACCCCGGCGAACTGGCCGGTGACGTCGGCGAGGGTACCGACCCGGTGCCGGCCGCGCTCGCCGTGCTCGCCGACCGGTTCGGTCCGCGGGTCGCCGGGCTGGTGGCGGCGGTCACCAACCCGACCTGGGACCCGGACCGCGACCGCCACGTGCAGTACCGCGAACACGTGGCGGCCAGCCTCGACCGGGACCCCTGGGCGCGGGTCATCAAGATCTCCGACTTCACGGACAACGGCGTCGGGGTGATCCACACGACCGGACCGAAGGTGCTCTCGTCGGCCCGCAAGTACCGGCCGCTGGTCCCGGTGCTGCGGGAACTGGTCGCCCGGCCGGACACGCCGCTCGCGCCCGAGGTCAAGGAGCACATCTTCGCCCAGCTCGACCTGGCCGAGGAGCGCTTCCGGGCGATCCTCGACGACCCCGCCCACACGCACTGACCAGCCCGGTCCGGGACGGCGGGCCGACCCCGACGCCGGGGCCGGTCCACCGACGGCCGCCCGCTCAGCCGGCCAGGTCGCGGCGGCGGAACCCGGCCACGCCGACGGCGAGCAGCACCACCGCCACCCCGGACAGCACGGCCAGCGGCAGCACGGTCAGGTCGGCCGACGGCAGGGCCGGCACGTGGGTGTACGGCGAGAGGTCGAGCACCGCCGACGGCAGGTCCAGCACCGCGCCGAGCTGCCCGAACAGCAGGAACACGGTCAGCGTCGCCCAGGACAGCGGCACCGCCACCCGGGGCAGCAGCCCGAAGAACAGCACCACCACCCCGGCCAGCACCAGCAACGCCGGCGTCCGGACCAGCGCCGCACCGGTCAACTCGGTGACCCGACCGACCGGGTCACCGGCGACGGTGGCGTAGCCGAGCCCGGTGGTGGCCCCGGCCAGGACCATCAGGCCGACCGCGCCGAGCACCGCGGTGGCCAGGTGACCGGCCAGCCAGCGGGGCCGGCTGACGGCGGTGGCCAGCAGCGCCTCCAGGGTCCCGTCGGTCTCCTCGGTGCGGGTGCGCAGGACCGCCTGGACCACGTACGCGCCGATCGTCAACGCGAAGATGCCGATCATCGCGGTCAGGTACGCGTCGACGAGGTTCGCCCCGCCACCGAGCTGGCTGATCGCCTCAGCCGCCGCCGCGTTCTCCCCGATCATGTTCTCGACCTCGTCGGCGGCGAGCCCCATGCCGAAGCCGAGCACCGCGACCCCGACCGCCCAGCCGAGCAGGGCCGCGCGCTGCAACCGCCAGGCCAGGCCGAACGGACCGAGCAGCCCCCGGGGAGCCCGGGCCGGACCCCGCCGGGTGGCGAGCAGCCCGGCCCCGAGGTCCCGCCGGTTCGTCAGCAGGTACGCGGCCACGGTCGCCACGACCAGCAGCGCGGCGGGCAGCAGGAGCACCCACCACCGTTCCCCGCCGTACGGGCGGACCTGGGTGGCCCAGCCGAGCGGGGAGAGCCAGGCGGGCCAGGCGCTGACCACACGCAGCCCGTCCGGGGTGGCGGTGCCGAGGACGTCACCGGCGGCGCGGAGCACGAACGCCACTCCGACGATGGCGGCAGCCAGCGCGTTCGCCCCCCGGGAGGTGCCGGAGACCTGGGCGGTCACCGCGGCGAGGGCCGCGAAGGAGATCCCGACGGTGGCGATCGCGGCGCCGGTGGCGACCGATCCACCGAGCGGCAGGTCCGCGCCGACCAGGGCGAGGGCGAGCAGGGCGGCGGTGAGCAGGTTGGCCGCGACGGTGACCAGCAGGGCGGCGGAGAGCGGGGCGTACCGGCCGAGCACGGACGCGCCGAGCAGCTCGGACCGGCCGGTCTCCTCGTTCTGCCGGGTGTGCCGGACCACGGTGAAGGTGCTCAGCAGCGCGGTCAGCACGGCGAGGGTCAGGTACGACTCGGCGAAGACCACCGAGCCCATGGAGGGTCCGGCGACCGGCCCGTTGAACGCCCGGGCGACCAGGCTGGCCGCCGCCGTCGTGGCGTACGTGGTCCGGTCCCGTTCCCCGGCGTAGATGCCGGCGACGCTGGCGGCCAACGCGGCGGTCAGCAGCGGCGTGCCGAGCACCCAGAACGCCAGCCGGACCCGGTCGCGGCGCAGCACCAGCCAGACCAGGCGGCCGGTGCCGGTGAGGGCGGTCACCGCTGCCCCGCCGGCACGGTCGCGGCGGGGCCGACCCGGTCGCCGTAGTGGGCCAGGAACAGTTCCTCCAGGGTGGGCGGTGCGCTGGTCAGCGACCGCACACCGAACCGGACCAGGTGACCGAGCAGGTCGTCCAGGTGGGCGGGATCGACCTCCAACTGGAGCCGGTTGTCGGCCTCGCCGACGAGCTGGGTCCCGGCGAGGCGGTCCAGTCCGGTCACCGGGCGCACGGTCTCGACGGTGACCGACAGGCGGGTGAGGTGGCGGAGCTCGGCGAGGGTGCCGGACTCGACGGTGCGGCCGTCGCGGATGATGCTGACCCGGTCGCAGAGTGCCTCGACCTCGGCGAGCACGTGGCTGGAGAGCAGCACGGTCCCGCCGTCGCGCCGGATCCGCCGGACCTCGTCCTGGAACACCGCCTCCATCAGGGGATCCAGGCCGGAGGTCGGCTCGTCGAGCACGTACAGGTCGACGTCGGCGGCGAACGCCGCGACGATCGCCACCTTCTGCCGGTTGCCCTTGGAGTAGGTGCGGCACTTCTTCGTCGGATCGAGGTCGAACCGCTGGAGCAACTCGTCGCGGCGACGCCGGTCCAGCCCGCCGCGCAGGGTTCCGAGCAGGTCGATCGCCTCGCCGCCGGAGAGGTTCGGCCAGAGGTTGACGTCGCCGGGGACGTAGGCGAGGCGGCGGTGCAGCGCCACCGCGTCGCGCCACGGGTCGCCGTCGAGCAGCCGCACCTCCCCGGAGTCCCACCGCAGCAGGCCGAGCAGGACGCGGATGGTGGTGGACTTGCCGGCGCCGTTCGGACCGAGGAACCCGTGCACCTCCCCCGCCTCGACGCGCAGGTCGAGCCCGTCCAGGGCCCGGGTGCTGCCGAAGGTCTTGACCAGGTCGTTGACCGAGATGACGGCCATGACGCCTCCTGTCGCTCATGAGCCGGCCAGTGCACACTGTACTGACCGGCGGTCAGCGTATCCACCCGTCGCCACCCTGCATCGGTCAGCCACCGCTACGCTGGCGGCCGTGGATGACGAGGAGTCGGGCGACACCCGGGGCAGGATCCTGCGCGCCGCGCTGGACCTGTTCTCGGCACGCGGCTACCAGCGGACCCCGCTGCGCGAGATCGCCGAGCGGCTCGGGCTGACCAAGGCGGCCATCCTCTACCACTTCCCCGCCAAGGAGGACCTGCTCGCGGCCCTGGTCGAACCCCTGATGACCGACCTGGAGGAGTTGCTGAACGCGGCCGGTGGACTGCCGCCGGAACGGGGTCGCTGGGCCGTCATCGAGGGGTTCGTGGACACCATGCTCGCGCACCGCCGGCCGCTGGGCATGCTCTTCCAGGACATGGCGCTGGTCGCCCGGGGGCCGACGTACCAGCGGCTTGTGCAGTTCGCGCTGCGGGCGAACGAGATCATCGCCGGACCGGCCGGCGACCGGCGTGACCGGATCCGGGCCAGCCAGGCAATCGCGATGTGCTCCGACCCGGTGGTCTTCTTCCTGGACGTCCCCTCGGCCGTGCTCCGTGCCGACATGCTCGACGGGGTGCACCGGCTGCTGGACGGCCCACCCACCCCCGAGACGCCGGCCGCACCCCGTCGACCCGGCCGGCCCCGGGCGATGAGCAGCGCCCAGATCGCCACCGCCCGGCGGATGCACACGGCCGGACGGCACTCCGTCGAGGAGATCGCCACCGCCCTGGGTGTCTCCCGGGCCACCGTCTACCGGCACCTGGGCGACGAGTAGTGATCCACATTCTGCGACAGTTCTGAGACGATTACGAGACACCGGTGGGCGACAGCGGCTCCACTGTGTAGTGGATGGTCTGCGCGACGATCCAACCGTCCTCGACGAGGAAGGAGTCGGCGCCGTCGCGGACCTGGAAGCCGGTGGCCTCGGCCGTCCATTCCAGGAAGCCGACCCGCCCCTCCACCAGCACGTTCGTGTACGTGTAGCGGGCGTCCGGCAGCTCCTCGGCCAGCCACCGGGCAAGGGTGCCCGCACCGTCGCGGCCCCGGAACATGCCCCGCCGCTCCAGGACCACGCAGTGCGGCGCGACGTTGCGCTCGATGTCCTCGGCGAACCGCCCCTCGGCGGCGAGACGCAGATGGTCGTCAAGCACCTCACGCGCGGAGCGCGCCCGGAGATCCACGGTCATGGCCCCATCATCGCGGCTCGCCCGGGTCGGCACGGCGGTTTCCGGCGCTTCGGCAGCCCTGGCCCCGGAAGCCGAACCGTCAGGTGTCGTCGTGGTCGAGAAGGGGACGTAACTGATCCAGCAGCTGCGCCCGGCTGACGTTGCGCGGTAGGTCGAGCTTCAGGTCGATCCCCGGACCCCGGACGGTCAGCAGCACCGAGGGACTCGGGTCGCGCAGACGCCAGTTGCGGATCGCCCCGACGATGTCGTTCCAGTGCGGTTGCAGCGTGGCCAGCGTGGCGAGGTTCGCGACCACACTGACGCCCTCGATCGCGATCGTCAGGGCGGAGAGGTCACGGACGCCCTCGTACGGCAGGTCCACCTCCTCGAAGACCTCCGCCGGCAGCAACAGCCTGACGCTCGTCATGCACCTCACCTCTCACCAACGTGGCGATCCGGGCCTGTAGTTCGGGATCCAACGGACGCAGCGACGTCGACGTGATGTCGCCGAAGAAGTGCCCCTGCACGTGGTGGATACCGAGATCGTGGAGCTGCTTGAGCGTCACCGGGGCCTCGTCGTCGAAACCCTCGACGATCACGGGCCGGGCGCTCGGCGCGTGCCCCAGGTCGCACGCGTACCGGGCCACCTGGACCACCAGTTCGAGTTCCCGCACCGCCAGGGGGTGGTGCAGGACGGCCCGGTCCACCTTGATCTGCGTCAGCGGCAGTTCCGCCATCCGGGCCAGCGACGAGTAGCCGACCCCGAAGTCGTCCACCGCGAAGTTGATCCGCAGTTCGCGGGCGAGGCTGGTGAGCCGGCGGTGGAAGTACGCCAGGGGTTTCTGCGGCCACCGCTCGCCCGGTCCGGGCTGGATCGCGTCCTGTTCGGAGATCTCCAGGGTCACGATCCGGGGCGTCAGGTTGGCCTCGGCGAGGGTGTTGCCCACCTGGCTGATGTAGGAGTCACTCAGCAGCGAGCGCACGGCGACGTTGACGGAGAGCGGCCGGGTGCCCTGCACGGCCGACTCCGCGTCCGCCTCGGCGTACGACCGGATCGCGTTGTCGAGCAGGAGCGCGTCCCGCTCGATGATGAAGCGGTCACCCCACTCGTGGGCCATCTGCAACGCCGCGACCGGCGCGCGGGCCTCGTCCACCCGGCGGCGGGCGAGCGCCTCGTAGCTGTGGATGCTCACCCCGGAGGGGCGGGGGTCGAGTTCCACGACCGGCTGGAACACCATGGTCATCGAGCCGATCAGCTTCTGGTACAGGCTGAAGGCGTGCTGGTAGAGCGTCATCGGCAGCCGACCGAAGGTGCTGCGCAGCGCGGTCAGCACCTGCATCTCGGCCTGGAGCGGGTCGTCGAGCGGGTCGGACTCCCAGATGGAACGCAGCATGACGGCCAGCGGTTCGCCCATGTCCAGCAGGGCGAGCGCGGGGTCGACCACGACCAGCCGGACGGTCCGGTCCTCCTCGTGCGGCAGCGGCACGCAGAGCAGTCGACGTCCCGTGTCGTTGGTGACGATCTGCCCCGGGATGGCGTTCGGCGAGTGCGCGGCGTCGGCGGCGGTGAGCTCCAGCAGGGGCCGCAGCTCCTCCTTGTTGAACCGGTCCGTCGCGCTGACCACGCGGATCACCTCGCCGGACAGGTCGACCACCGCGACGGATCCCGCGTCCAGGGCGTACCGGATGATCTCGACACGCTCGGCGGAGTCGCTCTGGTGCGACCGGCGCCCGAGCCGGGCGTCGGTGCGGAAGACCCGACCGAGCATCTGGGTGATCGAGCTGGCGTGGTCGTCCAGCGGGTTCTTGCACGGCCGGGTGGCCCCCGGGTTCGCCGGGGCGCCCAGGGACCGCCGGTCGTGCCGGGAGACCGGCGGCTGCACCAACGCGGTGGTCGGCCCCCAGGTGCCCAGCAGCGGGACGGGCTCCGGTTGGAGCGCCTGCTCCATCACGAAGTTGACCATCTGCATGAAGGACACCCGGCCGCCGTCGCCCGCCTCACCCCGCAGCGCCCGCAGCAGGTGGTGGGTCAGGAGCCCGTGCCGGTGCTCCTCGCTCTCCCGGGCGGGCGCGCCCCTGGGGCAGGCGAGCAGGGCGCTGTGCCGGTCGACCGGCTTGCGGTACGCCTGCATCGCCTCGACGTGCCGCAGGTGCGAGTCCTTGTAGAGACCGGCGTGGCAGCAGTCGAGAATGAGGAAGGAGGTGCCCTCGAACACGTCGAAGACGTCCCGCTTGAGGAACGTCATGCGCAGCCCGTTGTCCGGTTCGTGGCGCAGTGCCTCCGCGTCGAGGTCCGCGGTGACGAGGTACGCGTCCAACTGGCTGCTCCACTCGGGCACGAGCGTGTGCCCGGCGAAGTAGACGAGCAGCACGTCGGAGGGGGTCGAGTCGAGCGCCAACTCCCGCAACCGGGCCTTGACGTCGCGCCACCGGGCGTTCGCGCCGGTGTAGAGGGTGACGTCACCGTCGTCGAAGGTGCCGATCTGCTCGTCGAGGAGGACCCCGCAGACCGCTTCGGCGTCGCTCTCCGCGTACCGCAGGGCGGGCAGTTGGACGTCGTAGCCGCACTGGTTGACGCCGATCACGACAGCCCAACGCCTGCTCGGCGCCATGCAGCACCCCCACGGCTCCACCGTTACGAGAAGGAATCTTCAACAGGGCAGGCGGTCACGGTATCGGATCGTCGACGGACCGCCCCCGGTTCGACGAGTCGGATACCCGTCAGGTGGAGGAGAGCGCAGGTGAAGGAGAACCCGGGGAAGCCCCGGGGAGGGAGATCCCGCCGTCAGCAGACGCGACGGGAGGCGGGAACGGCTGGCGGGGCGGTTCCGCATCGGGGAGCGCCGGCCGACAACCGGTCACCGGCGATCGGTGACCGCGTCCGTCCCGCGGCCGGCACTCCCCCTCCCCCGGCGACCTGGTGCGGATCACCGGGGCTGCCATGCGGTTCGGCCCCGGGTCCGAACGGAAGGGGTCAGGCGGTGGCGCGCAGCGGAGCGAGCGCCTTGCTCCAGGCGACGACCTCGTCGAGGAGGGTGTTCACCGCGGGAAGGTTGTAGTCGCCCGGCTTGAAGACGCTGAAGTTCTCGAACTCGGTCATCAGCGAGAGCACGACCTGCTGGCGGACGTCGGCCATCTTGAGCTCACCGGCGATCAGCCGCAGGTGCTCGACGGCGCGGGCGCCACCGGCCGAGCCGTACGAGACGAAGCCGACGGCCTTGTTGTTCCACTCGCCGAAGAGGTAGTCGATCGCGTTCTTCAGCACGCCGGAGGTGCTGTGGTTGTACTCCGGCGTGACGATCACGAAGCCGTCGAACGACGCGATCTTGGCAGCCCACCGCTTGGTGTGCTCCTGCTGGTACTGGCCGAACGACGCCGGGATCGCCTCGTCCAGGTGCGGCAGCGGGTAGTCGGCCAGGTCGACCAGCTCGAACTCGGCGTCGTCGCGGCGCGCGGCGATGTCGAACACCCACTTGGCGACCTGCTCGCCGTTACGGCCGGGTCGGGTGCTGCCGATGATGATCCCGATGCGGGTCATGGGGAAGTCTCCTGCACGCTCGTGGCGGCCGGCCGGAACCGGCCTCGTATTTGCCGCGACAAGCAAACAGTGTGGTACTTGCTTTGTCAAGCAAGTACGGTGAGGACGTGACGACCGAGGAGCCGCCCCGGCAGGGCCCGCTGACCGCCGACGAGGAGGCCTTCCTCCGCGCCTTCGCCCGGACGATCCTCACCGTCCCCCGGGCCCTCGACGCGGACCTGCTGCGCGACCAGGGCATGTCGATGAGCGAGTACACCACGCTCCGGCTCCTCTCCGAGGCACCCGACCGGCGGCTGCGGATGAACGACCTGGCCGTCGCCGGCGCCCTGTCGCTCAGCGGGATGAGCCGGATCGTCGACCGCCTGGAGGAGCAGCGCCTGGTCCGCCGGCAACGCTGCCCGAACGACCGGCGCGGCTACCACGCCGTGCTCACCGACGCCGGCTTCGACCGGCTGCGCCAGGCCTGGCCGGCCCACCTGGCGAGCGTACGACGGCACGTCTTCGATCATCTGCGCACGGCGGACCTGCCCGCGTTCACCGCCGCCCTCCAGCGCTTCGCGGCCGACGTCCCGTGCCCCGAGACGCCGCCCCCGAACCACACCCCCACCCCCTGGCCCCCGCTCCCCAGGGCCGCGTCCGCCTCGGCCAGCAGCCCGAGCGGGAGCAGGGTGCGCAGCAGCCCGCTGAGCGCCGCGCCGAGCGCGATCGACGACAGGCCGTAGAGCGCGCCGACCAGGTAGACGATCCACACGTCGCCGGCGTCG
>NZ_BSTB01000018.1:0-71365 GCF_030269285.1 Micromonospora sp. NBRC 101691
CATGGTGTAACGACCGGCCGGCCGCCCCCATTCCCGGGGCCACCCGGCCACCCGCCGCGCTCACCGGCAGCGGGCCACAGCCGCACGGGGGATACAACCACCCCGCCCCCACCACCATTCCCCGCCCACCGGCCCGGCGGTCCCGCACGGGACGCAGCCGTGATCGCGAAGAAGAGAAGGGTTCGTTACTATTAACCGTTCGCGATCCCGGTGCGGGTCATCTACCGAAAGATTCCCATCGTAGCGGTGGCACCGGATACGTCATCGTCTCGTCGAGGAAGGGCGACCATGGAACGGCCGGAGTGGGCACCAGAGGGAGTAGACCTTAGTCGGCCGAGCGTCGCCCGGGCCTACGACTACTGGTTGGGCGGTTCGCACAACTTCGAGGTCGACCGGGAGTTCGCCCGCCAGGCGCTCGCGGCGGTGCCGGACCTCCGCCTGGTGGCGCGGGCGAACCGTGAGTTCCTGCACCGGGCGGTGCGGTTCATGCTCGACCGGGGGATCCGGCAGTTCCTGGACATCGGATCGGGTATCCCGACGGTCGGCAACGTGCACGAGATCGCCCAGCAGGTCGATCCGGACGCCCGCGTGATCTATGTGGACATCGACCCGGTGGCGGTGGCGCACAGCACCCAGATCCTCGCCGGTCAACCGAACGCGGTCGCGCTGCTCGAGGACCTGCGTCGTCCGGAGGCCATCCTCGACCACCCGGAGACGCGCCGGCTGTTGGACCTCGACCGGCCGGTCGGCCTGCTGCTCGTGTCGGTCGTGCACGCCGTGCCCGACGAGGACGACCCGTACGGGCTGGTCAAGCGACTGTGGACGTCGCTGGCCCCGGGCAGTTGCGTGGCGATCAGCCATGTCACCACCGACAGTCGTCCGGACGAGATGGGCGAGGGCACCCGGCTCAGCGGCCGGACGAGCACGCCCGTCACCGCCCGCACCCGGTCCCAGGTGGAGGACTTCTTCTCCGGCCTCGACCTGGTGGAGCCCGGTGTGGTCTGGTCACCGCTGTGGCGTCCCGAGACTCCCGGCGACGTCGGGGAGAATCCCGAGCGGATGAGTTTCTACGTCGGGGTCGGATGCCGCGGGTGAACGATCGGCCCGACATCCACGGGGCCGACGATCGGCACCGTCCGGGTGCCGAGGAGTTCGCCAGGGTGTGGGCCGCAGCGTTGCACCGGGCCCACTACGTGCCGATCAGCGCCGAGGAGCGGCACGAGATCGTCGCCGGACTGACGGACCGTCTGGTCGCCGGTGTCCTCACCGAACCGGTCGACCCCGGCGCCGGCCAGCGGATCGGCGCCGACCTCGTGGCGGCGGGCTTCGGGTCACCGGAGGCGCTCGGTCGGACGATCGCGATCATCGGCTCGCGGCTGGTCGCCGACCTGCGGCTGCCTCCGGACCCCGCGCTCGACGCCCGGCTGACCGGGCTGCTGGCCGAGCTGGCGATCGGCTTCGCGTCGGCCGCGCACGACCGCAGCCTGCAGGCCCAGGACGTGGTCCGGCTGGCGGCGCTGGCGGCGCACACCCGGGCCGAGGAGGCGTTGCGGGTCAGTGAGGCGCGGTTCCGCCGCTTCGCCACCCACGACCAGTTGACCGGGCTGCCCAACCTGACGTTGTTCACCGAACGCCTGGGGCGGATCTCCGCCGCCGGTGACCCCGTCGACCGGGCCGGCGTCTGCTGCCTCGACATCGACGACTTCGCGGCGGTCAACGACGTGCTCGGGCACCGGGTGGGCAACCTGCTGCTCCGGGACATCGCCGGCCGGCTCGGCGCGATCACCGACCGGCGGATCGACCTGGTGGCCCGCCTGGACAGTGACCGGTTCGCGATCCTGATGGTCGGCACCACCTGCGCCGAGGACACCGCCAAGATCGCTGACCGGGTGCTCGCCGCGCTGGCCGCCCCGTTCCACGTCGCCGGCACCGAGGTGCCCCTGACGGCGAGCGTGGGAGTCGCCGAGGGACCGGTCCGCGACGGCAGCGCCGCGAAGCTGCTGCGCGCGAGCGAGATCGCGTTGCACTGGGCCAAGGCCGACGGGAAGGCGACCTGGCGGCAGTTCGACCGGGACCGCAGCAACTCCGACGCCGCGCGGTACCGACTCTCGGCGGCCATGCCGGCGGCCCTACGGCGGGGCGAGTTCACCCTCGCCTACCAGCCCATCGCCGATCTCCGGTCCGGACGGTTGGCCGGGGTGGAGGCACTTGCCCGCTGGCGCCATCCCCGTCTCGGTCTCCTGACCGCCGCGCGGTTCATCGAGCTCGCCGAACGCACCAGCCTCGTCGTGCCCCTGGGGAACCACCTGCTCGAACAGGCGTGCCGCCAGGCCAGCCGTTGGCAGCGTAACCAGCCCGGGCTGTATGTGAGCGTGAACGTGTCGGTGCGCCAGCTCCAACAGGACGGCATGGCCGCCGCGGTCGCGCAGGTCCTCGACCGGACCGGCCTGCCACCGGGCCTGCTCCAGCTGGAGGTCACCGAGCAGGCCGTGATCGAACTGAGCGGCGTCGTGATGGACACCATGACCGCGCTGATGAAACTCGGCGTCCGGATCGTCATCGACGACTTCGGTGTCGGCTATGCGAACCTGGCCAACCTCCGCGCCCTGCCGCTGCACGGTCTCAAGCTCGACGCCAGCCTGACCCGCCCGTCGGCGCCGGCGTTCCGGCAGGCGTCGACCTACCACCCCAGCAACGACGACGACTTCCTCACCACCGTGGTGTCGCTGGGTCACAAGCTCGGCCTCACCGTGACCGCCGAAGGCATCGAGACCGTCGAGCAGGCCCACCGTCTCACCGCCACCGGCTGCGACAACGGGCAGGGGTGGTACTTCGGTCGACCGGTGCCGCCCGACGAGATCACCGATGCCATCGTGGCGCAGAACCACTCGATGCTCACCACGTAGCACCGGAGCCGGGACCACTGGTCCGGCGGTGCCGGGATGCCGGCGCCCCGCATCGGCTGCCGGGCCGCCCGTCGAGCCTCCGCCGGCTCCGGTCGTCAACCGGCGCCGTCGTCCCGCCACCTGGCGAGGTTCCGTCGGGTGGTGAGGGCGTCCGGGTGGCCGGGTCCGAGCACCCGAAGCTGGTCGGCGAGCACACGCTCGGTCGCCGCGATGGCGCCGGCGCGGTCACCGGACTCGGCCTGCCAGTAGGCCACGTTGCGCCGAGTGGTCAGGGTGTGCGGGTGGTCCGGGCCCAGGACGCGCAGGTAGTCCGCCAGGACCTGGCGAAGCGCTTCCACCGCGCCGACGGGGTCGCCCGCCCGCCCCCGCCAGTAGGCCAGGTTGCTGCTGGTGCTCAACGTGTGGCGATGGTCGGGGCCGAGCACCCGTGACCGGTCGGCGAGCACCTGCTGGAGTGCTTCCACCGCGCCGGCGGGGTCGCCGGCCTGCCCCCGCCAGTAGGCCAGGTTGTTGCGGGTCATCAGGGTGTCGGCGTGGTCGGGGCCCAGTACTCGTGACCGGTCGGCCAGGACCTGCCGGAAGGCCGCGACCGCGCCGGCGGGGTCACCGGCGCGGCCCTGGCTGTAGGCCAGGTTGTTGCGGGTGGTCAGGGTGTCGGGGTGGTCGGGGCCCAGTGTTCGTGACCGGTCGGCCAGGACCTGCCGGAAGGTCTCCATCGCGCCGGCAGGATCACCGGCCTCGCCCCGCCACTGGGCGACGTCGTGGAGAGTGGCCAGGGTGTGCGGGTGATCCGGACCGAGCACCCGCAGGCAGTCGGTGTGCAGATCGACGAAGAAGCCCATGGCGTCGGCGGGATGGCCGGTGTCGCCGAGACTGCGGCCCGCGCGACGCAGCACCGCGTGACCGTGGGGAACGAGCAAGGCCTGGCGGCGGTGCTCGTACAACGCTGCGGTGTTCGCGTACAGGATGTGGTGACTGGTCGAGGACTCCCGTTCCGGGACCGGCCAGATCTGCAACAGCGCGTCGGCGGCGGTGCGGGCGGCGGTGTCGAGCTGTTCCGGGGTGAGTCGGTCGCGGGCGGCCCGCTGGACGAGGGCGTGCACCCGGATGTGGTCCCCGCCGTGCGTGACGAGACTGAGGCGGTGCAGGTTGCGCAGAGCGTCGGCGACGGCGTCCCGGTCGACCGGAGCGGCGCCGTCGCCGCGGTCGAGACTGCGGAGGTGGTCGGTGACCGCGGAGTTGGTGAAGAGGTGGACGGGGATGCCGTTGGGGTCCAGAAGCGCGGCCAGGTCCAACAGGGGGCGGGCCAGTCCTCGCGGCTGGAGCCGGTCGGCGGCGACGATCGACAGCCACCAGGTCGCGGCGACCGTCGCCCGGTGCTCGTCGGGCAGCGCCTCGGGCTCGGGCAGCAGCTGAGCGAGAGCCCGTCGGCGATCGGTCAGGCGAGCCCGGTACCCGGCGCAGTCCAGTCCCCGGTCGCTGAGGTAGGCGGTGGCCTGAGCCAGCGCCAGCGGAAGGTGGCCGAGACCGGCGGCGAGCTGGTGGAGTTGGCCGACGGGCTCGTGGGGCAGCTTGTGCCGAAGGTAGGCGACCGCCTCGTCGGCGGTGAACACGCCGAGATCGAGGACCCGGCGTCGGCCGTCGGCGAGTGCGGTATCACGGCGGCGGGTGGTCACCAGCACCTTGCCCGCCCGCGTGGTGGGTGGCCAGAGACCGTTCAGGTCGGCCGGGGTCTGGAGATCGTCGAGCACGATCAGCCATCGCCGGTCGCTCGTCGCCAGCCACGCCAGGAACTGCGCCGCAGCCTTCCGCGTCTCCGGGTCAGCATGGTCGAGGACCGCGTAGGCGGCCTGGGCGTAGGAGGCGACGACGCCGTGCCGGGTGGCGGCGGTGACCCATACCAGCAGATCGATCTGCCTCCGTGCGAATGCCTGGTCGGCGTAGGCGGCAGCCAGCTGGGTCTTGCCCACCCCGCCCAATCCGCACAACACCTGCGTGTGCGCCGCTGTCCCACCGTCGGTGACGGTCCGCTCCAGGTCGACGGTGTGCTGCCGCTGTTGGAAGCCGTCGACCACCGCAGGAACCACCCCGACGCGGTGCGGCCACCGCACCACCCGGGACGTGTTGATCGTCACCGGGGCGTAGAACTGGCCCACGGGACCGTAGGCGGCGGCGACACGTACCGGAGCGGGCGGGTCGGGGGGACCGCTGCCGGAGGCGGACGACCCCGCTACGCCTCCGGCCGTGACGGGGGGTCCGGCAGTTGTCCGTAGCTGACAGTGACCGGGCCGGTCATGGTCGCCGCAGTCGGTCCGTAGGCGGTTTCCACATGCAGGGTGCCGTCACCGACCTGCACACCCCGCGCCCCGTGCAGACTCACCGTGTGCCCACCCGTCCGGGAGCGGTCCGGGTCCACCAGGTCGAGGAGACGGTTGGCGGCGGCGAGGACCAGCTCGTCCCGGTCGGCCCCGGAGTCGGCCAATTCTATGGCGATGCGCTGCTCCCACACCGTCGAACCGGCGTCCTCGTGCAGGATCTGCTCGGCCTGACCACGCCCCGCCAGTCGACGCCGTAGCGCGTCACGCAGTCCGACATAGGCGTCCACCGCCGCGGCGCTGGTGCCCGCACCCGCGCCGGCGGCCAGTGCCGCAACGATCAACTCAACACCGGTCATCGCGACCACCCTCCCTTGAGGACACCCGCCGATTGTGTCACCGGGCGCCCAGGGCGCCGCGTCGACGCTCCCGGCGGTCGCGGAGGCGCAGCAGCCGATCACCCGACCACCCCGTCCCGGGACGAGGCCGTCAGAAGGGGGAGAGGCCGGACGGTCCCGGTTCGCCCGCGCCCGGCGTGGTCGCCTCCGCCTCGTCGGACAACGCCCGGCGCAGTCGACGCCGGTGTCCCCGGCTGACGACGACCTCCGTCACGGACGTGAACAGGCAGACCACCGCGAGCCACGCCAACGAGCGCAGCGCGGAGATTCCCGGGCACCCTGCCCGGCGCGGGTACCCGTCGGCCGGTCCGACAAACGCCGGACGGGGAGGCGGCGGGGGCCGTCCGCCTACCGCGACGAGGGTGAGCAGTGACTCCCGGTCTTCCGTCCCGCTCGATCTTGCTGCTAGCTTCTTGCCAAGGATTTGCAACAACCATGAAGGCGCTCTGGGGGTACGGTGATGGCGACGGCCCTGCTGAACGGCCAGCAGGACCTGCTCGGCGTCGCGGCGCAGCGCCGCCGTACCGGGCTCTGGTTGGTCGCGTTGACGGTCGGGCTGGTCCTGACCGGCGTGGTCGCGGTCGGCTCCGGGGCGATCGGGATCGCCCCGACGACCGTGGCCCGGATCATCGGCCATCAGCTCGTCGGCGTGCCCGGCGAGGTGACCTGGACCATGCCGCAGGAGGCGATCGTCTGGCAGGTCCGGCTACCCCGGGTACTGCTCGGCATGCTAGTCGGCGCCGGGCTGGCGGTGTGCGGGGTGGCGTTGCAGGCGATGGTACGGAACGTCCTTGCCGACCCGTACCTGCTGGGCATCAACTCCGGGGCCTCCAGCGGTGCCGCCGCGGCCATCCTCTTCGGGGCGGGCGCCGGCTTCGGCGAGTACGCCCTCTCCACCAGCGCCTTCCTCGGTGCGCTCGCGGCGTCGCTGCTGGTCTTCCTGATCGCGCGCAGCGGTGGACGGGTGACCTCGATCCGGTTGCTGCTGGCCGGGGTCGCGGTCGGGTACACGCTCTACGCCACCACCAGCTTCCTGATCTTCGCCTCGGGCTCCGCCGAGGGCTCCCGATCGGTGATGTTCTGGCTCCTCGGGTCCCTCGGACTGGCCCGGTGGAACGCCCTGCTCCTGGTGACCGCGGTCGTGGTGGGCGGCGCGATCCTCTACCTGACGGTCGCCGGAAGGCGCCTCGACGTGCTGGCCATCGGTGACGAGACCGCGCAGACCCTGGGGGTGTCGCCCGACCGCTTCCGGATGCGCCTGCTCGTGGTGGTCTCGCTCAGTGTCGGCGTGCTGGTCTCCGCCGCCGGCAGCATCGGGTTCGTCGGGCTCGTCGTCCCCCACCTGGCCCGCCGGATCGTCGGTGGCCAGCACGTGCGGGTGGTACCGGTGGCCGCGTTGCTCGGGGCCATCCTCCTGGTCTGGGCCGACGTCATCGCCCGGGTCCTGCTGGCCCCGCAGGAGATCCCGATCGGGATCATCACCTCCCTGCTCGGTGCGCCGTTCCTGGTGATCCTGATCCGTCGTCTGTACGCCACCGGCGCGTGAGCGCCCGATCCGTCGAGGAGGAACGATGCAGGGCGTCCGCCTGGCCGTCACCGCCGCCGTGTCCGTCACCGTGCTGCTCGCCGCCGCGTGCGGCGGCGGTGACGATCCGAGGGCGGCGGGCGACGGTTACCCCGTCACCGTCACCAACTGCGGCGCGGACGTGACCTTCGACGCCGCGCCCCAGCGGGTTGTGCTGCTCAAGAGCGCGGCCGTGCCGTACCTGCACGCCCTCGGAATGATGGACCGGGTGACCGCCCGGGCCGGGCAGTACCCGAAGGAGTACTACGACGCCGCGACCCTCGCCGAACTGGATCGGATTCCGCTCCTGACGGACAAGACCGACACCAGCGGCCACCTGCAGATCTCCAAGGAGGTGGTGATCAGCCAGCAGCCGGACCTGGTGCTCGGCCAGGTGGACAACCTGTCCCGCGACACCCTCTCCGCGGTGGACATCCCCCTGCTGGAGGAACCCGCCCTGTGCCCCGGCAGCACGGCCGTACCGACCTTCGACGACATCTACTCCCAGATGCAGACCTACGGCAAGGTGTTCGGTCGTGAGGCCGAGGCCACCACCGCGGTCACCGCCCTGAAGGATCGGATGGCCAGCGTCCGGGCGAAGGCGGGCCAGTCGTCCGGGCGTACCGCCGCCGTGCTCTACCCGACGGTCGGCGGCGGCACCACGTACGCCTACGGAACGGCCAGCATGGCCCACCCGCAACTGGAGGCGGCCGGCTTCCGCAACGTCTTCGGCGACGTCCGGGAACGGGTCTTCGAGGTCACCGTCGAGGAACTGCTCGGCCGCAACCCGGACGTGCTGATCCTGCTCTACGGCGACGGCGACCCCGCGGCGGTCGAGCGCGGACTGACCGGCCTGCCCGGCGCGCAGAACCTCAACGCCGTCCGCAACGGCAACGTCATGACCCAACTGTTCAACTTCACCGAGCCACCCACCCCGCTGTCCATCGACGGCCTGGAGCGGATCGTGCAGCGCTTCCAGGGCGCTCCGTGATCAAGGCAACCGACGTCACCTGGCACTACGGGGCGAACGCCGTGATCGACAGGGTCAGCGTGACGGCGCAGCCGGGCCGGGTCCTCGGATTGATCGGCCCGAACGGAAGCGGCAAGACCACTCTGCTGCGCCTGCTCTACGGCGCGCTGCGCAGCAGGACCGGACAGGTCGTGGTCGACGGCGACGAACTGGCCGCCCTGGCGCCCCGGGAAGCCGCACGTCGGCTGGCCGTGGTCGTGCAGGAGACCGGGGGCGAGACGGCGCTCACCGTGGCCGAGCTGGTGCTGCTGGGCCGGGGACCGCACCTGTCGACCTTCCAGCGCACCGGCCGCGCCGACTACGAGATCGCCGCCCGCTGCCTGACCCGGGTCGGCGCCGCCCACCTCGGTCCCCGGTCGTTCGGCCAGCTCTCCGGAGGTGAGCGCCAGCGGGTGCTGATCGCCCGCGCACTCGCCCAGCAGGCCACCCACCTGCTGCTCGACGAGCCGACCAACCACCTCGACATCCGCTACCAGCACGAGATCCTCCACCTGGTCCGCACCCTGGACACCTGCTCGATCGTCGTGCTGCACGACCTCAACCTCGCCGCCCGCTACTGCGACGACCTGGTGCTGCTGGGCGGGGGCGGGGTCGTCGCCGCCGGCACCGCCGACGAGGTGCTGGATCCGGCGCTCCTCGAGCCCGTCTACGGCATCGGGATCCGGCGCCTGGAACTCGACGGTGCCATCCACCTGCTGTTCCGACCGGTCGGGGAGACCGACGACGAGGGGAGTGCCGCGTGACGGCGCAGGACCGTATCAACGCCTACTGGACCGGCCGCGCGCCGAGCTACGACGAGTACCAGCAACGCTCCGACCGCCTCGCGGTCGACCAGCAGGCCTGGTCGGAGGTTTGGAAGGGCGCTCTGCCACCCGCGCCGTCGGACGTCCTCGACGTCGGCACCGGCAGCGGACAGGTCGCCATGGTCCTGGCCGGCCTCGGTCACCGTGTCACCGGCATCGACCTCGCCGAGGGCATGCTGGACCGGGCCCGCCAGCACGCCGCCAGCATGCCGAACGGTCCTGTGATCCGGCGTGGTGACGCCGTCCACCCGGACTTCCCGCCCGGCAGCTTCGACGCGGTCACCAGCCGGTACCTGATGTGGACCCTGCGCGAGCCGGAGGTCGCCGTGGCCAACTGGGTCCGTCTGCTGCGTCCGGGCGGCACGATCGCGGTGGTCGACAGCACCTGGTTCCCCGACGGCCTGGAGAATGCCTCGGAGAACTTCACCGACCACTACGACCCGCAGGTTCAGGCCGTCCTGCCGCTGGCCACCGCGCAGTCCATCGACCAGACCGTCGCGGTCCTCGAAACGGCCGGACTGACCCAGGTGACGGTCACCCCGCTGACGTCGATCTACGAACTGGACCGGCGGTTCGGGGTCGCCCCGAACCACGAGCACCAGATGCAGTTCCTCGTCACCGGCCAGCGGTAGGGCGGCAACCACCGAGCATCAGGAGAGTCTCGCGCACCGTCCCGGAGCGGTGTGCCGGGGAGTCCGCCGCAGCCACATCCGTCGGTCCGGCCGGCGGCGTGACCGGACGTGTCGAGTGTCCGAGGGGACGGGGGTTGTCGCGGGGCCGGCAAACATCGTATTCTCCATCGAACTAGTGGGGAATGTGGGAGAACAAGGGGTCGCGTGGGTCGCCACGTCCACTCGTTCTGGCCCCGATCGGCACGCGGAGGAGCTACGCGATGCGGACGTCGACGCGTGCCGCGCGGTGCGCCGAGCACCGTGCGAGGAGCACTTCCTGCGCAGCTCGCGTCCCGAGGCGTAGCCACCTGCCCGCCCACGTCGTGACCGGCCGTGGGCACGGCGGTCGCGGGGGCGGCCGACCACACCACCCCTGACCGGTTGACTCGGCGGACAACAAGGTCCGGTCGACCTGCCACCCCTTCACGACTGGCGGTAGACATGCGAAAACTCATCCTCCTCGCCCTGGTTGGCCTGGGTGCCCAACTCGTCGACGGCAGTCTCGGCATGGCGTACGGGGTCACGTCGACGACCCTGCTGCTGGCCATCGGCACCAACCCCGCGGCGGCGTCGGCGACCGTCCACCTCGCCGAGATCGGCACCACCCTCGTCTCCGGCGCCTCCCACTGGCGGTTCGGGAACGTCGACTGGAAGGTCGTCTGGAAGATCGGTATCCCCGGCGCGGTCGGTGCGTTCGCCGGGGCTACCTTCCTGTCGAACCTGTCGACCGAGACCGCCGCGCCGTTGATGTCGATCATCCTGCTCACGCTGGGGCTCTACATCCTGATCCGGTTCACCGCGGTGGGCCTGCCCAAGGGCAACCTCGGTAAGCCGCTGCGCAAGCGTTTCCTCGCCCCGCTGGGCACGGTGGCCGGCTTCGTCGACGCCACCGGTGGCGGCGGCTGGGGGCCGGTCGGCACCCCGGCGATCCTGGCCAGCGGTCGACTGGAGCCGCGCAAGACCATCGGCTCGATCGACACCAGCGAGTTCCTCGTCGCCGTCGCGGCGAGCGTCGGATTCATCGTCGGTATCGGTTCCGAGGGCGTGAACTTCGCCTGGGTCGCCGTGCTGCTGATCGGCGGCACCATCGCCGCGCCGATCGCGGCCTGGCTGGTCCGGCACATCCCGCCGCGCGTGCTCGGCTCGGCCGTCGGCGGGGTCATCATCCTGACCAACACCCGTACCCTGCTGCGCAGCGACTGGATCGACGCGTCCGACGGGGTCCGCTACGCCTTCTACGCCGTCATCTACGCCGTCTGGGCCGCCGCCCTGGCGTACTCCGTCCGCCAGTACCGGGCCAACCGGGACGAGGAACGCCGCATCGTCGCCGAAACCGAGGCCGCTGCGGCAGCCGACGAGCCGACCGAGAAGAACGCCGCCCCGACCGTGTGATCCCCGACACCGACACGGAGAGAAAGTCGAGCAGCCCCGCCGGCAACGGCGGGGCTGCTCGCCTTTCCGGCCAATGGTTGTCGGGACGGCGGTCGCTCGTCCCGCCGGCCGGTTAAGTTCACCTCCCCGGGTTGGCCGGGCCACGTCCTGCGGCTATGCTCCGGCCCAGGTCATGAGTGCCAGCGACAAGCCCCGGCTTGCTGGCCGGCAACCCTCGTCGAGGTTCGCGGTGGGGTGCCCCGGGTGATGACCGGGCCCAGCCCGACCAGGTGCTGGGCAAGCGCGGGCCCCGTCCCCTGCCGTTCCGGGGTCCCTGGATGCCGGAGGTCTGGCATGACCACTGCCCTCGTACCCTCGCCCGTCCGTGTCGGGTCCCGTCCGGTGCCACGACCGCCGTACCAGGCGCTCCAGGTGCTCGGGGTGCCCGGTGAGATCAACCTCGACTACGCCGCCTCCGCGCCCTGCGCCCGTGCCGCCGCCGACGCGGTGGCCGAGCTGCTGCCCTGGTACGCCAGCGTGCACCGGGGCGCCGGCGCGCTCTCCCGGCGCTGCACCCTGGCGTACGAACAGGCCCGGCAGACCGTGGGTGACTTCTTCGCCGTCCGCCCCGACGATCACGTCATCTTCACCCGGAACACCACGGACGCGCTCAACCTGCTCGCCCACGCGCTTCCCGCCGACACCAAGGTCGTCACGTTCGCCGGCGAACACCACGCGAACCTGCTGCCCTGGCCGGCCGGGACCCTCCGGCTACCGGTACCCGACTCGCCGCACGCGGCGGTCCGCGCGCTCGCCGCCGCCCTGCGTGAACTGCGCCGGGGGACCGACAGCAGCACGCCGATCCTGGTCGCGGTGACCGGCGCGAGCAATGTCACGGGGGAGTGCTGGCCGGTCGCGGAGCTCACCCGGGTGGCCCACCGGCACGGCGCCCGCGTGGTGCTGGACGCCGCCCAACTGGCCCCGCACGCCCCCGTCGACCTGGCCGCGCTCGACGTGGACTACCTCGCCGCGTCCGGACACAAGCTGTACGCCCCGTTCGGCGCCGGCGTGCTCGTCGGGCGGGCGGACTGGCTGGACGCCGCACCGCCGTACCTGGCCGGCGGCGGGGCCACCCGGTACGTCGGGACGGCGACCCACGACGTGCGCTGGACGACCGGCCCCGGCCGGCACGAGGCCGGGACGCCGAACCTGCTCGGCGCGGTGGCCCTGGCGGCGGTCTGTGCCGCGCTCACCACCACGGACCGCGCCGCCCTGCACGTCCGGGAGCAGGCGCTGCTGACCCGGTTGCGCACCGGGATCGAAGCGCTGCCGCACCTCGTGGAGCTGCGGACCTTCGGCCCCACGGCCGACCGCGTCGGCATCGTGTCCTTCGTGGTCGCCGGCCGGGATTCCGCCGACGTGGCCGCCATCCTCGCCACCGAGCACCGGATCGGGCTACGCGACGGGCTGTTCTGCGCCCACCCGCTGGCCCGCCGGCTGCTCGCCGAGGCCGCCGCGCGCAGTGGCCGCCGCGACCTGCCGCCCACCGCCCTGCGGGCCAGCCTCGGTCTGGGCAGCACCGACGAGCACGTGGAGCGCCTGCTCACCGCCCTGGCCGCGCTCGGTTGACCCGTCCGGGCGGGGCGGATGAGCGGACGGCCCTTCCTCACCTGTACGGGAGGCGACGACCGTCGCCCACGGCGGAACCACGCGATGGGCCGCCCGACCGCGTTCCGATCGGGCGGCCCACCGGTGCCCGGTCAGTGCCCGGCGAGGAACGCCTCCACCGCGTCCGCCGCGTGCCGCAGCCCGCCGTTCGCGCGTACCTCGGACCGGACCTCGGTCAGCCGGCGCCGCAGATGCGGATCGTCGGCGACCGCGTCCACCGCCGCGCGTAGCGTCTCCGCGCTGACCTCCTCGGCCGGCAGCCGCCGGCCGACACCGGCGTCGACGAGCCGGTCGGCGTTGCCGAACTGGTCCACCGCCTGCGGGATCGCGACCGTGGGCACGCCGAACCAGAGCGCCTCGGTGCAGCCTCCCATGCCGGCATGGGTGACGAAGGCCGACGCGTGGGCCAGCACCGCCAGCTGCGGCACGCTGCGGTGCACCTCAACGTTGTCCGGCAGCGGGCCCAGGTCGGCCGGGTCCACCTTGTGTCCGACGGCCAGCACGACGTGCCACGGGGAGTCGGCGAAGCCGCGCAGGCAGGCCCGGTACACCGGCAACTGGTCGTTGTAGGCCGTGCCGAAGGAGACCAGCAGGACCCGCCGTCCGTCGGTGGGCGGTGTCCAGGTCGGGTCGGTGAGCCGGGCCGGGTCGAGACACGGGCCGACGAACCGCACCGAGTCCGGGACCCGGTCGGCGTTCGGCTGCATCACCCGGGGGATCAGTGACAGCACCCGGTCCGGACGGGTCAGGAAGTGTCGCGGTTCCCGCCGGATGCCGTGGTCGGCCAACCACGCGCCGAGCGTGGCGTAGTAGTCGCGGCCGGACTCCGACTCGTACAGGGCGGTGAGGATCTCCGCCATGTCCTCCTCGTAGCCGTTCCAGGCGACCATCGCTGGTGACAACTGCACCGCCGGCACGTCGTACCGGGCGGCCAGCAGTGGTCCGGCCAGCCCGCCGATGTCGTAGAGCACGAGGTCCGGCCGATCCGTGTCGTAGCGGGCGGTCAGGAGCGGGAGCACCGCGATGCCCTCGTCGAGGAACACCCGCATCGCCGCACCGGGGTCCTCCGGCCAGGCGGTGTCGCCCTGCGGCAGGATCGACGGGTGGGTGACCGGTTCCGCCCCGGTCGGCGTGACCAGGCCGGTGAGTGGTTCGCCGATCGCGTAGGTCACCCGGTGGCCCCGGTCGACCAGTTCCCGGATCAGGCCCAGGGACGGGTAGACGTGGCTCGGCGCGGTGCTGCCGACCATGGCGATATGAGCTGGTTTACGCATGTGAAGGGTCCTGTCGAGTCGGAGGGAAGATGCCATCCGGCGGCGACACGACGCGGACGCGACCTGGGCCCGCTCAACGCGCGGGCTCGACCAGATCGACCAGGGGTCGGTCGACGGGTGACCGACGCGCCGTACCGCCTCAGGCGGAGCGAAGGCGCATGTAAGCGATGATCATGTCCGGAATGCTAGCCGGCCCGTACCGGAGCGGACAAACCAGTTACCCGCCCCGGCGCGGTGGCCGACGATCCGACGGGCACGGCCCGACTCCCCGACTGCCCCGACTCAGGTCTACGGGCGGGGCCGGACCGGTCGGTAGCTGAGCCGGCGCAACAGCGTCTCGGCGGGGCCCCGCCGACCGCGTCGCCGCATGCCGTCGGCGAGCAGCACCGTGGCGAGCCAGACGCCGACCGCGACCGCCGAGGCGCCGGCGTCACCGAGCCGGCCACCGAGGGCGCCCGTGTACGGCACGAAGATCGCCACGAAGGCCACCGACTGGAGCAGGTAGCAGGTCAGGGACCGTTGTCCGCAGGCGGCGAGCGCGGTTACCACGCGTCCAGGCGCGGCGGTGCGACGGTGGGCGATCAGCCCGGTCAGCGCCGCGTACCCGAGGCCTCCGGCGATCCCCGTCACGCTGTGCAGGGCGTACGCGGGCACGGCAGCGGCGGCGGACCAGTCCGTCCAGAGCCGCGCGTCGATCAGGGCGAGGGGAGCGCCGCCGACGACCGTGACCGTGATGCCGACCAGCGCGACGCGGGTCAGGAGAGTGCGGTGCCGGCCGGGTTCGTCGAGCAGTCGGCGCCGGGCCGCCCACATGCCGAGCAGGAACGGGGTGACCACGTCCAGGGCCAGCATCGGTGCCAGCACCGACCAGGCCGCCAGGCGGGCACCGACCCCCGCCAGCAGCGATTCGGCGTCGGTGGGGTACGGCGTGGACCCGTTCTCGATGATCGTCAGGGCGGTCACGCTGGCGAGCGAGACGTAGACCACGGTCCAGAGCCCGGCGACCCGGAGCAGGGTGCGGTCCTTGACCTGCACCATGCCGACCAGCAGCAGCCCCATCAGCCCGTACGTGGCGAGGATGTCGCCGAAGAAGAGCAGCAGGGCGTGCGCGAAGCCGAACGCGACCAGCCACCAGCTGCGTCGGCGGAGCATCCGGCGTGCCTGTGGCCAGTCGGCTCCGGTCGCCGTCCACCGGTCCGCCAGGCGGACCAGTCCGTAGCCGTACAGCGCGGCGAACATCGGCAGCGCCCGGCCGTCCACCAGCAGCACCTGGAGGCCGGCGACGAGCCGGTCGACGGGGCCGCCGTCGAGGGAGTACCCGCGGAAGCCCCGCTCGTGTCCGTACAGGTACATGTGGGCGTGGGCGAGCGCGATCAGCAACAGCATGGCGCCCCGGGCGAGGTCCGGCGCGAGTGACCGGACGCCGGCGGTGGCGGGCGGTGCCGCGGCGGCGGTGACCCGCGCGGCGTGGGCGGGGACAGAGGACATGGTGCACCCCTTGCGGACGGGAGGGAACGGCGGCGGCCGACGGCCGGCACAATCGCCGGAGACGTTGCGCGAGCAGCATTTAGCTACGCATGCGTATCTAACCCGTCGAAGTTAAGATACGCAAGCGTTTCTTGTATGGGAGTCAGCATGAGTGGACGACAGCCCGATCCGGCACCGGCGCGGACGCGTAACCGGCGTCGGGGGGACGACCTGATCCGGGCGATCCACGCGGCGGCCCTCGTCGAGGTCGTCGAGGTGGGCCTCGGCGGACTCACCATGGAGGGCATCGCCCGCCGGGCGGCGACCGCCAAGACCTCGCTCTACCGTCGCTGGTCCTCGCCCCGGGAACTGCTGCTCGACGCGCTGCACGACGCGCATCCCCAGGAGGAGCCCTCGCCGGGCGCGGACGATCTGCGGGGCGACCTGATCCGCGCGCTGCGCCAGCTCACCGAATGGCTGGCCACGCCGGCGGCCCGCGCCGTGGCGGAGATCATGATGGAGCGGCACCGGCACCCCGACCTGGTCGAGGCGATCTACACCCGGGTCTTCGACCCCCGGGGCGGCACGTTCACGCAGACCGTGCTGCGGCACTACGCGGCACGGGGGCGCCTCGACCCGGGGCGGATCACCCCGGTGGTGGCGGACATCGGGGAGGCGCTGGTGCTCAAGCACAGCACGGACACCGGCCGGCTACCCGACAACGACATGCTGGCCGCCATCGTCGACCAGGCGATCCTGCCGGCCGTCGGGGTCGACGCGTCGGCGCGCCACCGCACGTGACGCGCCGACGACGACCTCAGAAGCTGACGAACGCGTACAGCGCCAGGTGGTTGGACCTGGTGCCGCTCACCGTGTGCCCGACGGGTGACGGCTGCACGGTGCCCCGGACGAAGAGGTAGTCGATCTTGCTGGAACCGTGGGTGGCCTTCGTCCCGTAGCCGGTCATGCCGTGGCCGCTGAGCGTGCCCGCCGGGATGCCGGTGCGGTTGGCGTCGATGCCGACGACCCGGATCGTCGAGGCGTTCATCAGGCTGGTGGCGTCGGCGCCGAGGTGGATGCCGGTCCCGCCGATCCCGGTGTACCCGTCACCCGCGCAGGCGTTGGACCGGTTCTCCTGGGGAAGGTGCATGGTCGCGGCGAAGACCGTGGTGCCGGTCTCCCTGACGGTGAACCGCGCCGCGATGGCGCTGGTGCGCTTCCACTTCCACTCGTTCACCGACGCGTCGTCGTTGTTCGGTGGCTTGTAGAGCGTGCAGCCCGCGCCACCGTCGTACGCCGTGCCGGGCTTCAACCAGCCCGCGCTCCAGTACTTCGAGATGTCCCCGCTCGCCAGGCTCAGCCGTCGGGTGTTGTAGAGGATGCCGTTGGTCTGCCTCTTCTTCAGGTTGCCCAGCGACTGGTCACTGCACCGGTGCGTGCTGCCCCACTCCTCGGGGTCCTCCCAGGCCACGATCGCGCGGTACGTCCCCGCCGGGTAACCGAACTTCGCCGAGAGCTGGTCGGCGTACGCCTGGGCCTGTCCGGTGCCGCGTACCTGCTGGACGATCAACAGGTCGGGCGGCTGCACCCCGGACGTGCCCGTCCGGCCGTCGGCGTCGACCAGCATCGAGGTCAGGTGGTCCGGTCCGGAGATCCGCGTACACGTGCCGTCGGAGTTGTTCACCACGAGGTTCTCGATGTTGTTGTTGTAGACCCGCAGGGTGCGGTCCACGGCCAGGACCCCGTCCGTTGTTGCCTTCGCCCCGGCGAACGCCGGCAGCGGCGCGAACGCGGTGGCCGCGAGCACGACCCCCGCCATCAGCCCGGACAATCCGCCCCTTGTCGCCACGGCATTCCCACTCATCACGTTCCTCCCGGTGACCACCCGCCCAGGTGATCAATAGCGCTCAATGTATGTGCCCGGCCCGGAAAGGGCGACCCCGGGCAGCGCGCCGCGATGCGGAGTTCGGGGGAGCGCCGTGACAGGATGCGCACCGTGCGTGCGGGAAACCCTCTTCTGGCCGCGGTGGCGGTCTGCGCCGTGGCACATGCCACGGGCATCCTGGTGGCCGATCCGGTCTGGCGGTACGCCGAGGTGCTGAGCCTGGCTCTGCTCCTCGCCTACGCCGTGGTCAGCGGGCTGCCGCAGCCCCGCTGGGCGGTGCCGGCGGCCCTCACGGCGTTGCTCGTCGACGCGGTCCGGACGATGCCGGCCGACCCGGGCACCGGATTCCTCGGCTGGCAGGTCCTCCGGCCGGGCCCCGCCGACGTGGACACCTGGGCCGGCTTCGAGGCGGGACTCATGCTCTGCGGGGCGTCGTCGATCGCGGCGGTGGTCCTGCTCGCGGTCTGGCGCCGCGCCGGGTGGCGTCGGTGGACGGTGGCCGTGGCGGCGGTGGCGGGCATGCTGCTCCTCGGGTACGCGGTCGTCCGGGTGGTCGACATCTGGCTCGCCACCGCAGCCGAACAGCGACCGTACGCGGGCGGCGCCGACGTGGCCGACGACACGGTGACCGCCGTGGGGCTGGCCGTGCTGCCACCGGTGGCGCTCGGGTTGACCGCCCTGGCGCTCGCCGCGGTGCTGGCCGGACACGGCCGGTGGCTCGCCTCGGCCGGCGCGGTGCTGCTGGCCGTGGTCGCGCTGCCGCACCTGGACGCGAGCATCGGCGCGGTGCCGACGCCCCTGCTCGCGGGGGAGGTGCGCGGCGCCGCGTTCGCCTGGCCCGCCGACGGGCCCAGCCTGTCGGCGCTGCAAACCGTCCCGGCGCTCACGGCGGCGGTGGAGCTGACCGCGTACCTGCTGCTCGTCGCCGGCCTGACCGGTGCGCGCCGGCCGGCGGACGCCGCGCCGGCGGCGCCGGCCGGGTCGCGGCCCTGACGGCCGCCCGCCCGGGTCCGCTGGCCCACCGTCGGTGGCGGTGGGCCAGCGGAGCGTCGGTCAGCTCACCGACGTGTTGTAGCTCTCGATCGCCGACTGGACGCTCGCGGCGGCGTCCTTCATGGCCTGTTCGGCGGGCTTGGTGCCGACGATGGCCGCCTCCAGCCCGTCCTCGGCGGCCTTACGGGCCTGCGGCATCACGCCGAGCAGGCAGCCGGCCGAGGCGACCGACGGCGGCAGCGCGTGCAACTGGTCCACGGCGGTACGGAACTGGGGGTACTTCGTCGTCCAGGCCTTGTCGACCTGGTCCAGGGCCCGCACGTTGATCGGCACGTAGCCGGTGCCGGTGTGCCACTGGGCCTGCGGGGTGGCGCCGGCGGAGAACTTCGCGAACTCCCAGGCGGCCCGCTTCTCGGCCGCGCTGTGGCCGACCCCGCTGATCCAGAGCGACGCGCCGCCGATGATCGGCCCGCCGGTGGAGGCGTCCGACACCTTCGGGTACGGGGCGGTGAGGACGGTGAACTTGCCCGCCGCCGCGTCGACGTAGCCGCGCAGCACGCTCGTCGACTCCAGGTGCATGGCGACCGTACCGGCCTTGAAGGCGGCCTGGGCGTCGTCGGTCTTCCGGCCGGTGTTCGTGGCGTACCCGTTGCGGACCAGGTCCGCCCACCACTGGGCGACCTGCACCGCCGCCGGCTGGTCGAACTGCACCCGGGTGGCGAGCTTCTGGCGGCCGTTGCCGTTGTCGCAGTACTCCTTGCCGTCGGTGGCGAGGAGCTGTTCGAGCAACCAGCCGTAGATGGCCGCGCCGAAGCCGTACCGGGTGGTCTTGCCGCCGGCGTCCTTCACGGTGAGCTTCTTGGCCAGCTCACCCAGCTCGGCCAGGGTCTTCGGCGGCTGGTTCGGGTCGAGCCTGGCGGACTCGAACGCCTCCTTGTTCAGGTACAGCAGCGGGGTGGAGGTGTTGAACGGCATCGACCAGAGCTTGCCCTCGACCGAGTAGTAGCTGGCGATGTTCGGTTCGATGTCGGCGGCGTCGAACTTGTCCTTCTCGATGAACTTGTGCACCGGGACGACCTGCTTGGAGTCGACCATGAAGCGGGTGCCGATGTCGTACACCTGGACCAGGGCCGGGGTGCTCTTCTGCTGCACCGACGCCTTGTACTTCGCGATGGTCTCGTCGTAGCTGCCCTGGTAGACCGGCTTGACCTCGACCTTGCCGCCGTTGGCGGCGTTGAAGTCGGCGACCAGCTTGTCGACGGCGGTGGCGTTCGCGCCCTTCATCGAGTGCCAGAACTCGACCGTCGTCTTCCCGTCGGCGTTCTCGAGCGCCTCGGCGCCCGGCGCGTCCAAGGCGTCGGACGAGTCGCCGCCGGAGTCGGCGCCGCAACCGGCGACCAGCGCGGCGGCGGTGAGTAGAGCGAGGATGACTGCGCCGGTACGGCGTGGTCGGGGAAGTGCCATTGCCTCTCCTCGGTAAGGGTTCAACGCAGTGCGCCCGCGGTGAGACCACGGACGATGTACCGCTGGCCGAAGATCACGACGGCCAGGGTGGGGAGCAGGGAGAGCGCGACGCCGGCAAGGATCAGCCCCGGCTGGGCCGCCTCGGCGTCGTTGAGCTGGGAGATCCCGATCTGGAGGGTCTGGTAATCGGGGTCCCGGATGAGGATCAGCGGCCAGAAGTACTGGTTCCACGCGGAGAGGAAGACGTAGACCCCGACCGCCGCGATGGAGGGCTTGGACAGGGGCACGACCACCCGCCAGAGCAGCCGCCAGTGCCCGCAGCCGTCGATCACCGCCGCGTCGCGCAGCTCGCCCGGGAACTGGAGGAACGCCTGGCGCAGCAGGAACGTGCCGAACGCCGAGGCGAGGAACGGCAGCACCAGTCCGAGGTAGGTGAGCCCACCCCGGGTCAGCCCCCAGTCCGAGATGGCCAGGTAGTTGGGGATGATGATGCTCTCCCACGGCACCATCAGCGTGGCGAGGAAGAGCGCGAAGGTCGCCGCCTTCGCCGGCATCCGCAGGAACGCGAACGCGTACGCGGCGAGGATGCTGGTCACCACCTGGGCGAGGGTGATCACACCGGCCTGCACGGCGGAGTTGACGTAGAACCGGCCGAGCGGCACGGCGTCGAACACGTCGCCGAAGTTCTGCCAGTGCAGGTCGCCCGGCACCAGCGCCGGGGGATAGGTGGCCAGGTCGCCGGGGCCCATCACGGCGCCGGCGAACGCGTAGTAGACCGGGAACAGCACCGGGATCAGCGCCAGCCCGAGGACGACGTAGACGGCGATCCGGCCGGGCGTGGTACGTCGGCTCATCGCAAACCTCCGTGGAAACCCCCTGCTTTAGCCGTGGGGAGGAAACGGAACTCCGGCGGAGCCGGGCGGGGAAAGCCGGCCCGTCGCCAAGGCGGGTCGGTGTCCATCCCCATGCCACCGGAATGCTTAGCAGCTAGCTTGTCAGGCTGTGAGCCGTGACCAGGGCCGTGAAGCGGGCATTCAAATTCCGCTTCTACCCGACCGACGCGCAGGCCGCCGAGCTTGCCCGTACCTTCGGCTGTGTCCGGCTGGTCTACAACATGGCGTCGGCCGCCCGCACCGAGGCGTGGACGCTGCGCCAGGAACGGGTCAACTACAACGCCACCTCGGCGATGCTGACCACGTGGAAGAAGACCGACAACCTGGCGTTCCTCAACGAGGTGTCGTCGGTGCCGTTGCAGCAGACCCTGCGGCACCTGCAAGTCGCGTTCACCAACTTCTTCGCCAAGCGTGCCCGGTACCCCAGCTTCAAGAGCAAGAAGAAGTCGCGCCGGTCGGCGGAGTACACCACCAGCGGGTTCCGGTACCGCGACGGTCAGCTCACCCTGGCGAAGATGGCCGAACCGCTGGACATCGTGTGGTCGCGGCCGCTTCCCGAGGGCGCGTCGCCGTCCACGGTCACCGTGTCGCAGGACGCGGCCGGGCGCTGGTTCGTGTCCCTGCTCTGCGACGACGTGATCGAGCAGGCTCCGGCGTCGGGCATGGTGGGCGTTGACGCTGGGCTCGACAGCCTGCTGACCCTCTCTACCGGGGAGAAGATCGTCAACCCGAGGCATGAGCGCCGCGACCGGGTCGCGCTCGCCAGGGCGCAGCGGGAGCTGGCCCGCAAGGCCCAGGGGTCCCACAACCGGGCCAAGGCCCGGCTCAAGGTCGCCCGCGTGCACGCCCGGATCACCGACCGCAGGCGGGACCACCTGCACAAGCTGACCACTCGGCTCGTTCGTGAAAACCAAACGATCGTGATCGAGGATCTGACCGTGCGTAACATGGTCAAGAATTACCGCCTGGCCCGTGCCATCAGCGACGCGGCCTGGCGGCAGTTCCGCACCCTGCTGGAGTACAAGGCCGACTGGCACGGCCGCGACCTGGTGGTCGTGGACCGCTGGTTCCCGTCGTCCAAGCTGTGCTCGGCGTGTGGTGCGCTCGCTGAGCGGATGCCACTGAAACTGCGGTCGTGGACCTGCCGATGCGGGCAGACCCACGACCGTGACGTCAACGCGGCCCGCAACATCCTCGCGGAGGGGCTCTCCGTGATCGCCTGTGGAGGCGGTGTAAGACCCCAACGGACGGACGTCCGGACGGGGCGGTCGTCGACGAAGCAGGAAACCCAGCGGGCGACCGCTGGAATCCCCCGCCTTTAGGCGCGGGGAGAAAGTCAACGGTAGTGCACCCGCCGTTCCAGAATGCCGAACTGGATGCCCGTGCAGATCAACATGATCACCAGCAGGACGACCGCCTGGGCGCTCGCGGCGCCGAAGTCGGCGGAGCCGAACGCGAACGCCTTCTCGTAGATGGAGTAGACCAGGGTGGTGGTGGCGTCGTCCGGTCCACCCTTGGTGAGAATGTGGATCTGGCCGAAGCTCTGGAGCGCGTGGATCGTGGAGACCACGACGAGGAAGAACAGCTGCGGGGAGAGCAGCGGGACGGTGACGTTCCGGGCGAGTCGCCAGCCGGTCGCGCCGTCGAGCCGGGCCGCCTCGACCACCTCCTGCGGAATGGCCGCCACTCCGGCGGAGAGCACCAGCACGTTGTAGCCGAGGTTCATCCAGACGGTGGCGACGCCGACCGCCGGTAGGGCGATGGACGGGTCGGTGAGCCAGTTGACCCGGTCGACGCCGACCGCGCCGAGCAGCCCGTTGGCGATGCCGATGGCCGGGTTGTAGATCACCGCGAACACCACGGACGCGGTGGCCACCGAGAAGGCGAACGGCAGGGCGAAGGCGGTGCGCAACGCGCGTACGCCCCGGATCCGCGACTCCAGCAGCAGGACCACCAGCAGCGCGCCGAACACCGCCGGCAGGACGCTGATCAGGGTGAAGGCCGCGGTGGTGGCGAGCACTCCGAGGAATTCACCGGACAGCATCTCGGCATAGTGGGCGAAGCCCACGTAGGCGCTCGGCGCGCCGAAGATGTCATTGCCGTGTGTCGACAGGTAGAGGGTCCGGCCGAGGGGCCAGAAGATGAACAGGGCGAAGACCGCGACCGATGGCAGGAGCAGTAACCAGGCCAGGCCACGCTCGCCACGTGGCCGACCGGACGCGGGGGGACCGCTGGTCGTGGCCGCCGTGGCTTCGGCGTCTTCGGCAACCGAGGGGGGAGGCACCGCCGCACCCTACCAACGGTTCAGGTTGAAGAAATGCTCCAGACACCCCTGCGTTACCTGACAGCAACCTTCACGTCTCCGGGTCCTGGGTCCTCGTGCCGTCCGTTTCCCGAGGTCGGACGGGGTAAACGCTGGTCGATGGTCCGAGATGGTGGAACGCTACCGGCGATTCGTATGCGGCATTGACGTACGCGAGAGGCGGCCGATCAGTCGGGCGGCGCCACGGCATCCACGCCGTCCGATTTGTCGAGGTCTGGCGTCATCTGGCAAACGCCGTCGCCGGACCCGGGTATTTTTCCGCCGCCGCCCGTCTCCCTCAACCTGAGAACGTCGACGTGGCAGCCACGTCGGCACCCGGCGTCGATGGGAGACCCTGTCATGGCCAACTCGGGCCGCCGCGCTCGCCGTGCGGCACTGGCTCTGCTCACCGGCGCGGCCCTGGCCGCCCTGCTGGGCGGGACCGCGGTCGCCGCCCCGGCGGACGCCCCACCGGAGCGGATCCGGTCCGTCACGGACGTCTGGATGCGGGACGTCGCCGCCGACGTCGGCCTCCAGCCGCACTGGGGCAACGCGATCTGGGCCAGCCCCGACGTGCGGGTCTGCCGGACGCCGGTGCCGTGCGACGTCAGCACCACCGTGGTCGTCGGCGCGACCAACTACATCAAGGTCGAGTTGCGGAACCCCGGGCCGTACGGCTCCGGCACCGACAGCGGCATCCTGCGCTTCTACCGCACCGACCCGGGTGGTGGCCTGGTCTGGCCGACGGCCTGGACGTCGGTCACCTCGGTGACCGTCGTCGTCCCGCCCGGCGTGACGACGGTGCTCGTCCCGTGGACCGGCGTGCCCGGTCCCGGCCACTTCGAGCTGCTCGCCGTGTGGAACTCCGTGGACGACCCGCTGCCGCTGCTGGGGCCGGACACCGCGACCAACGTCCGGTACAACAACAACATCGCCTGGCGCGGCGTCGACTCGGTCGTCATCTGACCGGGCGGGCCCGGCAGGAGGGGACGGTCACCGACTTCGGCCGGGCTGCGGCTGTGCGCTTCCGGTCCGCGCCGACGGGCGGGGCCGGTCGGCGGGCGATCGCGGCCCGGCCCGGGTGACCTCGTCGCTGGCCGCGATCCCACTGGGTGAACCCCCTGGTAGGCCCCCGTTCCCGGCCGGTCGGTGTCGTAGGCTCCCCGGCGGGAGCGCCGCCTCGCGGTGACCCGTCCAGGCGTGACTGTCGGTCACCGGCCTGTCCTGCCGGCCGGCCGTCGAGCAGGTCCACAGCGGCGTGGCGACGCTACCGGCGCCAGCGCCGTCGGCCGGTGACGAACCAGCCACGTACCCGGGAGGACCCTCGTGACCGCACCAGACAGGATCGAGACGATCTTCGCCGACGTGGTGCGGCGCAATCCCGGTGAGGCGGAGTTCCACCAGGCGGTGCGGGAGGTGCTCGACAGCGTCGTCCCCGCCCTGACCCGGCATCCCGAATACGCCGACGCGAAGATCATCGAACGGATCTGCGAGCCGGAGCGGCAGGTCATCTTCCGGGTGCCGTGGGAGGACGACCACGGCGAGGTGCACATCAACCGTGGTTTCCGGGTGGAGTTCAACAGCGCGCTCGGCCCCTACAAGGGTGGCCTGCGGTTCCACCCCTCGGTGTACCTGGGCATCGTGAAGTTCCTCGGTTTCGAGCAGTTGTTCAAGAACGCCCTGACCGGCATGCCGATCGGCGGTGGCAAGGGCGGGTCGGACTTCGATCCGAAGGGCCGCTCGGACCGGGAGGTGATGCGGTTCTGCCAGTCGTTCATGACCGAGCTGTACCGGCACCTCGGCGAGTACACCGACGTGCCCGCCGGTGACATCGGGGTCGGCGGCCGGGAGATCGGCTACCTCTTCGGCCAGTACAAGCGCATCACGAACCGCTACGAGTCCGGCGTCCTGACCGGGAAGGGCCTCAGCTACGGGGGCGCCCAGGTGCGCCGGGAGGCGACCGGTTACGGCACCGTGTTCTTCGCCGAGGAGATGCTGCGCGCCGCCGGTGACAGTCTCGACGGCAAACGGGTGGTGGTGTCCGGGTCGGGCAACGTGGCGATCTACGCCATCGAGAAGGTGCACCAGCTCGGCGGCACCGTCGTCGCCTGTTCGGACTCCTCCGGCTACGTCCGTGACGACAAGGGCATCGACGTCGAGCTGCTCAAGGACGTGAAGGAGGTCCGGCGGGCCCGCATCGACGCGTACGTCGTGGACCGGCCACACGCCACCTTCGTCGCGGGGCGCACCGTGTGGGAGGTGCCGTGCCAGGTCGCCGTGCCGTGCGCGACGCAGAACGAGATCAGCGGGGACGACGCCACCGCGCTCGTCAGGGGCGGCTGCACGATCGTCGCGGAGGGCGCGAACATGCCGACCAGTCCGCAGGCGATCCGCTCCTTCGCCGAGGCCGGTGTCCGGTTCGCGCCGGGCAAGGCCGCCAACGCCGGCGGCGTGGCCGCCAGCGCGCTGGAGATGCAGCAGAACGCCAGCCGTGACTCGTGGACGTTCGCGTACTCGGAACAGCGGCTGCGGGAGATCATGCGGGACATCCACGCCCGCTGCCACGCCACCGCCGAGGAGTACTGCATGCCCGGCAACTACGCGGCCGGAGCGAACATCGACGGCTTCCGCCGGGTCGCCGAGGCGATGCTCGCCCACGGACTCATCTGAACCGGGCCGATCGTCGCGCCGGAGAGGCTGCCCCGAGGCAACCGGCGAATTCCACCGTTCCGTTCCCTCGCGCGACAGAGTCGCCGTAGCGTCAGGTCAGGCCCTCGCCAGACAGGAGGGAAGTCGGGTGCCGCGCCAGACGCCGTCGACCCTCGCGGGAACCTCCTCGTACCCGACGGCGGGGACACCGCTGCTGTGCGACGCCCACGACCACGGGCTGGCCGGGGACGGGCGGACGAACGACCAACCCGCCCTCGCCGCCCTCGTGGACCGGCTGGGTGACGGGTTCGTCGCGGACGGGCGGGCCCGGATCATCTACTGCCCGCCCGGCGTGTACGCGATCCGCGACGCCGGCACCGTCTGGCGCAGCGGAGTCTCGCTGGTGGGAGCGGGACCGGGTGCCACCCGATTCGTGCTGAGCAACGAGGGTAACCGGGCCGAGCCCGTACCCCTGGCCTTCCACACCGCCGAGTTGCACGGCGCGAGCCCCGACCGGCACCTCGCGTACTGCACCTTCGCCGATCTGGAGATCGACGGGTCGGGAGTGGCGTCGGCCGAGTACAACCCCCTGGCGAAGGGCCTCGGGTTGCAGTACGTGATCGGCGGGCTGTTCCGGAACCTGTTCATCCACCACACCGCGGCCACCGGTTTCGGGTGCGACTTCCTCCAGGACACGCTGGTCGAGGCGGTACGGGTGGTCGGGTGCGGCCGGATGGACAACGGCCTGGAGATGGGGGGCGCCGGCATCGGCGTCGGCATCGGCGCGTGGGGCGCGGTGGAGCGGTTGACCATCGCCCACTGCAGCGCGGTGGGCAACGCCACCAACGGGATCTTCCTGGAGATGCAGCACCCGGACCGGCCCCAGCCACGGGGGATCCGGGTCGTCAACTGCCATGCCCAGGGCAACCGGTTCGGCATCGCCGACTGGGGCGCCGACGGGCTCATCGTCACCGGATGCACGATGACCGGAAACCTCGAGGCCGGCTTCCAGGTCTCCGCCAAGGGCACCAGTGGCATCCCCGGCCGGGGTGGGCTGCTCACCGACTGCGTCATCGACGGCAACCTGCGCGACGGCGTCAGTATCGGCAACACCCGGGGCCCCTACACCGTGCGGGGCAACCGGATCACCGGTAACGGCCGCTACGGCTACCACCACCAGGACCTGGGCGGCAGCGACGGCACCGCCGCCGAGGAGATCGTCATCGAGAGCAACGACATCTGGGGCAACAGCCTCGACGGGATCCGGGTGGACCGTCCGCTGCGCGACACCGTCGTCATCAACAACCGGATCCGCAACAACGGCCGGCAGCGCGCCCCCGCCGCGAGCGGCGGTGGCGGATCCGTCGGCTACGGCGACACCACCCTGGTCGACCGTCGGGCGGCGTGGCCGGAGGACGGACACCGGGGCAAGGTGCTGCGGGTGGGCGACCGGTACGCCGTCGTGGCGGCCAACGACGAGAACACCCTGACCCTCGCCCCGATCCGTCCCGGTGCCTCCCGCGCCTGGTCGGCCGACACGCCAGCGCCCGGCACCGGGTACGAACTGCCGGCCGCACCTGCGAACCGCGCCGGAATCACGATCAACGCCACCGTCGACTCGATCACCATCCGCGGCAACCTGATCCGGGACAACGGCCCCGGCACGCAGACCCACGGCCTCTGGATCACCGACCGGGGCGGCTGCCTCAACTGCCGGGTCGTCGACAACGACCTCGACGGCAACCGCACCCCCGTCCAGGCCGACACCCCGGCCGTCGGCGGCCACTGGCGGAGCAACCACAGCGACCGGTGACGCCCGTCCGGCGCGGAGGGGAGACGTGACGGCCGGCACAGGCGCTCCGGCGGACCGTTGCCCGTGTCCGGTCGGACCTAGCATTCCGGCTGAGGGGTCAGGTGCGGTGTGCGGCCGGGCCGGCGGCGGACGCCGGACAGATCCACGGCCGGTGACGGGGGAGGCGGACCATGCAGACGACCAGGGTGTCATCCCGTCCGGCGGCCTCCGCCCGACGGCGTCGCCTCGCCGCGGTGCTCGTGGCGGCGGCGACCGTGGTCACGATGGCGGCTCCCGCCCAGGCCGCGGCACCCCGGTACGTGTCGGCGACCTCGGTGGAGGCGTTGGGCGGTGACCTGGCCACGGTCAGCCCGGCGGTGCGGACCACCTACCCGGGAGACCCGTTGCGCGCCGCCGACTACCTCAAGCCGATGGGCCCGTTGGGCCACTACGGGCTGATCGGTCCCTGGGGGCCGCTCGGGGTCGCCGGCCCGATCGGCGACGCCGTCTGGCACCCCGCCAACTGGATCACCGGAACGGTCTGGGACGACTGGGCCGGCATGCTCGGCTGGTACGGCGGGCCGATGAGCGAGTGGGGGCCGCTCGGTCCCGACGGGCCGCTCTCCGAGCAGGCGTACCACCAGACGCTGCCCGGCCTCGGTGACTTCAGCAAGCAGGTGCAGGCGGGCGGCGTGTGGGGCGCGCTGGGGCCGGTGGGCCCACTCGGCGCGCTCGGCCCGCTGGGGCCACTCGGGCCGGTCGGCGCGCACGGCTTCGGACGCGACTCCACCGGCGCGTACGTCACCAGCGGCGGTGCGGTGCAGCGGAACGTGGACGTGCCGTACGGCTCCGGCACCCGCCGGTACGAGCTGTACGAGTCCTACCGCGACCAGCACGCCCGCGACCTCGGATACGACAACGACACCTCGTTCATGGTGGAGCGCGCCTCCCTGGCGTCCGGCAGCACGGTCGAGTACCTGTTCACCTCCCGCCACACCCAGTGGGTCACCGTCAACGTCGTCCCGATGTGGATGCGCTACGACCTCGCGACGGTGTCCGCGTACGTGACCAGCGCCGCGGGGAACCGGCTCAACTATCCGAGCGGCGCGGCCCGCGGAACGGCGCTCGTCGACGACTTCGACCTGCGCCTGACCGACGACACCGGACGGGTGCTCGCCGGGTCGGACTCCGTCGAGCTGGCCGACACGATCCAGGTCCAGGTGGCTGCCGGCACGCGGCTGAAACTGACTGTCACCCACCACCAGCGTGGCTCCTACGTCGGCTACCACGACGGTTACCGGTTGTTCGTCACGGGCTCGACGCCGCACCTCGTGGGCACCGACATCACCGGGGCGCACCAGCGTCCGGTCGGGACGGTGTGATCGCACCGGCTTCTCCGTGACCCGGCCGGGTCCGGGGGCGCCGACGAAACGGCGCCGGAGGTCACCGGTCCACGACGGGCAGGATGGTGCGGCTCCGGCCGGGCCGGGGGTGCGCGTCGGCGGCGGCGGCCAGCCGTACCGCGTGGTCGCGCTGCTTCTGCCAGTGGCCGTACAGGGCGCCGCGCTGGGAGAGCCGGTCCACCTCCCGGATGGTCTCCGGGGCCACGTCCCCGGCCGGCGCCTCCCGCCACGGGGTGCCGGGCAGCGGCATGAACGTGTGCGCGTGGATCCGGGCGCCGAGGTCGGCCAGCTCACGGGCGAGACCCAGGGACGCCTCGACGTCGGCCGGGTCCTCGCCGGGCATGCCGAAGATCATGTCGACGTTGATCCGGAAGCCCTCCTCGACACCGACGCGGACCGCCTGGCGTACCTCCTCGACGCCGTGCCCACGCTTGGCGGCGTCCAGGATCCGGTCGGAGCCGGACTGCGCCCCCACGATGAGGTTGGTGTTGGCGCAGTACTTCCGGACCAGGCGCAGCGCGTCGCGGGTGATGTGCTCGGGCCGGATCTCGCTGGGGAAGGAGCCGAAGAAGACCCGACCGTCCGGGCCGATCCCCTCCCGGCAGGAGGCGAGGAGTTCCTCGACCGCGTCGAGGTTCGCCTCGTCCGTCTGGCTGCCGTAGGACAGCGCGGTCGGGGTGATGAACCGGACGTCCCGCAGCCCGCGCTCGCGCATCGCGTCGACGTGCCAGCGGACGTTGGCCACGCTGCGGTGCCGGAACTTCGCCGAGAACATGAACGGGGTCTGGCAGAACCGGCAGGAGAACACGCAGCCGCGCGTGATCTCCAACGCGTTGAACCGGTGCCACCGGAGCGAGAAACCCCGGAACTCGTCGAGCGGTCGCCGTTCCGGACGCCGGGTCCGGACGACCGCGCCGGTGGCGTCCCGGTACGCGAGCCCCGGAATCCCGGTCGGGTCACCGGCCGCGTCCACCAGGCGCAGCAGCGTCGTCTCGCCCTCCCCGACGGCGGCGACGTCCCAGTCCGCGTCCAGGGTCTGCACGGGTTCGGCGGTGGCGTGTACGCCACCGGCGACGTGCGTCACGTTCGGGGCGTCGACCAGCCCACGGATCAGCGCCAGCTCGCCCGCCAGCGCCTCGGCGTCCGGCGAGTAGAACGACCAGAGCACCAGGACCCGGTGCGCCCCACCGTCGAGCGCGGTCCGGACGTGGGTCGCCGTCGCCTCCGGGGTCTCGCCGAACCGGACCTCGTACGGCGTGTCGGTGCGGTGCTCCTCCAACGCGCCGAGCAGGACGTGGAATCCGTACGTCACCGCCTTGCGGTAGCGCAGCACCAGCACCAGAGCGGGAGCGTCCATGGCGGCGATTGTGCCAGGCGAAGCGCCACGCCCTGATCCGTGCACCGCCCGTCCCTCTCGGGGACGCCGGTCACCAGTGCCGCAGGGCCAGCAGGCCGAAGGCGACCACCAGCACGGCGCACCCGCCGACGGTGATCGTCCGGAGCCGTACCCGCAGTTCCGCGTCCCACCGGTCGCCGCTGCCGGCGGCGCGGCGGGTCAGCGGGGTGAGCGCCCGCCCGACGCCGAACCCGACCCCGGCGAGCACCACGACGTCCAGGCGCTGGCCGACGAGGAGGAGCGCGGCGGCCAGCACGTACGGGGCACTCGACGAGACGTAGGTACGGACGCCGGTGCCCATCTCGAAGCCGAACTGCAACGCCCCGCGTCGCGGGTTCCGTTGGAGCACGTCCTGCGGCACCTGGCGGGCGTTCTGCGGCAGCCGGAGCGACACCAGGCCGAGTTCCCGGAGCAGTCCCAGCGCCGCCACCGCCACCACGCCCGCGTACCGCACCGACACGGGCAGGGGAGCGGACAGCCCGGAGAGCAACCCCAGCACTGCCGCGCTGAGCAGGCCACCGGCGACCAGTCCCGTGCTGAACAGGGCGAGCAGGACACCCTGCCGATCTCGATCCCGCCACCCGGGCGAGGCCAGCGCGTACGCGCTGTTGTGCGTTCAAACCGAGCCGGAGAGCGTGTAGCCGGTGAGCGCGCCGATCACCGCCCAGGTGAGCACGTGTCCGGACGCGGCCGCGCCGAGCGCGCCGACGGCGAGCAGCAGGGCGGGCACGAGTGGCGCGGTGACCCACCGGCGGACGGCCCGGTCGGGCCGTGCCGACGTCGGTTCCCGGCCGGTCATACCGGGGCGCCGGTCAGGGTCCGCCAGGTGTTCTCCCCGACGATGCCGTCGGCGGTGAGTCCGTTCTGCCGCTGGAAGTCCCGTACCGCGGCGTCGGTCGCCGGCCCGAAGGCCCCGTCGACCGACAGCCCGTGGCCGTGCGCGTTGAGTTGGCGCTGCGCGCCCCGGACGGCGTGGCTGCTGTCCCCGGAGCGGACGACCACCACGAGGGCGGGCCAGGTGGTGGCGTCGACGACACCGTTGGCCGCGAGGCCGGCCGCCGTCTGGAAGGCCTTCACCTTCGCCTCGGTGTCGACGCCGAAGATCCCGTCGACCGTCGTCGAGTGGCCGCGGTTGGTCAGCAGGTGCTGCACGCTGTAGACGTCGACCCCGGTGGCACCCCGTCGGACGCTGGGCCAGAGGACCCTGCCGAGGCAGCCGCACTCGGTGTTCCACCGGCAGATCGACCGGACCCATCCCGAACTGGTCTTGCGGTAGCCGTCGTGGCAGCGGCGCTCGACCGAGCACGCGCAGGCGCCGCAGGCCCCCTGGAAGCGCCAGAGCCAGCCGTCGTACGTCCCGGCGTAGCACTCGTTGGGTCGCAGGATCCAGGTGACGCCGTCGTTCTTGTGGAACCCGGTGTAGGTACCGCTGGTGTTGCAGGCGTCGGCGAAGATCGCGCTCGGACCGCAGCCCGGCGAGCAGTTGTGGTCACTGGCGTAGCTGGGGCACCCGGCGTAGATCGTGTAGCCGTCGGCGTACGCCCGGCGGGCGGCCGGGAAGATGCTGAGCGCGGCCATCCCCACCGCGGTGCCCGCCCGGAACACGGCACGTCGGGACAGCGTCCACGCGGTGCGGGTGCGGCCCGTGCGCGCCGCCGGGCGTCGGACGGCGGTTCCGGTGCCGGGGTCGGTGCCGCGCAACGCGGGCACGGCGTCGAGAGTGGTCATGCCCGGCCTCCCTGGCGGTCCGTGGCGACGGCCGGTCCCCGGCCGCCGGGTGAGGGGCTGTCGAACTCGTCGAGCAGGCGCCGCAGCGCCGCCCGGGACCCGAGCGGCTCGGCGCGGAGCACCCGTCCGGACCGGTCGACCACGGTGGCGAACGGGGTGGCGACCGCGTCGTACCGGTCGAACAGCTCCGCCTGCCCGGCGAGCACGGTGACCGGCAGTCCGGCGGCCCGCGCCGGGGCGTCGTCGCGGTAGAGGATCCGGAACTCCAGCCCGCCCCGGCCGACCCGGTCGGCCGCCTCGGCCAGGACCTGGGCGCAGGTCCCGCAGTCGGGGTCGAGGAAGAGCAGTACCAGGGGCGCCGCCGGGGGCACCGGGGCCAGCCCGGCGAAGCCGGGGGCCGGGGTGCCCGGCGGCAGGCCGACCGACTCGGGGCGACGCTGGACCATCCCGCTCGACAGCGCGTGCACCTGGCGTACCAGGCCCGACACCACGAGAGCCAGCAGGAGGATCGCGATCCAGCTCAGGATCAGCGCGCTGGTCTGGAAGCTCATCCGGGTCGGCCTCCCTCTGCCCCGGGCGCGGGCCGTCCGACCGTCTGGTCGGCGGCCCCGGCCGGGTAGTACATCGCGGACGGGACATGCCACAGCAGCGTGGCGAAAGTGGCGGAGGCCAGCAGCACGACGGCGAGGGAGGCGTCGGCCCGCTCCCACCCGACGACCGGGCCGGACAGCGACAGGCCGACCAGTGCCAGACCGGCCAGGACCGCCGCCCGTGCCACCACCCAACCGGTCATCGGCAACTCCAGCCGGGAGCAGCCGCACGGGCCGCTGCGGCCGGTCGACCGCAGGTGGAGGCCGTAGGCGGCGTACAGGCCGAGGAGCACGGCGCTACCGAGCAGCACAGCGGTGCGCAGGCCCCGGTCGCCCTCTGCGCGCAGCGCCACGACGCCGGTGCCGGCGAGCACCCCCTCCGCCGTGATGACGAGGACGGCGACGGGGCCCGGCGCGGCGACCACCCGGTGCGCGGCCAGCGCGCGGGCGAGCGCGCCCGGCTGCGACAGGTGCTCGGCGGTGGCGGCCAGCAGGGTGAACACCACGGTGTACGTCGCCACGCTGGCCAGCAGTGCGGACATCGGCGACCTACCGGGCCCGCTGGACGTGGAGCCGGTCCACCAGGGTGGGCACCTGTTCCAGGTCGGTGTCGCCGAGCGGCACCACGCTGAGCCAGGTGTCCGCCGTGGCGAGCACGAAGTAGGGCTTGCCGTCGGAGAGGGTGTCCCGGTAGAGCTCGCCCGCCCGGGTCCGCAGCCCCTGCCACGACGGCAGGCGTTCCGCGCGTTCCCTGGTGAGCGTCGTCAGCTCCAGCAGGCCGAGTCCGGGAACCTCTTTGAGCACCGTGGCCGGCGCGGCGAACTCGGCGCCGCCCTTCGGAACCGGGCGCAGGGTCAGGCCGTCGTCGTGTTCCTCGATGCGCAGGGTCCGCAGCACCCCGAGGAGGTGGGCGGTCGTCGCGCCGTAGATCTCGGTGAAGAAGGAGTGGCGTCGCCCCCGCCAGACCGCCACGAGCCGGTCCTCGGTCAGCCGGATCTGCGGGTCGTAGGGCTTGGTGCGGGCGGTCCACAGCCGGCCGCCCTGGTAGGAGAGCTCCTCGTCGAACCGGTCGACGCCGAGCGCCCGGACGACGTCGTCCGCGAGCCCGACCGTGCCGGCCGTGAACTCGTGGAGTCGACCGTTGATCGTCACGTCGGCCACCGACGTGGACGGCGCGCTGAGATCGAGGGAGCCGTCGAGCAGGAAACGGACCCCGTCGACCGCCCGATGTGTCACCGGCACCCCTGCGGTTGCCATCCGACCGACCTCCGCTCCGTGCCGACGACCTTGCAGCCGGCATCATATGCATGCGAATCGATATCGTGCAAGATCGATCGTTCCGTCGGTTCGGCGACCTCCGACGACAGGAATCCGGACCCGTTCCCCACGGTTCCGGACACGATCGGGGCGGGCCGGTGCTGGCGGTCGGCGGGCGGCCTAGGTTCCGTGAGGCATCGACAGTGGCCGTGCCGCCGGGTGGCTGCCGGGACGCCCGGACGTCGGACCGCCGGAGGGCGCTGGTCCGACGTGGACGGCGGCGTTCGATCCGGCCGCGTGGGGTGGCAGAGGTGAGCCGAGCTGACGTGTGCCCGGCTCTCGGTTCGGCATCAGGAGGGACGCGACATGGGGCGGATCACGGGGGGCCGGTCGGGCCGGGCGTGGCGGGTGGTGTCAGCCGTGGCGGCGGCGGTGCTGGTGGCGGTGTCGTCCGGCCCGGCGGGCATGCAGCGGCAGGAGTCGGCGGGCGCCGCCCGGGCGGCGCCGATGTCGGAAGCTGCGGACCCGGGCACGGCACTGCGGGTGGCGCGGGCGCAGGGCAGCCGGGTGGAGGCGGTGGCGCTACGCAGCCCGACCCGGGTGGTCTACGCCGAGCCGGACGGCACGATGACCGCCGAGGTGACCGCCCGGCCGGTCCGGGCGAAGCTGCCGGACGGCCGCTGGGCCACCGTCGACACGACGCTGGTGCGCCGCCCGGACGGCACGGTCGGCCCGAGGGCGACGACCGTGCCGCTGTCGTTCGCCGGTGGTGGCACGGGCGGGCCGTTGGTCCGGTACGGCGACCCGGCACACCGGATCGAGCTGTCCTGGCCCGGACCGCTGCCGACACCGACCCTGGCCGGGGACACCGCGACGTACCCCGACGTCCTGCCCGGCGTCGACCTGCAACTGCGCGCCGAGGCCGACGGGTACGCCCAGTACCTGGTGGTCCGGGACCGGACGGCGGCGGCGAACCCGAAACTACGGACCGTACGGCTGGGTCTGCGGACCACGGGGGTGACCGTACGGGCGACCCGGGCCGGCGGCCTGGAGGCCCGGGACGGCGGGGGAACCGTGCGCCTCGCCGCCCCGGTGTCCCGGATGTGGGACGCCGGCGCACCACGCCGGGAGGCCACGGTGGGCGTCGCGGTCGAGCGGGGCGCGCTGGTGCTGCGGCCGGACCGGTCGTTGCTGGCCGACCGGGCCACCCGGTACCCGGTCACCATCGACCCGCTCTGGCACACCGCCGACAAGCAGTCCTGGACGTCGGTGCTCTCCGGCAACCCGGGGACGGCGTACTGGAACAGCAGCGGAAGCCCGCCGTGGGCGCAGGTCGGCCGGTGCTACGAGGACGGCACCTGCAACGGCATCGGCGTGGCCCGCACCTACTGGCAGTTCGACACCAGCTTCCTCGCCGGTCGGCTGGTGGTCTCGGCCGACCTGCGGCTCACCGCCGTGCTCAGCCCGAGCTGCGGCACCCGTACCCACCGGGTGTACCTGGCCCCTGCCGCGATCAACTCCGGCACCACCTGGAACAACCAGCCCGGCCAGACCGGCACGGGCGTCGACTTCACCGCACCCGCCGTGTACACCGGCTGCACGGGATACAAGGAGGTCGGCGTCGGGGTGGCCGGGCTGGTCAACCGGGGCGGCACCACCACCTTCCAGGTCCGGGCCGCCGACGAGAACGACCAGTTGGCGTGGCGCAAGTACGACAACAACGCGAAGCTCACGGTCAACTTCAACCGGGTACCGAACGTGCCCACCGACCTGCAGACCGACCCGCCACTGGCGGCGCCCTGCCAGTGGTGCGCCGGTGTGCGGTACGTCGGTGACGACAACGTGCGGCTGATGGCCACGCTGGTCGACCCGGACGGCGACCAGATGCAGTCGCTGTGGAACGTGAACGTCGGCGGAACCGTGTACCAGTCGCGGAGCGCCTTCCGGAACTCCGAATACGTGCACTCGTACACCGTCGGCACCGACGGCCGGCACGGCAAGGCCGTCGAGTGGGCGGTGAAGGCGGAGGACACCGTCGGGCACGGCGGCGACTGGGCGCACGGCACCCGGTTCGTGATCGACCGGAACCCGCCGACGGTGAAGCCCGTGGTGCGGGCCACGCTGTATCCGGCGGACAATCGCTGGCACGGCGGGGTGGGCGTACCGGGCCGGTTCGTCCTCGAGTCCGGCGGCGTCAACGACAACGGCGTCAACGACGTCGACCACTACCTGTGGGGGTGGACGGACCCACCCACCAACAAGGTCGCCGCCAACGCGCTGGGCGGCACGGCCACCCTGGACCTCGTCCCGCCCGGGGACGGCCCCCGGGACCTCTTCGTGCGCAGCGTCGACCGGGCCGGGCACCCCAGCCCCACCCGGCAGCACCACTTCTACGTCCGGGCCGGCAGTGGACCGCTGGCCCAGTGGTCCCTGGACGGCAACGCCGAGGACACCGCGTTCCTCGGCGACCGCGACGGCGTGGTGGTGGGCGGCGTGACGTACGCGCCCGGCGCGGTCGGCCAGGCGGCCCGGTTCGACGGTGCGACCACGTACGTGACGCCGGAGAACGCGGTCCGTACCGACGCCAGCTTCTCCGTCTCGGCGTGGGTCAGGCTGGACAGCGCCGGCGCCGCGCGGGCCGCGGTGAGCCAGAGCGGCACCAACTTCGCCGGCTTCGTGCTCTGGTACCGGCCGGAGAACGGCGGCCACTGGGCGTTCGGGATGCCGAGATCGGACGCCAGCTACCAGGGCACCGACCTGGCGACCTCGGCGCAGCCGGCGCGGACCGGGGCGTGGACGCACCTGGCCGGTGTCTACGACGCCGGCCAGCGGGTCCTGCGGCTGTACGTCGACGGGGTGCTCGCCGGCACCGCCGCCCGGACGGTGCCCGACGTTCACGCCGCCGGCCGGGTCCAGATCGGCCGCACGATGTGGAACGGCAGCCCCGGCGTGGACCACTGGCCGGGCCTGCTCGACGAGGTGCGGGTCTACGACCGGGTGGTGACCGCCGAGGAGGTACGGGCCGCGGTCGGCACCGACGACGTGCGCGCCGGCCACTGGAAGCTCGACGAGATGTCCGGCACGACCGGCCGGAACGAGGCGGCCGGCGGCGAGATGGTCGCGTTGCACGGCGACGCCGCGTTCACCGGCGACGGCGACGGCGACGGCCTGCCCGACGGCGGCGCGGTCGGTGGCGCGCTGCACCTGAGCGGCGACGGCCACGCCGCCACCACCGGACCCGCCGTCCACACCGACCAGGCCTTCACGGTCGCCACCTGGGTCCGGCTGGAGCAGGCCCCACCGGTCGGCCAGGCCGCCACCGCGGTGTCCCAGGACGGCACGGCGGTCAGCGGCTTCTCCCTCGGCTACCGGAGCCTCGCCTCCGGCGGCGTCTGGGAGTTCCGTACGCCGTCGGCGGACGCGCCCGACGGCCAACGCCCGGCCGACCCGCTGGTGCAGTCCGCCGGGCAGACCGGCACCCCCACGCACCTGGCCGCCGTGTACGACCCGGACCCCGATCCCGCCGTCACCACCGATCCGCCGGTCCTCCGGCTGTACGTCGACGGCGTGCTCGTGGGCACCGCGAACCGGACCGGCGGGTTCGACGCCACCGGCGCGCTGACGCTCGGACGGGGCCGCGACGGTACGCCGGGGGCGTACTGGACGGGCTGGGTGGACGAGGTCCGGGCCTACAGCCGGGCGTTGAGCACGACCGAGATCCAGGCGGTGGTCAGCCGCGACGACGTGGCGCTCGGCGAGTGGCGGCTGGACGGCAACGCCGACCCGGCCACGGGTGGCCCGGCCGGTGTCCTGACCGGCACCCCGGCCTGGACGGGCGGACAGAGCGACACCCCGGACCCGACCGACCTGGCGCTGCGGCTCAGCGGCGACGACCACGTCAGCCTGCCGCACACCGTCGACGTCCGGCAGAGCTTCTCGGTGGCCGCGTGGGCGAAACTGGACCAGGTCGGCGGCACCGCGACCGTGGTGTCCCAGGACGGCAACCAGGTCAGCGCCGTCCAACTCCAGGCGACCCCGGCGGGTCGCTGGTCGTTCTCGATGCCGAGCGCCGACGCGGGCAGCGGCGTCGTGGACCGGGTGGACGGCACGGCGGTCCAGGCGGGCGTCTGGACCCACCTGGTCGGGGTGTACGACGCCCCGGCCCGACAGCTCTCCCTCTACGTCAACGGGGTCCGGGCCGGCACGAAGGCGCACCACCAGACCTGGGACCACGCCGCCGGTGGAATGCAGATCGGGGCCGGCCTGGGGAACGGCACCCGGCTGAACCGGTTCGTCGGCGCGGTCGACGACGTCGCCGTCTACGGCCGGACGCTGTTCGCCGAGGAGATCCGGGCGATGGCCGGCCGTGACCTGACCCTCGCCCACAACTGGCGGCTCGACGAGGGCAGCGGCACGCAGGCCGCCGACGCCGTGGGCCGACACACCGCCAACGCGGCCGGCGGGGTCACCCGGGTACCGGGCCGGCTGGGCAACGCCGTCCGACTCGACGGCACGGACGGCCGGCTCGCCACCGGCGGCGTCGACGTCCGTGCCGACGCCGACTTCACCGTCGCCGCCTGGGTGCACCTGGACAGCACCTGCCCGATCGGCGCCGGCCAGACCGAGTGCAAGCTGGTCGCGGTGAGCCTGGACGGCGCCACCGGCGGGGCCAGCAAGTTCCGGCTCGGGCACTGGCGCGACCGCGACCAGCACGTCGAGGGCGTCTGGGTGTTCGAGATGCCGGAACCCGACGGCCGGATCACCAAGGCGGCCGTTCCCGTCCGGCCGTCGGACTTCGGCACCTGGGTACACCTGGCCGGGGTCTACGAGCGGACCACCGGGAAGCTGTGGCTCTACGTCAACGGCACCCGCAAGGGCGACGGCACCCTCAGCCAGCCGTGGACCACCACGGGTGGCGTGCAGATCGGCCGGGGCCGGGACGCTGCCGGCGTCGCCGGCCAGTACTTCCCGGGCATGGTCGACGACGTGCGGCTGTACAGCGGCGGGCTGGACGACGGACGGATCGGCAACCTGTACAACTCCTATCCGGTGCAGTGCGGCACCGTCGCGGACCCGAAGCCCTGCGCGCTGCCCACCGCCGGGGCGGGCCGGTGGCGCTTCGACGAGAACAGCGGCACCACCGTCGCGGACTCCTCCGGCCGGGGGCTGACCGCCACCATGAGCGGCGGGGCGGACTGGACCGGCGGCCGGATCGGCGCCGCCGGCCGGTTCGACGGGGCGACCGGACACGCGCGGACCGCCGGGCCGGTGCTGGACACCACCGGCAGCTACTCGATCTCGGCCTGGGTGTACACGGCCACCGGCACCCCGACCACCAACCGGGTGATCCTCGCCCAGTCCGGCGACCGGGCCAGCCCGTTCTACCTCTACCAGGAGGCGGGCGGCCGGTGGGCGGCGGCCACGAGCAGCGGGGACTCGGCCACGCCGACGCTGGTCACCGCGCTGTCGACCGAGCGCGTCTGGCCCGGCCAGTGGACCCACCTCGGGCTGGTCCACGACGCCGGCGTCGGGCAGCTCCGGCTGTACGTCAACGGCCGCCTGTCGGCCGCCCAGACCGGTGTGACGGCCTGGGCCGCCGGCGGACCGTTGACCGTCGGGCTGGGCCGCTGGGGTGGCAGCGACGACCTGCACTTCCCGGGCGGCGTCGACGACGTGCGCGCCTTCGGCACGGCGCTGCGCGACGGCGAGATGAGCCAGGTGTACGCCGACACCGCGCCGACCATGCTCGGCAACTGGACGTTCGACGACCAGACCGTGCGCGACACGTCGTGGCGGGCCAACCCGACGACCGCCACCGGCACCGTGTCGTACGTGGACGGGCCGGTGGGCAAGGCGCTGGCGCTCGCCGGCACGGCCGCCGCGACCAGCGAGCGTCCGGTGGTGGTGCCGCTCTCCACCAGCTTCACCGTGTCGGCGTGGGTCCGGCTGACCCACGAGCCGGCGGTGCAGACGGTGGTGGCCCAGGACGGCACCCGGATGAGCGGGTTCGCTCTCCAGTACCGCCCGGAGCTGGACACCTGGGCGTTCGGGGCGTGGACGCAGGACGCGGACGCCGCCGAGTTCACCCACGCCCGCTCCCGCGCGCCGGCCGTCCTGGGGGAGTGGACACACCTGACCGGCGTGTACGACCACGCCGCCGGCCAGCTCCGCCTGTACGTGAACGGGGAACTGGCCGGCAGCCGGGACGGCGTCACCCTGTGGCCGGCGACCGGCGGGCTCTCGATCGGCCGCGGCACCCTGCGCGGCGTCCCCGCCCAGCACCTGACCGGCGAGATCGACGAGGTGCGCGTCGACCTCGGGATCGTGCCGGACAGCCAGATCGCCCAGCGGGCCATCCGCGCGTGACCGGAGGAGGAAACATGTCGTATTCGACCCCGCGCCGGTGGCTGGCGGCGGCCGTGACCGTCCTGACGGGTGCTGCGCTGGCGGTGGCGGTGCAGCCGTCGCCGGCCACCGCCGCCGGTCCGTCGGTGGGCCTGCCGGGCACCCCGTCGGTGCCGGTGACCCAGGAGACGATGGCCGCCCGCCCGACCGACCCGGCGACCAGCCAGGCCCTGACCGGCAACCAGCCGGCCGGCAGCGGAGCGCCCGACGGCGGCGGCACCCCGACCGCCACACCGCTGTCGCCGTCGGCGACCTGGGCCGTCTCGGCGCAGTCCGGTGACTTCCAGTGGTCGTACCCGCTGCGGGTGCCGCCGGTGCCGGGCGGCCTGACGCCGGACCTGGCGCTGTCCTACCAGTCGTCCACCGTGGACGGGCGGACCAGCGCCGCCAACAACCAGCCCTCCTGGGTGGGGGACGGCTGGCACCTCAACCCCGGCTTCGTGGAACGCTCCTACGGCGCCTGCGCCGACGACAAGGCCGGCGGCACCGCCCCGCCGGTCACCGGCGACCTCTGCTGGCGCAGCGACAACGCCACCGCCGCGTACGGTGGCGGGGGCGGCATGCTCGTCTGCTGCGACGCGGACAGCCGGTGGCGGACCGCCAGCGACGACGGGTCCCGCATCGAACGGCTCGACGGCGCCGGCAACGGCGACGACGACGGCGAGTACTGGAAGATCACCACCGTGGACGGGCTCCAGTACTTCTTCGGCTCCCGTCCCGAGGCGAAGTCCACCTGGACGGTTCCGGTGTTCGGCGACGACGTGGGGGAGCCCTGCCACGGTGCCACCTTCGCCGCCTCCCGCTGCCCGCAGGCGTGGCGGTGGAACCTCGACAAGGTGGTCGACCGCAACGGCAACACGATGCTGTTCAGCTACCAGACCGAGACCAACGCCTACGGCGTGAACCTCACCGACACCGCCGTCTCCTACGTGCGCGGCGGCTGGCTGGAGCGCATCGAGTACGGGCTGCACAGCACGGCGGCGGGCACGCCGGCCGCGCAGGTGGTGTTCGCCGTGGCGGACCGGTGCGTACCGGGCAGCACCTGCGTCGTCGAGCGCCCCGAGAACTGGCCGGACACCCCGCTCAACCAGCGGTGCGTCGCCGCCACCTGCCCGGGCAGGCACTCCCCGACGTTCTGGTCGACCAAGCGGCTGGCCAGCGTCACCACCCAGGTACGGCGGGACGGCGTCCTGGCCGACGTCGACCGGTGGACCCTCGAACAGGCGTACCCGAAACCCGGCGACGGGGAGCCGTCGGCGGCCCTCTGGCTGCGCTCCGTCACCCACACCGGGCTGGTCGGCGGCTCGGCGGCCCTGCCGCCGGTGACCTTCGAGGGCGCCGCGTTGCCGAACCGGGTGTACCAGGACGACCACCTGTCGCCGTTGCTGCGGTACCGGCTCACCGGGATCGTCGCCGAGTCCGGCGGGCTCATCTCGGTCCACTACGCCGACCCGGACTGCGTGCCGGGCACGTCCATGCCCACCGAGGCGCACCGCAACACCCACCGCTGCTTCCCGGTGACCTGGAGCCGGCCCGGCCACGCCGAACGGACCGACTGGTTCCACAAGTACGTGGTGGCGACCGTCACCGTCGGCGACCGGATCAGCAGCAGCACCGACCAGGTGTTCGCCTACGAGTACCTCGACGGCGCGGCCTGGCACCAGGACACCTCCGAGTTCACGCCCCCGGACAAACGGACCTGGAACGAGTTCCGGGGCTTCGCCCGGGTCCGGGTCCGTACCGGCGCGAGCGACGACCCGGCCGGCCCGGTCAGCCGCTCCGAGCAGCGGTTCTACCGGGGTATGCACGGGGACCCGCAGCCCGGCGGCGGCACCCGGTCGGTGACCTTCGAAGACTCGGAGGGCACCGCGCACACCGACCACGACTGGTTGCGGGGCCTGGAGCGGGAGACGATCACCTACCTCGGCGACAGCACGACGGTGGTGGCCAAGACGCTCACCGACCCCGTATGGCAGGGCCCGACCGCCTCCCGGGGCACCTTCCGCGCGTACGTCGTCCGGCCCGGCACCGAACGCACCTTCACCACCCTGGAGAACGGCCGGCGGGAGACCAGGGTGGTGACCGGGTACGACGACCGGGGCCTGGCCACCACGGTCGACGACCTCGGCGACGTCGGCACCGCCGCCGACGACCTGTGCACCCGGGTCACCTACGCGCGCAACACCACGCGCTGGCTGCTGTCGCTGCCGTCGCGGACGCAGACGCTCTCGGTGCGCTGCGCGGCGACGCCGTCGCCGCCCACCCACACCGTCACCGACCGGTACACGTCCTACGACGGGCAGGCCCGGGGAGCCGCCCCGACGGCGGGCAACCCGACCCGGCTGGAGGTGCTCGACCGGTTCGACGACGGCCAGCCGGTCCACGTGACCGAGTCCACCGCCACGTACGACGCGCACGGCCGCCCCACGGAGACCCGCGACGCGCTCGACCGGCGGACCCGCACCGCGTACACGCCGACGACCGGCGGGCCGACCACCGCGACGGTGGTCACCGACCCGATGGGGTTCACCACGACCACCGCCCTGGAGCCGGCCGCCGGTCAGCCGGTCACCGTCACCGACGTCAACGGCCGGCGCACCGACACCGCCCACGACCCGCTGGGCCGGGTCGTCGCGGTCTGGACGCCGGACCGGCCGCGCGGGCCGGGCGTCGAGGCCGGCCACACGTTCTCCTACCTGGTCCGGCGGGACGCGCCGACCGTGGTGACCAGCACCCGGCTCGGCCCGAACGGCACCTACGTCAGTAGCAAGGAGATATACGACGGGCAGTTGCGGCTCCGGCAGTCGCAGGAGCCCGCGGTCGGCGGCGGTCGGCTGCTGACCGACACCCGGTACGACTCGCAGGGGCGGGCGTACAAGACCACCTCCGCGTACTTCAACGACGCGCCCATGGACGACAACCTGTGGCGGGCGTCGGACACCCAGGTGCCCGGGATCACCGAGGCCCGGTTCGACGGGGCCGGCCGGGCGGTCGAGGCGATCTACAAGAGCGGCGCGGTGGCGACCTGGCGCACCACCACCCGCTACGGCGGCGACCGGATCCATGTCACGCCGCGCGCCGGAGGCACGCCCACCACCACCGTCACCGACGCCCGGGGGCGCACCGTCGCCCTGCACCAGTACCGGGGCGGCACCACCGACGGACCGTCCGACGTCACCCGGTACACGTACGACCCGGCCGGGCGACTTACCACGATCACCGACCCCGCCGGCAACAGCTGGAGCTACCAGTACGACAAGCGGGGCCGGCAGGTCCGGACCGACCACCCCGACCGGGGCGAGACCCGGATGACGTACGACGCGGCCGGGCAGCTCCGCACCGTCACCGACGCCCGCGACCAGAGCGTCAGCTACGCCTACGACGACCGGGGTCGACCGCTGCGCGTTCGCTCCGGCGACGCTGGGCCGCTGCTCGCCACCTGGACCTACGACACCGTGCCGGACGGCTTCGGCGGGGTGGTGAAGGGCCAGCCGGCGACCACGACCAGCTACGACGCGGACGGCAACGCCTACACCAGCGCGGTGCTCTCGTACACCGCGCGGTACCAGCAGCGGAAGAGCGCGATCACCATCCCGACGGCGCAGGGGGCCCTCGCCGGCACGTACACCTCGTACACGTCGTACCACCCGGACGGCAGCCTCGCCGGGGTGAGCCTTCCCGGCGTCGGCGGCCTCTTCGACGAGGAGGTCCTCCACACCTACGACGACAGCGGCCGACCGCTGACCACGTACGGCGGGCCGGACGGGCAGACCGTCACCTACGCGGCCAGCACCCAGTACACCCGCTACGGCGAGATGCAGCGCCTGCAACTGGGCACCGGCACGAAGCGGGTCTGGCTGTCCCGCTACTTCGACGCCCACACCCGGCGGCTGGACCGCACCATCGTGGACGCCGAGCTGCCCCGACCGATGCAGTCGGACGTCCACTACACCTACGACGACATGGGCAACGTCACCTCGGTCGCGGACACCCCGCTGGAGCAGCCGGCCGACGTGCAGTGCTACCGCTACGACCACCTGCGCCGGCTCACCGAGGCGTGGACGCCGGGCGGGGACTGCGCCGCCGACCCGACGACGGCCGGACTGGCCGGGCCGGCGCCGTACTGGCAGTCGTTCGCCTACGACCTGGTGGGCAACCGGCTCGGCAAGGTCGAGCACACCGCCGCCGGCGACGTCGCCACCGGCTACACCTACCCGGCCCCGGGCGGTGACCGGCCGCACGCGCCGACCGCCGTCACCGGCGCCGGCGCGCAGAGCTACGCGTACGACGCCGCCGGCAACACCACCGCGCGGGGCGACCAGCGGCTCACCTGGGACGCGCTCGGCCGGCTGGCCGAGGCCACCGAGAACGGGCAGACCAGCAGCTTCGTCTACGACGCGACCGGCCAGCGCCTGATCCGCCGTGATCCCGGCGCCACCACCCTCTACCTCGGGGACCAGGAGGTACGGCTCGACCACGCCACCGGCGCGCTGACCGGCACCCGCCACTACCGGCACGGCGGCACGCGGATCGCGGTGCGCTCCACGACCGGTCTGCACTGGCTCGCCGGTGACCAGCAGGGCACCGCCCAGGTGTCGATCGACGCGTCCCGGCTGACGGTGACGAAGCGCCGCTTCGACCCGTTCGGCAACCCGCGCGGCACCCGACCGGCCTGGCCGGACGAGCGGGGCTTCGTCGGCGGCACGGTCGACGACAGCACCGACCTGACCCATCTCGGTGCCCGCGAGTACGACCCGCGGCACGGCCGGTTCATCTCGGTCGACCCGGTCCTCGGCAACGAGCCGCAGTTGATGAACGGCTACGGCTACAGCAACAACAACCCCGTCACGTTCAGCGACCCGACCGGCCTGTACTGCGACAGTTGCGACTTCTACGCACACACCAAGGGTGAGTACAGCGTCTGGTCGCCCGAGCCCAAGCGGAAGTCGTTCTGCGACAGCTGCGAGTTCCACTCCCGCCGGGACGGCACCCGGAGTCCCTGGAACCGGCCCCGGGTCAACCCCCGGCACCGGCCGACCGTGTTCGCCGAGAGCGACCGGATCAACAAACTCAGGGCGCAGGACCGGACGGCGGGCCGGATCACCGACGAGGTCGACAAGCTGCTGGACGACCTCGAGGACGCCGGCATCGGCGCCGCCGTGGACGACGAGCAGATCCGCGCCGCCGCCGACCAGGTCGCCGCGAACCCCGAATGGTCGGCGTCCATCTGCCTCGAGTTCAGCGGGGCGGTCGTCTACGGCTTCGTCACCGAGGGGTGCGTCAACTTCGACTCGGTGGGTGTCACGTTCAGCCAGTCGGAGAAGTGGGGGTGGGTTGTCGGGGCGGAGGTGCACGCCACCGCGGTCTTCCGGCTGAACCACTCCAGCGCCGCGGACGTGGCCGGTTCGAGCGGCGGGAAGGTGATCAGTGTCGCCGCCGAAGGTGGGCTCGGCCCGTACGGCGGCCTGGAACACGAGCAGAAGTTCCCGGTGCCGAACGACAACGCCGGCTCACTGGCCATGAAGTTCGGGGTGGGCGCGGGCGCCTCGGTCGGCTCGCTGATGACCGTCACGTACGCCGAGAACTCCGGGTACCGCGTCCGGTGGGACGAGCCCCCGCGGTAGCCGCAGGACCCGCGATCGGGGGGTCCGGCACGTCGTCGTCCGACGTGCCGGGCTCCCCGGTCGGCGTCGGGCCGCGTCGCGCGGCGGGGGCGGTGGTGCGCCGCTCGGCCCGGAAGCGTGCGGGCGGCATGGCGTAGCGGGCGAGGAACGCCTGCCGCAACGACTCGGTGGACCCGAAGCCGCAGCGCCGGGCCACCGCGAGCAGGGGCAACGTGGTCGAGACCAGCAGGTGCGCGGCGGCCTCGGTACGGACCTGGCGCACGTACTGCGCGGGCGTCGCGTCCAGGTAGGTGAGGAAGAGGCGCGACAGGTGCCGCTCGCTGACGCCGGAGAGGCGGGCCAGGGCGGCGGCGCCCAGATCGTCGGCCAGGTGCCCGGCGATGTGGTTGCTGACGCGGCGCACGACGAGGTCGTCGGACGAACACCGGGTCAGGAACATGCTCATCTGCGCCTGGGTGCCGGGCCGTTGCAGGTACGTGACCACGCCCAGCGCGACGCCCCGCGCCAGGGCCATGCCGTGGTCCTCCTCGATGAAGGAGAGCGTCAGGTCGAGGGCGCTGGTGACGCCGCCCGAGGTCGCGACCTTCCCGTCGCGGATGTAGATCGGCTCCGGGTCGACGAGGACGTCGGGATAGCTGCGGGCGAGTTGCTCGGCGTACATCCAGTGGCTGGTCGCCCGGCGGTTGGCCAGCAGGCCGGCCTCGGCGAGGACGGTCGCCCCGGTGCAGACCGACGCCACCCGGCGGGCCAGCGCGGCCAGGCGTCGCACGTGCCCGACCAGGAGTTGACTCGCCGCCGCCCGCTCGTGGCCCAGGCCACCGGAGACGATGATGGTGTCGATCGGGTCATGCCACCGCTCCAGGCTGTCCTGCCCCTGTAGCTGGAGTCCGGAGTCGCAGGTGATGCCCTGCCCGCCGGGCGTGACCAGCACGGACCGGTACGGCGGGTTCGCGCCGATGCGGTTGGCGAGGTCCAGACTGGAACTGACGCAGGCGATGTCGATGAGTTCCGCACCGTCGTACCCGACGACGAGGACCACCCGCTCCCGCATCCCCTCACCGTACGCGACCCGGCCGCAGCTGTCGGACACCGAGCACCGGGCCCGACGGGTGCGGGCGGTCGGGGCCGACACCCCGACCGCCCGCGCGCTCACTCCGCGCCCAGCGCCTCCACCACCGGCCGGGACAACGCCCGCCGGGCCGGCAGCACCGACGCGGCCAGCGCGGCCAGTGCCGCGACGGCGAGGATGCCGCCGAGCTGCCCCCACGGCACGACCAGGGTGAAGTCGCCGGCCAGTTCGGCGAGGAAGGCCATCGCCCCCGCGCTCACCCCGATGCCCAGGGCCACCCCGAGCACCGCGCCGACCAGGGCGGTGAGCACCGCCTCGGCGGCGAGCATGGCGCGCATCCGGCCCCGGGTCAGCCCGACGGCCCGCAGCACCGCGTTCTCCCGGGTCCGCTCCACGACCGACAGGCTCAACGTGTTGGCCACCCCGACCAGGGCGATCACCACCGCCAGGCCGAGCAGGGCCACCACGAAGGCGAGCAGCATGTCCACCGTGCCGGTGAGCATCCGCTTGTACGCCGCCTGGTCCATCAGGTTCACCGTCGGGTAGCGGGTCAGCACCGACTCGACCGCGGCCCGCGCGGCGGACGCGTCGACCCCCTCGGCCGGGTCGACCTCGGCCAGGTAGCCCCGGACGGTGGGGAAGAGGCGGGTGAGATCGGCGGACGTCACCTCGACCACGTGCCCGGCCGGCACCGGACCGTCGCCGTCGACGGACTCGTCGGCGGTGACCACGGCGGCCACCTCGAACGAGCGGCCACCCAGGGTGACCCGGTCACCGGCCGACCAGCCCCGGTCCCGGGCCAGCTCGCGGTGCACCAGCACCCGGCCCGGCCCCAGCCGGTCGACCCGCCCGGAGTCCACCCCGGTCAGGGTCCGGCCGACCAGCGCCGGGTGGGCGGCCCGGAACTCGACCTCGTCGGCCACCTCGCTGCGCCGCTCGTGCACCACTCCCAGCTCGGGGCGACCGGTCAGCTCGTCGACCAGGCCGGCGGGCAGGTCCCCACCGATCCCGGTGACCAGGAAGTCCACCCCGACCTGGGCGTCCACGCTGCGTTCGATGGCCGTCTTGGTGCTCTGCGCCCCGACCACGAACGACGACACCAGACCGATGCCGATGACCAGGGCGGTCGCGGTGGCGGCGACCCGTCGGGGGTTGCGGACCGCGTTGGCCACCGCCAGCGCGGTGGTGGTGCCGAGGACCCGGCGGGCGGGCGCGCCGATCAGCCGGACCAGCGCCGGCACCAGCACCGGGCCGAACAGGACGATGCCCAGGAAACTCAGCACCCCGCCGCCGGCCACCAGCAGGACCTGACCCACCGAGGCGGCCCCGGCCAGCGACGCCACCCCGGCGGCGAGGACGATCGCGCCGACCGCCAGGCGTACCCGGCCGGCGGGACGGGTGACCTGCACGGCGGCGTCGGTCAGCGCGGCCACCGGAGCGACCCGGGTGCCCTGCCAGGCCGGTACGCAGGCCGCGCCGACGGTGAGCACGGTCCCGGCGAGCAGGCAGCCCAGCACCGTCGCCGGGGTCACGGTGAGGGTGCCGGAGAGCGGCGTGTCCAGCGCGGCCATCAGCGCGGTCATCCCCGCCGCGAGACCGGCGCCGACCAGCACCCCGAGCGCCGAGGCGACCAGTCCGACCAGTGCCGACTCCAGCAGGGTCGCCCGGAACACCTGGCCCCGGGTGGCGCCGACCAGACGCAGCAGCGCGGTGCGGCGGGCGCGCTGGGCGAGCACGATGGTGAAGGTGTTGGCGATGACGAACGCGGCCACCACCACCGCCACCCCGGCGAAGGTCAGCAGCACCAGGTTGAACTGACGCAGGTCGCGGACGGCGTCGGCGACGGCGGCGTCGAGGATCTGGGTACGGGTGCGCACCGTGGTGCCGGAGCCGACCACCTCGGCGAGCCGGTCGGCCAGGACGGTGTCGGCGACGCCCGGCCCGGCCGCCACCATGATCCGGCCGTACCCTCCGACGTCGGTGACGGTGAGCGCGTCGACGCCGACCAGGCCGATGAACGGCCCGCCGACGTCCCGCGCCGTGCCGGCCACGTCGACCGTGCCGACCAGCGTGTACGCGCGTGCGGCCCCACTGGCGCCACCGACGCGCACCGGTCCGCCGAGGCGGAACCCCTCGTCGGCGACGGTCTCCTCGTCGAGCACCACCTCGCCGGAGCGCGCCGGGAGCCGACCGGCCACCACGTCGTACGACTGGAGGGCCGGGTCGGTGGGGACGGCGGCGAGGAAACCGAAGCCGAGCACCGGTCGGCCGTCGGCGCCGACCACCCCGGCGGTGCCGGTCAGTTCCCCCTCGGCCGCCCGCACGCCGTCGACGGCGCGCACCTTCTCCACCAGGGCGGCCGGGATCGGGTCCTGTTCGGCGTAGACGCCGACGTCGGTGTGCCGGTCGAAGGCGCCGGCCCGCTCGTACGTGCCGGCCCGCATGCCGTCGATGAAGATCAACGTGCCGGCGATGAAGGCCACGCCGAGCACCACGGCCAGGGCGGAGAGCAGCATCCGCAGCGCCTCGGCGCGCAGTGAGCGCAGGGTCAGGCGGAACACCTCACCACCCCCGGGTGTCGCCGGCGCCGGCGGGCGCGGTGGCCGGGTCGAGGTGGGCCAGCGCGTCGAGGACCCGCTCGGCGGTCGGCGCGGTCAGCTCCCGTACCAGCCGGCCGTCGGCGAGGAAGACCACCCGGTCGGCGTGGGCGGCGGCGACCGGGTCGTGGGTCACCATGACCACCGTCTGGCCGAGGGTGTCCACCGCCTCGCGCAGCAGCCGCAGCACCTCCGCGCCGGCCCGGGAGTCCAGGTTGCCGGTGGGCTCGTCGGCGAAGATCACCCACGGCTTGGTGACCAGCGCGCGGGCCACCGCGACCCGTTGCTGCTGTCCGCCGGAGAGTTCGGCCGGGCGGTGCCGCAGCCGTTCGGTCAGCCCGACCGCCGCGACCACCTGCCGCAGCCACGCCGGGTCGGGACGCCGGCCGGCGATGGCCAGCGGCAGCACGACGTTCTCCTCGGCGGTGAGCGCCGGCAGCAGGTTGAACTTCTGGAACACGAAGCCGACCCGGTCGCGGCGCAGCAGGGTGAGCCGACGGTCGTCCAGGCGGTCCAGGTCGGCGTCGCCGATCCGGACCGACCCGGCGGTGGGCCGGTCCAGGCCGGCCAGGCAGTGCATCAGCGTCGACTTGCCGGAGCCGGACGGCCCCATGATCGCGGTGAACCGGCCGGCGGCGAAGTCGACGTCGACGCCGTCGAGGGCGACGACGGCGGCCTGGCCGGTGCCGTAGCGCTTGGTCAGCCCTCGGGCGGTGACGGCAACCCCGGCGGCGGCGTGGACGGGTGGTGCGACGGACACGTGGTGCTCCCCGTACGGATGGAAGGTCTCGGACGTCTCCGACGCTATGGCCGGCATCCGCCCGTCGAGATCAACCCGCACGCTCGACTCCGGTACGCCCCGGGTCGCCCCCGCCCGGCGGGGCCGTACGACCCAGGTCGTACGTCGGGTCAGCCGCCGGGGGTGACCAGGCCGCTCTCGTACGCCAGCACCACCGCCTGCACCCGGTCGCGGAGCTGGAGCTTGGCCAGGATCCGGCCGACGTGCGTCTTCACCGTCGCCTCGGCCACGTGCACCCGGGCGGCGATCTCCGCGTTGGACAGGCCCTGCGCCACCAGCAGCAGGATCTCCCGTTCCCGCTCGGTGAGCTGGGCCAGCCGGGGATCCTCGGTGGGGCCGGCGCCGAGCTGCCCGGCGAACCGGTCGAGCAGCCGCCGCGTGATCGACGGAGCGACCACCGAGTCGCCCTGGGCCACCACCCGGATCGCGGCGAGCAGCTCCTCCGGCGGGACGTTCTTGAGCAGGAAGCCGCTGGCCCCGGCGCGCAGCGCGGCGAACGCGTCGGCCTCGGTGTCGAAGGTCGTCAGCACCAGCACCCGGGGCGACCCGGCCGGGCGGTCGGCGCAGAGCCGCCGGGTGGCCTCCACCCCGTCCATGGTCGGCATCCGGACGTCCATCACCACCACGTCCGCCTCGACGCGGGACAGCACCCGCAGCGCGTCCGCGCCGTCGATCGCCTCGCCGACCACCTCCAGGTCGGGCTGGGAGTCCAGCACCATCCGGAACCCGGCGCGGACCAGCGCCTGGTCGTCCACGATCACCACCCGGACCGTCAAACCGTCGTCACCTCCGTCGTGGGGTTCGACGGTAGCGGCAGCCGCGCCCGCACCTGCCACCCCCCGGCCAGCCGGGGCCCGGCGGCGAGGCTGCCGTCGTACACCGACACCCGTTCGCGCATGCCGACCAGGCCGTGCCCACCGGACGGCGCCGGGGTGACCGCCGGACGTCCCCGGCCGTCGTCGACCACGTCGAGCACGACGGCGTCCGCGTCGTGGGCGAGGGTGACCTCCACGGTGGCGCCGACCCCGGCGTGCTTGAGCGCGTTGGTCAGCGCCTCCTGCACCAGCCGGTACACGGTCAGCTCCAGGGCCTGCGGCAGCGCCCCGGACGTGCCGGTGGCCACGAACCGCACCCGCAGCCCGGCGGCGCGGAACCGGTCCAGCAGGGCCGGCAGCTCGGCCACCGACGGCCGCCGGCGCGCCGGCTCGTCGGCCAGCACCTCGGGACCCGGACCGCCGGCCGCGTCCGCCCGGTCACTGCCGCCGGCCGGCGCGCCGGGTCCGGCGCCGCCCGCGCGGCCGGCCCCGGTGGCGGCTCCGGCACCCGGCCCGACAGCGGCTCCCGACCCGGCCTCGGCACCGGCTCCCGGCCTGCCCTCGGCACCGGCCCCCGGTCCGGCCGGGCCCGGCTCGCGCAGGACGCCCACCAGGCGGCGCATGTCCTCCAGCGCCTGCCGGCCGGTGTCCGCCACGATCCGGACCGCGTTACGGGCGGTCTCCGGACTCTGGTCGATCATGAACCGGGCCCCGTCCGCCTGGACGATCATGACGGCCATGCTGTGCGCCACCACGTCGTGCAGCTCGCGGGCGATCCGGGTGCGCTCCTCGGCCACCGCCGCCCGCGCCTCGGCCTCCCGTTCCCGCTCCAGGGTCGCCGCCCGCTCCTCCAGGCTCAGCACGTACAGCCGCCGGGTGCGCACGTTCAGCGCCACCAGCCACACCGCCCCGGTGACCAGCCCGTAGTAGATGGCCGAGAAGTACCAGGCGGCAGGCGACTGGGTCTGCACGGCGGCGAGGACCACCCCGACCGCGGCGACGATCCCGGCGACGATCCCGTCGCGCAGCCGGTCGGCGTACTTGACCACGCTGTACAGGGCGACCAGCACCGCCAGGTCGTACGGCAGCGGCCCCCAGCCGTACACGACCTGGCTGAACGCCAGCACCGCCACCACGGCGGTGACCGCCACCGGCCGGACCCGACGCCACACCAGGACCACCGCCATCGCCAGGCCGACGACGCTGGACTTCCAGCCGCCCACGGTGGGCGCGGCGGCGACCGCGAGGAGCGCCACCACGCCCGCGACGGCCACGTCGAAGACGACGCTGCGCACCGGCCGGCTCAGGATCCGTGTCATCGCCGTCCAGCGTACGAGTCGCCCCGGTCCCCGGTCCCCGGTCCCCGGACGGCGGGCGGGCGCATCCGTGACCCCGCTCCCTCCACGGTCGTACCCGGGCGTGCCCGGGGCGGCGAAAAGGAGTGCCGCCCGGCGCGGAAGGCTCACTAGCATCGGCCCGTGGACGACAGACGGTGGCGCGACCCGGAGTGGCTGGCCGGCGTGGGGGAGTGGATCGACGAGCGACTCGGGGAGGTGGGCCTGACACGGAGCGGCCCGTCCGCCCAGCCGCACGTCTACCCGTGGTCGACCGTGCTGCGCGTACCGACGGATCGGGGCGACGTCTGGTTCAAGGCCAACAGCGAGGCGCTGCGGCACGAGGCCGCCCTCGTGCAGCGGATCGCCGCCCGCCGTCCCGACGTGGTGCCGCCGCTGCTGGCGGCCGACACCGCGACCGGCTGGATGCTGATGCCGGACGCGGGGGAGACCCTGCGGGTGGTGACGCAGCGCGAGCAGAGCCTGGACCGGTGGCACGCCGTCCTGCCGCTCTACGCCGGTGTCCAGCTGGACCTCGCGGACGAGGTCGACGACCTGCTCGCGCTCGGGGTGCCCGACCTGCGCCTGGCCACCCTGCCCAAGGCGTACGCGAGGCTGGTCGACGAGGTCGGCGCGGACCGGCGCTTCCACGACGCGGTGCCGATGGTGACCGACCTGTGTGACGAACTCGCCGGGTACGGGCTGCCGGAGCTGCTCCAGCACGACGATCTGCACGACGCCCAGGTGTTCGTGCGCGACGGCCGCCACCTGGTGCTGGACTGGGGCGACGCCTGTGTGTCGCACCCCTTCTTCAGCCTCTCCGTCACCCTGGAGGGTGGCGTGGCGTGGGGCCTGGCCGACGTCCAGGACTCGGTCGACATCGCGCCGTTCCGGGACGCCTACCTCCGGCCGTACGCTGAGCGTTTCGCCGGTGACCTGGTGGCTGCGGTCCGGGTGGCGCTCCGCCTCGGTTGGGTCTGCCGGGCGGTCAACGGGCACGTCCCCGGCGACGACCGGCAGACCCTGGTCCGACTGCGGATGTTCCTCGACGGGCGGCCGTAGCCGGGCCGGTCGCTGTCCGGTGGGGCCAGGGACTATCGGCCCCACCGGACAGCGGACCCTGCCGTTATCCGGCGTAGGTCTCGAACTCGGCGACGCGCGGGGCGCCGGACGAGCTGTTGATCTTGAAGGTGATCTTGGTCAGCGAGGTCGCGGAGAAGGTGATGGTCCCCGCCCCGCTGCCGGAGGCCAGGACGGCGCCGGTGTCGTGGTTGAGGAGCTGCCAGGAGCCGATGCTGCCCTGGGTGCCGGAGGGTTCCCGGACGACGACCCGGGCGACCCGGGTGGCGGAACCCCACTTGATCGAGATGGAGCCGGTCGCGCCGGCCGGCGACCAGTAGGTGCTCAGGCTGCCGTCCCGCACGTTGCCGTAGCTGGTCCCGTCGGCCTTGCTGGAGCCGTCGGAGCCGGCGCCGATGCTGAGGTTGGTCCCGCTGGTCGGTCCGGGCGTGGGGCTGGTCGGGCCCGGGGTGGGGCTGGTCGGGCCGGGCGTCGGGCTGGTCGGCCCCGGGGTCGGGTTGGTCGGTCCCGGCGTCGGGGTCTGCGGCGTGCAGTTGCCGTCCGACACCCGCAGGCCCTTGTTGGCGCCGGCCGTCTGCCGCACGACGTCCGGCACGCAGCTGGCCCCGTCGAGCCGGTAGGAGTACGGGATGCTGACGGTGGTGTTGGACTGCGGGTTGGGGCCGGCCGGGTAGTTGTCGGTGCCGGGGCTGGACCAGGTCACGTTGTCGAAGGTGTTGCCGCTGACCTGCCAGTAGCCGCGCTCGCTGGTGTAGAAGGTGCCCAGCACGTCCTTCGAGTTCTTGAAGTAGTTGTTGTCCACCTTGGCGCGCGCCCCGGCCCGGGAGTTGATGCCGGACTCGTACAGGTTCACGTAGTGGTTGTTGTAGATGTGGGCGATGCCGCCGCGCAGCAGGGGCGTACGGGAGTCGATGTTCTCGTACAGGTTGTGGTGGTACGTGATGAAGCCGTTCGACCGGTCGCTCTCACTGGAGCCGACGAGGCCGCCCCGGCCGGAGTTGCGCAGGATGCTGTAGGACAGGGTCACGTACTGGACGTTGTCCTTCATGTCGAAGAGGCCGTCGAAGCCCTCGTCCTCGCCGCCCGAGGCCTCCAGCGTGACGTGGTCGACCCAGACGTTGCGGACCGTGCTCTCCATGCCGATGGCGTCGCCGCCGTTCGAGGTGGGGGAACCGGACTTCTTGACGTTCCGGATGGTCACGTTCTGGATCACGATGTTGCTGGAGTCGCGGATGTGGATGCCCAGCTGGTCGAAGACGGCACCACTGCCGACGCCGATGATCGTGACGTTGCTGATCTGCTTCAGCTCGATCACGCCGGCGGCGGTGTTGCAGCTGTCGCCCGACACCTTGCTGGTGTTGCCGTGGTTGATGGTGCCCTCGACCTGGATGATGATCGGGGTGCTGCTGCTGGGCCGGGTGCACAGGGCCGTGTGGATCGCGGTGCCCGTGGTGGCGCGCACCGTCTGGCCGCCCGTGCCGCCGGTGGTCCCACCGTTCTGGGTCGCGTACCCGGTGGCGCTGCCGGTCGCCGCCGATGCCTGGGGGATCGGCAGGGCCACACAGATCGCGGCCCCGACGGCCGTCGTGGCCAGTGCCGCGGAAAGTCGCAGTGCGACTGGTCGTCTCATCTCGCCTCGCCTTTGTCGTGGTGGTCGGTGCGGTAGGTGCCGCAGGTGTCGCAGATGTCGCGCTCGGCACGCGGATGGGACGATCCGTGTGCTACCGGAAAGCGCTTTCCTTCCCAGCGAGAATAAAGAGGTGATTGTTGATATGGCAAGAGGACGGGCGGATCCCGCGCCGCCGGCGCGGTGGCCGCACCACCTGCGGCGCAGGAGCGTGCGCGCGAGCGGTGGTTGACCCCGACGCGACGTCATGGTTTCCGATGGCCGGGTGAACCGCACGTCGTCGGCGTATCTCGCCTCGTATGTCCTGTCCTTGCTCGGCAACTCCGTCGCCGCTGTCGCCCTGCCGCTGATCGTCCTGCAGAGCACCGGAAGCGCCCTGGCCGCCGGGACCGTCGCGGTGGCCTCGGCGCTGCCGGCGGCGCTTGCCGGCCTGCTCATGGGTATGGTGATCGACCGGATCAACCGGCGGACCGCGTCGGTGCTCACCGATCTGGTCTCCGCGCTGTCGGTCGCCGCGCTGCCGGTGCTGGACGCGACGGTGGGGCTGGCCCTGGGATGGTTCGTCCTGTTCGCCGTCGTCGGGTCGTTCGGCGACGTGCCCGGCCTGACCGCGCGGGAGGCGATGCTCCCGGCGATCACCCGGGCCGGCGGGATGAGCGTGGAACGGCTGCTGGGCCTGCGGGAGGCCCTCGGCGCGGTGGTCCTGCTGGTCGGCCCCGCAGTGGCCGGCGCGATGATCGCGATCATCGACGGGCCGGCGATCCTCTGGGTCACCGCGGCGACGTCCGCGGCGGCCGCCCTCGTCACGATGACCATCCCGCACGGGGTCGGCGCGACCGCCGCGTCCACTCCGGGGACCGGACGCGTGCGCCTGCGGGACGGATGGCACATGCTGCTCCGGTCACCCTTCCTGCTGGCGACCACCGCCGTCAGCACGGTGCTGGTGCTGGTACTGAGCGGCTTCCAGGCACTGGTGCTGCCGGTCCACTTCACCGTGATCGCCCGGCCGGAGCTGCTGGGCCTCGTGCTCAGCGCGCTCGCTCTCGGCCTCCTGGCCGGCGGGGGACTGTACGCCGCGGTCGGAAGCCACGGCCGCCGGAGGACCTGGTTCCTCGTGGGTCTCACCCTCACCATCGCCGGGGCCGCCGCGATGGCGTCCCTCGCCACCCCGTGGGTCGTCCTCGCCGCTGCGGCCGTGGTCGGTCTCGGCAACGGGCTCTGCGGCAGCCTGCTGGGCGTGCTCATGGTCGAGCGGATCCCGGAGGGCACGCAGGGGCGCGTCCTGGGCACCCAGAACGCGATCCTCACCCTCGCGCCCGCCCTCGGCATCGGTGCCGCCGCGATCCTCACCGAGACGGCCGGGGCGGGCACGGCCGCGATCGCCCTTGCCGCCGTGTGGACCGCCACCGGCGTCGTCGCGTTGTGGGCGAGGCCCCTGCGCGACCTGGAACGGCCGGACTCCGGCAGTGGACGACCGCGTAGTCTGGAAGCGGAGGCGGCAGCACCATGACCAGCAGTGAGATCGCGCGACTGGCCGGAGTCAGCGTCCGCACCCTGCGGCACTACCACCGGGTCGGGGTGCTTCCCGAGCCCAGGAGGCGCGCGAACGGCTACCGGGCGTACACCGTGCACGACCTGATCCTGCTGCTGCGCGTCCGCCGCCTGACCGATCTCGGCCTGTCGCTCGACGAGATCCCGCCGCTGCTCGCCGCGCCCGACCGCGCCGGCTCCGTCCTGGACCAACTGGACGGTGAGCTGGCCGCGCAGATCGAGCGGCTCACCGCCCGCCGGGAGGCCATCGCCCGGCTCCGCGCGGCGGGAGCGAGTCCGGACACACCACCGGAACTGGCCGATCTCGTCGCGATCACGAGCGCCCAGCCGGGCGTGACACCGGCCGCCGCCCAGCAGGACCGGGAACTGATGACCCTCGTCCACCACACCCTCGACGAGGACGGCAGGCGGGCCCTGACGGAGTTCGTCACGGCGCTCGTCCACCCCGACCTGCTACCGGCGGCCACCGCCCTGGCGAACCGGTTCGGCGCGCTCGACGCCGAGACGCCGGACGCCGAGGTCGACCAGCTCTTCGCGGACTACCAGCGTACGTTCGGACACCTGGAGGACAGCCGCTTCGCCTCCTCCGAGGCGTCCCGGCTCGGTGCGCTCTTCGCGGACTACCAGGACCCCGGCTTCAACGACACCCAGCGCGCCTTCGTCGCGCGCTTCACCCATGGACCGGTAGACACCGCGTGACCCCGCCGGCCGGCAGTGCCGCGCCGCCGTGTTCGCGTGGTCGTGGTCCGTGCCGGTCAGCGGGGCGCGGCCCCGGACCGGGGCTCCAGCCGTTCACGGCCGTGGGTCAGCCGAAGCGGCGCCACGGACGACCAGGGCCGGGACGCAGCCGTGGTGGCCCGGCCGGCACGGGAACCGGAGGGCCACCACGGGTCGGTGCGTGGCGCCGGGGTCAGGCAGCCAGGTGCTTCTGGAGGTCGTCGAGGATCGCGTTGGCGGCGCCGACGCCGATGCCGGTCATCCAGACCTCGTCGGAGACCACGTACGTCTTGCCGGCCTTGACGGCCGAGAGGCCCTTCCAGAGCGTACCGCCGGTGATCTTGGTCTGCTCGGTGGTGCCCTTCTGGCCGTACGCGGTCACGAAGATGACGTCGCCGTCGACCTCGCTGACCCGCTCGGGGCTCACCCGGTCCATCCGCTTGTCCTCCTTGCCGGCGAGCAGCTGCCGCTCGGGCCGACCCAGGCCGGTGTCGCCGATGACGATGCCGGAGAACGAGTCGGGTCCGTACACGCGGATCTCGGTCGGCATGAACCGGACGATGGAGATCCGGCGGGTGGCGGCGTCGCCGAGGTCGGCGCCGAACTTCTCGGCCCGTGCCTCGTACTGGGCGAGCAGGTCCTTGGCCTGCTGCTCCTTGCCGAGCGCCGCGCCGTCGAAGAGGAAGTTCTCCTTCCAGGTGATGCCGACCATCTCGGTGAAGACCGTCGGCGCGATGGCGCTCAGCTCGTCGTAGAACTTCTCCTGGCGGAACTTGCTGCCGAGGATGAGGTCGGGCTTGAGCGCGGTGATCGCCTCCAGGTCGGGTTCGGTGAGGACACCGACCTCCTTGATGCCGGCGAGCTTCTCCTCGCCGAAGTAGGTCGGCCAGCTCCTCGCCTCACCGGCGGTGGCGGCGCCGACCGGTGTGACACCGAGTGTCAACGCGGTGTCGATCTTGTCTGTGTCGAGGACGACGACCCGCTTGGGTTCGACCGGGACCTTGGTGGTGCCCATGACGTGGGTGATCTCCCGCGTCTGGCCGCCGGCGGTGTCGGCGACCGGGTCGCTCTCACCACAGGCGGTGAGTCCGACGCCGAGGGCGGCGGCCGCGGCGAGAGCGGCGACGAGACGACGCATCAGGTTCCTTCCGAGGGGTACGAGCCGGCGAGAGCCTCCTCGCCGGCGACGGGTACGGCGCCGGACGATCCGGCGGCCGAGGCGCCGGCAGCGACGGCCAGCGTGGGAGTGGTCAGGGCGGGCACCACCAGCGGAGCGCCGGTGACCGGACAGGGCACGACCACGCAGTCGAGCCCGAACACCTCGCGGACCAGGTCCGCGGTGAGGATCTCCCGGGGCGGCCCGGCCGCCACCACGGCACCGGACCGCATCGCGATCAGGTGGTCGGCGTAGCGGGCGGCCTGGTTGAGGTCGTGCAGCACGGCGACGACCGTGCGGCCGCGCTCGACGCGTAGCCGGTGCAGCAGGTCCAGGACCTCCACCTGGTGGGCCAGGTCGAGGAAGGTGGTCGGCTCGTCCAGCAGCAGCGCCTCGGTGTCCTGGGCGAGGGTCATCGCGATCCACGCCCGTTGCCGCTGGCCGCCGGAGAGGGAGTCCACCGGCCGGGTCGCGAGGTCGGCGACGTTGGCCAGCGCCATCGCCCGGTCCACCGCAGCGGCGTCCTGCTCCGACCACTGCCGCCACCAGCGCTGGTACGGCTGCCGTCCGCGACCGACCAGGTCTGCCACGGTGACGCCCTCCGGCACCAGCGGGCTCTGCGGCAGCACACCGAGTCGGCGGGCCACCTCCCTCGTGGGCAGTTCCCGGATGGCGGCGCCGTCGAGCAGCACGGTGCCCCGCCGTGGCGTGAGCAGCCGGGCCATCGTCCGCAGCAGGGTCGACTTGCCGCAGGCGTTCGGCCCGACGACGACCGTGAAGGCGTTGGCGGGCAGGTCCAGGTCCAGCCCGTCCAGCACGGTCCGCTCGTCGTAGCCGGCGACCAGGTCGCGGGTGGAGAGCATCACGCCTCCTCGTGGGGATGGGGGTGTGGCGGGACGTCGGTCACCCGCGGTGGTCACCGCGACCTCCGGCGGCCCCGCAGCAGCATGTAGATCAGGTAGGGGCCGCCGATCGCGGCGGTCAGCACACCGGCCGGCAGCTGGGTGGGCGCGAAGAGTCGCCGGGCCGCCAGGTCGGCCAGAACCAGCAGCAGGGCGCCGAACAGCGCGGAACACAGCAGCGGGGGCCGGTCCGCCCGCACCAGCCGCCGCGCCACCTGCGGCGCGACCAGGGCGACGAAGTCCACCGCGCCGACCTGGGCGGTCACCATCGCGGCGCAGAGCACACCGGTGCCGGCGAGCCCGATCCGGCGGGCCACCGGACGCAGCCCGATGCCCCGGGCGGTGTCGTCGTCCAGCGAGGTGCTGTTCAGCGCCCAGCCGGCCCAGAGCAGCACCGGCAGCAGGACGAGCAGCGTGGCGGCGATCCAGGCGGTCTCCGTCCAGCCCCGGCCGGCGAGCGTGCCGATCAGCCAGACCTGCGCGCGCAGCCCGTCGATCGGGTCGGCGGTGAGCATGACCACCTCGGTCAGCGCCCGCAGGGCGAAGGCGACCGCCACACCGGCCAGCACGAACCGCTGGGCGGCGAGTCCGTGCCGGGCGCCGAGGGCGAGCACCAGGGCGGCGGCGACCAGGCCGCCGGTCAGCGCCGCCGGGGCGACCAGCACGGCCGCCGCGCCACCGGTCAGGGCGATGGTCGCGGCGAGCCCCGCCCCCTGGGTGATGCCGATGACGTCCGGACTCGCGAGGGGGTTGCGGGAGACGCTCTGGATCAGCGTGCCGGCCACCCCGAACGCCGCGCCGGCCACCGCCGCCAGCACGAGCCGGGGCAACCGCAGCTCCAGGACGACCAGGTCGTACGGGGTCCCGGCGCCGGAGAGCGCCCGCAGGACGTCGGGCGCGGCGACGTACGGGGTGCCGACGGAGAGGCTCAGCAGCATGGCGACCGCCAGCAGCGCGGTCAACGCGGCGGCGACCAGCACCGAGCGGCGTCGTACCTGCACTCCCACCGGTCCGGCCCGCAGCAGCCAGCGGCCGGGCAGCCGGCGGGTGGCGTACGGCGCGGCGGAGCCCTGCCCGGCGCGCTCGGCGGCGGCGGTCACGCGGTCACCAACCGGGCGCGGCGGACCAGGACGGCGAGCAGGGGCGCGCCGATCAGGGCGGTGACGATGCCGGCGGGTATCTCCCCGGGCGGGGCGACCAGCCGGCCGACGACGTCGGCGCCGAGCAGCAACGCCGGCCCGAGCAGTGCGGAGACCGTGAGGGTCCACCCGTGGTCGGCGCCCACCAGGGCCCGGGCCAGGTGCGGCACGGCCAGCCCGACGAACGCGATCGGCCCGGCGGCGGCGACGGCGGCCCCGGTCAGCAGCACGGCGGCCGCGCCTCCGCCGACGCGGACCAGGCCGATCCGGTGACCCAGGCCCCGGGCCACGTCGTCGCCGAGGGCCAGCGCGTCCAGGCCCCGGGCGACCAGGGCCGCCAGCGCCAGCCCGGCCAGCACGAACGGAAGGACCTGTGCGGCGACGGAGAGGTCCCGCCCGGCGAGCCCGCCGACCACCCAGAACCGGTATTCCTCGAAGGTCCGGGCGTCGATGCTGAGCAGCGCGTACACCACGGAGGCGAGACTCGCGTCCAGGGCCGCGCCGACCAGCGCCAGGGTGACCGGGCTGGCGCCCTCCCGGGCGCGGGCCGCGACGGCGAGGACCAGCAACCCGGCGAGCACCGCGCCGCCGATGCCGAACCACACGTATCCGGCGAGCGTGCCGACCCCGAACACGGAGATGGCCAGCACCACGCCGAACGACGCGCCGGCACTGATGCCGAGGATCCGGGGCTCGGCGAGCGGGTTACGGGTGAGCGCCTGGAGGAGCACCCCGGCCACCGCGAGCGCCAGGCCGACAGCGAGGCCGAGCGCGGTACGCGGCATGCGCAGCTCGCGGACGATGGTGCTCGCCTCGCCGCCGTCCGGGGCGACCAGCGCGTGCCACACCTGGTCCACGCCGAGCGGGCGGCTGCCGAGGGCGAAACTGGCCAGCACGGCGACGAGCAGCACGACGCCGGCCGCGAGGGTGACCGCGAGACGGCGGCCACTCCGGGCGCCGCTGCGGTGGCCGGCGGCGGCCGGCGGGCTGACGAGGGCGGTCACGGGTCTCCCACGAACGAGGTTAGGGCCGCCTTACCTTAGCGGGCGGGATCCGGTGAACCTCACCTGCGGTCGTCGATCGACCCTTGTTGAGCTGCGTGAACGGTCGCGCGCGGGCGCCCGTGGGGCGCTGCGGCGCCCCACGGGCGCCGAGCCGGCGGCGGTCGTGGAGGGCCATTCGTACCTTGGTGGACGGACCGGGCGCATCCGAGATCGGCTCTTCTTCCGGAGTCCCGGTGGCACTACCGTTGCACGAAGAGTCACCGCTTCGGGACGGAGGAGCACGCGTGCGCGAGCTGATCGAGGTCCAACTTCCCTCCGGACGCTCCATGTGGGTCACCGTGGAGCCGGAGCAGGAATCCCGCGACGTGGGCTTCGGCGAGCGCTTCGCCCAGCTTCCCGGGCTGGCCGAGATCGTCGAGTGGGTGAGTTCCGGGGTGACCGCCGGACTGCGGCACGCCAGGCCGGACCGGCTGACCGTCGAGCTCGGCGTCGAGCTGGCGGTCGGGGAACGGGGCCTGGTCGCCGCGCTCGGTGGGCTCGGGGGAAAGACCGCCGTCAAGGTGACGATGAGCTGGGGACCGGAGGACGACGACCAGGGCACGGAACCGTCGGCCGCAGAACGCGTGTGACGACATGGGCGTGCCGGATCCCACCGACCAGCTGACCACGTTGCTGAAGGCCTGCCTGGTGCTGGTTTCCGGGCGTGGTGAGGGAAGCGGCTTCTTCATCGGCCCCGGCCTGGTGGCCACCTGTGCCCACGTGGCCGGCGCGACCGGAGACCGGGTCACGGTCGAATGGCGGAACTCCGCCCTGTCGGGCACCGTCGCCTGGGCCTCCACCCTGAGCGGCCGCGGCATCGCGCCGTACCCGGACCTGGCGGTCGTCGAGGTGGCCGTGCCGTCCGGCGGTCACCCGGCGGTGTGGCTGGACGACCACCTGCCGGCCATGTCGGCGCGGCTCGTCGTCGTCGGGCACGCCCGGACGTACGGTCCGCAGGTCGGTCGGACCTCGGGGTGGTTCGCTCACGGCGGCGACTACGAGGACATGATCCGCCTGACCGGCGACGAGGTGGCCCCGGGGATGTCCGGCGCGCCGGTGCTCAACGCCGAGACCGGTGGCGTGTGCGGTGTCACCAAGGCGACCCGGCGGTCGGGGCAGCCCTCGGGCGGTGTCGCCGTTCCGGTACGGGCCCTCCGGGAGATCATGGAACCGGCCCCGTACCGGCGGCTGCGCCGGGAGCACGACGCCCACCACCGACGCAACCGGCGCTGGACCAGCCTGGCCGACGACCTTCCGGGACCGGCGGGGTCGGTCGGTCGTCGGGCCGAGCGGGAGCTGCGCGCGATACTCGCCGGGCTCCCGGCGGCCGACCACGACCAGCACCTCACGGCGTACCGGGCGGTGGCCGGCGAGCTGGCGGTGCCACCCCGGCACCCCCTGCACGACCACGGCGACGTGGTCAGCGAGCTGGCCGGGCTGCTACCGGCCGAGGACGGTTTCCCGCACGTGCTGGCGTACGCGATCGACATGTCCTTCGGCGTCGCCGACCAGTCCGTCGCCGAGGCGTTGCGGGTGTGGGCGCGGTTGTCTCCCCAGGCCGTCCGGGACCGGGACGAGGTGGCGACCCGGTTGGCGGCCGGACGGACCGGCGGCCCGGACGCGGAGACCGCCCGGAGACCGTCGGTGCTGGTGTACGTCCGTCCGGCCGGTCAGGACCGGCAGCGGTACCGCTGCGAACTGTGGCGCTACGACGACCACGACGACGTCACGCCGATCGCCACGGACGGCCCCGACCGGTCGCTGGACGAGTTGCGCCGGCACCTGCGGGCCCGGTTACCGGAACTGGCCCGTGGCGGATCCGACGACGGGCCCCGTCCCCTGATCGAACTCGTGCTTCCGCACCACCTTCTCGACGAGGACGTCGACCACTGGCTGGAGGCTCCGGACCGTAACCCCTGGTCGGTCATCGGGCAGACGAACCCCGTGGTGGTCCGCGAGCTGGAGCGCTTCGACGAGGACGACGACCGCCTCGGTGCCTGGCGGCGACGCTGGAAGGCCCTCGACGGCCAGGACGTCGGCGCGGTGCTCACCACGGTCTCCTGTGCCGAACGCCGGGAGCACCGGGCCCTGCACGCCTGGTTCCAGCTCGAACCCACGCTGGGCGCGCTCGTGCTGCCGTGCTCACCGCAGGAGGTGCCCGCACGCGGGGCGCTCGAAGTGGGCCTCCACTGCGGCATCCCGATCATGGTGTGGCGTCGACGCGGGTGCACCGGGCGGCCCGAGACCGCACACCGGGACTGCCCGGGCAGCCGGCTCGCCGAAGCGGTCGCGGCCGAGTTACGCAGGGCCGGACGGGAGGACGTCCCGGAGCGGATCATGCGGCTGCGCAACCGGGCCGGCGCCGACGGGCATCCCGAGTGCGGGCACGACGTCGTCCTGCTGTGGGACGACCCGGGCCGCCGGCTGCCACGGCCACGGATGACGCCACCGACGCAGGGAGCGGACCAGTGGGTGAGTTCCTGATCTATCGAGGCACCGGCGTCGCGGACCGCGACGACGACCGGATCCTGCGGCGGGCGGAACCGCCACCGTGGCGGGTGTTCGACGGGGAGCCGCTGACCCCGTTGGACCGCGACGCGCCGGTGGGGCGCAAGCTCCCGTACCGGACCAGGACCGTGCCCTACCAGGCCGACGAGGACACGGTCAGGCTGGTCAACGTCGCGCTCCACCTGCGCCGTCCACTGCTGGTCACCGGCCATCCCGGCACGGGCAAGTCCACCCTGGCCTATGCCGTCGCGCACGAGTTGCGGCTGGGCCCGGTACTGCGCTGGTCGATCACCAGCCGGTCCACGCTGACCTCGGGTCTCTACCAGTACGACGCGGTCGGCCGGATCGAGGAGGCCAACGCCCGCCAGGCCGGCCTGCCGACCTCCGGAGCCGCTCCGGTCGTGCCCGAGCCGGACGACGCGGACGCCCCGGACCCGGCTCGCTGGGGTCCCGTCGACATCGGCAGGTTCCTGCGGCTGGGCCCGCTCGGCACCGCCCTGGCCCCGTACGCGTCGCCCCGTGTGCTGCTCGTCGACGAGATCGACAAGAGCGACATCGACCTGCCCAACGAGCTCCTCGACGTGTTCGAGGAGGGCGAGTACGCCGTCCCGGAACTACAACGGATCGCGGACCTCGTCCCGCAGGTCCGGGTGCGCCCGGCGGACAACGGCGATCCGGTGACCGTGAACGACGGGCGTGTCCGCTGTCGGGAGTTCCCGTTCATCGTCCTGACCAGCAACGGGGAGCGCGAGTTCCCGCCGGCCTTCCTGCGCCGCTGCGTGCAGCTGGACCTCGCCCAGCCGGACGAGCGGCGGATCGCGGCGATCGTCCGGGCGCACCTGGGGGACGACGCGCTCGCCGAGGCGGCTGACCTCATCGAGGACTTCCTGGCCCGCCGCGAACAGGGACAGCTGGCCACCGACCAACTGCTCAACGCGGTGTACCTGCTCCATCGGGCCAGCGGTGACGGTCGGCCCGACCGGGACGAACTGGTCGACGTGGTCCTGCGCGAGCTGAGCGGTTCGGGGTGACCGCGCGGATCGACCGTCTGCTCGCCGTCCTCGCCGCCGCCGGCGTTCGGTTGACCCCGGCCGAACTCGCCGAGGCGATCTGGTTGGCCCTGCAGGTGGACGTGGCCGGGCGGGCACCCGCCCCGGCCGTCGGTGGCTCTGCCGGCGTGCCGACGGACAATCAGGGACCCGGCCCGGTGGCGAGCTCCGGGCCGGGTTCGTCCCCGTCCCGGCCCTCCGGCCCGGAGCCGGTCGACCTGCGGCTGCCGGTGGCCACGGGCGAGAGCCCACCGTCGGGCGCGGCCGACCGGGTGACCGGCGCGCCGGGCGAACCGGCCGGCCCCGGGGCGCATGGACCGGCACCGCGGGGTTCCGGCATCCCCGCCGGCCGGGTCGGCGCCGACGGCGGACCGAGCGTGCCGGCGGTGCCCGGTTGGCCGCTGTCGGTGCCCACCGCCAGCGCGCTGCCGAACGGCGGACAGGTCCTGCGCGCGCTGCGCCCGCTGAAACGGCGCGTCCGGTCCGGCCACGGCGGCACCATCGACGAGGTGGCCACCGCGTGCCAGATCGCCGAACGTCGGCTGTGGACGCCGGTCTGGCAGCCGGCGACGGACCGCTGGCTGCACCTCACCCTCGTGCTGGACCGCAGCTCCGTCGACGGGGTCTGGGCACGCCTGGGGCACGAGGTTCGCACCCTGTTGGAACGGCTCGGGGCGTTCCGGACGATCCGGGTGGTGCACCTGGGCCTGCGGCCCGGCGGGAGTATGGGCGTCACCCCACGCGCCCGGCCCGCCCGACCGGACCCGTCGGCCGCGCCGCGCTCACCGCTGAGCCTGACCGACCTGACCGGCGACCACCTGCTCCTGGTGCTCAGCGACTGCGTCAGCCGCCCCTGGCACGACGGCGAGATGTCCCGGGTACTGGGGCACTGGGCCCGCCGCGCACCCGTGGCGGTCCTCCAGCCGCTGCCGGAGCGGCTGTGGCCGCGTACCGGTCTCGACCCCGTTCCCGGCCGGCTGTCCGCTCCGCGCGCCGGCGCGCCGAGCGCGTCCTACCGGTTCACCTCCGCCTGGCGGCGCCGTGGCCTGCCGGAACACAGCGGGCCGGTGCCGGTCCTGGAACTCGACCCGCGCTGGCTACGTCCCTGGGCGAACATGGTCGCCGGCCGGACGGCCGGCGGCATCGACGCGATCGCCACACCCGCCGGTGCGACCGTCGCCGACCCTCCGGTGGGTGGCGAGGATCCGGACGGGACCGCGCGACCGCCGGCCGACCCTGCTCCGGAGCGGCGGGTCCGGGAGTTCCGGGCCGGGGCGTCCGTCCCGGCGTACCAACTCGCCCGGTACCTGTCGGCCGCGGTCCCACTCAACCTCGCGGTGATCCGCGTCGTGCAGGCCGTGATGGTGCCCCGCGCCGGCCCGTCCCACCTGGCCGAGGTGCTGTACGGGGGGCTGCTCACACCGGTGTCCCTCGGTGGCGTGGCGGACGACGAGCAGCACTTCGAGTTCCAGCCGGGCGTACGCCAGGTGCTGCTGGGCACGTTGCACCGGGCGGAGGCCGGTCGGGTGCTCGCCGACGTGTCCGGTTTCGTGGAGCGGCACCTGGAACGCGCCGGGGCGTCGTTCACCGCGGTGGTGTCGGCTCCGGTGGGCGGGCTGACGGTCCCGGCGCTGCGCCAGCCGTTCGCGCAGATCCGCGCCGAGGTGCTGCGCAGGCTCGCCGGACGCGCGGGCGCGGCAGGTGACGCGGAACCGGTGGGCGGTCCGGGGCCGTCGACGGATGCCCCGGAACGGCGGACGCGGCCCGGTCCGGGGGCGGCCGTGCCCGGCCACCTGACGATCCTGCACCTGACCGGATCGACACCGGACAGGGCAGACGGTCCGGCCGGCGTCCACGCGGACGACCCGGACGGGACGGGTGACCCGGGCAGTTCCGGGGCCGCGTCGGAACGGTTCGGCCCGGTCCTGCTCGACGACCTGGTGGCGACATGCCGCCGGGACCGGACCACTCCGGACCTGATCGTCGTTACGGCCGGTCTGACCGAGCGGGCCACACCGGCGGAGTACCAGGTGGCGTACCGACTGCTGGAGGACCTGCGGACGCGGCTGGGCGTACCCACCGGCCGGACGGTCGTCGTCCCCGGCCTGTCCGACGTCAACGAGGGAAGGTGCCGGGCCCACTTTCTGGACCGGGCGGCCGACGGCGCGGAGCCGGTCCCGCCGTACTGGCCGAAGTGGGAACCGTTCGCCGAGCTGACCGCCCGGCTGCCCGGCGCGTCGGCGTTCCAGCCGCACCAGCCCTGGCAACTGTTCCCACTCCCCGCCGCGCGCACGGTGGTCGCCGTGCTGAACTCCACCATGTCCGTGAGCCACCTGCCCGGCGAGCGGTTCGGCCGGCTCGGCGGCGCCCAGCTGCGGTGGTTCGCCGACCGGCTGCGCGACTACGGACCTCGCGGCTGGCTGCGGGTCGGTGTCCTGCACCACGACCCGACCGGTGGCGCGGACGACACGGGACTGCGCGACGCCGACGTGTTCACCCGCCTGCTGGCACCCCAGCTCGACGTGGTGCTGCACGGCCACCGGGGCGGCGTACGCGAGATCGGCCTGACCGGGGTGCCGGCGGTCGGTCTGCCGGACGCGGACGTTCCCGGGTCGCCGGCGGCCGGAGACCGGACGGAGGTGGCCGGCGGGTACCACCACCAGCTGGTGGACCTGCGGCCGGGAACGCTGCGCGTGCTGCCACGCGGCCACGGCGGTCGACCGGGCCGCGCGCCGGAGGTCTCGTACGCCTTCGGCGACCACTGGTGGCCGCCGGAGGTCGGTGACTCCGGTGCGAACGCCGCGGCCGACGTCGACGACCTGACCGACGCGACCCGGACCGACCTGGTGGCCCGGGTGGCCCGGGCGTACCGGGCCCGCACGCCGGGTGCGGCCGTCGCGGAGCACCGGTGGCCGGGCGCACGCCGCGACGCGCCCGTTTCCGGCTACCTGGTGGTCTCGCCGGACGGCGGCCACCTCTCCGCTCCGTACCGGATCGGCGTGTACGACGGCGAGCCGCGCGCGGAGACCGTGCGGCGTTTCCTGGACGACGTGGTCCGGCCGGCGGGCCCGCACCGCGACGCCACGCTGGTCTGCCGATCGGCACCGAGCGACCCCGAACTCCGGGAGCGGGCCCTCGGCCAGGGTGTGCGGCTGGTCGGCTTCGCCGACTTCGAGCTCGGCGACGACGTGCTCTGGTACGCCGAGGCCCAGGCGGCCTCGCTCGCCGACGACCCGGCGTTCCCGGCCACCTGGTACGTTCCGCAGCCCCACGTCCTGGTCGATCCGGCCGCCGTGTCGTCCGCTCCCGGCGACCCGGACCCGGCCGAGCCCGCACCCGACCTGCTGACCCGCCTCCGCGGCTGGCTGGCCGCCCCCGAGGGGCAGCTGATCGCGGTGCTGGGCGCATCGGGAAGTGGCAAGACGTTCCTGTTACGGGAGCTGGCGCGCCGACTGCACGCCGACCGTGATCCGGTGGTGCCGGTCCTGGTGGACCTGCGGAGCCTGGACTGGCGCGTCGGCCTGGACGAACTGGTGGCGATCCACCTCTCCCGGGGCGGCATCCGCCGGGTCGACCTGGACCGGAGCCGGTACCTCCTGCGCGAGGGGCGCGTCGCGCTGCTGTGCGACGGACTCGACGACCTTGCCGCCCGCAGCACCGACGACCGGCTGCGGGACTGGGTGGCCGGTTGGGAGGCCGGGGCGCGGACCGGACCCGGCCGGGGAAAGGTGATCCTGGTGAGCCGGGACGCCGACCTGCTCGCCGACGCGTTCGGCCCGTACGCCACCGGTGACCCGGCTGGCGCGGCGGTCCGCTGGGTACGGCTCGTCGGCCTGGACCGGGAGCGGACGCGCGACTTCCTGACCCGGCGGCTCGGCGCTCCGGAACGGGCGCGAGCCCGGCTGGAACTGCTGGAAAGGATCGGGGGTCTGCCCGGAATGGCCCGCAACCCGCGGATGCTCGCCTTCATCGCCGACATCGACGAGCAGCGGCTGCGCGCGGCCGCGTCGGGTGGCGGTCAGGTGACCGTGGCGGACCTCTACCGGCGGCTGATCAGCGAGTGGCTCGACGGGGAACGCAGGCGTGGCGGCGTCGGCGACGCCCTCGGCCTGACGCCTCTCGACGACCTGGAGCGCGCGGCGAGGTATCTGGCCCGGCGGCTGTGGGAGTCGGGCGAGCCGGCGCTCGGCGCGGACGCGCTCGGCGCGGCGGCGGACATCCTGACCCGGCTCGGTGCCGCCCGTGGCGCCGGGTCGTCTGGTCGCCGGGAGACCGCACGACTGCTGGGCGCCGGGACGCTGCTGGTACGCGACGCGGCGTACCGCTTCCACTTCGTCGACCACTCGGTCCTGGAGTGGCTGGTCGCCCGGGAGATCGCCGACCACCTGGACCCGGAGCACCCCACCGGCCGGGTGCGCGGGCTGCTGCGCCGGGAGTTGTCCCCGCTGGGGGTGGAGTTCCTGTGCGACCTGGCCGGGCACGGCACCGCCCGCCGGTGGGCGCGGGCGGTGCTGGCCGACCCGGCCCTGCCGGTGGAGGTCCGGTCCACTGCCCGCCGGGTGCGGGACCACCTCGACCGGCTCGCTGCCGGGCAGGGCGGCCCGGAGCAGCGTGGGGACGCCCGTTCACCAGAGCCGCCCGCCGGCGGGAACCGGCCGTAGCGCCGGAACGTACGGGTCGAGTTCGCCCGGCTCGAACCGGCACATGCCGATGGCGTACCAGTACTCGCCGTGCGGCTGCCCCGCCAGGACGTACCGTTGGTCGTCGAGCAGGACGGCCGAGCCGCCGGCGGCCAGCGGTACGAGCACCGCGTGCGGCCCGGTGCGAGTGGTGTCCCAGAACCGGACGGCCCGGTCACCGCCAGCGCTGGCCAGGTGACGCCCGTCCGGGGTGTAGGCCAGCGAGCAGATCCAGCCGGCGTGACCGGTGATCGTGTGGGTGAGCCGACCGGTGGCGGTGGCCCAGATCCGGATGGCGCCGTCGGCGCCGGCGCTGGCCAGGTGGTGCCCGTCCGGGGAAAAGGCGATGGCGGTGACCGCGCCCTCGTGTCCGGCGAGGGCACGCGGCGGCACCGCGGCGTCGACGCCCCGGATCCGGATCGTTCCGTCCTCGTCCGCGCTGGCCAGGTGACGCCCGTCGGGGGAGAAGGCGATCGCCCGGACCGCGTTGGCGTGCCCGGCCATGACCTGCCGCCGGCCGGTGGCGAGATGCCAGACCCGGACGGTACCGTCCGTGCCGGCGCTGGCCAGGTGGTGCCCGTCCGGGGAGAAGGCGATGGCGGTGACCCCGCCGTACCGTCCGGCGAGGGCCCGGACCGGACCCTGGCCGGCGACGTCCCACATCCGGATCGTGCCGTCGATCCCGGCGCTGGCGAGATGACGTCCACCGGGCTCGAAGGCGATCGCGCGCACCGCGCCGACGTGCCCGGTCAGGGTCGCCTCGACGTCCGCTGTGGCGGGGTCCCAGACCCGGATGCCGCCGTCCTGGGCGGCGCAGGCGAGATAGCGACCGTCGGTGGAGACGGCGAGGGCGGTGACGGCGGTGTCCGGACCACCGGGCTCGGACAGGACACGGGGCTGGTCGCCGACCACGGGGCTCCACATCCGCACCGCGCCGTCGCCCGAGCCGACCGCCAGCCACGCGTCACCCTTGCCGGGCGGGAAGCACAGCGCACGGGAGTCACCGCCGCCGCCCCGGAGGGTGCGCGACAGCCTGCCGTCGGCGGTGTCCCAGACCCGCACGGTCTCGTCGTCGCCCGCGCTGGCCAGGTGTCGACCGTCCTGGTAGTAGGCCACGGCATGGACGGTTCCCGTATGGCCGGTGAGGGTGTGCAGGGCCTGACCGGTGCCTCCGTCCCAGACCCGGATGGTGCCGTCGTCGCCGGCACTCACCAGCCGTCGCCCCTCCGGCGAGAAGGCCAGGGCCCGGATCCAGCCGGTGTGGCCGGTCATGGTGTGCGCGATGGAGCGGGTGGCCACGTCCCACACGTGGACGCGCCGGTCGTCACTGGCGCTGGCTATCCGGTCGCCCGACGGCGCGTAGCCGACGGCGTGGATGGTGCCGGTGTGTCCGGTGAGGGTGTGGACGGTGCGGCCGGTGGTGGTGTCCCAGATCCGGATGGTCTCGTCGTC
>NZ_BSTB01000018.1:71461-181295 GCF_030269285.1 Micromonospora sp. NBRC 101691
CGTCGCCCGCGCTGGCCAGGTGCCGGCCGTGTGGGCTGTAGGCGAGGGTGCGGATCCGGCCGGTGTGTCCGGTGAGGGTGTGGACGGTGCGGCCGGTGGTGGTGTCCCAGATCCGGATGGTCTCGTCGTCGCCCGCGCTGGCCAGGTGCCGGCCGTGTGGGCTGTAGGCGAGGGTGCGGATCCGGCCGGTGTGTCCGGTGAGGGTGTGGACGGTGCGGCCGGTGGTGGTGTCCCAGATCCGGATGGTCTCGTCGTCACCGGCGCTGGCCAGGTGCCGGCCGTCGGCCGGGTAGGCGACGGCCCGCACCGTCCCGGTGTGCCCGGTCAGCACCCGCAGCGGGGTCCCGTTGCTGGCGTCCCACACCCGGACGACGCCGTCCTCGCCGCCACCGGCCAGCAGCCGCACCCCGAAGGCCACCGCGACCGCGTGCACGACGGCGGAGGAGGCGATCTGCGGCTCGGCGGCGGCGCAGTCGGGCAATGCGGCGCCGAGCGTGTCGACGCCGTGCAGCGCCTCGCCGCTGGCCCCGGTGGTCGCCACCAGCGCGGCCCGGCGCAGCCGCGCGTTGGTCAACACCGCGCCGGTCAGGTCCGTGCCGAGCATCCTCGCGCCGGTCAGGTCGGCCTCGGTCAGGTCGGCGTCGCGCAGCGCCGCCCGGTCCAGACGGGCTCCGGTGAGGTTGGCCTCGGTGAGGTTGGCCCCGGTCAGGTTCGCGCCGACCAGCCGGGCGCCGGTCAGGTCGGCGCCGGTGAGGTCGGCGCCCGCCAGGAACCGGGCGGAGAAGTCCTCGCCGCGCAGGTCGAAGCCGGGCATGTGCAGTGGCGACGAGGTGGCCACCCGCAGGTGCCGGAGGACCTCGACCGCGTTGCGTCCCACCCCGCGCGCGGTGGTCCGGCCGGCCAGGGTCTGCTCCGCCCACTCGCGCATGACGTCGCGGCCGGCCAGACCGACCAGGAAGTCGATCATGAGTGGGGGCATGAACCGTCCGACCAGCCCGGGGGCGGCACCACCGCCGGCCGTGAGCTGACCGGCGAGGTAGTTGGCGATGAGCCACTCGCGTACCGAGTGGTGGACGAAGGTGAACCGTCGCTCGCCGTACCGGACCAGCAGCGTGCTGGACCCGAGCAGGTGGGCGCTCTCCTGGGGCTCCAGGGCGGCGGTCGCCCCGACCGCGGTGGCGGTGAGCTGGGACAGCGTGGCCGCGGCGGCCCCGAGGTCGTCCAGGCTGAGGCTGTCGTCGGGGGAGTCCCACAACCGGAGCGCCAGATGGGTGACCGCCTCCCACAGGTCCGCCTCGCTGGGGGCGAGCGGACCGAGCCGACCGAGCCGACCGGTCTCGTAGGCCAGCCACCGGCCGAGCACCTGCCGGTAGAGGTCGGCGGCGGTGATCCGGTTCCCGGCATCGCCGGCGATCTGCAACGGCTCCTCACCCAGTTCGGTGATGAACCCGAGCATCCGCGGGTTGCGCGACAACCCGAGCAGGTCCTTGACGTCGCGGAGCAGGCCGAGGCGGTGCCGGGCGCTGACCGGGTCGCGCAGCTGGTGGGTGAGGTAGGTGAGGATCTGGTCGTCGTCGAAGTCGGCCAGGCGGACGACCCGCCGGTTGGCGCCGAGCTGGGCCCCGAGCGCGGAGAGCACGTCGGCGTCGGTGAGGAAGTGCTGGTCCCGGCTGGTCACGATGACCTTGGCCCGTTCCTCGGCGGCCTGCACGATGGTGTCCAGGTGGTTGGTGGCCCGGTCGTAGCTGACCCGGGTGGCCAGCTCGTCGAAGCCGTCGAAGAGCAGCGCCACCCGACCCTCGCGCCGCAGGTACCGGAACGCGTCGAGGTCGATCTGCCGCTGGCCGTGGCGGGAGAGCTGGACGGCGACGAGTTCGTCCAGGCTGTACGCCTTCTCGAAGCCGCGCAGGTCGATCAGGACCGGCACCGTCCGGCAGCCGTCGTCGTGCATCCGGCGGGCCAGTTCGCGCAGGAGGAAGGTCTTGCCGTGCCCGAACGTGCCCAGCACCACCACCAGCCGCCCACGGGGCGCGTCGACCCAGTCGCGCAGCCACGCGAGCAGATCCGTGGCCGGCGGTGCCTCGGACAGTGCCGGTGCTCCGGGCAGGAACTCCGTGTAGCGCTGCGGGACGTACGCGGCGGACGGATAGACGGGGTCGCTGTCCAGCACGGCGGCCTGGCGCTCGGTGAACCGGTCGAGGTCGGGTCCGAGTTGGAAGTCGGAGAAGGTGACGAGCGCGACGCCCCGCCCCCGCGCCCATTCGCGGAGCCCCCGGTCCGGCACCGCGCCGACGTGCACCAGGCTGGCCGTCCGGCTGGCGGTGCCGGACCGGAATCGGGCCAGCACGTCGGCGAACCACCCGACGTCGTCCCGGGTCGGGGTGGCGGCGCACACGCCGATCGGGTGCTGTTCCGACGGGCCCCGGTCGCTGTGCGCGGAGCCGGGCGAGACACGCAGGTAGGCGACCCGCGTCGAGTCCGGTTGCCGGACCAGCGTGACGTCGGCGTCCGGGTGGCGCAGGCGGGACACCTCGGCGACCTGGTCCGCCAGCCGGCGCAGCGCCGCCGGTGGGTCCGGTCGAGGGGAGCGGAGCGCCGACCGGCGTGGGGGCGGGTAGGGCAGTGGGACCGCAGGGGTGACGCCGGTCGGGTGCGGACCGCGGGGCAGCGTGTGTACCCGTAGGTGATCCGGCTGCGCCTCGACGAGTTGCCAGCCGTCGATCCCTCCGCTGATCACCGGTACGCCACCGGGCCGGAGCAGGGCGGTGGCGGGCTCGTCCGGCTGACCGTGCAGCACCAGGTCCAGGTGCGCGCCCAGTGCGTCGGCGAAGCGGTCGGCGTCGGAGAGTCGACCGGTTCCGGCCGCGCCGTCCGGCCGGTGGTGCAGCACGCCGATCCGTAGCCAGTCGCGCCGGGCCGGCGCCGACAGGTGGTCGGCGAACCAGTCGATCTGCTCCGCGCCCAGGTGGCCGTACTCGTCCTGCGGCAGGTGGGTCTGGGCCATCGTGGAGTTGAATCCGGCGACGACGACCTTCAGGTCGGGGTATTCGGTGAGGGTCCAGGGTTGGTCCCGGGGAAGTTCCGCGCCGTGGAACCGGCGGATCATCGTGGCGAAAGGCTGCCACTTCTCCCAGTACGGCGGCGTCGGCCGTTCCTCGTCGGCGGCGCACTGGAGGAAGTAGGCGTGGCACTTGAGGCGGTTGACGTCGCTGCTGCCCGGGACCAGCACGATTCTTTGATGATCGATTTCGAGCGCGTCCCGCAGGGCGCCCAGGATCTGGTGCACGATTTCGTATTCCGCGGAGGTCGCCCGTTCGGCGAGATTGCCGGCGATCATCACCAGGTCCGGGGGGTGGGGCGCGCCGGCGCTGTCCAATTGGTCGAGCAGGGTGTCGGTCATCTCGTGCGCGGACCGCGTCCCGGCCTGACGGGAGCGCATCGTGGCCAGGAGGTCCCGGCAGTGCAGAATCATGATCGGCGACGTGGTGTAAACCGGTGCCCCCCCACTTCCAGGAGTCCTCCCGCCAGCCGCCGACAGGCGGCCGGACGCGACAGGACGCGTCCGGAAGCACTCTTAGCCGACCATGGGCGACACCGAGCCTACCAATTGGCGATGATCCATAATGTGGACATTCCGCTATGCGTCTTAGGTGTCACTTGTCCACAATTTCTCATCTGTTGATCAAGTGGTGGCCGGGATATGCTTCGGCGCAGGGGAAGGTCCGTTCCAGAGATCGGCCGCGCATGGACGAGGCTGCCTGACGAGTCGCCCATCATGAATGAACGGTGGTTGCCGATCAATGAGACTCCAACCGCGCCAGGAATTGTTGTCGGTCTGGAAGGCGATATCCAGGTGGTGCGGCTCGGGGCAGGAATTCGCCTGGGGTGACCGGTCCGGTCGTAACTCCATCAGCGACGCCGAGTTGCTGCTCTGTCTCCTGCTGCCGCCGACGAAGCTGCCCGGCATCCGTTTCGACCGTCCGGACGAGACCAAACCCGATGTCTGCGCCGCGCTGGCCCCGTTCGGCAGCGCCGTGGAGATCCCGCAGCGGGTCGTCCGGCTCATCGGGGAGTACCTGCAGGACTACACCGACCCCGAGACCGGGCTGCCGGAGTTCTCCGGCGGGAGCTACCTCAGCACCGCGCCCGGGGAGGAGCGGGAACCCACCGCCGAGCAGCGGGCACTGGAGGTGGTCGACTCGTACGCCACGTCGGTCGTGCTCACCACGGCCGCCATCGGGTTCGTCCGCGGCTACCGGCGGCAGGTCCGACGTCCGTCCCACCGGGAGGAGATCGACCGGGTCGAGATCGCCGCGCAGCGGCGGCTCACCGCCGCGATGGCCGGGCTCCAGCGCAGTTTCACGCTCAGCGTCTTCCGGGGCGACAGCCGCGAAGGGCGGGCCCTGTGCGAGACCGTCAACCCGGAGGACGGCTACTCGGCCGAGCTGGTCGCCCGGATCCGGAACTCGCTGGGCGACGTCATGGCCGGCCTCCGTGAGCTGGGTTCCTCCGCCGAGGAGGTGGACGCCCTGCTCGAGAACCGCGACCTCCTGTTCGAGTGCGGCTGGTCGTGGGGCATCGTCCGGGACGCCGCGCCGGTCAAGACGCCGACGACCGTGTACGCCCAGCCCGGGCTCGCCGAGCCGGCCCCGTACCTCTACTTCACCGTGGTGGCGGTGGACGGCATCCGTGACCTCTTCTCCCGGGACACCCGGCTCAAGGGCCTGCTGGACGAGGAACAGCAGTCGCTCGCCCGGGTCCTCAACCTGCAGTGGGATCTGGCCCAGCGGTACTGGTCCACGATCGCCACCCTCGGCGAGGACCGGTGGCCGGTCGAGGACCTGCCGTGGCGGACGACGGACGATGAGGAGAGCGACTACTACAGCCTCCTGGTCGTCTCCCTCGTGCGCCACGCGCTCGTCGACCGGGGCGCCCCCGACTCCGACCTGGCCCGGATCGCACGGGTCCTGGAGGACCTGGCCGACCGGGGGCGGATCCGGCGTCGGCCGCTCGCCGACGATCCCGCCCTGAAGCTGCACCACCCCGGCACCTGGGTCGCCCTGAACGGCAGCGAACTCGTGGGACCGGACGTGCCGCCCCTCGGCTGGCGGCTGGGCGAGCTGGGGACCCTGCTGCTCGGCCGGGCGCTGGCCGTCGCGGCCCAGGTCAACGACCACCGGCTCCGGGCCCGGCTGCTGCGCCTCGCCGACGAGGCGTGGCGACACCTGGAACAGCGCCGGCTGCGTGACGGCCGGGGCACCGGCCTCTGGGACGAGGCCTCGAACGTGTACCCGACGCTGCCCCACCGCGGCGCGCCCAGCTGGTACCACACCACCCGCGTCGTGCAGTGCATGGGCACGGCGGCGGACCTGATCCGGGGTGAGCCGCCGCCCGGCCTGGTGCTGTCCGACGTCGCCTCCGAACTCCTCGTCGAGGCCGAGGACGTCTTCGACGAGGAGCAGCTGCGCGGCTCGGGAGAGGGCGGTCCGGCGCTGCGGGACAGCCTGAGCAGACAGGCGATCGGTCTCCGGCGAGCGCGCCGGTTGCTGCCGACCCGGCCCGGCACGGCCGCCGCCCTGATCCTGGACGTCCTACGCGAGCTGGACAAGCTCGCCGCGGCCCGGGAGTCAGAGGTGGGGGACTAGCGTGCTGGTCTTCGCGGCGTCCGACAAGGGCGGCACCGGAAGGTCGGTCACGAGCTGCAACGTCGTGTACCGCAGCGCTCTCGCGGGTGCCGAGGTCTGCTACCTCGACTTCGACTTCGGGTCGCCCACGGCCGGATCCATCTTCCAGATCGTCGACGCCACCCGGGGCGTGCGGGAAGGCGGCGGGCTGCACTCGTACCTGATGGAGCAGGACCCGCACGCGGCGGTGGAGGAACCCCGCCGCATCGACGTCTGGAACCGGTCGGCCCGGGCCAGCCTGCGTCACCGCCCGCCCGGTTCCGGTCAGCTCATGCTCTTCCCCGGCGACCAGGACGGCGGCGAGTTCCGTCCGGACAAGGAGGCCCTCCGTCGGTGCGTCCGGCTGCTTCTCGCGCTCGACGAGGAGTTCGACATGTGCCTGGTCGACCTCAGCGCCGGCCGGTCGTACGCGACCCAGCTGGTGCTGGAGGCGACGGCGGACCCGGCGCTGCACGGTGTGGTCGCCCGTTGGCTGGTCTTCCACCGCTGGACCCGGCAGCACATTCCGGCCGCCGCCGGCCTCGTCTACGGCAAGGACGGCATCCTCGACGTCGGTGAGCGTGCCGGCCACGACCGGGACCTGCTGGCCGCGTCGATCCGGTTCGTCCGGACGGCGGTGGTCGACCCCGACTCGGCCGAGCTGCGCGGACTGCGGCCCGCGCAGGTCGCGTGGCTGCGTGACTGCGACCAGGACCTGCGCCGGCTCGCCGCCCGCCATCGGGTCGGCCGGCTGGCGCTGCTCGGTTCGGTGCCGCTCGACCCGGTGCTGCAGTGGCGCGAGCAACTTCTCTCGGACAACGACGTCGTCGCCCGGGACATCGCCAACCTGGCGACGGTGGCGGCGTTCGACGATCTCGCCCGCAGCCTTGTGGACGACGAGATGTGGGCCGCCACATGAGGGCCGACGCCGAGTTCTTCGAGTCGACCGCCGACGCGCGGGTGGAGTCCGTTCCGCTGGCTCACCTCTCGATCGAACTCGGTCATTTCTATTCTCCGGATCTCGGCCAGGATGCCGGGTTCTTCGTCGACCATTTCCGGGACATCGCGAGGTGGGCCGCGACCGCCCGGTCGGCCTGCCAGGACACGGTCCGGGCGAGGGCCGCGCGAATCAGCACCTGCGTGCTGATCGACGATTACTTCGGCACGCCTGAAACGCCCCGAACGCTTATTCCGAAATTGCTCGGAGCGGCCCGGGAGGCGGGCCTGGGCATCGATTACCTCGCCCGGGAGTCCGGATGCGCCGGCCCGGCGGAGCCGGCCGACGCCGACCCGGCGGAGCCGACGGAGGGCGAACCGGTCGGCCTGTCGTTGGCCGAGCTGGTCGAGGCCCGGATCGTGGAGGATCCGCCGCCGGACACCACCGGGGCCCGCCCACCGGTCCGTCACACCGGGTGGTTGTGCAACGGGCAGCGCTCGCCGGCCACGGATCGTCACGAGGCGATGAAGCAACCAGCCGCCTGGCTGCCGCCCGCCGAGAACGCGGCCGTCAACCACTCCGTCTTCGCCGACATCGAACTGTGGCGGGACGACGATCGAGGCCGCCTGTGGTCCTGCGCGATGTTGGCCGCCGTCTGGCAACTGCTGCGGCTCGGCGTCCTGCGGGACAAGGGTCGCCGCGTCGCGGTGCCGAGGCCGCTGCCGGACGAACTGCCGGACGACTGGCACCGACTGCCCCCGGTGCTGCGGCTCGACGAACGGGCGGCACCGTTCAACGCCTACCGGGCCACGACCATCTGTGCCCCGCTGTTCCTGCCGGTCGAGAACGCCGTCCGCACGATACTGCAGCAGGTGGCGGTAGACCCCGCCGTGCTCGCTCAGATCGAGGCGCGCGCCGCCGACGAGGGGCTCGTCCTGGCGCCCTCGGTGGTCGACCGGATCGAGTACCTGTTCGTGGACACCGGACCGGTGCGTGGTGCTGGTCCTGGGTGAGGTGCAGACCGCAGCCCTGCGGCACTCCGGCAGCGTGCCGCGCGAGCTGGCCGAAGGCGTGCTGGCGCTGCTGGCCGGCGAACGGGTGCGCGTCTCCGAGCGTCCGATCGGCTACGCGGTCAGCCCGCACACCTTTACCGGGGTGGACTGTCGGCTCGCCGCCCGGTCGGGTGCCCGGGTGCGCGGCGTGGGCACGCTCATGGGGCGGGTCTGCCTCACCGGCGGGCGGGTGTTGCAGGGTTCCGCCGTGACGCGGGTGGAGCCGGTCGGGGGTGGGCACCGGCGGGCCTGGTCGCACTACCTGGCGCGGCCGGGCGTCGTGGAGGCCCTCGGCCGGACCGACCTGCCCGGGACGGCCGCCGCCCACCTCGCTGCGGACCGGTCGTCGTCCACCATGGGTATGGGCGCGCTGTGCAACCGCCTCCTCGCCGAGGTGCAGGGCTCGTCGCTGCTGGACCGGCGCCCGCCGGTACGGGCGCGCCGCACGGTGCTCCGCTGGGCCGCGATGACCGACGAGGAGGCCCAGGGGGTGCGGGTCCGGTTCGCCGTCCACGAGGACGGCCTGCGGACCGTGCGGCTGCTGCTGGGGCCGGTGGCGGTGGCCGACATCGTCGACCTGTGCGAGGATCTGGCGCTGCACGACTGGCTGCTGACCGCGTTGCTGTCGGTAGTCGAGCAGAGTCGGATCGGTGTCGACGAGCCGGTGCAGATCATCCACCGGCTGCGACCGGCGGTCGATCATCTGCTGCACCTGTGGATGCCGGCGGCCCGTCTGGGCGGGTTCGCGCTGTCGGTGTGGGAGGGGTTGGACGGCCGGCCCGGGCTGTCCCGACAGTGGGACGCGTCGGTGCGACGGATCCGTGACCAGATCGCCATGGCGGCCGCACTCGTTCCCCGTCCGGTGGAGGCCGTCCCGCTCTTTCGCTAGTGATCGCACCGGACTGCCGGGGCTCTCGCCGAGTAGGTTATTTTGTACGCCGCCCTGGGTAACGTAAAGCCGTTTCGGATATTTGCGGCAAATGCTACGCAGGCGTTAGCTTGTGGTTATGTCTCCAGGCTGATCAGGGACTGCGTGCCGCGTTTTTCGCGCATGAGAACGGTAGGTAGCGGTGGTACAGACCGAAGGTGCCGTGGCCGAGCGGCAAGCCGCAGCCGACGCGACCGGCATGCCAGGCGATCCGGACACCGCCTCGGCAGAGGCCGGCCCGACGATCGTCCCGCTGCACACCGGAGACCAGATCGAGGCCGCTGCCGCGCTGCTGTGGACGGTCTGGGGAGCCAGGACCGATGCCGAGCGCAGCGAGTTGATCACGGTCAGCCTGCTCCGGACCCTGTCCCACTCCGGCAACTACGTCGTGGGCGCGTATCGCGACGGACGCCTGATCGGCTGCACCGTGGGGATGTTCGGCGCGCGGACCGGCCGCCCGGACCATCTGCACTCCTACATCACCGGGGTGCACCAGCCGGACCGCAACCGGGGCACCGGGCTCGCGCTCAAACGGCATCAACGGCGATGGGCGCTGGAACGCGGCGTCGGCACCATCACCTGGACGTACGATCCACTGGTCTGCCGCAACGGATACTTCAACCTCTGCAAGCTCGGCGCCGCGATCACCGCCTACCGGCCGGACTTCTACGGGCGGCTCGACGACGGTGTCAACACCAACGAACGCACCGACCGGCTCCTGGTCGAGTGGGACCTCCGTGCCGAGTGGGTCGAGCAGGCCATGACCGGCGAGCCCGGGGCGATGCGGCGGCACGCCCGTGGCGCGGTGCCCGGCGCGGAGCTGATCGTGGTGCCGGACGACATCGAGACCCTCAGGAAGAACGACCACGAACGGGCGCAGCGCGAGCGGTACGCGGTACGGGACCGCTTCCTGGCGCTGTTCGCCGACGACTACCGGGTGGTGGGCATGACCAGGAACCACGAGTACGTTCTGCTGCCGGCCGCCACGACCCCGTCGTACGAGCCGTGAAACTCACCCGGATCGAGCTGCACTGGGTGCGGCTGCCGCTGGTGGCACCGTTCCAGACGTCGTTCGGCACGGAGTACGACCGCGAGGCGCTCCTGGTGAAGGCGGTCACGCCGGACGCCGTGGGCTGGGGTGAGTGCGTCGCCATGCCGCAGCCGGACTACTCGGCCGAGTACGTCGACGGTGCCGCCGACGCGTTGGTCCGGTTCCTCATACCCGCCGTCGGTGCCCTGCCGACCGTCACCGCGGCGACGGTCGGACACGCCCTCACCACGGTCAAGGGGCACCCGATGGCGAAGGCGGCTCTGGAGATCGCCATCCTCGATGCCCAGCTCCGGCAGGCGCACATGTCGCTGGCCGAGTACCTCGGCGCCGTCCGGCCGGCGGTGCCCGCCGGCGTGTCCGTCGGCATCATGTCGTCGATCGCGGAGCTGCTCGACGCGGTCGACGGCTACCTGGCCGCCGGATACCAGCGCATCAAACTGAAGATCCAGCCGGGGTGGGACGTGGCCCCGGTCCGCGCCGTCCGCGAGCACGTTGGTGACGGGGTGGCCGTGCAGGTGGACGCCAACGGGGCGTACACCGTGACCGACGCCGCCCACCTCGCCAAACTCGACCCGTTCGACCTGCTGATGATCGAACAGCCACTGGCCGAGGACGACCTGCGCGGTCACGCCGCACTGGCCCGCCGACTGCGCACGCCGATCTGCCTGGACGAGTCGGTCACCTCTCCCGTGCGCGCCGTCGAGGCCATCGAGTCGGGGGCGGCGGCCATCATCAACATCAAGCCCGGCCGGGTCGGCGGGTATCTCCAGGCCCGGCGGATCCACGACGTCTGCGCCGCGCACGGCGTCCCGGTGTGGGTCGGTGGCATGGTGGAGACCGGAATCGGCCGGGCCGCCAACGTCGCGCTGGCGGCCCTACCGAACTTCACCCTGGTCGGCGACGTTTCGGCGTCGGACCGCTTCTTCGCCCGGGACATCACCCCGCCGGTCGTCATGCGGGACGGCTGGATCGAGGTGCCGACCGGACCGGGGATCGGAGTGGAACCGGACGAGTCCGCACTGGAGGAGGCGTCCGTACGCACCGAGGGAATCGACCTCTGACCCGATCGGAGCGGGACTCCCCGCCGCGTCCCGCCGTCAGCCGAGCCGGTGCCGGGTCGCGTAGCGGGCCGCCTCGACGCGGTTCCGGGCGCCGATCTTCGCGAACGCGTTGTTGATGTGGGTCTTGACGGTCGTCTCGGCGACGAAGAGAGCCGCCGCGATCTCGGCGTTGGTCCGGCCCTGGGCCAGTTGGCCGAGCACCTCCGCCTCACGCTGGGTCAGCCCGTCCGGCAGCCGGTCCCGCGTCGGCGGCTGCGCCGGCCGGACCATCGCGTCGACGAGTCGGGCGGACACCACCGGGTCGAACACGGCGTGCCCGGTGACCGCCGCCCGCAGCGCCATGCCGATCTCGGCCCGGCCGGCGTCCTTGGTCAGGTAGCCGCAGGCCCCGGCCGCGAGCGCCCCGGCGATCGACTCCTCGTCGGCGTACGTGGTCAGCACCACCACCGCGACGTCGGGGAACCGCTCCCGGATCAGGCCGGTCGCCCGCACCCCGTCGAGGACGGGCATCCGCAGGTCCATCAGGACGACGTCCGGTTTCCGGTCGGCGACGAGGTCGAGCGCCCGCGCGCCGTCGCCGGCCGCCCCGACGACGGTGACCCCGTCGGTGAGTTCCAGCAGGGCGGTCAGCCCCTCCCGGACGAGTTGCTGGTCGTCGACGACCAGCACCCGCAGCGGCCCCTCGGTCATGCCGGCACCTCCGCGGTGACTCGCCACGCGCCGTCGACGACGCCCGCCTCCAGGGTGCCACCGACGAGCGCGATCCGTTCCCTGGCCCCGGTCAGCCCGTACCCGCCCGCACCGTCGCCGACGGGCCGGGCCGGGGTCGGGTTGTCCACGGTGAGCCGGACCGTCGGTCCGCGGTAGTCGAGGGTGACGGCGACCGGTGCGCCCGGCGCGTGCCGGGCCGCGTTGGTCAGCGCCTCGCGCGCGGTCCGCAGCAACGACACCTCGGCCCCGGAGGGCAGGCCCCGGGGGCTGCCCTCGGTGCGCAGGGTGACCGTGGTCGTGTGGTCCGCCCGGTGGCCGGCGACGAGGTCGCCGAGCGCGCGGGACAGCGGTGGCACGTCGGCCCGTAGCGCCGCGACCGCCGAGCGGGCCTCCACCAGCCCGTCGACGGCCAGCCGGCGGGCCCGGCGGATCCGGGCGGCGGCGGCCGGGACGTCGCCCTTCTCGGTCAGTTGGGCCTCGGCGACCTCCAACTGCACCCCGAGCGCCCCCAGCGAGTGGGCCAGCACGTCGTGCAGCTCCCGGGCGATGCGGGCCCGCTCGTCCAGGGCCGCCGCCCGGGCCTGGGCCTGTTGGGTCCGCGAGGTCTGCTCCAGCAGCAGCGCGGTCTGTTCGGCTCGCAACCGGTACTCCCGTCGGTGCAGGTTGAACAGGACCAGGATGATGACCAGCGTGGGCTGGGTGAGCATCGCCGTCGTCCCACGCCCGGCGAGCCAGAAGCCGGCCAGCAGGACCGCGATGACCGTGCCGGTGAGGACCAGGATGGCCCACATCGGCGTTCGTGGCAGCAGCACGAAGGTGAACAGCGCGGCGTAGAGGAACAGCGGTGCCGAGGCGTTCTCCGGCACGCCCGCGACGGTGGCCGGCAGCAGGGTCGCGAGGGCCAGACCGGCGCGGGCGAGCCGGGGCCACCGGACGTCGCCGGCCACGAAGAGGAACCAGCCGGCGAGACTGGCGACGAGCACCGCCCGCACCACGGCGTCCGCCGGGGTGAGGTACAGCAGCGCCCAGACCAGCAGCGCGCTGATCACGATCCGGATCAGCCAGCCGGTCTCCGGGTCGTCGGCCCGCAGCAGCCGTACGCCCCGGCGGACCAGCCGGCGCAGCCCCGTGCCCAGGGTCAATCGCGCTCCCGTACCAGGGTCAGAATCAGGTCGAGCACCAGCAGACGGTAGGCGACGAACGCGAGTCCCACCAGTCCGAGCACCACCAGGATCGCCACCACCACACGGCCGGTCATCCTGCCCCCCTCCCGTTCGAGCACCCGGTCGATGACGGCACCGACCAGCCGGGTGCCCCGGCTGCCGTTGCGGTCGCCGGTCAGCAGATAGTTCGCGGTACGGGCAACGGTGACGCGACGGTCGTCCCGGCTCTCCGTACTGCGGTTCCGTTCGGTCATGACCGGCACGCTACGAGCGGGAGCGGGTGGACCGGCACCATCGGCGGGTGGAGATCAGGGTGGAGCCGTCCGGAGGAGCCCCGGGAAAGCGCTCAGGGCCCGCCGTGGGCGGGCCCTGAGCATCGGTCGGACGCGGAACTACGCCAGGCGGGCCTCGATGGCCTCGATGATGCGCGGACGGAGTTCGGCGGCCCGGATGACGGCGTCGACCGAGCCGACCTCGACCGCGCGCTGGATGTTGTGCACCCGGTCGAACTCCGCCGCCACCTCGCCGAGCTTCTCCGCGCGGACCGCCGAGCGGAGCTCGTCGAGTTCGGCGGTCACCGTGGCGCGGTCGGTGCCGGAGGTGGTCGCGACGCGGGCCTCCAGGTCCCGCACCCGGGGGTCGGCCGCCGTACGCGCGTTGACCTCGCCGGAGAACACCACCGCGGCGGCGGGGGCGCCGCCGAGCACCGAGGCGAACGAGCCCTCCAGCGCGAGCACGGTCATGTTCGGGTTCAGCGCCTTGGAGAACACCACGAACGCGCCGCCGTGGTAGCGCGAGATCACGCAGAACACGATCGGCCCCTGGAAGTTCACGATCGCGCGGCCGATCTCGGCGCCGTACTCCAGCTGCAACTTCCGCATCGACTCCGGCGAGCCGTCGAAGCCCGACAGGTTCGCCAGCACCACCAGCGGCCGGTTCCCGCTGGCCGCGTTGATCGCCCGCGCGGCCTTCTTCGACGAGCGCGGGAAGAGGGTGCCCGCGGTGTAGGTGTCCGGGCCGTCGGTGGGCGGGAAGCCCCGCCGCGGCACCGACCGGGACTCGATGCCGAGCAGGCACACCGGCATGCCGCCGAGGTGGACGTCCTGCACCACCGCGGTCTCCGCGTCGGCCATGCCCGCCCAGCGCTCCAGCACCGGGTGGTCCTGGTCGGAGAGCGCCCGCATCACGGTACGGATGTCGAACGGCTTCTTGCGGTCCGGGTTCGCCTCCGCCGAGAAGATCTCGCCGACGGTGGTGAAGTCGCTGCCCTCCACCGCGTGCGGGAAGTCGGAGACGTCCCGGTCGACCGGGTCGGTCGTGGTCGCCCGCCGGGGCGTCTGCTCGCCGGGGGCGACGTACGTGTGGTCGTAGTGCAGCATCAGCACGTCCCGCGCGGCGGCCAGGTTCGGCGCCCAGTACTGCGCCTGCCCGTTCGGTCCCATCACCCGGTCGTAGCCGCCGATGCCGAAGTTGTCCTCGGCCGACACGCCACCGGAGAAGTCCAGCGACTGCTTGCCGGTGAGCACCATCGCCGAGTCCGGCGTCATCACCAGGACGCCCTTGGTGTGCATCAGCATCGTCGCCTCGGCGTTCCAGTACGGCTGCGCGCCGACGGTGATGCCCGCGACCACGATGTTGATCTCGCCGCCGTCCTGGGTGAACTCGACGATCCGCTTGAGCGCCCCGGCCACCCAGTCCATGTTCTCCGTGCCGGACTCCATCGAGATCCGGGCTCCGGCGGAGAGCGCGTACCACTCCAGCGGCACCCGCATCCGCTCGGCCAGGTCCAGCGCGGCGATCACGCGGCGGCACTCCGGCTCGGAGAGCGCGCCGAGCGACTTCGTCGGGTCGCCGAGCAGCACGACCCGGGTGACGCCCTGCGGGTGCCGCGCGGTCGGCGTGGTGACCACACCGGCCACGATCGCGGCGCTGTTGCGTCCCTTCGGCCGCGCGACGGGCACCAGCGCGTGCTGCTCGTCGAGGTCGTGCTCGACGAAGTCGCCGAGCAGGCCGGTCAGCTCGTACGGGTACACCGTGTTGCGGCTGGCCGCCCGGAGCACCTTCTGCCGGTAGCTGTCCAGCGGCTCGACCGGCTCGTCGGACGGCTCGCCGATGGTCAGCTCGGTGCCCCCGGCGGCGTCGAAGGAGACCCGCACCGCTACCTTGGCCAGCTCACCGGTCTCCCGGTCCCGCTGCCGCCCGATGAACAGGATCTCCTCCAGCCCGGCGCCGGCCGTCGTCGGCAGCACGCGCCCGGCGATCATCTCCAGCTCCGCCCGGGTGAGGTCGCTCGGCGGCCAGACGTAGACCACGACCCGGTTGGTGTTGACCCGCTTCGTCGACGGCCGCCGGGACCGCTCGCGGCGGATCGAGTCGAGACAGGCGGCGATGGTGTCCTCGGCCGTCGGCAGCGCGACCAGCCGGCCGTCGTGGTCCCGCAACGCGGTCAGGTCGCGCACCTGCGCGAACGCGACGAGGCGGTCGTCCGACGGGTTCTCCCGGGCCACGCACTGGAAGAGGTAGACCTCCTCGTCCGAGGACGGCAGTCGGGTGAGGTCGAACTTGCTCAGCCGCTCCAGCTGCATCCGCTGGGCGATGTACGGGTGCAGGCCCCGGACCAGCCGCTCCTCGGTCATCCCGGCGGTCGACGGGCGGAACGTGAAGTGGTGGTGCATCACCGCGCCGCTGCGACCGGCCACCGTCGTGGTGAGCCGGCTGACCTCGCCCGGCAACGGGTACGCGCTGACGACCTCCTGGAGCGCCGCCGCCATCGCGGCGGAGTCCTCCGGCTGGTTCTCCCAGGCGAGGTAGATGTCGGCGTCGATGGCGCCCTCGCCGCTGGCCAGCTCGGCGAGCCCGCGCAACGCGTCGCCCAGCGCGTCGAAACCGACCGCGGCGGAGACCACGCACGAGTCCGCCCGCTTGGCGACCACGAACGTGCAGCCCGCGTTCTCGCTGGTGCGGACGCCGAGCAGCCCCTTGTTGCCGTAGTACCGCCGGGTCAGCACCTCCAGCATCACCACGTTGTCCAGGTCGGCGCGGCCCAGCCGCTGCCCGAGCAGGCGCACCAGCGGTTCGGTGCTGCGGACCATGTCGGCGATCCGCTCGGCGCGGTCCGGCGCGTCCGGGTGCGCGTCCAGGTGGCTCAGGTGCTTGCGGACGTTGGCGTAGACCCGGGCACGGTTGCGGCGAAGCAGCGGCTGGGCGAACCAGGAGAACACCACGCCGCGGGCCAGGTCGGCGATCACGGGGAAGCGGACCTGCGTCGCGGCCACCAGCCGTTCCAGCACGAGACCGGCCGGCTCCCGCTGCGCCTCGTCCGGCGGGGACTCCTGGAGCCACGCGCGCAGCAACGCCGTGACGACCATGGCGTCGACGGACGACCGCTGCTGGGCGAGGAAGATCCGGAACACGGCGGCTTCGAGCTCGGGGGAGCGCTCCAGGTCGGTGACACCGTAGTGCCCGAGCGCCTTGGCGAGCTTGGCCTGGAACGCCTGCGGCAGCGCGGCCCGTTCGACGTCGAGGCACTGGAGGTAGGTGTGGAAGTACTCGCGGGCGCTGTGCACGTGGCCGTCGCCGCCGCCGTCCTCGCCGCTCGGCCGGTTACGGCTCAGCTCGGCCAGGTCGGCGAAGACGTCGACGAGTTCGAGTTCCTCGGCCAGCGGCCGGTGCCCGTCCGCGATGGCCGTCCGGCGGGCGGCGAGGTAGTCGTCGAGCACCCGGCGTTCGTCGTGCGGGTCGACGTCGAAGCCCAGCAGCAGGCTGCGAAGGTCCTCCTGGCCGCGCGTGGTGCGGGCCCGGGCGGGAAGCGACCCCGGCGCGGCGGGCAGGTCCAGTTCGACGGACTCGGTGGCCGAGGTGTCCTCGGCCTCGTCGTCGGCGATGGGCTCCAGTCGCACCAGCGGCGCACCGGCCTCCACCTGGCTGCCCACGGAGACGACGCATTCCTTCAGTCGCGCCTTGAACGGCGCCCGCAGCACCGTCTCCATCTTCATGCTCTCCAGCACCAGCACCGGCGCGCCCGCCTCGACCTCGGCGCCGACCTTCAGCGGCGTGGCGACGACCAGCGCGGGGGAGGGCGACCGCACGACGCCGCCCTCGTCCCGGCTGACCCGGTGCGTCACGCCGTCCACCTCGACCAGGTGGACCGGCCCGTGCGTGCCGGTGAGCAGGCGGTACCGGACGCCGTTGACGACGATCTGCCCGGTGTGCCGGTCGAAGCGGTCCAGTTCGACGTCGGCGGTGCGGGCGTCGTCACCCGCTTCGATGCCGACCCGGAACCGGTGCGCGCCGACCCGCGCGACGCGTACGCGGTAGCCGACGCCGCGCAGCTTGAGGTCCAGCGGCCGGCCGCTCTCGTGCTGCACCTGCGGGCGTCCGCCGAAGGCGGTGGAGAGCAGCCGCTCGCGCTCGGCGCGTTCCTCCTCCTCGTACGCCTCGATGGCGGCGGCGGCCAGCGCGACGGCGGAGTGCCGGTGCGAGACGAGCCGGCCCTCGCCCCGGACCCGGTCGATCCAGCCGGTGTCCGCGCTGGCGTCGATCACCTCGGGCTGGTCGAGCAGGTCGAGCACGAAGCTCTTGTTCGTGGCGCCGCCCTCGATGATCACCGTCGTCTGCGCCATCGCGCGACGCAGCCGGCCGAGCGCCTCGTCCCGGTCGCGGCCGTAGGCGATGATCTTCGCGATCATCGAGTCGAAGTCGGCGGGGATGGTGTCGCCCTCGCTGACGCCGGTGTCGACCCGGATGCCCGGTCCGGCGGGCAGGTCCAGCCGCGCGATGCGGCCGGGGGAGGGCGCGAAGTCACGGTCGGGGTCCTCGGCGTTGAGCCGGGCCTCGATGGCGTGCCCGCGCTCCGCCGGCGGCTGGCCGACGAGGCGTCCGCCCGAGGCCACGTGCAGCTGCGCCTTGACCAGGTCGAACCCGGTGGTGGCCTCGGTGATCGGGTGCTCGACCTGGAGGCGGGTGTTGACCTCGAGGAACGCGAAGAGCTGGTCGCCGGGGTGGTAGAGGAACTCGACGGTGGCCGCGCCCCGGTAGCCGACCGCGACGGCCAGCCGCTCGGCCGACGCCTTCAGTTCGGCCGCCTGCGCCGGGCTGAGCACCGGCGACGCCGACTCCTCGATGACCTTCTGGTTGCGCCGCTGCACCGAGCAGTCGCGGACGCCGAGCGCCCACGCGGTGCCCTCGCCGTCGGCGATCACCTGGACCTCGACGTGCCGGGCGCCGGTGACCAGGCGCTCCAGGAACACGACGCCGCTGCCGAACGCCCGCGCGGCCTCCTGGCTGGTCCGCTCGTAGGCGTCGGCCAGTTCGGCCTCGTTGGTGATGACGCGGATGCCGCGCCCGCCGCCGCCCGCGGTCGCCTTGAGCATCAGCGGGTAGCCGATCCCGGCCGCCGCCGCCAGGGCGGCGTCGAGGGTCTCGACCGCGCCACGGCTCCACGGCGCGACCGGCACGCCGACCTCCTCGGCGATCAGCTTCGCGCCGATCTTGTCGCCGAGCTTGCGCATGGCGTCCGGACTGGGGCCGACGAAGGTGACGCCGATCCGCTCGCACAGCTCCGCGAACGCCGGGTCCTCCGCGACGAAGCCCCAGCCGACCCACGCGGCGTCCGCCCCGGACTCCCGCAGCGCGCGCTCCAGCACCTCCAGGTTGAGGTACGGCCGCGCGGCGGCCGGCCCGAGGTCGTAGGACAGGTCCGCCTCGCGGACGAAGGTGGCCGTCCGGTCGACGTCGGTGTACAGGGCGACGGTCTCGATCCGTGTTCCGGTCTCCGCGGCGATATCCCGTACGGCATGGATGAGCCGCATTGCGGCCTCGCCGCGGTTGACGATGGCGACACGACTGAACATCCGACCGAACTCCTTCTCAGCGCCCGTTGGGCGAATCGGCACCTTTACATCGACTTTCGTCGCTCATAGTATTGACTCGCCAACCCTGCGCAGCAACCGCCTCTCGTCTCCTGCGCCCGAGTTGAAACTCCCCCAGCTTAGACATCGGGGGTCATCTGACGGGCACTCGTGTCTGCCGTCGGTCGGTGCCCGCTGGTCGGCCGGGCGGTGCGCCAGGGTGTCTGACGCGCTTCCCGGCGGGGGTCCGTACGGGAGGCGCGGGGCGTTCGCGGTCCGGTCCACGACCCTGACGATCCGCCTCCTGGCTCGAAGGGTGCTCGAGGGACGCCGGTCCGCCGGGGCGCCGGGCGCAGGTCGCGCCGGGGCCCGGCTTCCGCCGGGCCGCGCGGGTACGTGCAGGCATCCTTGTCCCCACCTGATCGATCCACTAACGTCAATGCGTGCCCAGTATGAGACCGCCGACCCTCCGCGTGGTGCCTCTCGTGGCCCTCCTGGCGCTGACCGGTGGCGCCGGTGCCTGCGCGCCGGCCGGAACGGAGGACGACGGCAGGACCGTCAGGGTCGGCCTCTCCGCCGCGTTCAGCGGGAAGTCGGCCTACTACGGCCAGGATGCCGAGAAGGGCATCGAACTGGCCATCGAGCACCTCGGGCGGAGCATGCCCGAGGTCACCTTCCAACTGGTCACCGCCGACGACGAGTGCTCGCCCCAGGGTGGTGCCGCCGCCTTCCGCCGACTGGCCGACGTCGACCGGGTGGACGCCATCCTCGGGTCGCCCTGCTCCTCCGGCACCCTCGGCGGCATGCCGACGCTGGCCAGGAGCAAGACCCCGGCGATGACCTTCGGTTCCACCAACGCCAAGATCAGCGAGCAGTCCGGCGTGGGCGGCAACCCGTACATGTGGCGCATGAACATCGACGACTCGATCATGGGCAGGTACTGGACCCGGTACATCGCCGACGCCGGCCGCAAACGCGTCGCCATCCTGGCCGCCAACAACGACTTCGGTCGCGGCGCGGCCGACCTCTACCGGAAGCTGCTGCCCGAGGCGGGCGTGGAACTCGTCGCCACCGAGTTCTACGACCTCGGCGCCAGCGACCTGCGGGCCCAACTGGCGAAGGTCCGCGCCGCGAACCCGGACGCGTTCGTCACCTTCGCCGAACCGCCCGACTGCGCCCAGATGCTGCGCCAGATGCGCGAGACGGGCATGACGGTCCCGGTGTACGGGCGCGGCGGGTGCGCCACCGCCGAGGGGATCCGGCTCACCGGTGACCCCGCCCTGGCCGAGGGCGTCCAGGAGGCCACCTACTGGACGGCCTCCGAGGCGCAACGCCCGCTGCTCGACGGCTACCGGGCCCGGTACGGCCAGGACGTGCCGCCGTACAACGCCGCGCTGGCGTACTACGGGATGCTGACCCTCGCCGAGGCGGTCCGGCACGGCGGGACCGACCGGGCGGGCATCCTGGCCGGGCTGAAGAAGGTGGACTTCACCACCGGCATCGGGCCGATCAGGTTCGACGAGCACCACCAGGCCCACCCGAACATGTTCATTCTCCGGATCGAGGGCGGGAAGATCAGGGTCCTCGACGTCGTCGACACGGGCAAGTGAACGGCGCGGCCAGGTGGGCGGACTCCTCGACCAGCTCGTCAACGGTCTGACGCTCGGCTCCCAGTACGCCCTCGTGGCGGCCGGGCTGGCGCTCGTCTTCGGCGTCCTGGAGATCGTCAACTTCGCCCACGGCGAGCTGGTGATGGTCGGCGCCTACCTGCTGTACGCGGGCTCCGCGTACCTGGGCCTGCCGTACCCGGTCGCCGCGCTCGCCACGGTCGTCGGGATGGTGGTCGTCGGGATCGGGTTCTACCTGGCCGTGGTGCACCGGATCCTGCACCGGGGCTGGCAGGTCCAGCTCGTCGCCACGCTCGCCGTGTCGATCGTCCTGGTCAACCTGGCGATCGTGGTCGAGGGCTCGCTGCCCAAGACCGCCTACAGCGAGCAGAGCCTGCGCACCGTGGACCTCGCCGGAACCCCCGTCGCGGTGCAACGGCTGGTCGTGCTCGGAGCCACCGCGGCCACCTTCGGCGCGCTCGTGGTGTTCCTGCGCCACACCCGGACCGGGCGGGCGATGCGGGCGCTCGCGCAGAACCGTGAGGCGGCCGTCGTGGTGGGTCTGCCGGCCGCGCGGATCGGGTTGGTGACGGTGGCGACCGCCGCCGCCCTGGCCGGTGTCGCCGCGGCCACCATCACGCCGCTGTACAGCGCCTCGCCGACGATGGGGACGCTGCTGGCCGTCAAGGCGTTCGCCGCCGTCATCATCGGCGGCTTCGGCAACGTCACCGGCGCGGTGATCGGCGGCTTCGTCCTCGGCGTCAGCGAGGCCCTGGCCATCGGCTACGTCTCCAGCGCGTACGCCGACGTGATCGTCTTCTCCGTCATGATCGTGGTGCTGCTGGTCCGCCCGCACGGGCTGTTCGGACGGGTGGTGCGCGCGTGAGGGAGACCGGCAGGTCCGGAGGGCTCCGCGTCGAACCGGTGGTCTGGTCGCTCGGGGCGGTCTTCGCGGCCGTGCTGCCGCTGGTCCTCCCGGTGCCGTATTACCTCTCCACCGCGATCACCGCCCTCATGTTCGTCGCCCTGGCGGTCTCCTTCGACCTGGTGGTCGGCCGGATCGGCGCGCTCAGCCTGTGCCAGCCGGTCTTCTTCGGCTTCGGCTCGTACGTGGCGGCGATCCTGAGCACCCGGCACGGCTGGTCGTTCGGGGCGACCCTGGTCGTGGCCGCGTTGGCCGCCGTCGGCGTGGCCCTGGCCATCGGCGTCCCGTCGTTCCGGCTGTCGTTGCACGCCTTCGCGATCGCCACCCTCGGCTTCGCGACCATCGCGGTGCTGCTCGCCAAGAACTGGGTCGGCCTCACCGGCGGCCCGCTCTGCACCACCGGCGTGCCGGCGCTGACCCTGTTCGGCGTCGGACTCACCTCGCTGGCCGGGCAGTACTACGTCGTGCTGGCCCTGGCGGCGCTCACCGTCGGCGTCGCCTTCGGCGTCTCCCGCAGCCGGCTCGGCCTCGCCCTCACGGCGGTCCGGGACGATCCGGTGCTGGCCGCCGCCCGGGGCCTGTCGCCGACCGCGTTCCGGCTCACCGCGTTCGGCCTCTCGGCCGCGCTGTCGGCGACGGTGGGCGTCTTCAACGCCTACTTCCAGTCGGTGGTGTGCCCGGAGAACCTGGACATGTCCTACCTGACCGCGCTGCTGATCATGGTGTTCGTCGGTGGCCGGGGCAGCCTGCGCGGCGTGGTGTCGGCGGCCCTGCTCTTCACCGTGCTGCCGCAACTGCTGCACCTCGCCGAGGAGTGGCGGATGGTCATCTACGGGCTGGTCCTGCTCGGGGTGGTCATCGCCGTCCCGGACGGCCTGGAACGGGTGTTCCAGGCGGCCGGCCGACTCCGGCAGCCTCCACCACCGCCCCCGCCACCACCGGCGACGGCCCCACCGCCGCCGCGCGAGGAGGCGACCCGGTGAGCGGCGGGGAACTGGCGGTACGCGGGCTCGGCAAGGCGTACGCCGGGGTGCGGGCCCTGGACGACGTGTCGATCGCGGTTCCCGCCGGTGAGATCGTCGGCCTCATCGGCCCCAACGGATCGGGCAAGACCACCGCGATCGACTGCGTCACCGGCCTCCAGCGGCCCGACACCGGCACGGTCGAACTCGACGGCCGCGACGTCACCGGATGGCGACCCGACCGGCTGGCCCACCACGGGCTGGTCCGGACGTTCCAGCAGGTCCGCACGTTCGAGTCGCTGACCGTCCGGCACAACCTCCGGGTGGCCGCCCTCGGTCGCCGGCCCCGTTCCCGGCGGCTGGCCGACCTGGTCCGACCCGACCGGGAGGACCGCGCGCTGCGCGCCCGGCTCGACGAGCTCATCGACACCTTCGCCCTCGGCCCGGTCGCCCACCACCCCGCCGGACAGGTCTCCTACGGGCAGCGCAAGCTGATCGAGTTCGCCGCGGCCTGTGTGCTGCCGCCCCGGGTCCTGCTGCTCGACGAGCCGGTGGCGGCGGTCAACCCGACCATCGGGAACGTGATCCGGGACCGGATCCGGGACCTGAACGCCGCCGGCACCACCGTGCTCCTGGTCGAGCACAACATCGAACTGGTGGTCGGCCTCTGCCACCGGGTGGTCGTGCTCGACCAGGGTCGCACCCTCGCGCAGGGGAGACCCGGCGAGGTCATCGCCCGCGACGACGTCCAGGAGGCGTACCTTGGCGGCTGACCCCTCCGGGACCCCGGTGCTGGCCCTGCGTGACGTGCACGCCGGCTACCAGGACGTCGAGATCCTCCGCGGCATCGACCTGGACGTGCGCCGGGGCGAGACGGTGTGCGTCATCGGCGCGAACGGGGCCGGCAAGTCCACCCTGCTGAAGACGGTGTTCGGCATGGTGGGCACCCGGTCCGGCTCGATCCGGGTCGACGGCGTCGAGGTGAGCCGCGACTCCACCCGGGCCCGGTTGGCCCGGGGCGTCGTCCTCGTGCCGCAGGGGCGGTGCAACTTCCCCCGGATGAGCGTCGAGGAGAACCTGCGGATGGGCGGCTACACGCTGCCCCGGGGCGCGGTCGCGGCCGGGATCGACCGGGCGTACCAGACCTTTCCGGTGCTCGGCGACCGACGCGGCCAGGCGGCCGGCAACCTCTCCGGCGGCGAGCAGCAGCTCCTGGAGATGGCGATGGCGCTGATGCTCGACCCGAAGGTGGTGCTCATCGACGAACCGTCACTGGGGCTGTCCCCCCGGATGCGGCACCGCGTCTTCGCCGCGCTCCACACGCTGGCCACGCAGCAGGTGGGCGTGCTGCTGGTCGAGCAGAACGCGGTGCAGGCGCTGACGGTCGCCGACCGTGGCCTCGTGGTCGAGCTCGGCCGGGTCGCGAGGTCGGGAACCGGGCCGGGCATGCTCGACGACCCCGAGGTCCGACGCGCCTACCTGGGCCTGCCCGCCTGACCCGTCCCGACCGGTCGCCCGCCCCTCACCGCAGCACGCCCTCGTGCAGGGCCCGCAGCACCGCGTTGGTGCGGTCCCGCGCGCCGAGCTTGAGCAGGATCGCCGACACGTGGTTCTTGACCGTGCCCTCGGCGAGGAACAGCACGCCGGCGATCTCCCGGTTGGTGTACCCCTCGGCCACCAGCCGCAGCACCTCCACCTCGCGTTCGGTCAGCGCCTGCGGGCGGGTCGGGTCGACCCCGACCGGTGGCGGCGCGGAGCGGATGGCACGCAGCAGCCGGTCGGTGATCGACGCGGCGACGAGCGTCCCGCCGGCGGCGAGGGTCTTGACGGCCCGGGTCAGCTGCTCCAGCGTGACGTCCTTGAGCAGGTAGCCGCGGGCCCCGGCGCGCAGCGCGTCGAGGACGAGGGTGTCGTCGTCGAAGGTGGTGAGCACGAGCACGGGGACGTCCAGCCCGCGGTCGCGCAGCTGCCGCAGCGCCCAGATGCCGTCCCGGTGCGGCATGCGCAGGTCGAGCAGGACGACGTCGGGCCGCGTGTCGGCGACGACGTCCAGCGCCGCCGCCCCGTCGTCCGCCTCGCCCACCACCTCGATGCCGGCCACGGCCAGCAGGCCACGGATGCCCTGCCGGATCAGCGTCTGGTCGTCGACCACCACCACCCGGGTCATCGGACCGGCATCCGGGCGGTCAACCGGAAGCCCGACGTGCCGTCGTACCCGACGTCGCCGCCGAGCGCCGCGAACCGTTCGGCGATGCCGCGCAGCCCGTTGCCGGGGACCACCTCGGCCGCGCCCCGGCCGTCGTCGGTCGCGGTCAGCCGGATCGTGTCGCCGTCCCGTGCCACGCCGACCCGCAGCTCGTCCGCTCCGGCGTGCCGCAGCGTGTTCGTCACGATCTCCTGCACGGCCCGGACGAGCGCGGCGGTCTGCTCCTCGTCCGCCTCGACGTCGTCGCCCACCTCGACCACGACGTCCAGCCCCGGGACGTCGCGGCCGACCTCGCGGAGCGCCTCGGCCAGGTCGGTGGCGGGCCCGGCGCGCAGCGCGCCGACGGTGACGCGGACGTCGGCGAGCACGCCGCGGGCCACCCGGTTGGCCCGCTCGACGTGCTCCCGTGCCGCCTCGCCCCGGCGGTGCCGGGCGGTCTCCAGTTCCAGGGTGAGGACGGTGAGCTGGTGACCGATGAGGTCGTGCAGCTCCCGGGAGATGCGCAGGCGTTCCGCCGCGCGCGCCGAGCCGGCCAGCAGCACGCTCGCCGCCTGGAGGTCGACGTGCGCCCGGGCCAGTTCGCGGCGCAGGCGTCGTTCCCGGCGGATCGCGGTCAGGCTGAACAGCGTCGCGAGCTGGATCAGCGCGTAGAACGCGGCCATCATGACCAGCTCGACGCCGTCCCCGTGGTTCCGGTGCGCGGCGAGGGCGATCACGCCGGTGTTCAGCGCGACCACCGCGAGATCGACCGGCGGCCGGACCACCTCCGCGCCGAGCGCGGCGAGCACGACCAGCAGGACCGGCAGCAGCCCGGCCTGCGGGGCGGTCACCACGACGGCCCAGCCGGCGACGACGGCCACGGCGTAGGCGGCCCGGCGGGCGGCCAGCGGACCCACCTCCGCCACGGCGGCGACGGCCGCCACCATCGACGTCAGGAACAGGACGACCCAGAGCGGCACCGGCACGGCCGGCGTGACCAGGCCGAGCGGCACGGGTGACCCGGCGCCCAGGCACACGATGAGCATTGCGAGGCCCGACCACTCGTCGGGCCCGATCCGGCGCATGCCGCCAATCTAGCGGCCGGGCCGGCCGGTCCAGGGGTGCCGGAAGTCATGGTCGGCCCGACTGACCTGTGGCACAGGCGGCGGACCGGGTGTGGCGACCAGCATGGCAGCCATGAAGGAACCCGCCATTCAGGTCGAACACCTGCACAAGCGGTACGGCCACGTCGTCGCGGTCGAGGACGTCAGCTTCCAGGTGGCGACCGGTGAGGTGCTGGGCGTCCTCGGGGCGAACGGGGCCGGGAAGACCACGACGATCGAGATGATCGCCGGCCTGCGGATCCCGGACCGGGGACGGGTCAGGGTGCTCGGCCTCGATCCGCTCCGCGACCGGGCGGCCCTGCGTCAGGTGCTCGGCGTGCAGTTGCAGCAGGCGTACCTGCACCACGCGCTGACCGTCGTCGAACTCGTCGGCCTCTACCGCAGTTTCTACCCGAACCCCCGCCCGGTTGCCGAGCTGCTCGACCTGGTCGAGCTGGGCGGGCAGGCCCGGACGCGCTTCGAGAAGCTCTCCGGTGGCCAGCAGCAGCGGCTCTCCATCGCCCTCGCCCTGGTCGGTCGCCCGCGCGTGGTGATCCTCGACGAACTCACCACCGGGCTCGACCCGCGGGCCAGGCGACGCGTGTGGGCGGGCATCGAGGAACTGCGCGACGAGACCGTGCTGCTGGTGAGCCACGCGATGGACGAGGTAGAGCGGCTCTGTGACCGGGTCGCGCTCCTCGACGGCGGCCGGATCGTGGCCCTGGACACCCCGACGGGCCTGGTCGCCCGGGCCGGCGTCGGGAACCTGGAGGAGGCGTTCGTCGCCCTCACCGGCCGGGAACTCGTGGGGGAGGACGTCGCATGACCGGGGTGACCACCCGGCGTCCGGGCCCCCGGTCCTGGCTGACCCTCGTCCGGTGCGAGGCGAGGATGGTCGTCCGGGACACCGCCGGCCTGGTCGTGCCGATCGTCCTGCCGCTACTGATCATGGTGATGAACGCCTCGGCCGCCGGTGACCAGGAGGTCGTCGCCGGCCGCTCGGCGCTGGACGTCCACGTGCTGCCGCTGGTCTTCACGATCGTGCTGGCCTCGATCGGTCTGATCAACATGCCGAGCTTCCTGGCCTACTACCGCCGCACCGGCATCCTGCGCCGGCTCGCGGTCACTCCGGCCTCGCCGGTGATGGTGCTGGTGGCGCAGATGGTGGTGAGCCTGGCGCAGGCCGTCCTCGGCATCGGGGTGGCCCTCGCCGTCGCCGTGTCCGCCTTCGGGGCCCGCCCGCCGGTGGACGTGGGCGTCGCGTTCGGCGTCGCCGGGCTCGCGGTCGCCGCGATGTACGGCGCGGGCATGATCGTCGCCTCGCTGGCGCCGTCGCCGAACTCCGCCGTCGCGATCGGCCTGATCGCCTTCTTCGCGCTCGGGGCGGTCGGCGGGCTGTTCGGCGGCACCGCCGCCCTACCGGACCCGGTGGCGCGGGTCGGCTCGTGGCTGCCGTTCGGCGCGACGGTCGAGGCGCTCTCCGCCGCCTGGGCCGGCGCGTCCGTGGACGCGTCGAACCTGGTCGGCCTGGCGGTCACGGCGGTCGGCGGTACGGTCGTGGCCGCGCTGCTCTTCCGCTGGCAGTGACCGCGCCGGAACCCGGGCGGCCGGTCTTCCACTGGCAGTGACCGCGCCGGAACCCGGGTGGCCGGGACGCCTCAGGCGGCTTCCAACTCCCGCTTCAACCGGCGCAGCGTCTCCCGCATACCGTCCCGGTTGACCACCGGACGTTCGGTCGCGGCCCGGCCGGTGAAGACCCGACCGAGCAGGCGTGCCGCGCCGTTGCGGCGGTCCTGCCAGTACTCGGTCACGTCGGTGCCGGCGCCGGTCTCCGCGAAGCGGTATCCCCAGCGGGCCACCGGCTGGCCGAACGTGGTGACGTCGAAGGCGAACTCCTCGCCCGGCGTGGCGGTGACGACCCGGCAGGTGGTGAACCAGAGGAACGGGCCGCGACGGTTCCAGCCGACGAAGCGCTCCGGGCGTCCACTGTCGCGTCGGGTGACCCAGACCGCGAAGCACTCCGGGCTCCACCGGGCCATCCGTCGGACGTCGGCGACGGCGGCGTACACCGTCCGGGCCGGCGCCGCCACGGTGATCCGTTCGGTGATCTCCGGGCCCGCCCCGGTCGACTGCGGCGTCACCGGGCCAGCATAGGGGTCACTCGCCGAGCCAGGGAAGGTAGCCGGGAAGGTCCTTGCCGACCCGGCCGGGGAACGCGGGGCTGCGCCGCTGCCGGAAGGAGGCGAAGCCCTCCTGGGCGTCGGGACTGTCCACCGCGTCGGCCGAGAGCCGGGAGTCCAGGCGGTGGGCCGGGTACGGCGAGTCATGCGCGCTCATCCGGTAGAGCATCTGCCGGATGACCGCCACCGACACCGGCGCGGTCGTGGCGATGAGGGTCCGGGCGAGCTGGTGCGCCTTGTCGAGGAGGTGCTCCGGTTCGTGGACACTGTGCACCAGGCCGGCGGAGAGCGCCTCGGCGGCGTCGAAGGCCCGCCCGCTGACCATCCAGTCCAGAGCGGTCCCCATCCCGACCAGGCGGGGGAGGAACCAGGCGGACGCGCCCTCGGCGTAGATGCCGCGCCGGCTGAACACGTACCCGAACCGCGCGTCGGTGGCCGCGAGGCGGTAGTCGGCCGGCAGGATGATGGTCGCGCCGGCGCCGACGGCCGCGCCCCGGATCGCGGCGATGACCGGCTTGTTCATCTCGAAGATCCGCATCGAGCAGCGGCCGGCGGGCTCCGCCCAGGCGGCGTCGGGATCGTCGGGCGTGTCCAGCTCCGACGTGGACAGGTCCAGCCCGGCGCAGAAGTGCTCGCCCGCTCCGGTCAGGATGACCACCCGCACGTCGTCGTCGGAGTCGGCGCGGTCGAACGCGTGGGCGAGCTCGTCGGCCATCCGCACGGTGTAGCCGTTGCGCTCCTCCGGACGGTTGAGCGAGATCGTGACGGTCTGGTCGGCAACGGCATAGGTGATCTCGCGATACGCGTCCACGTGGGCACCTTAGATCAACTTCAGTTTGCGCAGCAATCCTCCGTCTCCCCGGCCCGACTGACCGTCCGGATGCGAGCGTCGTCCGGCTCGCCCTTGATCGGTTGTCGCCCGTCGGGCACACTTCCGCGGTGTCCTCCGATGTCTTCGACCTGTACCGCCGGCACCTGGGTGAGGGGCAGGGGCGGGTCGCGGCCATGCTCAACACGCCGCTGGAAGTCGGCGCCACGGGCGCGGTCGTGCACACCGCCGACGGTCGCCAGCTGCTGAACTGCGCCGGCTACGGCGTGTTCCTCGTCGGTGCCGGCCACCCGGCCGTACGCGCGGCCGTGCACGAGCAGATCGACCGCCAGGCGCTCTCCACCCGGGTGCTGCTGAACGAGCCCGCGGCGCGGGCCGCTGCGGCGTTGACCTCGGTGGCGCCGGAGGGTCTGGACAAGGTGCACTTCTCCACCTCGGGCGCGGAGGCGGTGGAGACCGCCATCAAGATCGCCCGAGCGAACGGGCGGCACCGGCTGGTCTCCATGCACAGCGGTTACCACGGCAAGACCACCGGAGCGCTCTCGCTCACCGCCCGGTCGCTCTACCAGGACCCCTTCCGTCCACTGTTGCCGGAGGTCGTCCACGTCCGCTTCGGTGACCTGGACGAGCTGGCCGCCGTCGTCGACCGGGACGTCTGCGTGGTCGTGGAGCCGGTGCAGAGCGAGGGCGGGGTGATCATCCCGGAGCCCGGCTACCTCAAGGCGGTCGAGGAGCTCTGCCGCGACCGGGGCGCGATGCTGGTCCTCGACGAGGTGATGACCGGCCTCGGACGCCTCGGGACCTGGTGGGGAGCGGACCGCGACGGGGTGCGGCCGGACATCCTGCTGGTCGGCAAGGCGCTCAGCGGAGGCCTGGTGCCGGTCGCGGCGACCCTGGCGACCAGGCAGGCCTTCGCGCCGCTCGACAAGGACCCCTACCTGCACACGTCCACCTTCTCCGCGGCGCCCATCGCGATGGCCGCCGTCCGCGCGACGGTCGAGGTGATCCGGGACGAGGGCCTGGTCGACCGCGCGGGCGCCCTGGGGGCGCGGCTGCTGGCGGCGTTGACCGAGGCGGTGGGCGTGATCGGACACCTGGTGGCCGAGGTCCGTGGCGTCGGGCTGCTCATCGGCGTCGAGTTCCGGGCCGGTCACCACGCGGCGGAGTTCCTGATGGACCTGCTCGACAACGACGTGGTGGTGAACCACTCGATGAACGCGCACCCGGTGCTCCGGCTGACCCCGCCGGCGACCATGACGCCGGCCGAGGAGGCCCGGCTGGTCGCCTCGTTCGCGCGTGCCTGTGCCGCCCTGGCCGCACGTTTCCCCGCCGTGACGACCGGTCCCACGGCATGACCAGACGCACCGTCCTGGTCACCGGCGCGAGCGGCGTCGTGGGCACCGCCGTGCTGTCCGAGCTGGCCGGGCACGACGTGATCGCCGGGGTGTTCCGGCGTCTGCCGGCCGGCTCGGACCGGGTCGTCCGGCTGGACCTGCACGCCCCGTCGTTGGGGCTCGACCGCCGTGCCTACCGGGAGTTGTGCGCGGAGGTCGACGTGGTGGTCCACTCGGCCGCCATCGTCAACTTCTCCGCCGACCAGGCCGAGGTCGACCGGCTCAACATCGAGGGCCTCGGCCGGGTGATCGAGTTCGCCGCCGAGGCGGACGCCGTCCTGGTCCACGTCAGCACCGCCTACGTGTCCCGGCACGGCCGGACCGGTGGCGGCGGCCGGCTGGGCACGGAGAAGACCGCCGCCCGGACGGACGAGTACGTGACGTCGAAGTACCTCGGCGAGCGGATGGTCCGCGACAGCGGCATCGACGCGGTGATCGTCCGTCCGGCGATCGTCATGGGCGACTCCCGCACCGGGGTGATCCGGCAGAAGCAGGGCGTCCACCAGCTCGCCGAGTACCTGCTGACCGGGAAGCTTCCGTTCATTCCCGCGCACCCCGGCACCTTCTTCGACCTCGTGCCGCAGGACATGGTCGCCCGGGGCATCCGCGCGGTCATCGACGCCGGCCTGCGCGACGGCGAGTACTGGTTGACCGCCGGGCCCGCCGGCATGCCGGTGGAGCGTTACCTCGACCTGGTCACCGAGGTCGGCCGGGACAGCGGGATCGACATGCCCACGCCCCGGCTCGCGGACCCGTCGATCGTGGACCGCCTGGTGCGTCCCGCGTTCGCCGACGTCCTCGCCGCCGAGGACCTGGCCCGGTTGGACGGCGTGGTGGCGGTCTGCGGACTGGTGATCATTCCGGAGCTGCTGCCGACGTCGTTCGGGACGATCCCCCACGGGCCGCCCGCGATGACCGCCGCCGAGGTCGAGGACGCGTGGCGGGTGTCCCTGCACCATCTTGTCCAGGGGTTGCAGTCATGATCTTCAACCCGAGCTGAGGAGACCGTCTGATGGAGTGCTCGGTCGTCGTGCACGCGCTGCTGCCCGGGGCGGATGCCAAGGAGTCGTTCGACCGGCTGGCCGACTTCGCCGCCTACCCGAACTTCACCGACACGGTACGGACGGTCGGGGTGACCCAGGTCAGCCCGACCGAGGTGGAGTCCACCTGGGAGGTGAACTTCCGCAAGGGCATCCTGGTCTGGACCGAACGTGACGAGATCGACCCGGTCGCACGCCGGATCGCCTTCGACCAGTTGACCGGCGACTTCGCCATGTTCACCGGCTCCTGGCTGGTCGTCGAGGTCGGCGACGACGTGCGGGTGGAGTTCGCGTCCCGGTTCGACCTCGGCATCGCCTCCCTGGCCAGCCTGATCGACCCGGTGGCGTGCGCGGCCCTGCGCGACGCGGTCCGGGACATCCTGCTCGGGCTGTTCGGCTCCGGGATCGAGGTCCACGCGGTGGAGGCCGCCCCGGTGGCCTGAGCCGGTCACCGGTCCGTCAGGTCCCCCTGCCGCCCGCCACGAGGGTGCTGCGCCGGACGTCAGGGCTGTCGAAGCCGACCGAGCGCGTGACGGAGAAACGTGTCGCGGCGCTCGTTCAGGGTGGCGGGGCTGAGGTCCCCTCGGCCCTGGTCGTGGATGGCGGGGGCGAACACGGCCAGGTCTCCCGGCATGTTGAGCGCGGCGGTCGCGTCCCAGAAGGCGAGGTCCCGCGCGGGTTCCCCCGTCGCCTGTTCCCATCCGGCCAGCACCTGATCCGCGGCGTCGCCGCCGAACCTGAGCGCCGCGTCCGGGCGGAGCGAGGACAGGTCGACACCGTGGTGGCCGACCCCGGCCATGTCCCAGTCGACGATGCCGGTGAGCGTGTCACCGTCCCACAGCAAGTTGCCCTGCCAGAGGTCACCGTGGACGAGCACCTGCCTGCCCGTAAGCACCGGAAGCCGGCGCAGGTGCGCGTGGACGGCCCGCAGCAGTGGTGTGGTCCGGTCGGTTCCGAGTCGGCGTTGCCGGGGAAAGTCGCTGGCCGGGATCGGGCGGGTGCGTACCGGCAGGTCCGGTGCGGGCACGGCGTCGACGGCGTGGAGCATGGCGGCGGCCGCGCCCAGAGCGCGGAGCCGTTCCGGTGTCGGCTCGACCGGAATCGTGCTCCGGCCGGGCACCGCGGTCTCGAGCACCGACCGTGCTCCGGTGCCGCTGGCGCCGGTGTCCAGCCCGAGGACCGCCGGCGCCGGAACGCGCCGCGATCTCCGTGGCGAAGCCGGTCGGCGGGTGAGCGGACATCCGCTACCGCACGCAGTTGTGGCAGCTCAGATGTACGACACGCCGAGCGGACTGCACCTCAGGCAGCCGCGAAGCCTCGGACACCCAGTTGGTGTCGGGGCGGGCGATCCGCGCCGAACACCCGTTTGCGGCTGCGTGACGAGGCACTAGTCCAGAAGGTCGAAGAAGTCGTCCCCCGTCGCGTCGACCTTGTCCGAACCGGCGTCCACGCTCGACATGAGGCGACCGATGGCGTCGGCGAGCCGCTTGCGGGCCACCGCGTCCAGGGTGAGACTCGCCAGGTCGGACTCCAGCCGGGTCAGGTCCTCGAGCACCCCGAGCGCCGTGGTCGCCCGCTCGGGCATCAGCTCGCCCCGCAGGTACCCGACCAGCTCGCGCACGTTCGGATAGTCGAGGACCAGCGTGGCCGGCAGGGTGAGCCCGGTCGCGGTGGCCAGGCGGTTGCGCAGCTCCACGGCGGTCAGCGAGTCGAACCCGAGGTCGGTCAGCGACCGCGAGCCGTCCAGCTCGTCGCCGGACGCGTGGCCGAGGACCCGGGCGATCTCGGCGAGCACCATCTCCCGCAACACCCGGTCCTGTTCGGCGGGGGGAAGTCCGGGCAGGGTACGGGCAAGGTCCGCGCCACCCGGACGGGCCCCGCCGCCGTCGGTCGACCCGGGTCCACCGGCGATGTCGGGCCCGACCGGTCCGGTGGCCGGTGCCGGAGCGGCGACGCCGGAGCCGCGCGCGTCCGTGGCGAGCAGAGCGTGCAGTACGGCCGGAACCGCCCGCCGGTCGTGCCGGCCCAGCAGCGCGGCGTCGACCTCGGCGAGGACCCGCGTCGCCGCGTCCGAGTCGAGCGCGTCCTCCAGCAGGTCCAACCCGCGCTCCGCCGACAGCGGCGCCAGCCCGATCTCCCGCATCCGGCGCAACCCGGCGGCGCTCACCTGCTCGGCCATGCCGGCCGGCAGTTCCCACAGACCCCACGCCAGCGACTGCGCCGGCAACCCGCTCGCGCGCCGGTGCTGCGCGAGGGCGTCGAGATAGGCGTTGGCCGCCGCGTAACCCGACTGTCCCGGCGACCCGAGCAGCCCGGCGGCGGAGGAGAACAGCACGAACGCCGCGAGGTCGCGCTCCCGGGTCTGCTCGTGCAGGTGCCGTGCGCCGTCCGCCTTCGGGCGCAGCACCGCGGCCACCCGCTGGGCCGTCTGCGCCTCGACGACGCCGTCGTCGAGCACCCCGGCCAGGTGCAGCACCGCGGTGAGCGGATGCGCGGCGGGCACCGATCCGAGCACCTCGGCCAGGGCGGTCGGGTCGGCGACGTCGCACGCGACGACGCGTACCGACTCGGCGCCCGCCTTCTCCAGCTCGCGGACCAGGTCGGCGGTGCCGGGGGCGTCCGGCCCGCGCCGGGAGGTGAGCAGCAGGTGCCGGGCCCGGCCCCGCTCGACCAGGTGCCGTGCCACGAGGTGACCGAGGGCACCGGTCGCGCCGGTGAGCAGGACCGTGCCGTCCGGGTTCCACGGGCGGGGGGCGGGTGCTTCCGGGGCGCCGGACGCGGCCCCGACCGCCCGGTGGAGCCGGGGCGCCAGCAGGTTCCCCGCGTCGACGGCGACCTGCGGCTCACCGCTGACGCCCGCCGTGGCCAACGCCGACCGTGACTGTGGCGCGTCGTCCAGGTCCACCAGGACGAACCGCCCGGGATGCTCGGACTGCGCCGACCGCAGCAGCCCCCACGCCGCCGCCTGGGCCAGGTCACGCGGGGGGTCACCGACCGCGCCCCGGGTCACCACCGCCAACCGGGCCGTGGCGTACCGGGGCTCGGCCAACCAGCGGTGGACCAGGCGCAGCGCGGCCGGAACCACGGCGTGCGGGTCGTCGCCACCGGCCGGGAGTTCGGCGAAGACCACGTCGGGGACCGGGTCGGACGCCGCCAGGTCGTCGAGCCACACCACCGTGGCCCCGGACCGGGGCGGGTCCACCGGCACCCACCGCAGCTCGTACGATCCGCCCGGCGCGGCCGGCCCGCCGGGAAGCTGGTCGGTGGCGACGGGCCGCAGGGCGACCTGCCGGACCGAGGCGACCGGCGCGCCGGCGGCGTCGGCGAGGACGACGTCGACGCCGTCCGCCACGCGGGTCAGCCGGACCCGCAACGTCGAGGCGCCGTGGGCGTGGAGCTGAAGGCCGGTCCACGTGAACGGCAGCGCGATCCCGCCCTCCGGGTCGGCGTCGCCGACCAGGCCGAGCGCGTGCAGCGACGCGTCGAGCAGGGCCGGGTGCAGCAGGAACCCGTCCGTGCCGGCCGCCCCGGCGGGCAGCGTCACGTCGGCGAAGACCTCGTCGCCCCGCCGCCACGCCCGTCCGAGCCCCTGGAAGACCGGACCGTAGTCGTAGCCGGCGGCGCGCAGGCGGTCGTAGAGGCCCGCCGTGTCCAGCGGTGTCGCGCCCGGCGGCGGCCAGATCCTCAGCCGGGTGGCGTCACTGGTCCGCACCGGCGCGACCGCGCCGGTCGCGTGCGGGGTCCACGGCCCGTCGGGGTGGCGCGCGTGGATCGTCAGCGGACGCGTCCCGCCGACCTCCGGCTCGGCGAGGACCACCCGGGTCTCGACGACGCCGGTCTCCGGGAGCACCAGCGGGGTCTGCAACAGCAGCTCGACCACCTCGGGACATCCGGCGTGGTCGCCGGCCCGCGCCGCCAGCTCCGCCAGCAGCGCGCCCGGCACGACGACGGCGCCACCGATCCGGTGGTCGGCGAGCCACGGCTGCGCGGCGACCGACAGCTCACCGGTCAGCAGCAGCCCGCCACGGCCCGACGCCGCCGGCACCTCGACCGGTTCCCCGAGCAACGGCCGGACCGACGGCGTCAGCCAGTACCGCCGACGTTGGAACGGATAGGTGGGCAGCTCCACGTGCGGTCCGGTCCCGCCGACCACCGTGGTCCAGTCGACGTCGACGCCCGCGACGAAGAGGCGGGCCAGCGCCTCCCGCGCCGAGTCCGCCTCGTCGCGTCCGGCGCGCAGCAGCGGCACGGCGACCGTCCGGCCGCCGGTGGGGTCGGCGGCGTCCAGGTCGTCGACGCAGTCGAGGACCATGGCGGAGAGCACGCCCCCGGGACCGACCTCCAGGAACCGGGTCACCCCCTGGTCGCGGAGCCGTCGCACGCTCTCGGCGAACCGCACCGGTTGCCGTACGTGCCGGCTCCAGTGCCCCGGGGCGATCGCGTCGACCGTCTGCCCCGTCTCGTTGGCGACCAGGGCGATCTCCAGCGGCGCGTGGGTGAGCTGCGCCTCCAGCGCGCCGAACTCCGCCAGCATCGGGTCCATCAGCGGCGAGTGGAACGCGTGGCTGACCCGCAGGCGGGTGGTCTTGCGGCCCCGGGCGGCGAACGCGTCGGCGACCGCCTGGACCGCGTCCTGCGGGCCGGCGACCACGACCGAGGCCGGGCCGTTGACGGCGGCGAGACCGACCCGCGCCGCCGGGTCGGCGATCAGCGGCTCGACCTCGTCCGGGGTGGCCTGGATCGCGACCATCGCGCCGCCGGCGGGCAGTTCCTGCATCATCCGGCCACGCGCGACGACCAGCCGGGCGGCCTCGTCCAGCGACAACGCGCCCGCCACGTGCGCGGCGGTGATCTCGCCGACCGAGTGGCCGAGGACGACGTCCGGCCGGACCCCCCAGTGCCGCAGCAGGCGGTACAGCGCCACCTCCACGGCGAACAGGGCCGGCTGGGTGTACCCGGTCCGGTCCAGCAGGTCCGCGTCGTCGAGGACGGTCCGGACCGGACGGTCCAGGTGCCGGTCCAGCGCGGCGCAGACCTCGTCGAGAGCCGCCGCGAACCGTGGTTCGGCCGCGGCCAGGTCCCGTCCCGTCGCCGCCCGCTGCGACCCCTGCCCGGAGAAGACCAGGGCCAGCCTGCCCTCGGCGGCCGTGCCGGTGACCACTGTCGGGGCGTCCCGTCCGGCGGCGAGCGCGGCGAGGCCGTCACGGTCGGACACGACGGCCCGTCGCTCGAACCGGGTACGCGCGGCGGCGGCCGCCGCCACCGCGCCGAACGGCAGGTCCGGCCGGTCGTCGAGCAGGGCGTCGAACCGCCCGGCCTGCTCGTGGAGGGCGGCCTCGGTCCGCGCGGAGAGCACCAGCGGCCCGGCCGTCGTCGTGCCGCCGGTCGGTCCAGGCTCGTCCGGCGTCTCCTCCAGGATCACGTGGGCGTTGGTGCCGCTGATCCCGAAGGAGGAGACCGCCGCACGGCGCGGCGCGGTCCCGCCCGGCCAGGGCTGCTCCTCGGTGAGCAGGCGCAGCGGGCCGGCCGACCAGTCCACGAACGGGGTCGGCTCGTCGACGTGCAGCGTGCGGGGCAGCCGCCCGTGCCGCAGCGCGAGCACCATCTTGATCACGCCGGCCACGCCGGCCGCCGCCTGGGTGTGACCGATGTTGGACTTGACCGACCCGAGCCAGAGCGGGTCTTGCCGTCCGGCGCCGTACGCGGCGAGCAACGCCTTGGCCTCGATCGGGTCGCCGAGCCGCGTTCCGGTGCCGTGCCCCTCGACCGCGTCCACGTCGGAGGGCGCGAGTCGCGCGTCGGCGAGGGCGTCGGCGATCAGTCGCTGCTGCGACGGGCCGTTCGGCGCGGTCAGTCCGTTGGACGCCCCGTCGGAGTTGACCGCGCTGCCCCGCAGGACCGCCAGGACGCGCCGACCGTTCCGGCGGGCGTCGGCGAGACGTTCGAGGACCAGCACCCCGGCGCCCTCGGCCCACCCGGTCCCGTCGGCCGCCGCCGCGAACGACCGGCACCGTCCGTCGGGGGAGAGGCCGCGCTGGCGGCTGAACTCGGTGAAGACCAACGGTGTCCCGAGCACGGTCACCCCACCGGCCAGCGCGAGGGCGCACTCCCCGGCACGCAGCGACCGGGCCGCCAGGTGCAGGGCGACCAGCGACGACGAACAGGCCGTGTCCACCGACAGCGACGGCCCCTCCAGGCCCAGCGTGTACGACACCCGTCCGGAGACGACGCTCGACGCGTTGCCGGCGAGCAGGAAGCCGCCGACGTCCGGCGGGACGGCCCCGAGGGGCGGCGCGTAGTCGTTGCCGATGACCCCGGTGAACACGCCGGTGCGACTGCCCCGCAGCGCGCGCGGGTCGATCCCGGCCCGCTCCAGCGCCTCCCAGGAGATCTCCAGCATCAGCCGCTGCTGCGGGTCGGTGGCCAGCGCCTCCCGGGGCGACAGCCCGAAGAATCCGGCGTCGAAGTCACCCGCGTCGTAGAGGAAACCGCCGTGTCGGGCGTACGTGGAGCCGGGCTGGTCCGGGTCGGGGTGGAACAGGTCCGGATCCCAGCCCCGGTCGGTGGGGAACGGGCCGATCCGGTCCCGCCCGTCGACCAGGTCGGCCCAGAACGCGTCCGGAGTGGACACTCCGCCCGGGAAGCGGCAGGCCATCGCCACGATCGCGATGGGATCGCCGGTGGCGACCGCCTCTCCACCGGACGGACGGACCGCGACGGTGGTGGTGGGTCCGGCCGGTCCGGCCTGCTCCGCCAGGTAGGCGGCGAGCGCCGCGGGGTTGGGGTGGTCGAAGGCGAGCGTGCCGGAGAGCGGCAGTCCGCTCGCGTCGGCCAGCCGCTCGGTGAGTTCGAGCGCGCTCAGCGAGTCGAAGCCCATGTCGGCGAACGCCCCGTCGGGCGGAACGTCGTCACGCGGGCGACCCAGTACCGCGGCCGCCTCGGTGCGAACGACGTCCAACCACCACTGCTTCTCGGGGTCCCCCACCGGTCGCCGCCTTTCCGCGCACGTCACCCACCACGCCTCGGCGACCCGCCCACCGAGTGGCGCCCATCCTCCATCGGGGGCGGCGATCGGCACAACATACGGCCGCCGGGAATCCCGCCTCGGTCGCCTATGGTCACCGTCGGTACGGCTGTCCTATCCTGTGGCCCATGATCCAGGCGCGACTGTCATGAGTCGTTTCGTCGACACCGTCGTCGGCACCGCCGCCCGCTCGACGCGTGGCATGGTCACCGGCGCTCCCACCGACCCGGTGCGGCGGAGCTGGGGCGACCTGCACGCCGCCGCCCGACGCACCGCGGCGGCCCTGGTCGAGAGTGGACTCCGGGCCCGTGAGGCGGTCGCGGTCCTGGCCGGCGACCCCGGTCAGGTCGCACAGGTCGTCCAGGGTGTCTGGTTGGCCGGCGGCAGCGTGACCATGTTGCACCAGCCCACCGCGCGCACCGACCTGGCCGTCTGGCGGGACGACACGCTGCGTGTCCTCCGCATGATCGACGCGCGTCTGGTGCTGGTGGGCGCGCCGTTCGAGGCGATGGCCGGGGTGCTTCGCGAGCAGGGCATCGCCCACCGGATCATCGCCGACCTGGACAGCGACCGGGAGTTCACCGTCGTGCCAGCCGCCGAGGACGACACCGCGCTGCTCCAGTTGACCAGTGGCTCGACCGCCGAGCCGAAGGCCGTCCAGATCACCCACCGCAACCTGTGTGCGAACCTCGTGGACAGTGTGGCGCGCCTGGAGTGCGGCGACTCCGACGTGGTGGTCAGCTGGCTGCCGCTCTTCCACGACATGGGTATGGTCGGCTGCCTGCTGCTCCCGATGTTCAGCGGCGCCGAACTGGTCAGCGTCACTCCCGCCGAGTTCCTCGGCCGTCCGCTGGTGTGGGCCGAGCTGATGAGCCGGTACGGCGGCACGATCACGGCGGCCCCGAACTTCGCGTACGCGATCCTGACCCGGCAGCTCGCCCGCATCGAAGCCGGTTCGCTCGACCTGTCCCGGATGAAGTCCGCGTGCAACGGCGCGGAGCCGATCGACCCGTCGACGGTGGAGGCGTTCGTCGCGGCGGGAGCCCGGTTCGGCCTGCGGCCCGAGGCGATCAACTGCTGCTACGGCGCGGCGGAGAGCGCCCTGGTGATCTCGCTGTCGGATCTGTCCGACCCGATGCTCCTCGACACCGTCGACGCTCTGGAACTGGAGAAGAACCGGCGGGCGGTGCCGGTGCCCGACGGCCAGCGGACCGGGGTGCGCCGGCTGCCGCTGCTCGGGGTCGCCTTCGGAAGCGTCGCCGTCCGCGTGGTCGACGACTCCGGCGCCGAGCTGGGCGACCGTGAGGTCGGCCGGCTGCAACTGCGCGGGGAGTCGGTGACCCGGGGTTACCTCACCGAACAGGGGCCGGTCGCCGCCCTGGACGACGACGGCTGGCTGGACATCGGCGACGAGGGCTACCTGGTCGACGGCCAGATCGTCGTCTGCGGGCGCGAGAAGGACGTCATCATCATGGGGGGCCGGAACATCTACCCCACCGACATCGAACGCGCGGCCGCCTCGGTCGACGGCGTCCGGGACGGCAACGTCGCGGCGGTGCGGCTGATGGCTGGCGACGGCGTGGCACGGGAGTCGTTCGCGGTGCTTGTCGAGTCGCGGCTCGCCGGTGACCCGGCCAGCGAGAAGGCGCTGCGTGACGCGGTCGTCCACCGGGTCGTCGCCGAGATCGACGCCCGTCCCGCGTCGGTCGTCGTCCTGCCGCCGGGCTCCCTCCCGAAGACCCCGTCCGGCAAGCTGCGTCGTGCGGCGGCCCGCGCGCTCGTCCCGGGCTGACCACCACCACCGACCGTCCCGCCGCTGGAGGAACCCCGATGCGTTCACTTGACCAGGCGCGCGCCCTGTGCGAGTCCTACCTGCCGGGGCTGATCGACGGGCTGTCGGCGCTCCCCTTCGAGCAGCGGGAGTCGTCCGGCGGCGCCACGCTGCCGGTGTTCCGGGCCAGCGGGGGCCCCGGCCTGGTGATCCCGAAGGACTACGGCGGGCTCGGCGCCACCCCGCTGGACGCGGTACGGGTCATGCGGGCGATCGGCGCGCACGCGCCGTCGCTGGCGGTGGGGACCACGATGCACCACTTCTCGGTGGCGACGCTGTTCACCTTCGCCGAGAGCATCAAGAACTCCGGCATGGAGTGGGCCCTGCTGGAGGCGATCACCAGCCGTAACCTGCTCGTCTCCTCCGGGTTCGCCGAGGGGCGTCCGGCCCAGGGGATCCTCGCCCCGACGATGACGGCCACCCCGGCCCCGGGCGGTTACCGGATCAACGGGTCGAAGAAGCCGTGCAGCCTGAGCCACTCGATGGACCTGCTCACGGCCAGCGTGGCGGTGCCGTCCTCGGACGGCGGGCAGCAGACCGCGTTCCTGCTCATGCCGGCCACGCTGCGCGGCATCACGCGGCACCCGTTCTGGGGCAGCAGCGTGCTGGCCGGCGCGGAGAGCGACGAGGTCCGGCTGGCCGACGTCTACATCGAGGAGGAGCTGGTCATCCCGACCGAGAACGGTCCGGACGGGATGCTCGACGACCTCCAGACCACCGGGTTCATCTGGTTCGAGCTGCTCATCACCGCCTCGTACCTGGGCATGGCGAGCGCGCTTGTGGAACGCGCCCTGGCCGCCCGCCGGGCCGCGATCACCGACCGGGCCGCCCTGGGCACCCGGATGGAGACGGCGACACAGCTGCTCGAGGGCGCGGCCCGCGCCATGATGGCCGGCGAGACGGACAACGACGCGCTGGCCCGCGTGCTGATGGCCCGCTACGGCGCGCAGGACGCCATCGCCGACGCCGCCCGGCAGGCGGTCGAGATGCTCGGCGGGATGTCGTTCATCGGTTCGCCCGACGTGGCGTACCTGATCGCGGCGTGCCAGTGCGTCGCGTTCCACCCGCCGTCGCGGGCCAGCATCGCCGCGGCGATGGTCGACTACCTCGACGGGAGTGGTCCGTTCCTGATGTCCGACGCCGCGCCGACCGCCGCCACGCCGGCCCCGCCGCCGCAGCCCGCACCGGCCCCGCCGGGCAACCCCGCGCCGCCGGTCGCCGCGCCGACCGCCGCCACGCCGGCCCCGGCGTCGACGGCCGCCGCGCCGACCGCCACCACACCGGCCGCCCCGACGCCGACCGCCGCCGTGCCGGACCCCGTCCCGGCGGCGAACGGGACCACACCCACCGTCGCCGCGACGGCTCCCGCCGCAGGGTCGGCTCCGGTCCCCGGGCCGCCGGCCCCCGCCCCGAGCGGATCCGCCCCGACCGTCAAGCCCGCGTCGCTCGCCCGGCCCGCGGCCCCGTACGTCGTCGCCCCTCCCGAGACGCCCCGCGTCGCCGGCCGGTCGACGATGACGGCGGACGACGCCGCCGACTGGGACAACGCGACCTCCCTGTTCGACGGGGCGGAGGGGCTCCGGCTCACCGCACGCGACTGCGACCTGCGGTACTGGTTCGCCAACGTCCCGGAGCGGACGCTGCGCGGCAACGTCGTCGGGTACGCGCCGGGGCTGGTGACCCCGGACTTCCTGCGGGAGCCGGGACCGCTGCGGGACGCGCTGGTCCAGGAGGTCGCGTTCCGGGCGCTGGCCGAGGAACGGGCCGCCCGCGCGATCGGTTACATCGTGGCGTGCGCGCCGGACTCCACGACGATGGAGTTCTACGCCACCCAGCTGATGGACGAGACCCGGCACGCCATGATCTTCCGGAACCACCTGCGGAACCTCGGCGTCGACGAGCGGGACGTCGCGGACGTCATCGCGCAGCAGACCGCGGCCGACCAGGCGGGCATCCTCGACCCGCTGGAGGAGCTCGGGATGCCGATCGTGCGGGACCAACGGGACTTCGTCGGTGGCGTGGTGCTGCTGACGATCCTGGTGGAGGGGTTCCTTGCCCCGTCGTTCGAACTCAGCGAGCGCAAGTGGCGACCCCTCGATCCCCGGATGGCGGACATGGAGAAGGGCGCCGGCATCGACGAGGTGCGCCACCTGGCCGTCGGCACCTCGATCATCCGTGAGCACCTGCAACGGCACCCCGACGAGAAGGAACGACTCGTCGAGCTGATCCGGGGCGGTATGCGGCTGTGGGAGCAGCTGCCCGTGGCCGACCAGCTCAACCGCTGGGAGAACTGGTTCCAGGAGGGCATCGCGCCGCACGTGGCGACGATCGGTGACTACGAGGTCTGGGACGGCCGCCGGCTGGTGGACACCACCCCGGAGGAGCGGATCCAGAAGGCCCTGGAGGTCACCAGCACGGTGCACTCCACCCGGCTCACCGACATGGGTCTCGGCCGGGCGCTGATCTTCTGACCGGTCGGTGCGGGCGGGCCGGTGTCGTGTCGACCCGTCCGCACCCCGCACGGCGGGGGAGAGGGACCACTGGTCAGTCGGCCGGGCGGCCCTCGCGGATCCCCCACCGGCTGTAGAGCGGTCGCAGGGGCCCCGGCACCCACCAGTTGAGCCGGCCGAGCAGCCGCATGGTGGCGGGCATCAGCAGCGCCCGCACGATGGTGGCGTCGACGACGACGGCGATGGCCAGTCCGACGCCGATGATCTTCACGACCAGCACGCTCGACGTCGCGAACGACACGATCACCACCACGAGGAGCAGAGCCGCGCTGGTGATGATCCGGCCCGAGCGTTGCAGGCCGACGGCGACCGCCTCGGTGTTGTCGCCGACCAGGTCGTAGTGCTCGCGGATGCGGGAGAGCAGGAACACCTCGTAGTCCATGGACAGCCCGAACGCGACCGCGAAGATCAGGATCGGTTGCACCACGTCGATGTTGCCGGTGGAGGTGAAGCGGAGCAGTCCGTCGAGGTGGCCGTCCTGGAAGATCCACACCACCGCGCCGAACGCGGCGGTCAGGCTCAGCACGTTCATCAGGATCGCCTTGACCGGCAGCACCAGCGAGCCGAACGAGAAGAACAGCAGCACGAACGTGGTGACCAGCACCAGCAGCGCCATCCACGGCAGTCGCTCGACGAGCATGTCCATCAGGTCGGCGAAGCCGGCGGCGTCGCCCCCGACCAGCACCGTGCCGCCGGAGGGCGGTGCCACGGCGCGTACCGCGTCGACCAGTTCCCGTCCCTGCGCGGAGATCGGCTCCGCGTCGAACCGTACGGTGACCCGCGCGGTGTCGCCGGAGAGGCCGGTGACGTCCGCGTGCCGTACGTCGGGCAGCGCGGCCACCCGGTCCACGTAGGCGGCGAGTTCCGCCCGCCCGGCGGGCTCGGCCGCCGGGCCGTCCAGCGTGACGACGGCGTCGATCGGCCGGGTCACGCTCTCCGGGAACGACGCCGTCAGGGTGTCCTGGACCTGCCGGCTCTCCGCCGTGGCGGGCAGGACCCGGGTGTCCAGCCAGCCGTAGGAGATGCGCAGGAACGGCAGGCCGAGAAGAACCAGCACGGCGATGACCGCGCCACCGACCAGGACGGGGCGGCGCATCACCGTCCGGGCGATGCGGGCCCACGCGCCGGAGTCCGGGTCGGCGCCGCCCGGCCGACGTCGCCGTTCCCGCAGGCGGGGACCGAGCAGGGCGAGCATCGCGGCCATCACGGTCAACGAGAAGAAGCCGGCCAGCAGCACGGCCGCGACCCCGCCGACGGCGATGGACCGCAGGAACACCTGGGGGAAGACGGCCAGGCTGGCCAGGGCGAGCGCGACGGTCACCGCGGACACGACGATCGTCCGGCCGGCGGTGACCATGGTGCGCCGCAGCGCCTGCGGCACCGGGTGGCCCGCGCCGAGTTCCTCCCGGAACCGGCTGACCATGAAGAGGCTGTAGTCGACGGCCAGCCCCAGGCCGAGCAGGGTGACCACGTTGACGGCGAAGATCGAGACGTCGGTGAACTGCGCCAGCAGTCGGAGGCCGGCCAACGAGCCCACGATCGCCAGCACCCCGACCAGCACCGGCAGCAGCGCCGCCAGCACGTTGCGGAAGATGAGGACGAGCAGCAGGAACAGGATGGGCAGGGCCAACGCCTCGGCGCGGGTCAGGTCCGCCTTGCTCTGCGTGTTGACGTCGTCGACCAGCGCCAGCGGACCGCCGACCGTGACGTCGAGGTCCGGACTGGTGAGGCTGTCCTTCACGGCCAGGTAGTTGGTGAGCCGGTCGTTCTCGGTGGCGCCGGCGATCTGCACCGCCGCGAAGGTCTCCCGCCGGTCGGTGCTGACCAGGGCGGACGCGTTGGTCCGCCAGTAGTCGGTGACGCCCTCGATCCGCTCGGCCGGGAGCCGGTCGAGGACCTGACGGGCGGCGTCGCGGTAGGCGGGTTCGTCGACCGTCCACCGGTCGTGGCCGAAGAGCACGACGACGTCCGCGTCGTTGCGCCCGAGCCGGTCCCGCTCGACCTCCTCGGCCCGGGAGCTCTCGCTCGCCGCGTAGGTGAAGCCACCGGCGGCCAGGTCGTCGAAGGCGTTGGCGCCCCAGGCGCCGGCCGCGGCGAGGAACACCACGGCCCCGGCGATCACCCACCAGCGGACCCGGTGCGTGAGCCGGCCGAGGACGTCCAACATCGCAGTCTTCCCTTCGTTCGACCGGCGGTGCTCCGCGGCCCCTGCGGCACCGTCCGGACGGGACGGCGCCGCAGGGGCGCGGTCAGCGGATCAGGCCGGTCAGGTCCAGCGTCCGATGCCGATCGCCTTGGCGCCGTCGAGCAGTTGTTCCCGCAGCGCCACCCGACGGATCTTCCAGGTGCCGGTGCGCGGGAACTCGTCCCACCTGATCTGGATGGGGTCGGCCATCGGGGCGAGGTCGGCGACCGCCCGCGCCCAGTCGCCCTTGTCCAGGGGTACGTCGTCCGTGGTGCTCACCACCGGCACCGGCAGGCCACCGGCGACCGGGAGGACGACCACCTCGGTGGTGTAGTCGATCCGGTCGAGGATCAGGTCCTCGAACTCGATCGCGCTGCCGTTGGGGATCCGGTCGATCTCCCGGTCCACGATCCGGACGGCGCCCCACTTGTTGATGATGCCGAGGTCGCCGGTGCTCCACCAGCGGCCGGTGCACTTCAGGTCGTGCCGGTCCTGCTCGCCGACGTAGGCGAGGCACCGTCCGGGCTGGTCGATCTCGATCATGCCGACCTGCCCGCGCGGGACCTCCTGGCCGGTCTCCGGGTTCACCGCCCGCATCTTCGCGTGGAACGGGATGGGCCAGCCGATCAGCTGGGTGGGCGGCGGGCGGTGCCCCTTGCGTCGCACCACGAACCGGAAGAACGGCCGGATGCAGAGCGCGCCGTTCTCGCTCTGGCTCCAGGACTGGACCCAGATCGGGAACCGGCGCTTCGTGGCCGCCATGAAGGTCCGGATGGTGCGGGTGTGGATGGCGTCGAAGGAGTTGACGTACTCGCGGACGTTGCTGAACAGGCCGGCGGGGTCGCGGGCCAGCGGCTCCCACGCGAGGTAGATGTTCGGCAGCGCCTCGACCAGGGTCGGCTTGTGTTCCGCCAGCAGTTCCCGGACCCGGGGGGAGAGCGGGTCGGAGAGGTAGATGATGCGCGGGCCGACGGCGGCCATCGCCAGCTGCATCGTGGTGAGCCGCTCGTGCGTGTACGGGTCGCAGAACGCCACGGTGTCGTCGCGCCGCAGCCCGAACCGGGGCCACCGCTCCGTCTCCACGATCGCCATCGCGTAGATCGACTCGGCGGAGTGCATGACCAGCTTCGGCACGCCGGTGGTGCCGGAGGTGTGGGTGATGACCACCGGCTCGGCGAACTCACGCATGTTCGGCTGGACCGGCGGCGCGTCCTTGAAGTCGTCCAGTCGCAGCACGTCCGGCCGGTCCTCGACCGCGTCCACGCTGATCGTCCTGACGGTGAGGTCCGCCACCACCTGCGGGGTGATGCCGCACTTGTCGAGGTGCTTCCGGTCGGTCAGCAGGAACGGCCGCTCCAGCCGCTCCAACATGGGGATCATCGCCTCCGGACCGTAGGAGCCGGAGAACATGCAGGGGATCGCGCCGATCCGGGCGATGGCGCACCCGAGGACGACGATGTCCAGGTGGTTCGCCTTGAGGACGGCCACCCGGTCCCACGGCCGGACACCGGCCTGGTGCAGCCAGGCGGCGGCCCGGTCGACCAGCTCCGCCCACTGGGTGTAGGTCCGGATCTCGGGGCCGTCGGGGTCGATGTCCGCCGGGCGGTCCACGATGACCAGTTCGTCCGGGGCGGTCCGCGCCGCCACGTGCCAGGTCTCGCCCATCTTCGAGTGCTTCGGTACGCGCGAGAACGGACTGAGCCGGCGGCGGAACCGGGTGGGGGTGAACTCGGTCAGGAACCGCGGGATGGGCCGCTGCGGCTCGACGTCTTCGGCGGCCGTCGTGTCGGCGGGTGGAGCCACGAGCGGGTCCTCCGTTCTCGGGGGTGGGGAGGCCGGCCGGCGATCGACTCTCGCCGGCCGGAAGATGATCGCTAACCATATCGACATCGTTCTGCGTAGGCCATGTCTGGACGGGTGACGATCTGGTTCTGACCCGTCCGATCTCCGGGCCGATCGACCAATGTGGCGTGCTGGCCCGCCGGCTGACGGTCCCGGTCGTCGTGCCGGTCGTCCCTCCGCCGAGGGCTTCCCTGTCCGGCATTTCTTTGCCAGGATCCTGGTGCCGGTAAAACTTTCCTACGGGTGCTCCACACGGGAGGACGAACCATGCGTATCCGCAGTTTCGCCAGTGCGGCCCTGCTCGCCGGGGGTCTGATCGCCACGGCGACCCCGGCCACGGCGGCCGCCGTGGCGCCGGAACAGAGCACGTCGTGCTCGTTGACGGTCACCAACCTCTACTACTCGATCGGGATGCAGACCGCCTTCGCCAAGCTCTCCGGTGGATGCCGCGGCCCGATCGACATCACCCTCGAACGGGCGGTGACCCCCGCCGGCCCCTACCAGGAGGAGCCGGAGGCGCTCTACCACCTCCAGCAGGCCGCCGACGGTACGGCCGCCACCGCCTACTTCATGGACCCCGCCGAGCGTGGACACTGCCGGGCGAAGGCCAGCGTCGACACGCTCGTCGCGTACTCCCCGGCCTCGGTCAGCTGCTGACCCGAATACCGCCGGCAGGGCCACGACGGGTGTGGCTCCGCTCGACGAGCGACGGTGGCGGTACGGCGCGGCGTCCTCGACCGTGGACTCGACCGTCCGGACTAGGATCGGACCCGGTCGGATCCGTAGGGAGGAATGTCGATGGGTCGGGGGCTGCGGGTCGGTACACCGGTTCTCCTGCTCCTCCTGCTCGGCGCACTCGGCTGGTACGCCTCGTACGCCACCACCGTCCTCGTCTGGGAACTGCGCAAACTCCTGCCGTGGCTGCTGGCGGCGGCCCTGGCGGCCCTCCTCGGTGGAGCGCCGACCCTGGCGCGGCTGCTCACCCGTCGACGTGGCGGTCGGGGTCCGGTCGGCGGCAGCGCCGTCCTCGGCTGGCTGGGCGTCGCCGTCGGGCTGGGTCTCGGCGCGCTCGGGCTGGTCTACGGCGAGTACCTCCAGGACCGGGCGTACGCGACCACCATGCGGGTGGTGACCGATCCGGTGCCGGAGCTGACCCCGCGCGCGCCGTACGTGGTCGGCGAGGCGCAGGCGGCGCCCAACCTGGGCGACGTGACCGGGGAGATCAGCGACGTCAGCTACCTGCCCGACTCCGACCGCTTCGCCGTCCTGGTGGAGCGGCGCGGTTGGCTGACCGGTTACGAGGTCGGCCTGGTGCAGGAGGTGCCGCTCGGCGGCAACAGCCGGGCGCAGCAGCGGTGCCGGTTCGACGAGTCGGCGTCGGCGCGGATCGGTGGCTGGTTCACCCACAACCTGGGCCGGAAGATCGCCGCCGAGCGGCGCTGGGCGCGGTTCTCCGAGGAGGACGCCTACGTGCACTGCCAGGGCGACACCCCGGTCGTGGTGGTGCCCCTGAAGCGGCAGACCGGAATCCTGGTGGTGGCGGAGCGGCCGGCCGGCGTGGCGCTGTACGACGGCACGACCGGGAAGGTCACCGTCACCGATGCCACCACGGAGGTGCCCGGACCGTCCTATCCGATCAGTCTCGCCGCCCGACAGCGGGAGGGCACCGCCGCGGTGGGCGGCTTCGCCGACTGGTGGTTCGAGCGCAGCGGCTGGGACGCCTCCGAGGACGGGGCCAACGAGGGCAACGAGTCGGAGTTCACCCTGCGCTACCGCGACGGCAGCGCCCGCAGCGGGTACGTCACCCCGCTCACCCCACAGGGTGAGGCCAGTTCCGTGGTGGCGGTGTCGGTGGTGCCGACCCGGCACGCCGGCACCGGTCTCGCCCCGCTGACCGTGCACCGGCTCAGCCCGACCTGGTCGTCACCGCAGGCGCTCGCCGCCCTGATCAAGGCGGAGTACCGCGACGTCTGCTGCTGGAACGACGACCAGGTGTTCGAGGTGGTGCCCACCGGTGGCACCACGTGGACGGCCACGCTCGGCAGCGAGCAGAGCATCCGCTACCGGGTGGAGGGCCGGGGCCAGGTCAACGGCCGCGAGGCGACCTGCCTGAAGAACGCCGACGGCACGCTGGTGCGCTGTGCGTACGCCGCCCCCGGTTCGCCGGAGGAGCGGGAACTGCAACGTCGGGAGCAGGAGAAGCAACAGGAGCCGCCGGCGGACGGCGGCACCGGCCCGGTCGACCTGACCCGGTACACCGACGAGCAGTTGGCCGAACTCAACCGGCGACTCGCCGAAGAGGTCAACCGCCGCCTCCAGGAGCGCTGATTCCGGGGCTCCGCACCGCGTCCACCGTGGATCCGCGCGCCATTATGCTGAAGCCCGCGCCGGTCGCCACGAGCCCGCAGGGGAGAGCCGGAGGGAGCGCACGTGAACCGCAGAGACTCGGCCGCCGCCTTCGACGCCGTGCTGCGCGACGGCTGGAACAGCGCGTGCCAGCTGTACGGGCACCTGGCCCGCGGTGGGCAACTGGTCGCCCTGCCCCCCCAGCGGTCTGCGGCTCGGCCCGGACGAGGCGATCTTCAGTGACACGGCGCTGGGGTACGCCCGCTTCTACGGCACCACCGTCCAGTACCGGGAGAGCAACAGTTTCTGGTTCGGGCCGACGGGTTTCGTGTTGGCCGGCATGGCGGGTGACGCGATCAGCAACGCCAGTGCCCGCAGCCGGGCCCAGGCGATGGCGGCGGCGCAGTGGCGGGACCAGGCGCAGGTGCGGATGATCCTGACCAACCAGCGGCTGCTCGGGGACTACCAGGGCACCCTGCTGAGCTTCTGGCACAACGGGGTGGTCGAGCTCACCGCCGACCTGACCCAGTGGTCGTTCATCCTCCGCTACGAGGAGGGCAACCCGTTGATGCTGCACGGGCCGGCGGCGCCGTGGTACGCGGTGGCCGTCGCCTGGCTGATCTTCGGCCCGCAGGGCCTCCAGCTTCCGGCGCTGGCCCCGATCAGCGCGGCCGTCGCGCAGCGTTCCGGTGTCATCACCGGGGAGGTCGTGGACGGGCAGCCCTGACCGGCTCAGGCCATCCGGGCCGGCGCAGCCGGGCGGGGCGCCGTCGCGTCGGGAACGGGATCGTGGCCCCGGGCGAGGCCGGAACGCAGGTCGACGGCGGTGTACCTGGAGTCGAAGGTGTCCCCGCCGCTGCCCTCGAAGGCGGCGGCGATGGCCACCAACAGGTAGAACGGGGCGAAGGACCACCAGAAGGCCCGCCATCCTCCCCGCCAGGCGCCGGATCGCCTCCCGTCGGAGATCCTGACCGAGCGCATGCCGGCGACGAGGTCGCCGAGGCTGCCGACCGTGCCCCAGACCATGCCGTACGCGACGACCACCACGAACCAGACGGCGGCCATGACGGCGACGTACACGCCGGTGCTGGCGGACATCGCCGAGCCCAACGTGCCGAGCGCGAAGTCCTGGTTGGCCGCGTGGACCGCGCCCATCAGGACCCCGGCCACCACCATCACCACGAGAGCGTCCAGGGTCCGGCCCCAGAAGTGCGGCCAGCCGGCCTTGCGGACGTACCGGACGCCGGTGTCCGGGTGCCGACGTACCGGTCGCCCGGTCACGCTGTCGATCAGCGAGGTGACGGACAGCGGTGTGGAGTTGCTCATGGTGCCCTTCCCGGTCTTCTCGACTGGCGGACTGGACGGTACAACGCCGGTGCTTGCCATGGGCCCGGCCTCGGCGTCGGTGTGTCGTGCGCCCCGGCGTGGAGCGCGACGAGGTTCCGGGGTGGCCCGGGGCGCGGCCCCGGTCCGGCGACCGGGAGGGTCGGTCAGCGCGGTTAGCCGGCCGTCGCCGGGCGACCGGCGCGGAACGTGTGACGGTAGGCCGTCGGCGGCACGCCGATCGCGGCGGTCAGGTGTTGGCGCAACGAGGCGGCCGTTCCGAACCCCGCCTCGCCGGCGACGCGGTCGACCGGCAGGTCGGTCGACTCCAGCAGTCGACGGGCGTGTTCGACGCGTTGCTGGGTCAACCACTGGCCGGGGGTCATGCCGACCTCGTCCCGGAAGCGCCGGGAGAACGTCCGCACACTCATCCGGGCGTGACCGGCCAGCTCGGACAGGGGGAGTGGCCGATGGAGCTGACCGAGTGCCCAGTCGCGGGTCGTGGACGTGGTGGCCGCCGAGGGCTCGGGCACCGGACGTTCGATGAACTGCGCCTGACCGCCCTCGCGCCAGGGCGGGATGACGCATCGGCGGGCGACCCGGTTGGCGACCTCGCTGCCGTGGTCGCGGCGTACGAGGTGCATGCACAGGTCGAGTCCGGCCGCCACCCCCGCTGCCGTGAGCACGTCCCCGTCGTCGACGAACAGCACGTCCGGGTCGAGCTTGACCTGCGGGAACATCCGTTGGAAACGGTCGGCCTCGTTCCAGTGGGTGGTCGCCGCGCGGCCGTCGAGCAGACCTGCGGCGGCGAGGACGTACGACGCGGTGCAGATCGACACGATCCGGGCACCCGGCCGGAGTCGGGCGAGCGCCTCGGCCAACTCGTCGGGGAGCCAGCTCCGGTCCTCGGTCGGCCCGCAGACGAACGGCGGGATCACCAGGGTGTCCGCCGTGTCGATCGCCTCGGCGCCGTGCTCCACGGCCAGGGCGAAGTCCGCGCTGGTCCGGACCGGGCCACGGTCGAGGCTGCACGTGACCACCTCGTAGAGCGGCGCGCCGTCCGCGCCCGTCGCGGTGCCGAAGATCCGGACCGGGATGCTCAGTTCGAACGGGTAGACACCCTCCAGGGCCAGGACGACGACGCGATGCATGGCCAGATCCTTGCACATGTTGGCGATCTGGCCACTCGTCGGGTGGTTCCGCCTCCCGCAGTGTTGGTCGGGCGTCAGTCACCGACCGTACGGAGCAAAGAAATGATCATGCGTGCTGTCAGCCAGGACTCGCTCGGCGGACCCGAGGTGTTGCGGGTGGTCGAGGTGGACCGCCCGGAACCCGGGATCTCCGAGGTCCTCGTCCGTGTCCACGCCGCCGGTGTCAACCCGACCGACCTGTGGCACCGGGCCACCGGCGGGCTGCTCGGCGAGACGCCGGTCCGGCTGGGCTGGGACGTGTCCGGCGTCGTCGAGGCGGTCGGGCTCGGCGTCACGATGTTCCGCCCGGGCGACGAGGTGTTCGGCATGCCCCGGCTGCCGCAACCGGCGGGCACGTACGCGGAGTACGTGACCTCCCCGGCGCGGCACCTGGCCCGCAAACCTGCGGCGCTCTCCCACGTGGAGGCCGCCGCGCTCCCGCTCGCGGCGCTCACCGCGTACCAGTCGTTGGTCGACACCGCCGGGGTACGCCCCGGTCAGCGGGTGCTGGTCCATGCCGCTGCCGGCGGCGTCGGTCACCTCGCCGTCCAGATCGCCAAGGCGCACGGCGCCCACGTCGTCGGCACCGCCCGCGCGGCCAAGCACGCCTTCGTGCGCGGCCTCGGCGCCGACGAGGTCGTCGACTACACCCGGGTCGACTTCGCCTCAACGGTGGGCGACGTCGACATCGTGATCGACACCGTCGGGGGCGACTACGGGCCGCGCTCTCTGCGGACCCTGCGCCCCGGCGGCATCGTGGTGTCGCTCGCCTCCCCGGCCGAGGCCCGTCTGGCGGTGGAGGCGCGCGACCTGGGCGTACGGGCCGGCTTCACGATCGTCGAGCCCGACCACGCGGGGATGAGGGCGATCGCGGCGCTCGTCGAAGCCGGGCAGTTGCGCCCCGAGGTCGCCGAGGTGCTCCCGCTCGACCAGGTCGCCCGGGCCCACGAGATCGCCCAGACCGGCCGGACGACCGGCAAGATCGTCCTTACCGTCGTCGACTGACCGGGACCGGTCGCCGTTCCTCGCGACGGAGGAGCGGCGGCCGACCGGGCGGACGGGTCACTTGACCGCGCCGGCGGTGAGGCCGGCGACGAAGTAGCGCTGCAACGCCAGGAAGCCGGCCACGACCGGGACGCTGACCACCAGCGAGGCCGCCATGACCTGGTTCCAGTAGACGTTGAACTGGGTGGAGTAGCCCTGGAGGCCGACGGCCAGGGTGCGGCTGGACTCGTCGGTCATCACCGAGGCGAAGAGCACCTCGCCCCAGGCGGTCATGAACGCGTACACGCCGACCGCGACCACCCCGGGCACCGCCGCCGGCAGCACCACCTGGAACAGGGTGCGCAGCGGCCCCGCGCCGTCGACCTGCGCGGCCTCGTCCAGGCCGCGCGGGATGGAGTCGAAGTAGCCGACCAGCATCCAGATCGAGAACGGCAGCGAGAAGGTGAGGTACGTGACGATCAGACCGGTCCGGCTGGCGTACAGCTGCACGCCGGTGGCGTTGCCCAGGTTGACGTAGATCAGGAAGAGCGGCAGGAGGAACAGGATGCCGGGGAACATCTGGGTGGAGAGTACGGTCACCGAGAACAGCCCCCGGCCCCGGAACCGGTAGCGGCTGACCGCGAACGCCGCGAAGATCGCCACGGTGACCGAGAAGACCGCCGCCACCGAGGAGACGACCAGGCTGTTGACCAGGTAGCGGCCCAGCGGCACGGTCGACCACATGTCCACGAACGCCTGCGCGGTCGGCCGGCGCGGCCACCAGGTGAACGCGCTCTGCACGTCCGACAGCGGCTTGAGCGACGAGCTGACCATCACGTAGAGCGGGACGAGCACGAAGACCGCGAGCAGGGTCAGCACGACCCGACGGGACCAGCGCTCGGCGACGGTCTCACGCATCGTTCCTCCGGCGGTTGGTGAGCAGCAGGTACCCGGCGGTGACCAGGAGCAGGAACAGCAGCAGCGCCACCGACATCGCCGAGCCGGAGCCGAAGTCCCAGGTCTCGAACGAGCTGCGGTAGATGTGGATGGAGATCAGGTCGGCCTGCTCGGGCGCGGAGCCGCCGAAGAGGACGTACGGGGTGTTGAAGTCGTTGAAGGTCCACAGGAAGAGCACCAGCAGCAGGACCAGGTTGACCGGGCGCAGCATGGGCAGCGTCACCGAGCGCAGCCGCCGCCAGAAGCCCGCGCCGTCCATGGCGGCGGCCTCGTACAGGTCGTGGGGAATGTTCTGCAGGCCCGCCATGACGCACAGGAAGGCGAACGGCCAGGTCCGCCAGACCGACACGACCAGCAGCGCGACGAAGCTGTTCTCCCCGATCAGCCAGAACGGCCGGTCGCCGAGCAGGTGCAGCTGGTCGACCAGGACGTGGTTGACCAGACCGGTGTCCCGCTGGAACAGGAAGCTCCAGGTGATCACCGCGGTGTAGACCGGCAGGGCGTACGGGGTGAGGAAGAGCGCGCGCAGCAGTCCCCGGCCCCGGAACGGACGGTGCAGCAGGACGGCGGCGGTGGTGCCGAGCATCCAGGAGATCCCGACCGAGGCGACCGTGAAGACCAGGGTCACCCGGAAAGAGCGCAGCAGCGCGGCCCCGGCGGCGGAGTCGACGTCGAGCACCAGGCGGTAGTTGTCCCATCCGACGAACGGGGCCGTGGACCAGTCGCGGATGTGGAACTGGGTCAGCTCCAGCAGGCTCATCCCGGCGCCGACCAGCATCGGCACCACGTGGATCGCCAGTTCCAGCACGATCGCCGGGGCGAGCAGCAGGTACGGCAGGAGCGGACGTCGGGGACGGGTGGCCCCGGAGCGGGGCGGTGCGGGGACGTCGTGGGCGGTGCGGGTTGCCATCGGGGTCCTCTCGCTCCGGTGGCCGTCGGGGGACGTCCCGCCGACGGCCACCGGCCAACCGGTCAGCGCATCTGCTGCTGGGCCGTGCCGAGCTTCTGCCGGACGCTCTCCTCGGTGACCGGCCTGCCCCGGGCCGCGTCGGCGAAGAGCTCCTTGATGGCGGTGCCGACCAGCGTCTCGAACGTGCTCTCGTCGGGCACCTGCGGCAGCGGGGCCGCGGTGGTGGCGAGGGTCTCCCGGAGCACCGTCTGCTCTCCGGCGGCGAACGCGGGGTCGGTGGCGACCGACGTCACCGGCGGCAGGGAGCCGTACGTCCGGTTGAGCGTCACCTGCGTGGCGTCGCTGGTCATGTACTTGACGAACTCCAGCGCGGCGTCCCGGTTCCGGGTGTGCTTGAACACCGCCATGTTGATCCCGGCGACCATGCTGTTGACCTTCCTGCCGCCGGGCGGCGGGGTGGCGAGGAACGGCACCGGCGCCACGCCGTACGCGTCGGCGGCCATGTTCTGCGACGTCAGGTTCGCGCCGGCGGCCTGCCAGAGCAGCATCGCCGCCCGGCCGTTGGCGAAGTCGGAGACCGACTGGTTCTGCGCGTACTCCGCGTTGCTCGGGTTGACGATCCGGTCGGCGGCCATCAGGTCGACGTACCGTTTCACCGCGGCGACGTTCTGCGGCGTGTCGAAGGTCGGCTTGCCGGCGGAGTCGAACCACTCGCCGCCGTACTGCTGGCTGAAGGTGAAGGCGTGGTGCGCGTTCTCCGACGGGTTGGCCCCTTCGACGGCGAGGCCCCACCGGCCGCCGCCGGTCAGCCGTCGGCCGACGTCGGCAACCTGCTCCCAGGTGGTCGGCGGGGCGGTGATCCCGGCGTCGGCGAACGCCTTCTTGTTGTAGTACAGGGCGTAGGCGAGGCTGTAGAGCGGCACCGCGGCGGGGGGTTTGCCGGGAGCGCCGGCGGCGGCCAGCGCGGCCGGGACGAACCGGTCCCGACCCCCGATCCGGTCCAGGGTGGCGTCGTCGAACTCGACCAGCGCGCCGGTCGCCTGCAACGACGCCGACCAGGTGTTACCGATGTTGACCACGTCCGGGCCCTGTCCGGAGGTGGCGGCGGTCAGCAGCCGGTTGAGCAAATCCGACCAGGGCACCACCTCGACGGTGACCTTGATGCCGGTCTGCTGTTCGAACCGGTCCAGCTCGGGCTGGAGGATCTTCTTGTCGGCTTCCAGGCTGGCGCCCTGGTTGCTGGCCCAGTAGGTGAGGGTCTTGCCGGACCCGCCGGGGTCGTCCGAGCCGCCGCAGGCGGTCAGCGGGGCGGCCACGAGGACGGCGGCGGCGAGTGTCGCGAGGAGACGTCTCGACACGATCGGCCCTTCCGGTGCGAGGTGGGGCGCCGGCCCCGGTGGCGCGGAGGGGTCGGACGGCGGTGGGGCCCGGGGCGGTGCTGCCGGGGCGCGTGGTGCGTGGGGTCGGCGGTGCGCGTGGTGCCGGGCGGCGTGGCGCGGTGCCGCAGGGTAGTTGCATCACTACTTAATGAATGTTGCCATTAAAGTAGTTCGATGCATGGGGCGTCAAGTGCGGGGCCGTGCCGTCGCCCCGGGCGGCCCGGGGATCGAGGTGGCGTGTGGAGCTGGCGCGAGCGACGAACCGGACCGTCCGGCTGCGGAACCGGTCGGCGTTGTTGTCCAGGCTCTTCCTCGACGGTCCGTTGACCCGCCAGCACCTGATGCGCAGCACCGGTCTCAGTCAGCCCGCCGTCAGCAACGTGGTGGCCGACCTGATCGCCGAGGGGCTCGTCGCCGAGGCCGGCGCGGCCGAGTCGGACGGCGGCCGGCCGGGCATGATGCTGCGGGTCGCGCCCCGGTACGCCTTCGTCGTGGGCGTGGACGTCGGCGAGACCCGGATCCGGGTCGAGCTGTTCGACTTCGCGATGACCCTGCTGTCCAGCGTGGAGTACCCGCTGGACCCGGCGCGCACCGAGCCGTCGGCGGTCGCCGGGCACGTGCTGGCCGGGATCGACACGGTCACCGCCCGGGCCCGGGTCGCCCCGGCCGACGTGCTCGGGGTCGGCGTCGGCGTCTCCGGCGTGGTGGAGCAGGGCGCCGAGGCGGTGGTGCACGCCCAGGCCCTCGGCTGGGGTCGGGTGCCGTTGGAGCGGCTCATCCGCACCGGCACCGACCTGCCGTTGCACATCGACAACGGCGCGAACACCCTCGGCCAGGCCGAGATGTGGTTCGGTGCCGGCCGGGGCGCGCGGCACGCCGTCTTCGCCCTGGTCGGGTCCGGCGTGGGGGCGGCCGTGGTGACCGACGGGGCCGCCTACCGGGGGGCGTCCAGCAGCGCGGGGGAGTGGGGACACACCACGTTGGTCTACGGGGGCCGGGCCTGCCGGTGCGGGGCCCGGGGCTGCCTGGAGGCGTACGTGGGCGCGGAAGCGGTCCTCGACCGGTACCGGGAGGCCCTGGGTGGCCGGGCGGTGCCGGGCTCGGACGAGGAGTCCCAGCTCGCCGCCCTGGTCGAGGCGGCCGCCGGGTCGGCCACCGCCCGCCGGGTGCTCGACGAGACGGCCGGCTATCTCGGTGCCGGGGTGGCCAACCTGATCAACCTGTTCAACCCCGAGCGGGTGGTGCTGGGCGGCTGGGCGGCCATGGCGCTCGGCGACCTGCTGCCCGCCGTGCGCGAGGCGGCCGGCCGGCAGGCGCTGCGCCAGCCGTACGAGCAGGCGTCGATCGAGCTGTGCCGCCTCGGTGTGGACGCGGTGGCGCTCGGCGCGGCCACCCTGCCGATCGCCCGGCTCCTCGCCGCCGGTGGGGTGCGTCCCGCCCGTTCCGAGCGGCGACGTCGGAAATAAAACATTGACAAAGATCGATGTCTTGACTCCGGTGTCCCGTCGCCGTGACACTCACCAGAGAGCGCTCCCCGGCCACGTGCCACCCCGGCGGGACCCATCCCGACACCCCGGCCGTCCCCGCGCCCCGTCGCGCCGGCGTCCGCAGCCCTCTACCGACAGGCGAAGTGATGACAACTCGCGCTCGTCCCGTACGCTCTCGAACCGCCCGGCGGCCCCGGCCGCGTATCCTCCTCGGCCTGGTCGTCGCGCTCGTCGCGGCCCTGACCCCGACCGCCCTGACCCCGACCGCCCTGACCCCGCCGGCGCAGGCCGCGCCGGTGCTGCTGTCCCAGGGGCGACCGGCCACCGCCTCGTCCACCGAGAACGCCGGCACCCCCGCCGGAGCGGCCGTCGACGGCGACACCGGCACCCGCTGGTCGAGTGCCTTCAGCGACCCCCAGTGGCTCCAGGTCGACCTGGGCGTCCGGGCCACCCTCAGCCAGGTCACCCTGGCCTGGGAGGGCGCGCACGCGCGGGCGTTCCAGATCCAGACCTCCGACGACGGCAGCACGTGGCGCACCGTGTGGAGCACCACCGCCGGCACCGGCGGCACGCAGACCGTGCCGGTCACCGGCAGCGGTCGGTACGTGCGGATGTACGGCACCGCCCGGGCCACCGGCTACGGCTACTCGCTGTGGGAGTTCCAGGTCTACGGCGAGACCGGCGCGGCACCCACCTGTGGCGCCACCAACGCCGCCCAGGGCCGTCCGGCCACCGCGTCCTCGGTGGAGAGTGGCGGCCTGCCCGCCTCGGCGGCCGTGGACGGCGACCCCGGCACCCGGTGGGCCAGCGCCGCCGCCGACCCGCAGTGGCTCCGCGTCGACCTGGGCGGCGTCCGCGCCCTCTGCCGGGTGGTGCTCAGCTGGGAGGCCGCGTACGCGCGGGCGTTCCAGATCCAGGCTTCCGACGACGGCAGCGCCTGGCGGACGGTGTGGAGCACCACCGCCGGCACCGGCGGCACGCAGACCCTCGCGGTCACCGGCACCGGCCGGTACGTGCGGATGTACGGCACGGCGCGGTCCACCGGCTACGGCTACTCCCTGTGGGAGTTCCAGGTCAACACCACCGACGGTGGCACCGTGGACCCGGTGGAGCCCACCGACCCGCGCAACCCGAACCTCGGTCCGAACACCTACGTCTTCGACCCGTCCACGCCGACCGCCACCATCCAGAGCCGGCTGGACAGCCTCTTCGACCAGCAGGAGACCAACCAGTTCGGCCCACAGCGGTACGCCGTGCTGTTCAAGCCCGGCAGCTACACCGCCGACGTCAACCTCGGCTTCTTCACCCAGGTCGCCGGCCTCGGCCTGAGCCCCGACGACGTCAACCTCAACGGCCACGTCCGGGTCGAGGCGGACTGGTTCGGCGGCAACGCGACGCAGAACTTCTGGCGCGCGGCGGAGAACCTGTCGGTGACGCTGCCCGCCGGGGTGCTCGTCGAACGCTGGGCGGTCTCCCAGGCCGCCCCGTACCGCCGGATGCACCTGCGTGGGGCGCAGAACCAGATCCAGCTCTGGAACGGCGGTGACGGCTGGTCCAGTGGCGGCCTGATGGCGGACACCCGCATCGACGGCCTGGTCGTCTCCGGCTCCCAGCAGCAGTGGTACTCGCGCAACAGCGAGTTCGGCAACGGCTGGACCGGCTCGGTGTGGAACATGGTCTTCCAGGGGGTGGCCGGCGCGCCCCCGCCGCACTTCCCCAACCCCTCGCACACGGTCATCGCCCAGACGCCGAAGATCCGCGAGAAGCCGTTCCTCTACGTCGACGGCACCGGCGAGTACCGGGTGTTCGTCCCGGCGCTGCGCACCAACTCCACCGGCACCAGCTGGTACGGCAGGGCCCCGGCCGGCTCGTCGATCTCGCTGAGCCAGTTCTACGTGGTCCGACCGGGCACCAGCGCGGCCACCGTCAACGCCGCGCTCGCCCAGGGCCGGCACCTGCTCTTCACCCCCGGCGTGCACCACGTCACCGAACCGATCCGGGTCGACCGCGCCGACACGGTGATCCTCGGTCTCGGTCTGGCCACCATCCAGGCCGACAACGGCACCGTCGCGATGCGGGTCGCCGACGTCGACGGGGTGAAGGTGGCCGGCATCATGTTCGAGGCCGGACAGACCACCTCGCCGGTGCTCATGGAGGTCGGCCCGCCCGGCTCGTCGGCCGACCACGCGGCCAACCCGGTCTCGCTGCACGACGTCTTCTTCCGCATCGGCGGACCGGGCGTCGGCCGGGCCACCAACACCCTGACCATCAACAGCGACGACGTCATCGGCGACCACATGTGGCTGTGGCGCGCCGACCACGGCGACGGGGTCGGGTGGACGGTGAACACCGCCGACACCGGCCTGACCGTCAACGGCGACGACGTGACCACGTACGGCCTCTTCGTCGAGCATTACCAGAAGTACCAGACCGTCTGGAACGGCAACGGCGGCCGGACGTACTTCTACCAGAACGAGATGCCGTACGACCCGCCGAACCAGGCCGCCTGGATGAACGGGGCGACCCGGGGCTACGCCGCCTACAAGGTGGCCGACCAGGTCACCAGTCACCAGGCGTGGGGGCTGGGCAGCTACTGCTACTTCAACGTCAACCCGTCGGTGGTCGCGGACCGGGCCATCGAGGTGCCGAACAACCCGAACGTCCGCTTCACCAACATGGTCACCGTCTCCCTCGGCGGGGTCGGCACCATCAACCGGGTCGTCAACACCACCGGCGGCACCGCCAACACCGCCAACCAGGTGGTCTACCTGACGAACTACCCGTAGTCACGTACCGGTGGTCCGGTCGGGCCCGATCCCGACCGGACCACCCGCCGCCGGGCCGCGCCGGGACAAGACGGGTTGCCGACACCTGTGCGCCCAGGACGGAGCCCTGGCGTGAGACTGGTCCGGTGGCTTGCCCGATGCCGCTGCGACCGCAGTGGGCGACCGGACTCGAAGGACCGGTGATCAGGTGGACCAGCGGCCGGAGGCGCGAACGAGGCTCTGGACGGGCGTGGTGCGGCTCGCCGCCGTGGTGGTGCTCCTGGCGGCGGTCGTCGCGGTCGGGTACGCGGTCGTGGTCCGCGCCGGGCCGCCGTCCGAGGACGACCTGCGGGAGAAAGCCGGGCTGATCGGGAAACAGGAGCTGCTGATCGGCGTCCACGACGACAACCCCGGCGTCAGCCTGCTCGACACCAGAACCGGTGTCTTCTCCGGCTTCGACATCGAGATCGCCTACATGGTGGCCGCAGACCTCGGCTTCCGGCGCTCCGAGGTGCGGCTGTTACCGATCGAGAGCGAGGACCGGAACAAGATGCAGGCCCGGTCTTCGGACAACCAGTTCGTCACGGTGGACCTCGTGGTGGCCAGCTACAGCATCACCAGGGAGCGTGAGGATCTGCCCGAGGTGACGTTCTCGGTGCCCTACCTGCTGACCGACCAGTCGGTGGTGACCCGACACGATCACGGCCGCGTCAACACCTACGCCGACCTGCGCGGACGAAAGGTGTGCAGCATCTCCACCTCGACCTCCGAGGACCCGGCCAAGGACGCCGGCGTGGAGCAGGTCACCCGGCTGCGGACCAGCGAGTGCATCGAGGATCTGCTGGCGGGTCGGGTGGAGGCCGTGACACAGGACGCCGCGCTGCTGGCCGGGTTCGTGAAGCAGTATCGCGGGCGGCTGAAGATGCACGACATCGGCCAGGACCACCAGGAGCGTTGGGGGATCAACACCGGCGGCAACACCGCCCTGCGTGACCTGGTCAACCTGTCCCTCTACGACTCTCGACACGATCCGACCGACCAGCGGTGGGAGGACGCGTTCGACGAGCACCTGCGTTCGGCGCAGCCCGACTCCCTGCCGCAGCAGGTGGCCGTGGACCGGCAGCCGGACGCCCGGCGGGTGGACGTGCGGCGGTGGCCCTGGGAGTGGCCGGCGCGGACGCCATGAGCGAGGAGACCTCCGCCCCGGTCCGCGCCCAGCAGCAGTGGCTGCTCACCCTGCTGCCGGCCTTCCCGCTGCTGCTGCTCGTCCTGCGGGTGTGGTACCTCAGCCGGCAGAACCTCTCCACGATGCTGCTGGTGGTCCAGCACATCAGTCCGCTCGGGCTGACCAGCGCGCTGCTCATCACCCTGGTCTGGGTGGTGCCGGCGGTGATCCTCGTGCTGCGGATGCTGGGCGCTCTCCTCACGGTGAGCGCGACCACCGACCAGAGCGCCTCGCTGCTGGCGAGGATCACCCGGTGGATGCCGGACTGGGTGGTCGCCCTGGCCGTCGGGCTGGCCGTGCTCACCTGGCAACTGCGTTTCCTGCCCACCCTGCTGATGCTGACCGTGGCGATCGTCGGCCTGGTGGTCCGCCAGCGGTACCCGGGCAACCGTGCCGCCCGCGTCGTCGCCGGCGTCGCGCTGCCGGTCGGGTCGGCCCTGGCGGCGTACGTCTGGCTGGCCCCCGGCATCGCCGCCGCCGTCGGCGCGGGCGAGGGCGTCACAACGCTGCTGCTGCTCCTGCCACCCGCGTCCGCCGTGTTCCTCACCGGTCCGGTGCCGCCGAGGTCGGCGCGGCTGGTGACCCACTGGGTGGCTTTCGCCGGTGCCCTGGTCGCGCCGGTCGTCGTGGGCGCGATCTTCCTGCGCGCGCCGATCCTGCCCGTCCAGGCCGTCGAGGTGGACCCCGACCCCCGGCCGGACACCCGCCCGGTGGTGCTGCGCGGCCACCTGATCAGCACCGACGACCGGATGACCACCCTGCTTGACGGGCGGGGGACGGTCCACTTCGTGCGGAACGACCAGGTGGTCTCCCGGGTGCTGTGTCCGGAGCCGGAGCAGGTCCCGACCAGCCGGGTCGACGTCCGTGGTTGGCATGTCGAGCGGACCGCGTTGGAGTGGCTCGTCCCGGCCCCGGAGCCGTTGCCCACCGACCCCCGGTGCCAGGGACGCCCCGCCCAGGTCCCCTGACAACCAGTCCGCCCCTGGCCGTAAGCCCAAAACCATAGAATCGAATCTATGGATATTGCTGCCGACGGGTGGTAGGAATCTTGCAGGATTGCTCTCCGCTCCGCAAACTTTCTTTGAGTGAGGCTCCGATGAGGTTGAGAACGATCATGGCGGGCCTCGCGGCGCTCGTCGTCGGCTCGGCGGGGGCGGTGACCCCGACCTGGGCGGCGTCCCCGGACGACCGGACCGTCAGCTACCACGGCTACCGGGTGACGGTGCCCGCCGACTGGCGGGTCGTCGACCTGGCCGAGGACCCGCACGCCTGTGTCCGGTTCGACCGGCCAACGGTCTACCTGGGCCGTCCCGGGGACGAACCCTGGTGCCCGCCGGGCCTGGTCGGGCGGACGGCGGGACTGGTCATCGAGCCGGTCGACGCGGTCACCGCCGCCCGGATCACCACCGACACCACGGTCACCGAGCGGGGCCGGGCGACCGCCGACACGGCGCCCTCCCGCGACGGCTCGATCCAGGTGGCGGTCCGCGACGCGGGCGTGCTCGTCACGGCCGAGCACACGCCGGACACCGAGTCGACGGTCCGGCGGATCCTGGCCTCCGCCCGCCTCGGCCGGGGCGCCGTCCCGTTCTCCCCGGACGGCGTCCGCGTCGCCCGCGCAGCCGGCACGGTGACGCCGGCCGCGCTCCCGCCCCAGCCCGGCACGTACACCGGCAAGGGCTTCGACACGTGCACCGCCCCGTCCCAGTCGACGATGGACGCCTGGCGGGCCAGCTCGCCGTACCGTGCGGTCGGCATCTACATCAGCGGCGCCAGCCGGTCCTGCACCCAGGCCAACCTGACCTCGACCTGGGTGACCAACCAGATCAACCGGGGCTGGCACCTGATCCCGATCGAGCTCGACAACCAGGCGCCGTGCGGCACCCGTACGCCGAAGATGTCCTACGACCCGGCCACCGCCCGGTCCCAGGGGGCGACCCGGGCGACCAGCGCGGTGAACGCGGCCAAGTCGCTGGGCATCCTCGCCGGCAGCGTGATCTACAACGACATCGAGCACTATCCGTCGACGGAATCCTGCAGGGCGGCGGTGCTCTCGTACCTGTCCGGCTGGACCGAGCGGCTGCACGCGCTCGGCTACCTCTCGGGCATGTACTCCAGTGGCTCCTCCGGCGTCCGGGACCTGTGCGGCGCGTACCACGACTCCCGGTACACCCGCGTCGACCACCTCTTCTTCGCCTGGTGGAACGGGGTGGCGGACACCGACGCCGGTGACTACTGCCCGGACGGCTACTACGCCGGCCGCCAGCGCATCCACCAGTACACCGGGGACACCTACGAGACCTGGGGCGGCGTGCGGATCTACATCGACCGGGACTACCTCGACGTCTCGACCACCGTCCCGCAGCCGCCGCAGGACTTCACCGTCACGGTCGACAACACCACCCCGGGACGGTTCACGGCGAGCGCGAACTGGGGAACCTCCAGCTACTCCAGCCAGCGGACCGGCCCCGACTACCGCTTCGCCGACCCGGTCGCCGCGAGCGACGTCGCCTGGTACAAGGCGAACCTGCCGGCGACCGGCGCCTACGAGGTCTCGGTCTGGTACCCCGCCGCAGCCGGCTACAACGGGTCGACCCCGTACGTCGTGTCCACCACCACCGGCAACCAGACCGTCCGGGTCGACCAACGGGTCAACGGCGGCCGGTGGGTCTCGCTCGGCGTGTTCACGCTGGCCGGGGGCGACGGCGACAAGGTGGGCGTGAGCCGGTGGACCAGCGGCACCGGCTACGTCGTCGCCGACGCGGTCCGGATCAGCCGGGTCTGAGCCGGGTGGGCGGCGGTCTCCAGGGCCGCCGCCCACCGTCCGCCCGCCCCGGCCAGGACGATTGACAACCTTCGCGCACACCCGCAGAGTGACACCGATGGCAGGGGGAGCGGACGGGCCGACACTGCTGGCCGGAGTGGACATCGGCACCACGCACACCAAGGCCGGGATCTACCGGCCGGACGGCACCCCCGTGGCGCAGCGTCAGGCGGCCACCCCGTCCGACGCCGACGGGCTGCGGGACACCGCGCTGCGGCTGCTCGCCGAGTGCGTCTCGGCCGCGCCGGCGCCGCCGCTGGCCGTCGGATTGTCGAGCATGGCGGAGACCGGCGTGCCGCTGGACGCCGACGGCGACCCGGTCGGCGACCTGCTGCACTGGCGGGACCGCCGCGCCCACCGGGAGGCCGACCAGATCGGCGAGACGGTCGGCCGGGCGTCGTTCTTCGCCGCGACCGGCCTGCACCCGAGCGCGAAGCTGCCGCTGGCCCGCTGGATCTGGCTACGCCACCACGAGCCGGAGCGGACCCGGCGGATGGCGCGCTGGGCGAGCAGCGCGGACCTGGTGCTGGCCGCCCTCACCGGCACCCTCGCCACCAGCCCCACCCTGGCCGGCCGCACCGGCGCCTTCGACATCCGCGCCATGGCGTACGCGCCGGACCTGCTCGACCTGGCCGGACTGCGGCCCGACCAACTGCCTCCGGTGGTCGCCACCGACCGGGTCGCCGGGCGGGTCACGCGCGCGACGGCGACCCGCACCGGTCTGCCGGCCGGCACCCCGGTCGTCCTCGCCGGCCACGACCACCTCGCCGCCGCCTGGGCCGCCGGGGTCCGGGGGCCGGGCCGGACAGCGGACTCGATGGGCACCGCCGAGGCGGTGCTCACCCCGGTCGCGGCGGTGCCGGCGATGCCCGCCGAACCCACCGGAATCTCGGTCGGCCCCTTTCTCGACGGCCGGTCGTACTGCCTCGTCAGCGGTCTGTCCAGCAGCGGCGGCCTCGTCGACTGGTGGCTGGAGCGCTTCGCGCCGCCCGGCTGCCCGGACCGGTACCGCTGGTTCACCGACCTTCTCGGCGCCACCACCGACCCCGGACCCACCGGCATCGTCGTGCAGCCGTACCTGCACGGGCGGGCCAGCCCACAGCCGGACCCGCACCGCACCCTGTCGTTCCACGGCGTCCGGCCGGAGCACCGCCTCGCCGACGTCGGCCGCGCGGTCCTCGAAGGGCTCTGCATGCAGGTGCGCTGGATGCTGGAGAGCCAGGCCACGATCAGCGGCCAGCGGCCCGAGACGGTGGCGGTCTTCGGCGGTCCCACCGCCAACCCCGCCTGGATGCGGATCAAGGCCGCGGTCATGCCGGTGCCCGTCGTGGTGCTGCCCGAGCACCGGTCCGCCGTGCTCGGCGCCGCGCAACTCGCCGGCCGGGCGATCGGCGTCGAGGACCGCACCCCCGCCCCACCACCGCCCCGGCCCGCCACCCCGCCCGACCCGGCGTGGGAGACGGCGTACCGGTCCCTGTTCCTGCCGCTGGTCACCACCCCCACCCCGCCCGGCAGCTGACGAAACGCGTTCACATGCGACGTCGCGGGCTGCGGGCCTCGGCGTTCCTGAACGGCCGGTCCGGCAGAACGACCGGCAGAACCTCGTGCGGAAGACGCGCTCCCGGGCATGGTGAACGTCACAAGCAGCTCCCGGGATGATGGCGCTGAGCTGCGGAGACGTCGTCGCTCCCGATGATCGCCCCGGCCCGCGAAACCATTGCGGCACCCTCTCGCCGCCGCTACGAAACGTGCGGGTGACCTGATTCCGATCACCCGTACCCCGATCGCGCAGTGACGCCGATCGACCCATCCGAAGTGGAGACGACCCCCTCATGCGACAACGCCGTCTTCTGGCGTACGGCGCGCTCGGCGCCACGCTGGCGACTCTGCTGGTCGGAGTCACCCCCGCCACCGCCCAACCCACGCCGGCCCCGTCGGCTCCCACCGTCGGTGAGGCGGAGCCCGCCCGGAGGCTCACCCTGTTCACCGGTGACCGGGTCACCGTACGCGGCCGGGAGGTGACCGTCGCCCCCCGCGACGGTGTCCACTTCGTCCGCCTCCAGCGGGACCGGGCCGACTACGTCATCCCGTCCGACGCGATCCCCCTGCTGAAGGCCGACCGGCTCGACGAGCGGCTGTTCAACGTCACCGCCCTGCTCGAGTTCGGCTTCGACGAGCTGTCGTACCTGCCCCTGGTGGTCTCCGACGCGACCGCCGTGCGCGGCCTGGACACCGGACCGGAACTGGAGGCGGTCGACGGGTTCGCCACCCGGGTGCCGCTGGCCGACCTGGCGGAGACCTGGCAGACCACCCGCACGTCGCTGACCCGCGGCAAGGTCTGGGCCGACGGCGTCCGCGAGTCCAAGCTGGAGACCAGCGTGCCGATGACCGGCGCTCCGGCGGCCTGGGCGGCCGGGTACGACGGCACCGGGGTGAAGGTCGCGGTGCTCGACAGCGGCATCGACGACAGTCACCCCGACCTCGCCGGGAAGGTGGTGGCGCGGCGCAACTTCGTCCCCGAGATCGAGACCGCCCTGGACCTCAACGGGCACGGCACCCACGTGTCGTCGACGATCGCCGGCAGCGGTGCCGCGTCCGGTGGCAGGCACAAGGGGGTGGCTCCCGGCGCGACCCTGCTCGACGGCAAGGTGTGCTGGAACGTCGAGGGCCGGGGCAACTGCTCCGACTCGGCGATCCTCGCCGCCATGCAGTGGGCGGCCGAGTCCGGCGCGACCATCGTCAACATGAGCCTGGGCGGCCAGGACGCCATCGGCGTCGACCCGCTGGAGCAGGCGGTCAACGACCTCACCGCCGAGTACGGCACCCTCTTCGTCGTCGCGGCCGGCAACTACAACGGCTGGCAGTTCCGGGTCGGTTCGCCGTCCACGGCGGACGCGGCGCTGTCGGTGGCGAACGTCGACCGGGCCGGGGAGCTGAACTGGTCGTCGCTGCGCGGACCCCGGATCGGCGACTACGGCATCAAGCCGGACATCGCCGGGCCGGGCACCGAGATCACCGCCGCACGTTCGCCGAGCGCCCTCGGCCACCTGCCGACCGGGCCGTACTTCGCCGCCACCGGCACCTCCATGGCCGCCCCGCACGTGGCCGGCGCCGCCGCCCTGCTGACCCAGGCCCACCCGGACTGGAAGGCCACGCAGCTCAAGGAGGCGCTGATGGCCTCGGCGGCGCCGAACCCGGCGTACGACGTCTTCGCGCAGGGAACCGGAACCGTCGACGTGGCCAAGGCGCTGCGCCAGCCGGTCACCGTCAGCCCGGCGTCGCTCAGCCTCGGGGTGCTCGAATGGCCGCACACCGAGGCCCCCACCGCGCGCACCATGACCTACCACAACCGGGGCGACCGGCCGGTGACGTTCGACCTGGCCCTCGACGGCACCGCGCCGCAGGGCCTGCTGACGCTGAGCGCGAACACCCTGACCGTGCCGGCCCGCGGCACCGCGACCGTCCAGGTCGTCGTGGACGAGCGGGCGAGCACCTCGTACGGCCTCTACAGCGGGCGACTGGTGGCCACCGCCGGTGACGTCACCCTCCGGACGCCGTTCAGCGTCTACCACGAGGAACCGGCGGCGGGTCTCACCATCGACACCATCGGCCGGGACGGCGGCGCCCCCGCCACGGTGCTGGTCGAGCTGGTCAACCCCGACCCGCAGAACTACGCCAGCCACACGTTCTACACGTCGAGCGCGTCGCTGCGGGTGCCGCTGAACAGCTCCTGGCGGCTGTCCGCGTACATCGAGGAGGCCGACGGCACGGTCTCCCTGCTGACCGACAACCGTCTCGTCGCCGACACCGACCGGAAGGTGGTGCTCGACGCGCGGAAGGCGCGACCGCTCGACATCACCGTCCCGGACCGCCGGGCGCGGGCGCAGGACGCGTCGGTCATGGTGCTGCGCGGCGGCGACCGGCTGGTCACGTACGCCGGTGTCACCGGCGAGCTGGACAAGATCCGCACCGCCGACGTCGGCCCCACCGACCTGCCCGGCGTGACCACCCAGGTGCACGCGGTCTTCCAGGGCCCCGCCCGCCGGGACAGTGCCCCCGACGTCTACCAGCTGGGCTGGCGCATCCGGGGATCCTTCGTCACCGGCCTGGTGAAGCACGTCTCGCGGAAGGACCTGGCCACCGTGCAGGCCGAGTACGCGCAGAACGCGACCGGCGTGGCGGCGTGGCGCGTCAACGGCAGCCCCGATCCGGACTCCAGTGCCGGGCTCATGCTGACCAGTCAACTGCCGGCGGTGGCGACGCCGGGACGCCGCACCGAGTACTACAACGGTGACGTGGCCTGGCTGACCGACGTCCAGGAGGAGACCGTCGACGGCGGCCTGTTGATCCTCAACCTGGCGACCACCGAGCCGGTCACCTACCGGCCCGGCCGCCGCTACGTCGAACGCTGGAACGGCACGGCGCTCAACACCACCCTGACCCCGCAGAACGGCAGCTCGCCGGCGGTCGCGCGGCAGGGCGACACGATCCAGGCCGCGCTCACCGGCTACACCGACGGCGCCGGCCACGTGGGTCTGCCGTACTCGATGACCAACCACCGGTTCACCCTGCACCAGGGCGACCGGCTGGTCGGCGAGCACACCTACCTGTACGGCTCGTGGCAGGTGGCCCCGGAACCGACCACCTACCGCATGCGGTACGCGTTCGACCTGCCCGAGCCGTACCGGCTGTCCCGGCGGCTGGAGACGGAGTGGACCTTCACCACCTCCGCCGCGCAGCAGGGCGCGCTGCCGCTCACGTCGATCGGGTTCCAGCCGGCGCTGGCGCTGGACAACAGCGTCCGGGCGGGCAGCCGGCTGACCATCCCGCTGACGTTCGCCCAGCAGGCGACCGCGGGGCGGGTGACCTCGGCGACGGTGTCGGTGTCGTTCGACGACGGCCGCACCTGGACGGCGGCGCGGACGACGGAGAAGCACGGGACGTACTCCGCCACCGTGCGGCATCCGGGGGACAGCTCCGGGTTCGTGTCGCTGCGCGCCACCGCCGTCGACAGCGCGGGGAACACCGTCACCACCACCGTCTACCGGGCCTACCAGGTCAGGTGACCGGTGTGGGGCACCCGGGGCCGGGCGCGAACCGCCCGGCCCCGGGTGCCTCAGGAGACCCGGCGACCGGTCGGTGAGCCGAGTTCCGCGAGCCGGCCGAGGGCCTGGTCCACCAGGTCCGTCGACCCGACCTGCCGGGCGATGCGGAGGGCGCGCCGCAGCTCGCCGCGCGCCTCGTCCACCCGGCCCAGCCGGGCGAGCGCGCCACCCAGCCCGTACCGGCACCGGGCCTCGCTCTGCCGCACCCCGGCCCGTTGCAGCAGCGGCAGCGCCACCCGGAGACTGGTCGCGGCGGCGGCCCAGCGGCGCAGCGCCAGCAGGCTCAGCCCGACGTTCAGGTGCAGGTGGCCGGCGGTCAGGTCACCGACCTGCGGGGACGGCGCCCGGTCCGGATCGGTCAGCAGCGCCTCCAGCCGCCGGTAGTGCGTGATGGCCTCCCGGTGCCGGCCGGCCTGGGCGAGGCTGCCGGCCAGCAGCGACAGCGCCTGCGCGTACCCGTCCCGGTCGCCGGCGGCGTCCAGGAACGGCAGCGCCCGCCCGGCCGCCGCCTGCGCCTCGGTGGCGTCGCCCCGACGTCTGGCCGCAGTGCCGAGGTAGGTCCACGCCCAGCCCTGCTGGTCGAGGTCGGCCACGGCGGTGGCCAGGCGCAGCGCCTCCCGCGCCGGCGCCTCGGCCAGGTCGGGACGCATCGCGCAGGTGCTGTACGCCCACGACACGTAGTTCAGGTGGACGGCCTGGCCGCGAGGGTCGCCGAGCGCCTCGGCCGAGGCCGCCGACATCTGGTACACCTCCAGCCAGTTGCGCCAGTGCGTCCACCGGTCGGAGAACCAGTGCATGGCGTCGGCGACGGCCGTCACCTCGGCGTGCCGACCCGCCGCGAAGGCCGTCCGCAGCGCGCCGAGCCAGTTCCGGCTCTCCTGTTCGATCCAGCGGCCGGCCTCCTCGGCCGAGGCGGGGCCGTGACCGGTCCCGCCGGAGTGGCCCGGCTCGAACCACCGCCCGGCGGCCACCGCGGTGTCGAGCAGCCAGGTGACCACGCGGTCCTCGCTGTCCCGTCGTGCCTGCGCGCTCTCCTCGGCGGCCAGCCGGGCCCGGGCGAAGAGCCGCATCAGGTCGTGGAACCGGTAGCGGCCGTCGGTGGCCGGCTGGAGCAGCCCGAGTTCGGCCAGTTCCTCCAGGGCCGTCTCGGTCTCCCGGACGCCCAGGCCGGCCGCCTGCGCGGCCAGGTCCAGGCCGGCGTCCGGGCCGGGGACCAGGGACAACCGCCGGAACGTCCGGGCGGCGGCGACGGACAACTGCCGGTAGGAGAGCATGAACGGGGCCGCGATCTGGAGGTCCCCGGCGACCAGCAGGTCGAGTCGGTCGTCCTGGTCGGCCAGCCGGCGCAACAGGTACGCCACGCTCCAGTCCGGACGGCTGAGCAGGCGGTTGCCGGCGATCCGCAGCGCCAGCGGCAGATGACCGCAGGCCCGTACGAGGCCGAGCAGCGTGGCGTCCGGCTCGGCGGCGGCGCGGTCCGGCCCGATGATCCGGTGCAGCAGGGCGACCGCCTCACCCCCGGTGAGGGTGGGCAGGGTGAGCCGCTCGACCGCCTCCAGGCCGGCCAGGGCCCGCCGGCTGGTGACGATCGTCATCGTGCCGCCGGCGCCCGGCAGCAGCGGGCGGACCTGTGCCTCGTCGGCGGCGTTGTCGAGCAGCAGCAGGATGCGCCGGTCCCGCAGCAGCGCCCGGTACCGGGCGCTGCGCGCGTGTTCGTCGCCCGGCACCCCGGCCTCCTCCACGCCGAGCGTGGTCAGCAGCCGGAGCAGCAGGTCGTCCGGGCGGGGCGGGTCGGCGTCGAGGCCGCGCAGGTCGACGAAGAGCACACCGTCGGGGAACGACTCGGCGTACCGGGCCGCGGCCTGCACCATGAGCGCCGTCTTGCCCAGACCGGGTGGCCCGGACACGACCGCCACCACCGGAGTGCCCGGCCGGTCGGGCGGTTCGGCGCTGCGGGCGACGAGATCACCCAACCAGCGCAGTTCGTCGTGCCGGCCGGTGAAGTCGGCGACGCTCCGGGGCGGGGCCATCGTCGGGGCCGTCCGGGTGACGCGCCGGCCGGCACGGGCCGTCTCCCGCAGCGCGGTGGCCGCGCCGTCCGGCAGGTCCAGCGCCCGGACGAGCGCCTCGACGGTACGGCGCTGCGGCACCCGGCTGCGCCCACGTTCCATGTCGCTGATCGCCCGGACGCTGATCCGCGACGCGGCGGCCAACTCCTCGATGGTCAGGCCGGTGTCGGTGCGGTGTCGGCGCAGCAGCAGGCCGAACCGGTTCGGCTCGGCGGCCGGAGGGTCGGGCCGGACCGGCGGGGCCGGGTGGTGTGGCGTCGCCTCCCCGGCGGTGTCGGGCGGTGGGCCACCGCCGGGGGAGCCCATCAGACGGGCAGCAGGAGCGCCTCGTGGGCACGGCGCTCCGTGCGGGACGAGTCGATGATCTGCGGCACGTGCCCGATCATGCCATGCCGCCCGCGCCGCACGTCACCTGAGACGAGCAGGTAATCGGCGACTTCTCCGGCCGGCTCGGCGTGCTCGGCGGCACGCCGGGGCCGGGCGTCGGCGCCGGCGGTGCCGGGCTCAGGACGGGGCCTTGACCTGACCGTCGTAGGCGATGCTGCGCCACAGGTCGAACTGCCGGTCGTTGCCGACCAGGGGGTTGCCCACCAGCGCCACCGCGGCGTGCACCTCCTCGTCGGTGCGCAGCTGCCGGAAGTAGCCGGGGCCGACCAGGGCGATGCCCCGGTTGGTGGACTGGATCAACCTCATGGTGTCCTTCCAGGGGTTGAACGGCGGCGGGTCCGTCGGGTTGACGTAGGTCAGCGGGTTGATCCGGCGACCCGCCGGATCGATCATGTGCCAGTGCAGGTGTGGACCGGTGGAGGAGCCGGAGCCGGGAGCGCCGGCCGCGCCGCCGGACCGGCCGACGATGGTCCCCGACGTCACCGAGGCACCGTTGGCCAGCAGGAACTGGGACAGGTGCAGATACTGGCTGCGGTATCCGTCGGCGTGGTGGATCGTGACGGTGTGGCCGCCCGTGCCGTTGTTCGGGATGTTCGAGATCGTCCCGGCTCCGCAGGCCGGCAGGTTCGTGCCGACCGGCATCGCGAAGTCGATCCCGCCGGCCGAGCCACGGGCGAGGTGCTCCTGCCAGTCGTCGGTGATCGGGTAGCCGCCGAACGGGTTGTAGATCACCGGCGCAGCCAGCGCGGGGGCCGCCGGGAGCAGGCCGAACGCGGCGCCGCCGGCCACCGCCGCCGTCCCGAGCAGCAGCTCGCGGCGGCCCACGGTCGGTGGGCGTCCGTCGTCGTCCCGTTCCGGCTGTGCGTCATCCGTCGACATCGACTGCCATACCTCCCCGTCGTCGGGTCACGGGTGTCCATCGGGGACCCTGCGGCGAGACGGCACCAAGGTCGATCCATATGTACAGCAGTGGATGCGCCATGGTCAACGGTCGGATCGACCGGGCCACCGGGAAGGTCGTCGATATCCACGATGATCGTCCGGCGGTATGGTCGGCATCTGTCTCGATCTCTCTGACCAGCCCGGAAGGGAGCTCCATGAGGAGCATCGTTGCCCGTGTCCTCGCGGTGGCGGGCCTGGCGCTCGCCGTCGTGGCGGTGCCGGTGGTGCCCGCGGTCGGCCCGGCCGCGTTCGGCACGCCGGCCCAGGCGGCGGGCCCACGGCCGGACTTCCAACTGCCGTTCCCCTGCGGGGAGTCGTGGCGGTTGGCCACCTACTACGGCCACGACGACTACGACATCGACATGACCTGGAACGGTGGCGCCAGCAGCGGTCGACCGATCCTCGCCTCGTACAGCGGCACGGTGGCCTTCGCCGGCTGGGGCAACGGCGGGGGCTGGTACGTCGTCCTCGACCACGGGGCCGGTTGGCGGACGGCCTACATGCACATGATCGAGACGCCGCCGGTGCGGGCCGGCCAGTGGGTCGCCACCGGCCAGCAGATCGGCCGGGTCGGCAGCACCGGCAACTCCACCGGCCCGCACCTGCACTACGAGCAGACCCGGGACGGGGTCAAGACCGAGGCGTGGTTCAACGGAGTCCCCTCCGGCATCACCTCGGACGGGAGCCCGCACACCGGACCGCTCTACGTCTCCGGGCCCGTCTCGGCTCCCCGCAGCGTGGTCAGCAACAACTGTGGTTCGGCGGCCCGGCAGGTGTGGGAGGCGGCCAGCAACGCCGGCTGGCGGGCGCTGCCGGTGAGCGGCGCGGTCGGGCCGGTCGTCGGCTCGGCCACCGCCGCGATCGAACTCGACGGCGTGAAGATCGTCTACACGGTGCGGGACGGCCGGGTGTACGAGGCGGCCAGCAACACCGGTTGGCGCAATCTCTGGACCGGCATCTCCGGGGTGAGCAACTCGGCGTTGGCGGCGATCGTGGTGAACGGTGTGAAGTACGTGTACACGGTGGTCGGTGGTGTGGTGCACGAGGCGTCGAGCGCGAATGGCTGGCGGAATCTGAATTCCGGCATTTCCGGGGTGAGCAACTCGGCGTTGGCGGCGATCGTCGTGAACGGTGTGAAGTACGTGTACACGGTGGTTGGTGGTGTGGTGCATGAGGCCCACAGTGCGAACGGCTGGCGGAATCTGAACTCGGGGATTTCCGGGGTGAGCAACTCGGCGTTGGCGGCGATCGTCGTGAACGGTGTGAAGTACGTGTACACGGTGGTCGGTGGTTGGGTGCACGAGGCCCACAGTGCCAACGGCTGGCGGAATCTGAACTCGGGGATTTCCGGGGTGAGTGGTTCGGCGTTGGCGGCGATCAACGTGAACGGTGTGAAGCACGTCTACACCGTGGTCGGTGGTTCGGTGCACGAGGCGGCCAGCGACAACGGCTGGCGCAACCTCAACTCCGGCGTACGCGGCACGACGGTCTCGGCGCTGACGCTGGGCGGGGTGAAGATCCTCTACACCGCCTGACGGGCCGACGGCGGGCGGGGGCCGGCGCACGACCCCCGCCCGCCTGGTCGCCGCCCGCTCAGTCCCGCAGCGGATACGGGATGAAGGTGCTGCGGTTCTCGTCCAGGTCGAGCCGCCGGCTGATCGGCGGCGCGGCCCGCTGGGGGCAGCTCATCCGCTCGCAGGTCTTGCAGCCCGGCCCGATCGGTGTCGCGGCCTCGGCGGCGTGCAGGTCCATCCCGGCCGAGTAGACCAGCCGGCCGGCATGCCGGATCTCGCACCCCAACCCGATCGCGTAGACCTTGCCGGGTTGGCCGTAGCCGCCGTGGTGACGGGTGATCGTGCGGGCGATCCACAGGTAGCGCTGCCCGTCCGGCATGGCGGCGACCTGGGTGACCACCCGGCCCGGTGAGCTGAACGCCTCGTAGACGTTCCACAGCGGACAGGTGCCGCCGGTGCGGGAGAACGGGAAGCCGGTGGCGGACTGCCGTTTCGACATGTTGCCGGCCCGGTCGACCCGGACGAACGAGAACGGCACGCCCCGGGCCCGGGGCCGCTGCAACGTGCTCAGCCGGTGGCAGACCGTCTCCCACCCCATCGCGAAGTGCTCGGTGAGCAGGTCGATGTCGTACCGGCGGCGTTCGGCGGCGGCCAGGAACTGGCCGTACGGCAGGATCAGCGCCGCGGCGAAGTAGTTCGCCAGGCCGACCCGGGTGAGGATCTGGGTCTGGGTGTCCTCGAACCGCTCCTCCTCGACGATCTCGTCGATCACGTCGGCGTACTCCAGCAGCGCGATCTGCGCGGCCATCCGCATGGCCTCCTGCCCGCCGCGCAGCGACGTGGACAGGTGCAGGGTCTGGGTCTGCGGTCGGTAGCGGTGCAGTTCACCGCCGAGTTGGCCGGCCTCCTCGCGGGAGATCCGGATCCCGTGCCGCTGCGCCAGCCGGTCCCGCAGGACGGCGCGGACCTCGCCCCGGCGCAGCCCGATCCGCGCGGCCAGCTGCTCCGCCGCCTCGTCCAGGTCGGGTACGTAGTTCTGCCGTCGGTAGAAGAACTCGGTGACCTGGTCGTGCGGGCTGCGGCCGACCAGGTCCCGGTCGCCGACCAGCTCGGCGAGCTGCTCGTCGAGTTGCTGGTGGCGGCGGTGCAGTTCGAGCACCGCCTCGGCCGCCTCGGGCAGCCGGTTGGCCAGCTCGGTGAGGTCGGCGATACCGACGCGGTCGCCCAGCGCCTCCCGCAGCCCGGCGACCAGCCGGGGCGTGTCGTGCGGGGCGAAGACGGTCGGATCGACGCCGAAGACCTCGGTGATGCGCATCAGCACCGGGACGGTCAGCGGCCGGGAGTCGTGCTCGATCTGGTTGAGGTAGCTCGGCGAGATGTTCAGCAGCCGGGCGAGATCCGCCTGACTCAGTGCGCGGTCCTGGCGCATCCGCCGCAGCCGGGCGCCGCCGAAGGTCTTGGTGATCGCCCTCACCTCCCCCTACGTCGCGCCTGGTCCGTCGACATTAACACTGCTGTAAAGAGGAGCCTTCGCAACTTGGCAAAAGGGCGTTCGGACTTTTCAATAATTGGCTTCTTCCGTCCCTCGACCCGCTCGCCGGACCCGTGTGACCGTGGGCGGCACACCGACACACCGGCACCCGAGGGGAGCGAGGACCATGCAGACGGCAGTCGAGCAGTTGCGCCACGAATGGGAGAACGACCCGCGCTGGCAGGGAGTGCGGCGCAGTTACCGCGCCGAGGACGTGGTCCGGCTGCGCGGCGCGATCCAGGAGGAGCACACCCTGGCCCGGCACGGCGCGGACCGCCTGTGGCGCCTGCTGCACCGCGAGGACTACGTCCACGCGCTCGGCGCGCTCACCGGCAACCAGGCGGTGCAGATGGTCCGGGCCGGCCTGAAGGCCATCTACCTCTCCGGCTGGCAGGTGGCGGCGGACGCCAACCTCGCCGGACACACCTACCCCGACCAGAGCCTCTACCCGGCCAACTCGGTGCCGGCGGTGGTGCGACGGATCAACAACGCCCTGCTCCGCGCCGCCCAGATCACCACCGCCGAGGGGGACCCCGCCGGAACCGACTGGCTGGCGCCCGTCGTCGCCGACGCCGAGGCCGGCTTCGGCGGTCCGCTCAACGCGTACGAGTTGATGACCGCGATGATCGCCGCCGGCGCCGCCGGCGTGCACTGGGAGGACCAGCTTGCCGCCGAGAAGAAGTGCGGCCACCTCGGCGGCAAGGTGCTCGTCCCCACCGGGCAGCACATCCGCACCCTGGAGGCGGCGCGGCTCGCCGCCGACGTCGCCGGGGTGCCGACCGTCGTCATCGCCCGAACCGACGCGCAGGCCGCCACGCTGCTCACCACCGACGTGGACGAGCGGGACCGCCCCTTCGTCACCGGCGACCGGACCGCCGAGGGCTTCTACCGGGTCCGCAACGGCATCGAGCCGTGTGTCGCCCGGGGCCTGGCGTACGCCCCGCACGCCGACCTGCTCTGGATGGAGACCAGCACCCCGGACCTGGAGGTCGCCCGCCGCTTCGCCGAGGCGATCAAGGAGCAGTACCCGGACCAGCTGCTCGCCTACAACTGCTCGCCGTCGTTCAACTGGCGCAAGCACCTCGACGACGCGACCATCGCCAAGTTCCAGCGGGAGCTCGGGCACATGGGCTACAAGTTCCAGTTCATCACCCTGGCCGGCTTCCACGCGCTGAACTACTCGATGTTCGACCTGGCACGCGGCTACGCCGCCGACGGCATGCCCGCCTACGTCGGGCTCCAGGAGCGGGAGTTCGCCGCCGAGGCGGCCGGCTACACCGCGGTCAAGCACCAGCGTGAGGTGGGCACCGGCTACTTCGACCTGATCAGCACCGTGCTCAACCCGGCCGCCGAGACCACCGCCCTGCGCGGCTCCACCGAAGAGGAGCAGTTCGCGTGAGATACGAGATCATCGGTCCGCTGGCGGACCGCTTCGCCGAGGTCCTCACCGCCGAGGCGCTGGAGTTCCTGGTCGCGTTGGACAGCGAGTTCGCCGCCCGCCGGGTGGCGCTGCTGGACACCCGCCGGGCCCGTCGGGCCCGCTACGCCACCGGCCAGCTGCCGGACTTCCTCCCGGAGACCGCGCACATTCGCGCCGACCCCGCCTGGCGGGTGGCCCCACCCGCCCCGGGGCTGGTCGACCGCCGGGTGGAGATCACCGGGCCGACCGACCGCAAGATGACCGTCAACGCGCTGAACTCCGGGGCCCGGGTGTGGCTTGCCGACTTCGAGGACGCCACCGCCCCCACCTGGGACAACGTCATCGGCGGCCAGCTCAGCCTGATCGACGCCCTCGACCGGCGGATCGACTTCACCGACGCGCGCGGCAAGCGGTACGCCCTCGGCGCGGAGCTGGCGACCATCGTGGTCCGGCCGCGTGGCTGGCACCTCGTGGAGAAGGGGATCGCGGTCGACGGGCGGCCGGTCTCGGCCAGCCTGGTCGACTTCGGGCTCTACCTCTTCCACTGTGCGCGCCGGCAGCTCGACGCCGGAGCCGGCCCGTACTTCTACCTGCCGAAGCTGGAGACCCATCGGGAGGCGCGGCTCTGGAACGACGTCTTCGTCTTCGCCCAGCACTACCTGGGCCTGCCGGTCGGGACGATCCGGGCCACCACCCTGATCGAGACGATCACCGCCGCGTTCGAGATGGAGGAGATCCTGTACGAGCTGCGCGAGCACTCGGCGGGACTCAACGCCGGACGATGGGACTACATCTTCAGCGTGATCAAGAACTTCGGGCAGTGGCCGGACTTCGTCCTGCCGGACCGGTCCGAGGTCACCATGACCGTGCCGTTCATGCGCGCGTACACCGAACTGCTGGTGCGGACCTGCCACAAGCGGGGCGCGCACGCCATCGGTGGGATGGCCGCGTTCATCCCGAGCCGTGACCCGGCGGTCAACGAGACCGCTCTGACCCGGGTGCGGGCCGACAAGCAGCGCGAGGCCGACGGCGGGTTCGACGGCTCCTGGGTGGCCCATCCGGGCCTGGTCGGGGTCTGCCGTGACGTGTTCGACGCGGTACTGGGCGACCGCCCGCACCAGCTGGACCGCAGCCGCGAGGACGTGCAGGTCACCACGGCCGACCTGCTCGCCGTCGACAAGACCCCGGGCCAGGTCACCGCCGCCGGGCTGCGGTCCAACGTCGCGGTGGCGCTGCGGTACGTCGACGCCTGGCTCGGCGGCACCGGCGCAGTGGCACTGTGGAACCTGATGGAGGACGCGGCGACCGCCGAGATCGCGCGCTGCCAGGTGTGGCAGTGGGTGCACCACGGTACGCCGCTGGCCGACGGCGGCTGCGTCACCGGGGACCTGGTCCGGTCGATCCTCACCGAGGAGCTGGCCGCGCTGGTCGAGGGACGGGACGGCGACGGGCGGGAGCGAGCCGAGGCGGCGGCGCGGATCATCGAGGACACCGCGCTCGGCGAGGACCTGCCGGCCTTCTTCACCACCGACGCGTACGCCCGGCACCTCGGGCCGTCCCACCGGAGCGGTGCCTGACCGCGACCACGACCCACACGGAGCCGGGGAGGGCATCAGCCCTCCCCGGCTCCGCGTCTGCGGCGGCGGCCCGACCGCGCCTCGGCAGGTCAAGTTTTCGCCAAGATTCAAATGAAGGAATTTCATCTCGTCGGAGTGGGTAGCTAGATTGCCGCCGTACGACCGCGCACAAAGGACGTCAGCTCGACCCGGAGGGACCGCAACCCCCACCGAGCCAGCCCTGCCGGGCCCACCTCCCGCCTCCGGCGCGACACCGACCGGGGCAGGGGGTCGGTTCGTCGCCGGCGGGACGACGGCCAACGCCGGCACCAACGAGCTGGAAGGAAACCGCACATCATGGTTACCCCGACGTCGCAGACCGGCGGGCACGCGCCATCGCTCAGCGTCGTCATACCGACCTTCAAGGACGCCCAGAGCCTCGAACTGACACTGGGTTCGCTGAGCCGACAGTCACTACCGGCCGACCGGTTCGAGGTGATCGTGGTGCGCGACGGCGGCGCCGAGGGGGCCGAGGACTACACCGCCGTGGCGGACCACGGCAAGTCCCTCGATCTCCAGATGGTCGCGCTTCCGGCCCGTGGTGGACGGTCCGTGGCGCGCAACGAGGGAATCCGGCGTGCCACCGCGGACACCATCCTGTTCCTCGACAGTGACTCGTACGCGACCCCGACCCTCCTCGAACGACACGTGGCCTTCCACGCCGCCTCCGACACGCCCCGCGTGCTGATCGGCCGACGCAACGAACTCGGCCGGCGGCACCTCGACGCGGTCCTCGCCGGTGGGGCGGTCACACCGGATTCGGAGGTGCGCGCCGACGACGGGGGCGACACGCGTTTTCCCAACGGGATGCCGACAGGCGACCACTGGCTGGGTGCCATGTGGATGTTCGCCCACGGCCACAACGTCTCCGCGCCCCGCGAGGTGGTGACCGCGGTCGGCGGGTTCGACGAGGACTTCGGCACCCGCTGGGGGTGGGAGGACACCGAGCTGTTCTACCGGATCGACCGTCACCTCGGGCCGGAGAACCGGGCGTTCCGCTACGACCCCGACGCGTTGGTCTACCACCTGCCGCACTACCGCAACATGCTGCAGAACCTCCAGGACTACACCGGCAACCGCAAGATGGTGCTGGCCAAGTACCCGACCATCGACTGGGAGTTCGTCGGCATCGTCGACACGATCTACTCGGCGGAGATCCTCGCCCGGTACCGGGAGGCCATCGCGGACTGCGTGGACCGGCAGGCGTGCCGGGTCGCGCCCGCGTGGCGGTGGCTGCGGGACCGGCTGCCCGGGTCGCGGGTGCTGTGGATCGGCACGGGCAGCGCCGAGGTGCCTCTCGGGGACCGGACCGTGACGTTCGACTACGGCGTTCCGGCCGGAGGACGCAACTACCACCTCGTCGGGATCGACCCGCCGATCACGCCGGGCAGTCTGGACGCCGTCGTCAGCGTCGACTTCTGGCGTTACCTGCACTGGCAGGAACTCTGTTCGTTCGTGGGCTCGTCGGTCCGCCTGGGAGCGGAGGTCTACCTGGTCGGCACGGACACGCACCTCTCGGCCGGGCCGCCGCCCGGTCCGGAGCAGGTGCGGTACCTGGCGCGGGCGCTCCGGCACAGTTTCGAGGTCGGCGTGCTGGAGGCCGAGCGGCCCGGCGGGTGCTGGGCGCTGCACCTGCGTGCCGCCGGGTCGCGACGCCGCCGACGGTTCTGAGCAGACAACCGCCGGCCTGCGGACCGCATGCCAGCTAGCTGCCTAGGATGCTCTACGGGGTGTGCGGCCCGTCATCGCGCCGGCAGCACACCCGTCACCACCGGCCCGGCCGGCGACCCGTGCGTCAGCGGTGCGATTCGGCGGCCGGTGCCGGCGGAACCCGCAGCACGACCAGGGCGACGTCGTCCTCGCCGCTGGCCGGGTAACGACCGAGCAGGTGGTCGCACACCTGCTCGGCGGTCATCCCGTGCCGGTTGGCGAGGGCACCGACCAGATGGGCGAGGCCCTCGTCCAGGACGCTGCCGCGCCGCTCGATCAGGCCGTCGGTGTAGAGGACGACCGTGCTGCCCGGGGCGAGGGTGACGCGGTGGTCGCGACGCACGACGCCGCCGTCCATGCCGAGCAGCATCTCCGGCGGCGCCTGGAGCAGGCCGGCGGTTCCGTCGGGAGCGACCAGCACGGGTGGCAGGTGGCCGGCGTTGGCCCAGACCAGGACGTGCTGGCCGGGTCGGTTCTGCGGATCGTCCCGCGTGACGCGGGCCAGGATCGCCGTGGCGAAGGCGTCGACGCGCAGGCCGCTCATCGCCGTGTCGAGATCGGCCAGCACGGCGGCCGGGGACTCCCGCGTGCCGTATGCCACCCCGCGCAGCAGGTTCCGGATCTGTGCCATGGTCGCGGCGGCCTGCCGGTCGTGGCCGGCGACGTCGCCGATGACCAGGGCGAGAGATCCGTCGGGTTGCAGGAAGGAGTCGTACCAGTCGCCGCCGAGGCGGGCCCGCTCGGTCGCCGGCCGGTACCGCACGGCCACCTCCAGGCCCTCGCGTTGGGCGGGCGGGGTCAGCAGGCTGCGTTGCAGCTTCTCGGACAGCTCCCGCTCCAGGCTCGCCACCCGGCGTTCGGCCTGGCGGGTCTGCGCCCGGTGCAGCGCCTGCGTGACCGCCGCGCCGACCAGCCGGACGAACCGCACGTAACTCTCGTCGACCGGGAGGTGCTGACTCAACTGCGCCACGAGCACCGCGTCGTCGCCGGTCCCGGACGCGTCGGGCAGCCGAACCCAGACCACCGCGATCCCGGCCGAGTCGTCGACCACGACGTCGCCCGCGTCGAACATGGCCGGCGGCACGACCGGCGACGGCCTGCCGGTCGCGCGGGGCAGGAGGACGTCCACGTCCGGCAGGTCGTGGGGATCCCGGCGGAGCACGGTCACCGTCCGGTCGAGGATCTGGTCGGGCTCGTCCAGCTCCCCGAGCGCGTCGGTGAGTTCGGCGAGCAGGATCAGCCGCCGCTGGGACAGCACCTGCTCCGTGGTCTCCGCCGCGATGTCGACGACACCCTCGACCTGCCCGCCGGACCCGAGGACGGCGGAGTAGGAGAAGGTGAAGAAGCACTCCTCCGGGTAGCCGTGCCGGTCCATCAGGAGCCGCATGTTCCGGGTCCAGGTCGCCCGCTGGGTCGCGCGGACCGACGCCAGCATCGGCCCGATCTCGTCCCAGATCTCCGGGAACACCCGGGCCGCCGACGCCCCGAGGGCCGTCGGGTGCTTGTTCCCGATCAGGTCGACGTAGGCCTCGTTGTACAGCATGACGAACTCCTGACCCCAGAACAGGGTCACCGGGAACCGGGTGTGCAGGGTGATGTCGACGGCGGCGCGCAGCGTCCGGCTCCAGCCGGGCACCGGGCCGAGCGGGGTCGCTGCCCAGTCGACCCGCGCGTAGGCCGACCGCAGCGATCCCGCCGCGGCGAAGAGTTCGTCCACGGGCCGACGATAGCCCTGCTGGTGGACCGTCGCCGGATCGCACCGGTGATCGCCGTATGCGCAGGTCAGACCGCCTGCCGGGGCGACGGGGATCAGTCCGGCGGGGCCGGGACGTGCAGGGCGAGGATCGCCGTGTCGTCGCCGGGACGGTGCCCGGTGAAGTCGAGTACCGCCGTCTCGACCGCGGCGGCGAGCTGGTCGGCGTCGTCGGCGGTCGTGTCGGCGAGGACCTGACGGAGCCGGTCGATGCCGAACAGCGCGCGGTCGGTGGGGCGGCGGGCCTCGGTGACACCGTCGGTGTAGAGCAGCAGGCTGTCGCCCGGGTGCAGTTGGACGCGTTGGTCGCGGAGCAGCGGCTGGGGCAGCCAGCCGAGGATGAGTCCGTACCGGCCGAGGGTCTCGACGGTGCCGTCGGCGCGGCGGACCAGAGCCGGGTCGTGACCGCCGCAGCTGACCTGGACGTTGACGCCGGTGTCGTTGACGCGCACGGTGGCGTAGACGGCGGTCAGGTACTGGCTGTCGTCGGTGTACCACTCCCGCAGCGCGGTGTTGAGGGTGGCGAGGTTGTGGCTCGGGATGGAACTGCGGGCCGCGGCGGCGCGGAGCGTGTAGCGGGCCAGCGCGGTCGTCTTCGCGGCCTGGGGGCCCTTTCCGGAGACGTCGCCGACGACTGCGGCCCAGGTGCTGCGGGTGGAGGGGAACACGTCGTAGAAGTCGCCGAGGACCTCGTCGCCGCCGTCGCCGCGACGGTACCGGGCGGCGACCCGCACGCCGGGGATCTGGGGGAGGCGGGCGGGCAGGAGGCTCTCCTGGAGGGTGCGCGCGAGCGTGGAGGCCTGCACGGCGGCGAGCTCGGCGCGTCGGGTGGCGGCCCGTGCCTCGTGCAGGGCCTCGCGGAGCGCTATCTCACCGGTGGCCGCGTGGGACAGGGTGCGCAGCACCTCGATGTCGCGGGGGGTCCATTCCCGGGGCGCCGTGTCCATGGCGGAGAAGGTGCCGAGCACGTGGCCGTCGACCGAGCGCACCGGGAAACCGGCCCAGGCCGCGACGCCGGTCAGCTCGACGGACGGGTTGTCGTGGGTGCGCGGGTCGGTGCGGGCGTCGGTGACGACCAGTTCCGCGTCGGCACCGATGACGTACCGGCAGAACGACTGCTCGACGGGGGTCTGCCGCTTCTCCGGGGCGACGTCGTCGACCTCGGCGGAGCTCTTCCAGAAGGAGCGGGTGGCGTCGACGACGGTCACGAAGACGAACGGTGTGCCGAGCAGGGACGCCGCCAGTCGGGTCAGCCGGTCGAAGGGCTCCTCCGGGCCGGTGTCCAGCAGGCCGGTGCGCCGCACGGCGGCCAGCCGGGCGGGGTCGGAGACGGCGGCCGGCAGGAGCGGGCGGTCCGGTTGCCTGGGTTGTGGTCTCGTGGGTGGGGTCACCGTGACCGGCCGACGCGCCGGTCTCGCCCGGGCGCAGACCGCCGCGCAGACGTGTTCCCACTCGCTCCGGCCGCTGACACCTGGCCATTCTGACCGCAGTACTTGTCACCCGGCAACTGCGCTCCGGATTGCCACCGGGGGTGACGCTGTGGTTGCCGGGCCGTGCGGACGTCGGGTCGGCGCAGGTGGCGACGTGTCAGTCCGGCAGGTGGCGGAGGACGTCCTCGGTGGCGAGCACCGGGCAGAGCAGGCCCAGGGTCTCCAGGCTCGCCTGGTGCGCCTGGTCGGTCGCGGCGGTGCACGCGTCGGAGACGATCACCGGTTGGTACCCGAGGTTGATCGCGTCGAACACGGTGTGGGTCACCGCGAGGTTGGTGGCCACGCCCGTGAACAGGAGCGTCTGCATGCCCCTGCTCCGGAGGACCGTGTCCAGCTCGGTGCCGAAGAAGCCGCTGAGCCGGACCTGGTGGATGAGCACGTCCTCCGGCTCGGGTGCGAGTTCGTCGATGATCTGGGCCTGCGGGGTGCCGCCGAGGAAGGCCTGGTGTTGGGCGATCATCGCGAAGAGGGGGGTGTTGGCGATCAGGTCGGGGTAGCCGGGTCGGTGGACCGTCTGGGTGTAGACGATCAGGCTGCCCCGGGACCGGGTCGCCGCGACGAGCCGGGCGGCGTACGACGCGACGCGGTGCCGGATGACCTGTTCGGCGAAGAGGGGGCCGAACGTCCCGTCCGGGCTGACGACCTCGCGCTGCCAGTGGACGTTGACGACGGCGGTGCGGGCGGGATCGAAATCGGGCATGGTCCCTCCGTCACGGAGCGGAGATCTGATGGGGCGCCGCCTGGTACCGTCGCCCCTCCGACGCGGCCGAACCCCTCCCGAAGGCGTCGAGGCGTCCCCATCGTCCGGGTATGTCGAGCAGGGCCATGTAAGCGAGGTTAGCTGGAAGTGCCGGTCTGATCACGAGATCCTCGCCCACCGGCCGGAGGCCGAGCATGGTCCGCAGGAGCAGCAGCGTCGCCCCGGCGGACCACGCCTGCGGGCTGCACGCGGTGGGGTAGTTGACCGGGTACTTGGTGCTGCTCCGGCTGTATCCCGCGAATGCCTCGGGCAGCCGGCCGTCGTAGAAGGTCGCCGCGTCGAGGATTCCGGCGGCGATCCGCGCCGCCTCGTCGGCGTACCCGTAACGCCGAAGGCCCCAGGCGATGAACGAGTTGTCGAACGGCCAGATGGTTCCCACGTGGTAGCCGATCGGGTTGTAGCGGCCCTGGTCCTCGGCCAGGGTGCGGACCCCCCAGCCGCTGAAGAGGGCGGGGGACATCAGGTGGCGGACCAGGGCGGGGACCTTCTGTTCCTCGACGATGCCGCTCCACAGCAGGTGTCCGATGTTCGACGACAGGGCGTCCACCTGACGGCCGTCGCCGTCGAGCGCGAGGGCCATGTACTCGCCGTCGGCGACCCAGAAGTCACGGTTGAAGCGCTGTTTGAGTTCGGCTGCCTCCCGTTCCAGCCGGTTGGCGTAGGCGGGGTCGCCCCACAGGCGTCGGGCCAGCCGGGCGGTGCGCCGCTTCGCGTCGTACGCGTACCCCTGCAACTCGCAGGTCGCCCGGGGGAAGCCGGGCAGCCGGCCGTCGCGGTGGCAGATGCCGTCCCACGAGTCCTTCCAGCACTGGTTCTCCAGTCCGTTCTCGGTGTTGCGCCGCTCGTAGGCGACGTAGCCACGGCCGGTCAGGTCGGCGTAGTCGTCGATCCAGTCGATCGCCGCCCGGGCCTCCTGTTCGACGGAGCGGACGAGGTCGACGTCGCCGGTCCACCGCTCGTACTCGTCGAGCAGCACGAGGAAGAGGGGAGTGGCGTCCGCGCTGCCGAAGTAGGGGCTGTGCGGGGTCTCGTCGAAGGCGGTCAGTTCGCCGTAGCGCATCTCGTGCAGGATCCGCCCGGGTTGCTCCTCCCGGAAGTCGTCGACCCGGCTGCCCTGCCGGAAGGCGAGCACCTTCAGGGTGGTGGCGGCGAGGTCGGGGGCGAACGGTAGCGCCTGGAGGCTGGTGAGGATGCTGTCCCGCCCGAAGAGGCTCATGAACCAGGGCAGACCGGCGGCGGGCACGCTCTTGTCCTCGGCGAGGAAGGGACTGAAGCGCAGCGCGGCCAGGTCGATCAGGCTCTGCCGGTACGTCTCGTTGAGGGGCTCCCAGTCCGACTGCAGCCGTGGCGCCTGGCCGAGCCACTCCATGAGCCGTTGTTCCTTGTCCACCGGATCCCGTGCCAGACGACCCGGGATGACCAGCCGGTCCAGGCCTCTCGGTACGGGGAGGTCGGGCAGGGCGGTGAGCCGGGTGTGCCACGTGCTGTGCGGTTCGATCCGGACCTTCAGGGTCACCCCGGCCTCGTCCAGGCTCGCCGGGCTCGTGACCGAGACGATCGTCTCCCGCCGGAACCGTTCCCGTTCGTAGCCGAGGACGAGCCGCTCGTCGTCGACCCGACGGTAGTGGCGTCCCTTCCGCTGCGGCGTCGCGTCCTTGACCTGGAAGAGGTCGGCGAAGTCGGCGTCCACGTCGACCCGGACGGTGAGGTCGACCGGGTGCGCGCCGTGGTTGATGATGGTCAGGTCCTCCTGGAGTCCGGTGCTCAGCGTGTGCCGGCGCACCACCGACAGGGTGCTGTTGACGTAGACGTCCTGGTGGCCCGGGACCAGGTAGAACTTGTTCTCGAAGTAGTGGATGTCGTCGACGGAGAGGGTGCTGAGCCGCCGGCCGTCGACCGTGAGCACCCACTTCGACAGCAGCCGGGTGTCGTGGGCGAACAGGCCGACCGGCTCGTCGGGCGAGGCCAGGATGTCGCCCGCCTGGTCACACACCAGGAAGGTCGTGCCGTCCAGGATGCCGATGTGCTCCTCAGGCACCGTCGCCTCCTCGCCGTCGTGCCCCCGACGCGGGCGGCGGCGGAAACAGCCGGCGGATCACCGCGAAGATGCGGGGAGTGCCCTCCACGGTCGCCTCGCCGCGCAGGACGGTGGTCAGGAAGTACGCCTCCCCGCTGGCGATGCGGTCGAAGACCGCCCGGTCGGCCCGGACGACGGCGTCCCCTCCGGTCGACTCCTCGGAGACGGTGACGTCGCCGTCGCCGATGCGGACCAGCCAGTGGTCGACCTGCCCGCCCCGGCTGACGTCGAAGCGGACACTGCCCGCGCCGATCGCCTTCAGCCGGGGATCGTGTCCCCGGCGGGCCAGGCTGTGGAAGAAATCCCGGGTGGCGTCAGCCATGGCGAACCCTCCTCAGGGCCACTCTGCGCCCGGACGAGCCGTCTCCGCCTCACCCGGAGGAGGTGAACTTCTCCGCGCCGGGCCTGCCGGCCGTCGGCGGCCCGCCCTTCCGGCCGCGCCCGGTCGGCGGTCCGCCCGGACACCGTCACGGCGAGTAGTCGGCGGCACTAGCCTGGCACCTGATGGATCCCATCCAGGCCACGCTGCTTCTCGCCGCCGGTCTCCTCACGGGGGCTCTCAACGCGTTCGCCGGTGGCGGCTCCCTGGTCGCCTTCTCGGCGCTGATCGGGGTGGGGATACCGCCGCTGGCCGCCAAAATGACCAACACGGTCGCCGTGTTCCCCGGGAACGTGGCGAGCGTCGTGGGTGGCTACCGGGACCTGCCGGCTCGGCGGGAGGCCGTCCGTATCCTGCCGGCGGCGCTGTTCGGCGGCGTCGTCGGGTCGGTGCTGCTCCTGCTGACCCCGACCCGTGTCTTCGACCTGATCGTGCCGTTCCTCGTCCTCGCCGCCTCGGCCGTCTTCGCGCTGCGGAACCGGCTGACGGGGTGGGTGGCGCGCACGGCCGGTCGCCGCCGCCGGCATCCGGCGGCCCGGCAGGCGCTCGTCGCCGTGGGCGGGGTGTACGGCGGTTACGTCGGGGCCAGCTTCGGCATCGTCCTGCTCGCGAGCCTGGCCTTTCTCCAGGACGAGGCGCTCGCCCGGACTGTCGCCGTCAAGAACCTGCTCCTGGCCGCCGTGTCCTTCACCGCCGTGGTGTTGTTCGTCCTCCTCGGGCACGTCGAGTGGTCGGCGGTGGCGGTGCTGGCGCCGGCCACGATCGTGGGCGGCTACGCCGGTGCGCGGCTCGTCCGGAAGCTCCCGGAAAAGATCACCAGGGTGTTCATCGTCGTGTTCGGGACGTCCTTCGGGTTGGTGCTGCTCTGGCAGGCGCTCCGGCGGCCGTGACCGCCGGCGGTCAGGTGCCGCGAAGCGCGTCCCGGACGCCCGGGTTCTCGGGTGAGGGCACCGCCGGGGGTCTGCGGCGGGCCGCGTCCCACGCCGCCTTGGGGCTGGCGAGGTAGTCGCGGACCGCCTTGCCGGCGAGCAGGGTGGGCGGGCATCCGGCGCAGCGGGCGGGCACTCCGTCGACGTCGACGCCGAGGTGCCGGCACAGTGTCACGGCCCGCGACAGGTGGTAGGACTGGGTGACGATCAGCGCCCGGGTCACCCCGTACACCTGACGTGCTCGGGCGCAGGTGTCGTAGGTGTCCAGCCCGAACGGGTCGGCCACCACCCGCCGCGGATCCACGCCGAGTCCGGCCAGGTACGACGTCATCACCGCCGGCTCGTCGCCCGACGCGCCGTTGCCGTCGCCGGACACGAGGACGACGTGGGCGCGTCCGGCGCGGACGAGCGCGGCGGCGGTCTGGAGGCGGCCGGCCAGCCGTTCGCCCGGTTGGTGTCGGTCCGGGGCCACCCCGGTGCCGAGGACGATGACGACGTCCACGGCGGGAGCGGTGGCCTCGGGGTGCACGTGGCCGTGTGCGGCGACCTTCGTCCACGCCCAGGGGGCGCTGGCGAGGAGCAGCGCCGAGACGCCGGCGGCGGCCAGGCGGGTGAGTCGTCGACGGCGCCGGAGGCGGCGCTGTGGCCGATGGGTCACCGTGTCCGCGGGTGCCGCCCCGGCGGGGTCTTCCGTATCCACCCCGGTTGTCCTCTCCGGTCGTCGACCGGCCCATCGTAGGCGGGGCGTGTCCTTCCCGGGGGGACACCGACCGGCTAATGAAATTGGTTAGCATTGCCATGAAGCCGTCGTCGGGTGGCGGCGGAGGTGCCGGGTGGTGGCGCGGGGCGGGCGCCCCGGCCGGGTGGGGAGGACGGCAGTGGCGACGAGGTCGGTTCCGGGCCCTGCCCGCAACACCCGGCAGCGGGCGGAGCTCGTCCGGCTGCTCGACGGGTCCGACGGCTTCCGCAGTGCCCAGCGGCTGCACGCCGAGCTGCGGGACCGGGGTGTCCCGATCGGCCTCACCACCGTCTACCGCCTGCTCCAGGCGCTCGTCGACTCCGGCGAGGTGGACACCATGCGGTTGCCCTCGGGCGAGCAGCTCTACCGCCGGTGCAGTCGCACCCACCACCATCACCTCGTCTGCCGGCACTGTGGCCGGACGGTGGAGATCGCCGGTCCCGCCGTCGAGGACTGGATGCGTCGGACCACCGCCCGGCACGGGTTCGTCGACGTCAACCACACGCTGGAGATCATGGGGACCTGCGACGGCTGCGCCGGATAGGGCCGCGCCGCCCGGCGCGTCGTCCTTGTGGCCCGGGTTACGCGTCGCCTACCGTAATGAAAATGAGAATCGCTTTTACTGGGAAGGGTGGGAGCGGAAAGAGCACTCTCGCCGCCCTCTTCGTGGGATACCTGCGCGCGGCCGGGCACCGGGTGCTCGCCGTCGACGCGGACGTGAACGTGCACCTCGCGCCCCTGCTCGGAGTCGAGGTCGGCCCGGAGAGCGCGCTGTCCCACCCGGACAACGCCCGGTGGGTGCGGCGTCATCTGCTCGGCAGCAACCCGAGGGTGGCCGGCGTCGAGCACTTCGTGCCGACCACTCCACCCGGCCCCGGCTCGCGGCTGGTCACCCTGGACGCCGACGATCCGGTCCTGGTCCGCCACGCGGCAGCGCTCGATCCGCGTACGCGCGTGCTGCACGTCGGCACGTACGAACCCGACGACATCGGCGCGGGCTGCTACCACGGGCACCTGGCGGTCCTGGAGAACCTGCTGTCCCACCTGCGGCTCGACGCCGGCGACTGGGTGGTCTGCGACATGGTCGCCGGGACGGACGCCTTCGCCAACTCGCTGCACGCCCAGTTCGACGTGATCGTGGTGGTCGCCGAGCCGACCCCGGAGTCGGTCTCGGTGGCCCGGCGCTACCGGGAGCTGGCGGCGGCGGCCGGAGTGGCGGATCTGCTGGCCGTGGTGGGCAACAAGGTGGTCGACGAGGCCGATCGCGACTACCTGGCCCGGGAACTCGGTGGCAGCCCGCTGGCGGCGCTCTCCGTTCAGGCCGGTCTGCGCCGGGCCCGGCAGGCCGGTGCGTGCCCGAGCCTCGGGGACCTCGACGACGTCACCCCGCTGGCGTGCGTCGCCGAGCACGCCCGGGTCCGTCCGATGGCGCCGGAGCGGCGGGAGGCCCTGCTGCGCGCCCTGCACCTGCGACTCGCCGGTCAGAACTGGGTCCGCAGCGCCCACGGCGACGTCACCGCCCAGTTCGGCCCGGTGCCGGCGTGACCCTCCCGCGCGCCCGGGTCCGCCGTCGGCGGTGAGGCGCGACGGTGGGCGGGCGGTGCCGCGTCCGCCCACCGGAGGGGCGTGTCGTTCCGTTCGGGACTTCCCCTCAGTGTTGATAACGATTATCGTCTTCAAGTACTGATTGGAGGGATGTGCCGATGGACTCCCCGCTGTACCTGCGTCCGCGGGTCGACGGCCGACTGGAACAGCTGCTGGGCCAGCCGCGCCTGCTGCACGACCTGGTCCGGGCGCTGGGCTCACCGCTCAACGTCGTGCTGCCCGACCAGATCGCCGACAACGTCGAGGCGTTCGGCGCCGTGCACCGGCGACACCACCTGCGCGGCGAGGTGTTCTTCGCCCACAAGGCCAACCGCTCCTCGGCGCTGCTGCGCCGGCTGGCGGCGACACCCGCCGGCATCGACGTGGCGAGCCTGGGGGAGTTGCAGCACGCGCTCGGCGCGGGCTTCACCCCCCGGCGGGTGATGGCCACCGGCCCCAAGACCCGCGAGTTCCTGTGGCTCGCCGCCCGCTGCGGCATCACCGTCAACCTGGACTCACCCGCCGAACTGGACGACCTCGTCGCGCTCGTCCGCCGGCACGGACTGCCACCGGTCCGTGTCCTGGCGCGCCTGTCGGCGTTCAGTTCGGCCGGGGCGACCATCCTGTCCCGACCGAGCCGGTTCGGCACCCCGCTGGCCGAGGTCGACCGGCTGCTGGCCCGCCTCGCCGAGACGCGCGACGCGGTCGACCTGGTCGGCGTCGCGTACCACCTCGACACCATCGGCCTGGCCGAGAAGGCCGTCGCCCTGGAGGCGTGCCTGACCGTCCTCGCCGACGCGCACCGGCACGGCCTGCGCCCCCGGGTCGTCGACGTCGGCGGCGGCTTCGGCGTGGACTACCTCGCCGACGGCGCGCAGTGGGAGCGGTGGACCAGCGAGCTGGCCCTGGCCGTGCTCGGCCGCCGCCCGGAGCTGACCTGGGGCGGCCACGGATACGGATGGCGGGCCGAGGCGGGCACGCTGCGCGGGGCGCTGGGTCTCTACCCGGCACACCGACCCTCCGCCGGCCACCGCTACCTGGCGGAGCTGCTCGGCGCCGGCGGCCTCGGCGGACGCACTCTCGCCACGCTGCTCCAGGAACACCTGCACGACCTGTGGGTCGAGCCGGGCCGCGCGCTGGTCGACCAGTGCGGCGTCGTGCTCGCCCGGGTGCTGGAGGTGCGGCCCACCGCCGCCGGCTGTCACCTCGTCCGGCTCGACCTCAACGCCGGGGACGTCAGCCTCGAGGAACACGGCGTGATGATGGACCCGGTCCTGCTGCCGGCGAACCCGGTCGCGCCCGGCGATGCCGCGCCGCACGGCCACCCCGTCTACCTGCTGGGCAACCTCTGTCTGGAAGCCGACCTGATCACCCGGCGGATGGTCTTCCTGCCCACCCTGCCCCGCACCGGTGACCTGCTCGCCTTCGTCAACACCGCCGGCTACTTCATGGACTTCAGCGCCGATCACGCCCTGCACCAGCCGGTGGCCCGGATGGTGGCCGCCTGGCCGGACGCCGGCACCTGGCGCTGGTGCCTCGACGAGCAGTACTGGCCCCTCGACGCCGGGCGGGGACCGTCCACCGACGAGCCGACCCCCACCACCACGGCCGGCCGGAACATCCCCGGCCCGCGCCTCCAGGAGACCGCAGCCGCATGAGATACGACACCATCACCGACGCCATCGGCAACACCCCGCTGCTCCGCATCGACCCCGCCGTGCACGGGCTCGCCCACGTCGACCTCTACGCCAAGCTGGAGCTGCTCAACCCGTTCGGCTCGGTCAAGGACCGGGCCGCCTGGACGATGGCCGCGCCCCGGCTGGCCGAGGCCCGCGAGGCCGGGGCCACCGTGGTCGAACTCTCCAGCGGCAACACCGCGAAGGCCCTGGCGGTGATCGCCGGCATGCACGGGCTGCCGTTCACCAGCATCACCAACCGGATGAAGGTCCCCGAGATCAAGGACCTGCTCCTCCTGCTCGGCGCCACCATCGAGGAACTGCCCGGGCAGGCCGAGTGCCTCGACCCGACGAACACCGAGGACCCGTTGACCCGGATCCACCGTACGATCAGCGAGTCGGGCTCGGCGTACCTGCACACCGACCAGTACTACAACCCCCGCAACACGCAGGCGCACGTCGACGGCACCGGGCCGGAGATCGTCAAGGATCTCGACGGGCGCGTGCCGGACTACTTCGTCGCCTGCGTGGGCACCGCCGGATCGTCCACCGGCGTGGCCCGGGTGCTGCGCGAGCACGACCCGTCGGTCACCGTGGTCGGCCTGGTCGCCGCCAAGTCCGACTTCATCCCCGGCATCCGCAACATCGACGAGGTCCACGAGGTGGGTCTCTTCGACCCGGACACCTACGACACCATCGAGTCGGTCTCCGCCGACGAGGCGATCGACGGCCTGCTGACGCTCAACCGCCGCTGCGGGGTGCTGGCCGGGCCCACCGGCGGGGGCGCGTACACCGGGGCGGTGCGCCACCTGCGCCGGGTCGACGCCGCGCTCGCCGCCGAGGCCGCGGCCGGGCGGGATCCCCGCCGCCGCAGCGCCGTGTTCATCGTCTGCGACCGGGTGGAGAGCTACCTCAGCTACGTCCGTCGCCGCCGCCCGGAACTGCTCCACCAGCCTGCCCGGGTCGGCGCCGTCACCACGGTCACCGACGCCGAGGCGGACGCGGCCCGCACCGTGGACGTGGCCGCCGCCCGGCAGTGGATCGCCGAGGCGCAGCCGCTCGTGGTCGACCTGCGGGGCACGTTCGCCTACACCGCCGCGCACATCGAGGGCTCGGTCAACATCGTCGACGAGCTCTTCGACGAGCTGCTGCGCGGGGGCCTGCCGTTCGACCGGGGCCGGCCGGTCCTGCTGGCCTGCCCGGTGGGGGAGAAGTCCCGCCGGTACGCGGCCCTGCTGACCCGGATGGGCCACACCGACGCCCGCAGCCTCGACGGCGGGGTGGTGGCCTGGCGGGACGCCGACGCCCCCCTGGTGCGCGCCTGATGGCCGCCCCGGCGACCACTCCGGGCGCCTCCGGCGCGCCTGCGGTGGGCACCGACGCGGCCCCGGCGACGCCGCCCGCCGGGCACCCGGACCGGGTGCTCGCCGACCTGGCCGACTGGCAGCGCGCCGTCCGCGCCCAGTTTCCCATCCTGACCGGCACCGACGAGGCGTACCTGGACAGTGCCGCCACCGCCCAGAAGCCGCAGCTGGTGCTCGACGCCGTGCAGCGCTACCTGACCGGCGGGAACGCCAACGCCGGACGGGGCACCTACCGGTGGGCCAACCGGACCACCGCGCTGCTGCGCCGGTGCCGGGACCGGGTGGGCGACCTCATCGACGACCCTGACCCGGAGCGGTCGGGCGTGCACCTGGTCGGCGGCACCACCGAGGCGCTGCGCCGGGTGGCCCTGGACTGGCTCGTCGACACCCTGGCCGACGGCGACGAGATCGTCGTGCCCGCCGCCGACCACCTGGCCAACGTGGTCCCCTGGCAGGAGGCCCGGGACGCGGCGGCCCGCCGTGGCGTCACCGTACGCCTGGTGGAGATGCCGTACGAACCCTCCGGCGACTACGACGTCGCCGCGCTCGCCCCGCTGGTCGGGGAACGGACCCGGCTCGTCGCGGTCACCCACGTCCACCACGTGTACGGGGTGGACATGAACGTGCACCGGATCCGCCGGCTCGTCGGCGACGACGTGGTGATCTGCCTGGACGCCGCGCAGAGCGTCGGACACCTGCCGGTCTCGGTGACCGACCTGGACGTCGACTTCCTGGCGTTCTCCGGGCACAAGGCGATGGCGCTGCCCGGGATCGGGGTGCTCTGGGCCCGCAACCGCCGTGGCCCCCGGTACGAGCACCGGGGCTGGCAGGGCAGCCCGCACACCGTCGGCGCGGTGAGCCTGGCGGCGGCCGTGGACTGGTTCGAGGCGACCGACGTGACGCGGATCGCCCGCTGGACGGTGGCCCTCGGCGCCCGACTGACCGACGGGCTGAGCCGGTTGCGCGACCTCCGCGTCCTCGGCTGCCAGGACAGCCTGACCCTGGACTCGACCGTCCAGCGCCGGCACGGTCCGGTGACCTTCCGGCACCCCGGGATCAGCGCCGCCGACCTCGGGTTCGTGCTGGCCGACCACGGGCTGATGGTGCGCGCCAACGCGCACTGCCAGGGCCCGGCGGGGGAGCGGGAGAACTCGGTACGGGTCAGCCTGCACGCCTACAACACCGTCGAGGAGGTGGACCGGCTCCTCGACGTGCTGGCCCGCCTCGACACCTCCCTGACCACCCCGTCCTACCACTGAGGAGCACCATTGACCTCGTCCGTACAGAACCCGCCACCGCCGACCGGCCCCCGTACCGTGGTGATGGTCGACGTGTACGCGCCGACCATGCGGCTGGCCCGGGCCTTCGCCGACGCCGGCTGCGCCGTCGTCCGGGTGCGCAGCACCCCGGAGATCCCCGCCGTGTACCAGGGGCACGCCGACCCGGCCGCCGAGGCGCTCTTCGTCGACACCATCGTCCACTCCGGTGACGTCGAGTCGACCGGCAAGGCGGTCGCCGACCACGACCCGGTCGCCGTCGTGACCGGCGGTGAACTGGGCGTCGAGCTGGCCGACCGGCTGAGCGAGACGCTCGGCCTGACCAGCAACGGGACGCGTCACAGCGCGGCCCGGCGGGACAAGTACCGCCAGATCGCCGCGGTCCGGGCGGCCGGGCTGCCCACCGCCCGCCAGCTGCTCGTCACCGATGCCGACGAACTGGACGACTGGCACCGGGAACTGGGCGCCCGGGTGGTGGTCAAGCCGGTGCGCAGCGCCGGCAACGACGGGGTGGCCTTCTGCGACACCCCGGCCGAGTCGGTCGCCGCCTACCGGGCGGTGGCCGGGGCCCGCAACATCTTCTCCCTGCCCAACGACGCGGTGGTCGCGCAGGAGTACCTCGCCGGCACCGAGTACGTGGTCAACACGGTCAGCCGCGACGGCCGGCACCGGGCCACCGACGTCTGGCGGTACACCAAGATCTCCGCCAACGGGGTCCGCGACCGGATCAGCGGCGCGGTTCTGGTGGCGCCCGACGCGCCGGTGCGGGACACCCTCGTCCGGTACGCCGCCGGGGTCCTCGACGCCCTCGACGTGCGGCACGGCCCGGCCCACCACGAGATCATGCTCACCGCCGACGGGCCCCGCCTGGTCGAGGTCGGGGTGCGACTGTGCGGCGCGGACACCGCCGCCCAGGCGCTGCTGGCCCTCGGGGAGTCCCAGGTCGAACGGACCGTCCAGGCCTACCTCGACCCGGCCGGGTTCCTGGCCGCCGTGGACGACCCCCAGCAACTCCGCCGGCACGTGGCGATGGCCTTCCTCACCGCCCCGGTCACCGGGACCCTGCGCGGCTATCCGCTGCTCGACCGGGTCCGGGAGCTGGAGAGCCTGCACGAGATCCAGATCGGGGTGCGGCCCGGCCAGCGGCTGCCGTTGACCGTGGACGACACCACCGAGCCGATGATGGTCGTCCTCGCCCACCCCCGTGCCGAGGTGGTCGAACGCGACCTGGCCACGGTCGGCTGGCTCGACGGGTACGGCTTCTACGACCTGGAGCCCGAGACCACCGCGAGCGCCGCGTGAACGCGGTGGCGGCCCGCTATACCCAGCTGTGGCGGGTGCCGGGAGCGCCGCTGCTGCTCGTCGGTGGGGTGGTGGCCCGGCTCGGCCAGGGCGTCACCGTGCTCGCCTGGATCCTGCTGGTCCGCACCACCACCGGTTCCTTCGCCGACGCCGCCCTGGTCGGGGCGTCGGTCTCGCTCGCCACGGCGGTCACCGCGCCGGTCGGCGGCCGGCTCGCCGACCGCTTCGGCGCGCACCGGGTGCTGCCGGTCTACGGCGCGGCCTACGCCACCGCCCAACTGCTGCTGCTGGCGGCCACCCTGACCCGACAGCCGGTGCCGCTGCTCTGCGTCCTCGCCGCCGTGTCCGGGGCGCTCTTCCCGGCCACCAGCCCCGCCCTGCGCGCGGCGTGGACCGTGCTCACCGGCGAGGGCACCGGCCGGGAGGACGTCCGCAGCACCGCCATGGCCGCCGAGTCGACGCTGTTCGAGCTGGTCTTCGTGGTCGGCCCGCTGCTGCTCTCCGCGGCGATGCTGGTCGCCGACCCGCTCGGCGCGCTGACCGGCGCCCGGCCCGGCGTCGCCGGCCCGGCCGCCGCGATCGTCCTGGCCGCCCTCTGCGCCGGCGGCGGAACGGCGCTGCTCGCCCGGGGCCGGGCGCTGCGGCAGCTCCGCCCGCACACCGGCGCCCCGACCCGGGGGCTCGGGCCGCTGCGGTCGCCCCGGATGCCGGCGCTGCTGTTATGCGCCGCCGGGGTCGCGTTCTCCTTCGGCGCGTCCCCGGTCGCGGTGGCCGCGTTCGCCGCCGAGCACGACGGCGAGCGCGCCGAGGCGGTCACCGGGGTGCTGATCGCCGTCTGGAGCCTGGGCAGCGCCGCCGCCGGCCTCTGGTACGGCGCCCGCAACTGGCAGACCCCGCTGACCCGGCAGCTGACCTGGCTGCTGGCCGGCCTCTCGGTCGGGTACGCCGCCTGGGCGCTGTCGCCGAACAGCACCGTGCTCGGCGGGGTGCTGCTGCTCAGCGGGGCGGTGATCGCCCCGGCGATGACCGTGCAGGCCGGACTGATGGCCCGGATCGCCCCGGCGTCGATGCTCACCGAGGCGTACACCTGGCTGACCACCGTCAACCTGTCCCTGGCCGCGCTCGGCTCCGCGGTGACCGGCGCGATCGTGGACGGGCCCGCCGGCGCGGTCGGCGGCTTCCTGGTCTGCGCCGCGGCGGCCGCCGCCGCGGCCGTCCTGGCCGCCTGGCCGGGCGTGCTCGCCCCACGCCGCCCCCGCGACGTCGTCGACCGACCGGCCGACCCGCTGCGGGTCCCCTGATGACCCACGAAAGGTACCGATGAACGTCCCGAACATCGCGCGTCGCCCCCGCGCGGCCCTCGCCGGGCTGCTGGCTGTCGTCCTCGGCCTGACCCTCGCCGCGTGCGGTGGCGCCGACAGCGCGACCACCTCGGCCGGGCCGGCGAAGACGGCCTCCATCACCGACCACTGGAAACGGACCGTCGAGGTGCCGGTCGACCCGGAGCGCGTCGTGGTGTTGGAGTGGGAGGGGCTGATCACCAAGAGCATGCGGATCTTCGGTGTCGAGGACACCCTCGTCGGAGTCGACACCGCCACGAAGAAGATGGGCTACCGCGCCAGGCTCGTGCCCGCCATCGACCGGGCCGAGGCGCTCGGCTCCCCGTGGAGCGGGGTCAACTACGAGCGCCTGGCCGGCCTCCGGCCCGACGTGGTGTTCCTGGAGGCCTGGGTGGCCAGCCAGGAGAACCGGACGTTGCACCAGGAGGTGATCGACAAGATCGAGTCCCTCGGCATCCCCGTGGTGGTCCTGCTCTCGCCGTCCAACTTCGACGAGCCGGACATCAGCACCGCCTGGGAGCACATCACCATCACCGGCGAGGTCTTCGGCCGGCAGGCGGAGGCCGCGAAGCTCGTCGGACGGCTCCAGGCCGGCATCGACCGGATCACCGCCCGGACCCGGGACATCCCCGAGGCCGAGCGCACCCCGGTGGCGTACTTCGCCACGATCAACAACGTGATGGGTACGAAGAGCATCCAGTCGTACCTGCTCACCGAGGTCGTCGGGGCCCGCAACGTGGCCGGGCCGGGCACCTTCGTCACCGTCTCCGAGGAGAAGCTGCTCGCCCTCGACCCGGACGCGATGGTGGTCGCCGGCCACGAGGGCTACCTCGACCCGGCCCTGATCCACGCCGGCCGGCACGCCGGCCTGAACTGGGCCAACCTCGCCGAGATGCGGGCCATCAAGAACAAGCGCCTGGTCGCGCTCGGCTACGACGAGTGGCGGGCCACCGTGGAGACCCCGATCGCATTGCTGAAGATGGCCAAGCTGGCGTACCCGGAGCGGTTCGCCGACGTCGACGTCGCCGCCGAGGAGGTCGCCTTCTACCGGGAGGTCTACGGCCTGGACGAGCAGCGCGCCCGGGAGGCCATCGAGGCGCAGAAGTACGTCGGGGACCTGGAGGTCCGGTGACCCCACCCGCCTCCCGCGCCGTCCTTCCCCCGGTGACCGGGACACCGGTGCCGGGGAGGGACGGCGTCCCGCCGCGCGACGGCGCGGTCGCCCCCACCGCCGCCCGCAGCAACCGCCTCCGGATCCTGCTGCTCGTCGCCACCACCCTGCTCGTCGGCGTGGTGGCGGTGGGCTCCATCATGGTCGGCGCCTACGTCATTCCGGTCGGCGACGTGCTGGCCGTGCTCGCCGCCCGGGTCGGTCTGACCGACGGCACCGACAGTCTCCACGACTCCGTGGTGTGGGACATGCGGCTGACCCGGGTGCTGCTCGCCGGGGCGGTCGGCGCCGCCCTCGCCTGTAGCGGGGCGGCCTACCAGGGCACCTTCCGCAATCCCCTGGTGGAGCCGTTCATCCTCGGGGTCAGCGCCGGCGCGGCCTTCGGCGCGGGCGTGTCCGTCATGGTGGACCTGCCGCTGTCGATGCAGGTGATGGCCTTCGTCTTCGGCATGGTCGCGGTCGGACTGACCTACGGCCTCTCCCGGGTACGCGGGGAACGCCCCACCGTCACCCTGATCCTCGCCGGGGTGGTGGTCGGGTCGTTCTTCTCCGCGGTCTTCGCCCTCTTCCAGTACGTCGGCACCGACGAGCAGCTCCGCCGCCTGGTCTTCTGGATCATGGGTGGCTTCTACCGGGCCACCTGGAGCGACGTCGCCGTGGTGGTGCCGGCCTCGGTGCTCGGGTGCCTGCTGCTCTGGCGGACCGGCTGGCGGATGAACATCCTCAGCCTCGGCGACGACGAGGCGCGGTCCCTCGGCGTCGACCCCGAACCACTGCGCCGGCGGGTGATCGTCCTGGCCACCGCGCTGACCGCGCTGGCCGTCTCGGTCTCCGGCATCATCGCCTGGGTGGGGCTGCTCGTCCCGCACGCCGCCCGGCTGCTCGTCGGACCGGACCACCGCTTCGTCGTCCCGCTGTCGGCCACCCTGGGCGCGGTCTTCGTCATGGTCTGCGACGTCGTCGCCCGCACCATCCACTCCGGTGAGGTGCCGATCACCATCATCACCTCCATCCTCGGGGCGCCGTACCTGGTCTACCTGCTGCGCACCCGGTCCACCTTCCTGGGAGCGCAGTCGTGACGCTCCGGGTGCGGGGCCTCACCTTCGCCTACGGCCAGCGGCCGGTGCTCGACGGCATCGACCTCGACCTGCGGGCCGGGGAACTGTGCGCGCTGTTCGGCCCGAACGGCAGCGGCAAGTCCACCCTGTACCGGTGCGTCCTCGGGCACCTGCGGCACGGCGGTAGCGTCACCCTCGACGGCACCGACCTGGGCCGGCTGCGTCCCGCCGAGGTCGCCCGCCGGGTGTCGTACGTGCCGCAGCAGCACACCAACCCGTTCCCGTTCACCGTGCTGGACATGGTGCTGATGGGCCGTACCCCGCACCTCGGCGGGGTGTTCGGCCCCCGGCGGCGCGACGTCGAGGCCTGCGAGCGGGTCCTGGAGCAGGTCGGCCTGGCCACCGACCGGGACCGGTACTACCACACGCTCAGCGGCGGGCAACGCCAGCTCGTGCTGATCGCCCGTGCCCTGGCGCAGGACTGCGACGTGCTGCTGCTCGACGAGCCCACCGCCAGCCTCGACTTCGGTAACCAGATGTGGGTCTGGCGCACCGTGCGCGACCTGGCCCGCGCCGGACGGGCGGTACTGGTCTGCACCCACGAGCCCAACCACGTGCTGTGGTTCTGCGACCGGGTGGTGGCGCTGGGCCGCGAGGGACGGCTCCTGGCCGACGGCACGCCCCGGGAGGTCGTCACCACCGACCTGGTGACCATGCTGTACCCCTCGGTGGGGGCGCTCACCACCAGCACCGACGTCGCGGTCGCCCCCGCCGGCACGCACGCGCCGGTCACCGACCGGGTTCCGCCCGGTCACGGTCCGTCCGCGTCCGCCCGACCGTGACGGGGGTCCGCGTCGGGGCCGGCCCGGCCCCGGGTCCGTCGTCCCGGGGCCGCTGGCCCGGGTGCCGTACGCTGCCGCGATGAGCCCACCGGCCCGCATCCTGGTCTACGGCGTGTACGGGGCCGGCAAGTCCACCCTCGCCGCCCGGCTGGCCGACCGGTTCGGGCTGCCGTGGTATCCGGTCGACGATCTGCTCTGGCAGCCCGGCTGGGTGGAGGTGCCGGTCCCGCAGCAGCGCAGCCGGATCGAGGAGATCTGCCGGCGGGACCGGTGGGTCCTCGACGGGGCGTACCACGGATGGCGGGACGTGCCGCTGGCCCGCGCCGACCTGGTCGTCGGCCTGGACTACCCGCGTTGGCTCTCCTTCTGGCGGCTGCTGCGTCGCACCCTCGGTCGGCTGTTCACCGGGGAGGAGATCTGCAACGGCAACCGGGAGTCGCTGGGCAGCGTGCTCTCCCGGGACTCCGTCCTGGTCTGGCACGTGGCCGCGTTCGGACGGGCGCGGCGACGGATGCGCACCTGGCAGGCCGACCCGTCCGGGCCGCCGGTGCTGCTGTTCCGTTCCCCGGCGGCCCTGGACCGTTGGCTGGCCGACCTGCCCCGGTAGCCCTCGGCCGAATCGGTCGTCGCCACCTGCGGCGACCGGCCGGGCTAAACCAGTTGCCGCGCGGGCCGGGCTCCGCCACCGTGGGGGCATGACGTACTGACGGACACCACCTCGCCGAGCCGACGCTCCCGCCCGCGCACGAACCGCGCCGTCCGGGGGAGCCGTCGTGCCGTCCGTCCCCCTCCTCGCGAACGAGAGAACGTCACCTTGTCGCAGCACCAGCCCCGGCAGGGGTTCCTGCCGCCGTCCGTCCCGACCACCGGAACCGCCACCGTCACCGTCTTCGCCGGCTCCCGGAGCTGGATCGAGTCCGACGCCGTCACGCAGTGCCACCAGGTGGCGGCCTTCGACGGCATGATCCACGTCGCCGGCATGCCGGACCTGCACCCCGGCAAGGGTGCCCCGATCGGCGCGGCGATGGCGTCGACCGTGTTGTATCCGCATCTGGTGGGCTCCGACATCGGCTGCGGCATCGCCGTCTTCCCCGTCGACCTGAAGCGCGTCGTGCCCGAGCAAATCGCCAACCGGTTCCCTGACCTCGACCACGCCCTGGACCCGGACCGGGACGCCGACGACCCGGCCTGGTCCGTGGTGGACGGCGACATCCCCGCCGGTCACGTCGAAGGGCTGGGGACGGTGGGGCGGGGCAACCACTTCGTCGAGCTGGCCCGGGTCCGGGACGTCCTCGACCCGGGGCACGCCGACCGCCTCGGGCTCGCCGCCGGCCAGGTCGTCCTGATCGTGCACAGCGGATCCCGGGGGCTGGGGGAGCAGATCCTGCGGGCGCACACCGAGCGGCACGGGGCGGGCCCCGCCGCCGACCCCGCCGCGTACCTGGCCCGGCACGACGCCGCAGTGCGCTGGGGTTCGGTCAACCGTCGGCTGATCGCCGCCCGGGTCGCGCACGCCCTGGGCGCCCGGCCGACCGCCCCGATCGTCGACCAGTGCCACAACCTCGTCGAGATCCGCGACGGGGTCTACCTGCACCGCAAGGGCGCGGCCCCGGGCGACGGCCGGGACGTCCTGGTCGCCGGCACCCGGGGCACCTGTTCCTACCTGGTGGCCGCGCACGCCGGGCCGGACGCCAACTGGTCGGTGGCCCACGGCGCGGGCCGCAAGATGTCCCGCGCCGACGCCCTGCGCCGGGGTCGGGCCAAGCACACGGTCGAGGAACTGCGCCGGACGCCGGTGGGCTCGCTGGTGGTCTGCGGCGACCGTCAACTGCTCTTCGAGGAGGCTCCGACGGCGTACAAGCGGATCGAGCAGGTGATCGCCGACCTCACCGCACACGGCCTGGCCACCCCCGTGGTCGCGACGGTCCCGCTGGTGACCTACAAGACGGCCGACCACCCCCGGGGTGACATCCGGCCCGACCGGCGACGGGACCACCGGCCCGACCGGCGACGGGACCACCGGCGCGGTCGGGGGCGGTCGTGAGCGGGTCGGCCGTCCGGCCGGGCGCGGCCGAGGAACACCTGCTCCTGTCCGCCGGACGGGGACCGCAGGAGTGTGCCTGGGCGGTCGCCCAGCTCGTCCGCCGCCTGGAGACCGAAGCCGGCCGGCAGGGCCTGACCACCCGTCGGGTCCAGACCGTCCCCGGCGACCGGCCCGGCACCCACCGGTCGGTCCTGCTGCGGATCTCCGGCGACGGTGTCGGGCCGTTCGTCGGCTCGTGGACCGGAACGCTGTGCTGGCAGGCGCCGAGTCCCTACCGGGCGGACACCGGACGCAAGAACTGGTACGTCGTCGCCCGGCCGTGCGAGGTCGACGCGCCGCGTACGTCCTTCACCGAGGCGGATGTCGACGTGGTCGGGTGCCGCACCGGCGGACCCGGCGGGCAGCACCGGAACAAGGCCAGCACCGCGGTACGGGCGACCCACCGCCCCTCGGGCCTGGTCGTCGTGGTCGATACCGAACGGCAGTTCAGCCAGAACCGCCGTCTCGCCCTGGAGCTGCTTCGGCAGCGCATCGCGCACGACGACCGGGAAGCGGGCCGGGCCGGCACCGCCGCCCGCTGGCGCATCCACGACGAACTCGTTCGCGGCGACCCGATCCGGGTGGAGCGGCCCGACACCGGCCCCAAACATTGACCAGTGTCATTGACGGCAATAGTTAATACTCTTTAGGATTTGGCTGCCTCGAGGAAGACCGTCCCCGTCCCGCCCGTACGCCCGACCGGTGGCTGGCCGTCCAGCGCCGGCCGGGACGGCACGGCGTCCCGCCCACGGGAAGGCCCTCGATGTCCTCACCACGTCCCCGCCGCCGGTCGGCCCTGGCCGCCGGTCTGCTCGCCCTCGCCACCGCGGCCGCGACCCTCACCGTGACCCCGACCGCCGCCGAGGCGGTCGTGCTGCCGAACAACTTCAAGAGCGTCGGCTACATGCCGTCCTGGAGCGGCGACGTCAACACCGTCCAGTACCGCAAGCTGACCCACATCAACTACGCCTTCGTGCTGCCCAACAGCAACGGCACCCTGCGCCCGGTGGAGAACCCCGGCAAACTGTCCTCCCTGGTGTCGCTCGGGCACGCCAACAACGTCAAGGTGTCCATCGCGATCGGCGGCTGGAACGACGGCGACGACTCGGCCTTCGAGGCGCTCGCCGCCAACTCCGCCACCCGCACCACCTTCGTCAACACCGTGGTCAACTTCGTCAACCAGTACAACCTCGACGGCGTCGACATGGACTGGGAGTACCCGGACCCCGGCGCCTCGGCCACCAACTACAGCCTGCTCATGCAGCAACTGAGCGGCGCCCTGCGCAGCCGGGGCAAACTGCTCACCGCCGCCGTCGTCAGCGAGGGCTACTACGTGCAGGGTGTGCCGACCTCGGTGTTCGGCCACGTCGACTGGCTGAACATCATGGCGTACGACGGCGGCAGCCCGCACGCCAACTACGACTGGTCGATCAACGCGGTGAACGGGTGGAAGGCGCGCGGCCTGCCGGCCAGCAAGGTGGTGCTCGGCGTGCCCTTCTACAGCCGGCCCGGCTACTACACCTACGCCGCGTTGGTCGGGATGGACCCGGCCAACGCCAACCGGGACTGCACCACGGTCGGCGGCGCCCAGCAGTGCTACAACGGCATCCCGACGGTCAAGCGCAAGACCCAGTGGGCGCTGGCCAACGCCGGCGGCATGATGAACTGGGAACTCTCCCAGGACACCACCGGCTCGACCTCCCTGGTCAGCGCGATCTACGACACCGTCATGGGTGGCACCACGCCGCCGCCGGGACGCACCGGCCCGATCACCGGCATCGGCGGCAAGTGCGTGGACGTCGCCGCCGCCGGCACCGCGAACGGCACCGCCGTCCAGCTCTACGACTGCAACGGCACCGCCGCGCAGACCTGGACCGTCGGGGCCGACGGCACCCTGCGCGCGCTCGGCAAGTGCGCCGACGTCACCAGCGCCTCCACCGCCAACGGGGCGAAGATCCAACTCTGGGACTGCAACGGCACCGGTGCCCAGGTGTGGCAGGCCCAGTCCAACGGGACGCTGCGCAACCCGCAGTCGAACCGGTGCCTGGACGCCACCGACAACAGCTCCGCCAACGGCACGCGGTTGCAGATCTGGGACTGCTTCGGCGGCGCCAACCAGGTGTGGCGCCTGCCGGCCTGACCTGACCGGTGACCCCGGCCGCCCCCGTCGGCGGCCGGGGCCGCAGGATGGCCGCTTCGCGCGAACCGCAGGCAGGTCTCCGGCCACGGAGCCGCCGTCCGGTCACGCCGTCCTAACCCGCCGGGTCACCCCACGCCGCGTCGACGAGGGCGGGGAGCACGGTTGCCGCCGGACCGCGCAGGTTGACCTCGGCGACCGGGTCCAGCGGGGTCCGCTCCGGATTGACCTGGATCACGGCGGCGCCGAGGCGGGCAGCCACCTGGGGAATCTCAGCCGCCGGGTAGACCAGTCCGGACGTGCCGACGGTCACCAGCACATCGCACGAGGAGGCCGCCTCGACGGCCGCTTCCAGCGCCGCACCGGGCAGTGCCTCGCCGAACCACACCACGCCGGGTCGGACCGGGGCCGCGCAGCGCGCGCACTCCGGTGGGGACACCCGCCGGCCGTCCGCCGGCTCGTCCTCCGTGTCGTCCGGCGTCGGCGCCGGGTGGGCGCAGGCCGAGCAGCGCGGGGCGAACAGGCTGCCGTGCAGGTGGATCGCCTCGGGTGAACCGGCGCGTTCGTGCAGGTCGTCGACGTTCTGGGTGATCAGGACAGCGCCCGGGACGTGGGCCTGGATCGCGGCCACGGCCCGGTGACCCGGGTTCGGTCGGGCCTGCCGTACGGCGTGCCGACGCCACTCGTACCAGCCCCACACGAGGGCGGGGTCTGCCTGGAAGGCCTCCGGTGTGGCGAGCGCCTGGGCGTCGTACCGCTGCCACAGCCCGGTGAGGGCGTCGCGGAAGGTGGGCACCCCGCTCTCGGCGGACATCCCCGCCCCGGTGAACACCACGACCCGCCGGGCCCGTCCGAGCAGTTCCGCGGCCTCACGTACCGGCTGGCCCACCGGGATACCGTCCACCCGGAGAACCTACCGTCCGACCGGACGGGCTCCACCCGCCGGGGCGGGGGCTCCTCGACGGTCGGGACGCCGGCCGGCGGGCGGTCCGCCACGACCGGGTGGGAGCGTGGCACCATAACCCTGTCCTCCGCCGTCCGGTGGCCGGGAAACGACACTGATGGAGTCCGCCGATGACAGGAGTGGCCGACGCGCCGGTGCCGGGGCTGGCGCCGCTGTGGACGCACGATCCGGTCGCCGCCGGTCCCTACCGGCTGCTCGGCCGGCTCGGCGCGGGCGGCCAGGGCGTGGTCTACCTCGGCGAGGACGACGAGGGCCACCGGGTGGCGGTCAAGATGATCAACGCCGACCTGAGTGACCTCCGGATCCGGTCACAGTTCATGAAGGAGATCGCGGCGGCACGCCGGGTCGCCCCCTTCTGCACCGCGCAGGTGCTCTTCGCCGACGTGGACGGTGAGCAGCCCTACGTGGTCAGCGAGTTCATCCAGGGCCCCACCCTCTACCGGCACGTACGCGAACACGGTCCGGTCGCCGGCAACGCGCTGCACCGGCTCGCCATCGGCACGGCCACCGCGCTCGCCGCGATCCACCGTGCCGACGTGGTGCACTGTGACCTGAAGCCGGACAACGTGGTGCTCGGTCCGGACGGCCCCCGGGTGATCGACTTCGGCATCGCCCGCGCCCTGGGCGTCACCGAGACCGTGACCAGCCGGGTGATGGGCACCACCGCCTACATGGCCCCGGAACGGTTCCGTAACGATCCGGTCGGCCCGGCCTGCGACGTCTTCGCCTGGGCCGGCACCATCGCCTACGCCGCAGGTGGACGGCCGCCGTTCGGCAACGACTCGCTCTTCGCGGTGATGCACCGGGTGCTGAACGATCCGCCCGACCTGCCACCGCTCCCGCCGGGTCTCGACGAGGTGATCCAGCAGTGCCTGGCGAAGGAGCCGGGGGACCGGCCGGAGGCCGAGCAGGTGCTGATGCGGCTGCTCGGGCAGGACGCCAGGGTCACCGCCCCGCTCCGCCGGGAGACCGTGCTCCAGGTGGGCAACGAGACCGCCGGGGCACCGACGCCGAACCAGCCGCTGCCGTTGCCCCGCTCCGAACCCGACCCGCCCGCCACTCCGGCACGACCGGCAGTGACGGACCGGACGGCGGTGCAGGCCCGGCCGGTGTCTCCCGACCGGTCCACGGCACCGGGCCTTGCCAGGTCTGTGCCGTCCGACCGTTCCACGGCACCGGGTGGATCCGTCCCGCCCGCCCCGGCGGGTGGCGGCTGGGGACGGCGGCTCCGTCACGAGGCCGGCGACGCCTGGGGCATCTCGACCGCGATCTTCCTCGGCGCGGTCGGCGGCGCCGCCGGTTACGTCGCGTCGAGCGAGGTCACCACGGCCGTGGCGGCCGGTACGGCCACCTTCGTGGTGGTCTACCTGGTCCGGATGCTGCTCGCGGTGGCACTCGGCGGCCGGTCCGACCGTCCCTGACCGGAGGGGCCCGGCTCCGGCCTCATCCGGGTGGCACCGGACCGGTAGGTTGACTGCCATCGCACCGGCCGCCGAGGAGGACGTCCCCATGGCCCCAACCCACACTCGACAGTGGTTGCCGTACACCGCCGCCGTCACCGCCGGGTTAGTGGTCATCACCGGGGCGTTCGTGCTCGTCCGGCAGCAGGAGACAGACACCGAGCGCTCCCGCGACTGCACCGTCAGACTGGAGGTCAACTCCTCCACCGAGAAGGCGGCGCTGCTGGGCGAGCTGGCCGAGCGGTACAACACCGGCGACCGGTCGCTCGACGGCGGCGGCTGCGCCCAGGTGCACGTCAGCGGACTGACCTCGGGCAAGGCCACCGAGGCGCTGGCCGCCGGCTGGAGCGGCACCAACCTGCCGGTGCCGCAGGTCTGGCTGCCGACGTCGAGCCTGTGGACCGGCCAGCTCCGGTTGCTCGACCAGGCCGCCGGCCGGACACCGCAGACCCCGGACACCTACCCGTCGATTGCGAACAGCCCGCTGGTGATCGCGATGCCCAAGCCCAAGGGCGAGCTGGTCCGTCAGCGCGGGCCGGTGGGCTGGGGGGAGGTCCTCGGTCTCTCCGGACGCCAGGGATGGGCCGGCTTCGGCAAGCCGGAGTGGGGACGGTTCACCTTCGGCAAGGACAACCCGAACCTCTCCACGTCGGGACTGGCGGCGACCATCGCCACCTACTACGCCGCCGTGCAACGGTCCAGCGACCTGACCCGGTCCGACCTGACGAACCCGGCGGTCACCCAGTTCGTCCGGCGGATCGAGGCCAACGTGTCGCACTACAGCGACGACGTGGTGGACCTGTTGCGGGACCTCGCCGAGGCCGACCTGGCCGGTGGGGGCGCCAGCACGGACGACATGAGCGCCATCGTCATGCAGGAGGAACTGGTCCACCTCTACAACGAGGGTGAGCTGAGCCCGAAGCAGGAGGGCGAGACGCGGGGCCGCCGGCCGAACGTCCCGCTGGTCGCCGTCCACCCGAAGGAGGGCACCTTCAACCTGGACCACCCGTTCGTGGTGCTGCCGACCGCCGACGAACGGCAGCGGGTGGCGGCGGCCGACTTCCTCGCCTTCCTGACCGAGGACGCCCAGCAGCGCAGCTTCGGCAGCCTCGGCTTCCGGGACCACGAGCGCCAGGCCCCGAAGGAGTTGCTGGCCAGCGTCGGCACCGAGCCGACCAGCGGCCTGACCTACTTCGCGCCGCCGGACCCGGCGGTGGTCGAGGCGATGCTGGACGGCTGGAGCACGCTGCGCAAGAAGGCCAACATCCTGATCGCGCTGGACACCTCCGGATCGATGGAGGCGTCGATCGGTGACCGGACCCGCTTCCAGGTCGCCTCGGCGGCGGCGGCCAAGGGGCTCGCGCTGCTCAACTCGGAGGACCGGGTGGGGCTCTGGTCGTTCTCCTCCGAGACGTCGAAGCGACCGGAGGGCCCGTACCGGGAGGAGGTCCGGCTCGGCGACTTCGACCAGAAACGGATCACCGGCCGGATCGCCGGCCTGCATGTCGAGGGGAGCACCGCGCTCTACGCGACGGTCCGGGCCGCCCACCGGCACCTGGTCGACCGGTACGACCCGGAGCGGATCAACGCCGTCGTCGTGCTGACCGACGGCAAGAACGAGTACAACCGGGACAACGACCTGGCCCGACTGCTCACCGACGTCACACTGGACCCGGACCGCCCGGTCAAGGTCTTCTGCATCGCCTTCGACCGGGACTCCGACTTCGCCACCCTGGACCGGATCGCCAAGGCGTCGTCGGGCAAGGCGTTCGACGCCACCGACCCCACCAAGATCGACGAGGCGTTCGTCAAGCTGGTCAGCAGTTTCTGACCGCCGCCGGACGTCCGGGGCGTTGCACCCTGGCCTGGGGCATCAGCTCAGGCCAGGGTGGTGCGCCGCCGTGGATCCGGGGTCAGGTGTGCCGGTTCACGGTGGAGCGTGGGCTACTCGCCGGTCGTGTCCTCCGCCGACTCGGGTTCCTCCGTGACGGCCTCGGTCTTCCGGACGCCGGGGGCGTCGGTCGCCGTAGCGGCCTTCGGGTTCACCCAGGAGAACTCGATCTCGATGGAGAACTCGTCCTGGTCCTCCTGCTCGATCTCCAGCTCGCACCGCACCTGGTCGGCGACGGCGATGGCGCCCGCAGCGCCGTAGAAGACCTGTCCGGTGGTCTCCAGCTGGCTCGCGAGCTGCCGCAGCCAGGCGGCCAGATCCGCCCGGGACACGGTCCGGGCGTCCTCGTAGATGTCCATGCCGTCATGCTCCCACTCCACCGGTGACGGCCGGCGAGGGGGCGTCCGGTCAGCGGACGACGACCGGTGGACCGAACACCGCCGGCACGCCGGGGGAGTGGAGCACGCTCACCGGTGGGCCGGACGGTGCCGGAAGCCCGGCGGCGGTGACCAGCTCGTCGTCGAGATGCAGCAGCTCCGCCCGGTGCAGCGGCCAACGGGGATGCCAGTTCGGCAGCCGTAGGGTGCGTCCGTACGCCGACGTGTGCAGGGCCCAGCGGGCGGTGAGGAAGTGCTCCAGCGGGGTCGGGTCGTCGACCGGGGCGCCCACCCGGACCGTCATCCGGCTCGTCGCGCCGGCCGGTCCCGGCCACCGGCGTCGGCAGTGATAGGTGTAGCGCTCGCCGTCGCGGTCCAGCCGCATCGCCGACCACAGGTACGGCAGCCGCAGGGACGCCCGGCCGACCAGCACCGGGAGCAGCCGGTCCGCGTCGAGGGACAGGAACACCACGGCACGCCGGCCGGTGCGGTCCACGGAGTAGAGCCGGACGTTGGTCTCCCGGAAGCTGCCGAGGTACGGGACCCCCGGACCCCGTTTCAGGCCCACCCCGACCATCCGGAAGGCGACCAGGCCGACGTAGGTGACCCCGTCGAGGGTGTCCGGTCGGGTGCCGACGGGCAGCAGCGGCGCGACGACCTCCGGTGCCACCGCCCAGTGCAGGAAGGTGGCGTCCTGCCACCGCTGCCGCAGGACGGTCCGGCGGAACGCCTGTCCGGGCGCGGCGGCGATCGGCTCGATGTCCACGTACCCATCGTGCCGTGCGGTCGTCGCCAACCGGCCGGCGGCCTCGTCACCCCGCTCCGTGACGCCCCGTAGCCGGACGCTTCCTGACGGCGTCGGTGGCCCGCCTCGCGCGGCGAACCTCGCCAGGGGGCTGCCCAGCAGGTGAGGCGACCATGGACAGTCCTCTCACGGCGGAGTAGGACAGCAGCTATACCCCCGCCCACGCCTCACTCTTCGTACCTTTTCTGAGAGGACCCCTCCATGCGGTTGAACCGTAGGCGCGTCATCGCGCTGGGAACCTCGGCGGCTGCTGTCGCCGGCTCGGGATTGGTTTCCCAGCCGGCTGGCGCTGCTTCCCCGTCCGACAACTGGAGCTGGCTGCTCCGGCGGTTCGCCCGGTACGGCGACGTCAAGAAGGCGGTACCCGCGGCTGACGAACTGGTGTTCCTGCCTGCCTACGAGCAGCTGGCGCTGCTCGGCCGCAAGGAGAACCGTGTCTCCGCGGTGGACCTGACCGAGGCGCACCTGCGCCGGCTGCGGCTGGTGAACCCGCGACTGAACGCCTTCGTGCACGTCACGGAGGAACTGGCGCGTGAGAGAGTGTTGTGATACCTCGGTGTGATCTTCGCTGACTGTGTCAGCGAAGATCACGTCTGTGTCGCTGTGTCTGTAAACCGGCGTACGAGTCGTCGCTGACGGACGGGCAGTGGGCGGTGATCG